>JAWKOK010000025.1:0-65021 GCA_041391205.1 Caldilineaceae bacterium
GTGCTGGACCGCTACACGCTGGACGTGGGCATCCGCACCGTGGCCGTGGAGGGCCACCAGATCCTGCTCAACGGCGCGCCCATCTTCCTCACCGGCTTCGGTCGCCACGAGGATTTCCCCGTCCACGGCCGCGGCTACGATTTGCCCGTCATGGTCAAGGACCACGAGTTGCTGCGCTGGATCGGGGCCAATTCCTACCGCACCTCCCACTATCCCTACGCCGAGGAGCAACTGCAACTGGCCGACCGGCTGGGCATCCTGGTCATCGACGAGACGCCTGCCGTGGGCCTCTTCTTCGAGGGCGATCCGGCCGGCGTCGCCACGCGCCTGGCCACCTGCCGCGCCCAGTTGGACACGCTCATCGCGCGCGACAAGAATCACGCCTGCGTCATCGGGTGGAGCGTGGCCAACGAACCCATGCCGCCCGACCTGATGAAACGGATGCGCGGCGGCGCGGCGGACCCGGTGCCGCCGGAGACGACTGCATTCTTCCAGACGCTGGTGGACGACGCGCGCCGGCTTGACCCGACGCGCCCGGCGACGTTGGCCGGCATCATGGGCTGCCCGACCGAGTGGCTGGACGTCTGCGATTTCGTCATGGTCAATCGCTACTTCGGCTGGTACACCCACGGTGGTCAGTTGGACGCGGCGGAAGCGGTGCTGGACCAAGAACTGGACGCGCTCAACGCCGCGCTGGGCAAGCCCATCATCATCAGCGAGTTCGGCGCGGACACCCTGCCCGGCCATCACGCCGACCCGCCCACGCTCTGGAGCGAGGAGTACCAGGTGGAGTTCCTGCGCCGCTATCTAGACGTGGCCGCGCGCAAGCCCTTCATCGCCGGGCTGCACGTGTGGAACATGGCCGACTTCAAGACGGCCCAGGCCATCATGCGCGCCGGCGGGCTGAATCACAAGGGCGTCTTCACCCGTGACCGCCGTCCCAAAATGGCCGCCCACTTCCTCCGCAGCCGCTGGACACAGTGAACGACAGCAAAACTGGAGCCACAGATGGACACAGATGAACACAGATTTTTTACTTCTGATTTGGATTTTTCGTTTTTGTAAGTCTTGGAAATCTGTGCTTTTTTTTAATCTGTGTTTATCTGTGTCCATCTGTGGCTAATTTTTCTTTTTGATGGAAGGTGTGAATTTGATGACAACTGTACAGCATCCCAAGGTGGTGGTGATCAGCAGGGAGTCTCTTCTTTGGGCGGCAGGCCATCTTGGCAGATGGTCCATTCGCCCATCCTCAACACGGGCACGCTGGCGCTGGTGGACACCGACCCGGCGCGGCTGGACAAGATGGCCGCGCTGGCCGAGAAGGTCATCGCGCACAACGGCGTTCCTCTAGCGCTGGAGGCCGCCAACGACTGGCGCGACGTGCTCCCCGGCGCGGACTTCGTGGTGCTCAGCTTCGCCAACCAGACGGTGAAGTACCGGGGCATCGACTGCCTCCTCTCCGAGAAATACGGCATCCGCATGTGCTCGGGCGACACCATCGGCCCCGGCGGCATCTTCCGCGCCATGCGTGAGTTCCCGCAGATCCTCCAGGCCGCACGCGACATCGCCGAACTCTGCCCCGACGCCTGGGTCATCAACTACATCAACCCGTCCACCGTCCATGGCATCGGCCTGCGCCGCTATGCGCCCGACCTCAAGAGCTTCGCCCTCTGCGACAGCCTGCACATGCCCCACGTCAAGCGGCGCTACGCCCAGCGTGCGGGCATCATCGCCGCGGCCGGCGACTTCACGCCCGCGGTCGACGCTGCGTTCGACATGCGCATCGCCGGCGTCAACCACTTCACGTGGATGCTCAAGGCCGAGTATGAGGGGCGGGACGTCATGCCCGCCATCGCCGCGAGCATCGCCCGGGAGGCGGCGACGGAGAGCGACGGCGGCGACGTGGGGGCCAAGGCGCTCTTCAACAACACCATCGGCCACATGCTCTACGATGTCTTTGGTGCGGTGCCGGTCTGTGTGGCCCACACCAAAGAGTACGTGCCCTATTTCCAAGGCCTGGGCAAGCTGCCCGAGCGCGTCCCGCCCCTCTCCATCTGGGAGACCGAGGCGCGCTACGATCGCCACGACGAGATGTGGCGCCAGGTGGACGGCTTTGTCAGCGGCGCCACGCCCATCGCCGAATTCGACCAGATCATGGGGCCGGACCACGCCACGGACATCATCGAGAACATGGTGGGCAACTTGGGCAAGCCCTTCTACGTCAACACGGCCAACCACGGCGCGGTGACCAACATGGCCGACGACGCCTTCCTGGAGTTGCTCTGTGACATCGACATGGACGGCCCGCGTCCGCGCCCGGTGGGCGAGATGCCCCGGGGCCTGCGCGGCTTGCAGGAAACGGTGCTCGACACCCACGAACTCACGGCCGAAGCCGTCGCCACCTGCGACATGACACTGCTGCGCCGGGCCATGCTCACCGACCCGCTGGTCAATTCCATGGCCGACGCCGACGCGTTGATCAAGGAGTTGATGGCGGCGGAACGGGATGCGATTGGGGGGTGTTGGGGGTGAGGGGCGAGTTGCGCGGGGCGGGGGGCGAGGAAGACGTGCGCGCGTACTGGGTTGACGTGACGGCGCGGGTGGCGCGGCCGGTATTGGAGGCGGGCGCGGCGGGTGCGTTGCGGGCGCGCATGCCGGTGGAGGCGCGGCCCGGACTGGAAGCCGATCGGGCCGCATACACGCACTTGGAAGCGGTGGGACGCTTGCTCTGCGGCATCGCGCCGTGGCTGGAACTGGATGGGCTTTCGGGCGCGGAAGAGACGTTGCGCGCCGAGTTTGCCGAACTGGCACGCATGACCATCGCCCACGCCACCGACCCGGCGTCGCCCGACTTTCTCAACTTCGACCAAGGGTCCCAGCCCATCGTCGATGCGGCCTTCCTGGCCCAGGCGTTCCTGCGTGCGCCGCGTGCGTTGTGGGACGGGTTGGCGCCCGAGGTGCAGCAGAACGTCTGCGCCGCGCTCGCGTCGACGCGCACGCGCAAGCCCCACTTCAACAACTGGCTGCTCTTCGCCGCCACCATCGAGGCGTTCCTGGCCCAAACCGGCGCGTTCTGGGATCCCATGCGCGTGGACTACGCACTGCGCCAACACATGGGCTGGTACCTGGGCGACGGCGTCTACGGCGACGGCACGGAGTTCCACTGGGACTACTACAACAGCTTCGTCATCCAGCCCATGCTGCTGGACGTGCTGGCCGCGGTGGGCGACACGGATCCCGCGTGGGCGGCCATGCGGAATCCGGTGCTGGCGCGTGCCCAGCGCTACGCCGTCATCCAGGAGCGGCTGATCTCGCCCGAGGGCACCTTCCCGGCCATCGGGCGTTCGCTGGCCTATCGCTTCGGCGCGTTCCAAACGCCGGCGCAGATGGCGCTGCTGGACCAGCTGCCCGCCGAGCTGGCCCCGGCTCAGGTGCGGGAGGCGCTCACCGCCGTCATCCGCCGCATGATTGAGGCGCCCGGCACTTTCGATGACGGCGGCTGGCTACGCATCGGCTTTGCCGGCCGGCAGCCCGACCTGGGCGAAGGCTACATCTCCACCGGCAGCCTCTATCTGTGCGCGGTGGGTCTGTTGCCGCTGGGCCTGCCCCCGTCACACCCGTTCTGGCGCGACCCGCCCGTCCCGTGGACCGCGCAACGCATCTGGCGCGGCGACAACCTGCCAAGCGACCGCGCTGCGCAGTTAAAAGTGAGCCACAGATAACGACAAAAAACGATAAGGACCCCAAGAAAAATCGTAGTTGTTTTGTCTGTGTCCATCTGTGGCTCCAGTTTCGTTTTTCTTTCTTGGCGAAGGAGCATTGTCATGCTTGCTGAACGCTTTACGGCGGACCTGTCCGCCCATTTGCAGAGCCGGAACGGTTTCAAGCCCGTGCCGACCATCGAGGATCGTGGCGCGTGGGAGGGCCTGCCCGCGTCCGTGCGCGGCGCACAATCGCCCGCGGCGAGGAGGCGCTGGGCTATGCGTACCCCGGCGTGCCGACCACGGTCTATCTTCAGTTTGCCCGCATGGGCAACCGCAGCAACTACGAGGAATTGCACTTCGACCGCCGCCACACGCTGGAGACGCTGACCCTGGCCGAGTGCATGGAGGGCCAAGGCCGCTTTCTGGACGACATCGTCAACGGCATCTGGTGCATCTGCGAGGAGTCGTCCTGGTGCCTGCCCGCGCACATCAGCGTGCAGCGTGCCGGCAAGACCCTGCCCGACACCGCCGAGCCCATCGTCGACCTCTTCGCCGCCGAGACCAGCGCGCTGCTGGCCTGGGTGCTCTATCTCCTGGGCGACCGGCTGGACGAGGTGTCGCCGCTGGTGCGCCCGCGCATGGAGCGGGAAATCCAGCAGCGCGTGCTCATCCCCTGCATGGTGCGCGACGACTTCTGGTGGATGGGGCTGGTGGAGCACCCCAACCGGGGCAACCGGCGCGTCAACAACTGGAATCCGTGGATCTGCTCCAACTGGCTGGCCTCCGCGCTCATCGTGGAGCCGGATGACGGCGTGCGCACGACCACGGTGGCCAAGATCCTGCGCTGCCTGGACAAATTCATCGACCCCTACCCGCGCGACGGCGGCTGCGACGAAGGCCCCAACTACTGGGGACGGGCCGGCGCGTCCCTCTTCGACAACCTGGAACTGCTGCTGGCCGCCACGGACGGCTGGATCGACGTCTACGGCGAACCGCTGGTCCAGGAGATCGGGCGCTACATCTACCGCGCCCACATCGACGACGACTTCTATCTCAACTTTGCCGACGCCTCGGCCATCGTCCACCCCGAATCGCTGCTGGTCTACCGCTATGGGCAGCGCATCGCCGACGACCACATGATCGAGTTTGGGCGGTGGCTGGCCCATGGGCAAAACGTGCTGGAGGTCGGCGCCGTCCAGGGCACGGGCACGTTGCCGCCCAGCTTGGGCCGCGCCGTGCCTGACCTGTTCGTGCTGGCGGATGCTGTGTCCGCACCGGGGCAAGCGCCGCGGCTGCGCGACGTCTGGCTGCCCGACATCGAAGTGATGGTGGCGCGCGACGCAGGCGGCAGCAGCGACGGTCTCTATCTCGCGGCCAAGGGTGGCCACAACGACGAGAGCCACAACCACAACGACATCGGCAACTTCGTGGTCTTCGTGGACGGCAAGCCGCTGCTGGTGGACGCCGGTGTGGAGACCTACACGGCCAAGACCTTCAGCGAGACCCGCTACGAGATCTGGACCATGCAGTCGGCCTACCACAGCCTGCTGCCCACGGTGGACGGCGTGCAGCAGGAGCCGGGCCACCAGTTCGCGGCGCGCAACGTGGCCTACGCCGTCGACGACGCCCAGGCGCAACTGTCGCTGGACATCGCCCTGGCCTATCCGTCCGCGGCCAAGCTGGCCGCGTGGCAGCGCATGTTGACGTTGACCCGGGGTGAGCAGGTGGAGATCGTGGACGATTTCCGCTTCACTGCGCCCGTGGGCACGGTCGAACTCACGTTGCTCACACCCTGCGCTGTAGACCTGGACACACGCGGCGTGGTCGTGTTGGGCGCCGCGGACTTCGGTCACGGCAAGCATGCAGGCGCCGGGCGTGTCGAATACGACGGCGACGTCTTCGCCGTGCGCGCCGAAATCGTGCCCATCACCGACGAACGCATGGGCCCGGTCTGGGGCGACCATTTGACACGCATCGTCTTCCGCACCGAAAATCCCCCCATGGAAGGGCAGTGGCGCTTCAGGGCGCTGCGCTGAAAAACAAGAATGAAGAGTGAAGATTGGGTGTGGCACCAAACTGCGTCAAGAGAACGGTCGGGGCAGTCGACCCAATCTTCACTCTTCATTCCTCAATCTTACCCGGAGGGAATCCTATGAACACTCGCACTCTCGGCCGCAGCGGCATCGACGTCAGCGCACTGGGCATGGGCTGCTGGGCCATCGGCGGGCCCTTCTGGCGCGGGGACAAGCCCGTGGGCTGGGGCGACGTGGACGACGCCGAGTCCATGCGCGCCATTGCGCGGGCGCTGGAGTTGGGCGTCACGCTCTTCGACACGTCCGACGTCTACGGCTGTGGGCACTCGGAGCGCATCCTGGGCGAAGCCCTGCGCGGGCGCCGCGACCAGGTGGTCATCGCCACCAAGTTCGGCAACGTCTTCGACGAGCAGACGCGCCAGATCACCGACGCCAGCGGCGACCCGGCCCACATCCGCGCCGCCTGCGATGCCAGCCTGCGCCGGCTCCAGACCGACTACATCGACCTCTACCAGTTCCACCTGGGCGGCTACGATCTGGACAAGACCGACGACGTCATCGCCACGCTGGAAGAACTGGTGGACGCGGGCAAGATCCGCTGGTACGGCTGGAGCACCGACGACCCGGAGCGCGCGGCCAAGTTCGCCGAAGATCCCCACTGTGCGGCCATTCAGCAGCGCCTCAATCTCTTTGAAGGCAATGAAGAGACGCTGGGCATCTGTGAAGAAAACAACCTGGCCAGTCTCAACCGCGGCCCGTTGGCCATGGGCCTGCTCACCGGCAAGTTCAGCGCCGACTCCACGCTGCCCGCCAACGACGTGCGCGCAGGCAACGGCTGGGACTTCCGCAGCGGCGAACAGGCCCGCCGTCTGGCCGCGCTGGACGAGATGCGCGCCGTCCTCACCCGGGACGGGCGCACCCTGGCCCAGGCGGCCATCGGCTGGTTGTTGGCCCACAGCAACGCCACCATTCCCATCCCCGGCTTCAAGAACGTGGCCCAGGTGGAGGAGAACGCCGGCGCGCTGGCCTACGGCCCGCTCAGCAACGGGCAGATGGTCGAGTTGGCGACGCTGAAGAGCAGTTAGCGGGCATCGGCTCTACTCCTCAGTCTGCTCTTGAGTCTGCACGTTCGGTAGATAGATCTCATACAGCTCTCCAGGCGGCAGCGGGGCGACCGCGACGCCTGCGCTCAGCGGATCGCTAACGGTGAGCGGATGCGCCGGCGATACGGCGCCGGCGGCTGCCGCGTCGGCCGGCTGGATGTCACCGCTGAGAACAAGCTCGAATTGACTGTCGACGTCGGCCTCAATCTCGACCAGGTAGAGGCCGGCGGTCTCTGCGCGGAAGCCCACCGTGTCCACGTACGCGGGTGTGGTGGCTGCATACTGGGGATGGAACCCGCTGAACGGCTGCCACACGTAGAGATTCGGATTCCCGGCCACGGCGATTAAGTTGAAGATCGCCAATTCGTGCGTGTCCAGCGGGAAGCGATATTGCACGCGCTCACCGTCGGCCAAGGACGGCGCACCCTCCAGCACGTTGGCAAAGACCAGGCTCTCGGCGCGCAGCGTGGAGACATTGCCGGCTGCGTCCGCCAGCCAGACGCCCACGTACTTGACGCCCGCGTCTGCGGAGAGCGTCCAGTTGACGGTGGGGCTGAAGGGCGTCCAGCCGCTTTCGCCGCGCACGGCCCAGCGCGCTTGTGCCGGATCCCAGCCCCATTCGCGCACGAAGAGGCGCGTTGCATCCGTCGTCTCCCCGGTGTCGACGTGTAGCTGAAGCTCGCGGGTGAACGTATCCCGCCGGCGTTGGATGCTGACCGTGGGCGCGGCCGGCGCGTCGACGTCGACGCCGGGGTCGAGCGCCGGCTCAACCACGAGCGTTGCGGTCCGTGTCAGGCTGAGCTGCGTGGCCTCGATCACGGCCCGCGCTGCGTCTGAGCATTCACCGGCGATTGGCCACGTGCCCAGGAGCGTCATCTGGAACGGCAGGTTCATGGCCGACAACTCCGCATCCACTTGCACGCGGAACGCCAATTTCCGCTCTGCGCCGGGCCACACGTAAGCCGCGGGCCAGGTCACTTGGCGCGTGCCGGGGTCGTAGACGCCGCCGTCGGTCAGGCTCGCGTCGAGCACTGTGACGCCGGTGGGTACGTCGACCACAAGCGGCGCCCAGGTTTCCTGGAAGCCTCCGTTGCGCACGATCAGGGAGACGGTCACTGGTTCGCCAGGGCGCGCCCGGTCCGGTTCCAGGGCAAAGCCCGTACCGGCCAGCACGGGTTGTTCCCGGGGCAACCAGACAAGCGTGTCGGTGAAACGATGGGGCGCTTCCACGTTGCCCGCCCGGTCTTCCGCGCGCAGGTCGACCACGTGGCAGCCTGCGCCCACTTCCCACCGCGTCACAAACGACCACGTCTGCGCGTCGATGTCGGTCACAGGCGTCCAGCTTGCGCCGTCAAAGGAGAGGGCGATGTCCGTGGCGCCCGACAGCGCGCCGTCGATGTTGCCGGCGACGTGGATACGTTCGTTGCCCACCGTGTCGGTAATGACCTCGGCGACGCACGACCCGCCCGGATCCCAGCACCCCGGCGTGGCCTTGGAATTGGGCATGGTCAGGTCCAGGCCGAAGGTGGTGGACATGGGCTGGGAGACATGACCGACCGCGTCGGTGGCTCGCGCCCACAGCGTGGTCGGTGGCTGCTCCTGGTCAAAGATGAGCGGTGCGGTATAGGCTTGCCACGTCACGCCGTCGGTGCTGACTTCCACACTGACGACACCCGAACCGGTCTGCCCGTCGCTGGTCGACGGGTCGGCGGCCACGACTGTGGCCACGACCGGGGTGTTGTACCAGCCGCTATCCACCGGCAGGGGCGGATCGAGTTCGATGGCCACCTGGGGCGGCTGCCCGTCAAGGCGCACGGCGCGGTGTCCGGCGGGACCCCAGGCGCCGCTCTGGTCACGGGCGCGGACGTGCATGGTCCAGAGTCCGTCGGGGAAGGATGTGTAGGCGGTAGCGTTGTAGAGGCCCTGGCTGTACTCGTTCGGTTGCGTATCGGGAACGCGGTCCAAGTACCAGCTGTAACCGTCGACCGTGGCCGCATCACCTCCCGGTTGGGCCCAGGTGAAGTCGACCGTGTTGCTGGGGTACCAGATTCCGGGATCCGGGTGACTGGGACTGGCGATGAGCGGCGCGGCAGGCACGAGGGCCGGCCTTTGGGTGGCGGCCACGCCCATCGTCGGCTCCGGCTCCGTGATGCGGCCGATGTAGGGCACGATGTAGTCGAGCACCATGTAGGCCTGTTCCACGCCGGCCACCGACAACGCCGTCTGCATATACGTGTAGGGCGCATACTTGTACTCGAATTGGTGGCTGGTGCCGTTGGGGAGACCTTTGGTCATGCCATCCATATACCACCCGGTTTCCCAGCTGATGCTCTGGGATGATCCCTTCTCGAAGCCGTGGGAAATGGAGCCTTCCACGCCGATGCCCATGAATTTGGCTTCACCGGCGATGTCGATGTTGTAGGACGAACTGGTCCCCGTGGTCTGTTCGCTGAAATGGCTCTTGTCGACCGACCAAGTGGGATTGGCGCCGCCGACGTTGACGATAATGGGCTGGTTGTCCACATCCCAGCGCCAGTTGACTGCGCCGCGCACGTTCCACCAGTGATCGTTGACGTAGGTGCGAAATTCGTTGGGATTGGTGGTGGTGACCACGGCTGTGGGGTATAGGTCCGGGTCACCGACGAGCGGTCGATAGTAGCCGACGCTCAAGTTGGCGCTGTTTGTTCCTTTGGGCGCGTCGATCCAACTGACGACAAATTCCGCGGCGGCGGTCTCCGTGACCAGGTTCGTCGCGGTGAGCCCGGCAAAGCTGGTCGTATCCTGCATGGGCACGGCGACCGGTTGCCCCGGCACCCACGAATGCAGATAGGCGTCACCGTCCATCTGCTCGCCGATGCTGTAGGCCCACTGGTTTTCATCCTTCACATCACGCACCCACGCCGCCATCAGATCCGGTTTGGCGGCGCTCGCTGCGTCGTCATCGGGGACGATCAGGGTCAGGCCCAGGCCGGCGTTCTCCGGCCCGAACGCGCCGATGATCTCCTTGGGATACACCCACCAATTGGCGCTGTCGCCGTTGGCGTCCAGATCCCACCCCACGCGATAGTAGCCCTTGTTGACGTCGGCCGGGTTGTCGATCCAGCCAAAAAACAGTTCAGGGCGCGCGTCGCCGTTGATGTCGAGAATGTCCAGGCCTGCCCCCTGGGTCGAACTGCCAATCCAGTGAGGAATCGTCTTCGTCTCGCTCCAGCGTGTGGCCTGGCCGCTTGTGTTCAGATCCCAGCCGACGACGTAGTGGGCCTGATTCTCGCCCGCAGGATCGATGACCCAGGCGATGACAAGATCGGGCGTCGTATTGCCGTTGAGTTCGGTGACCGCTGCACCCAGCCCGGCGCCCTTGCCGGAGAACCCGGGCACGTCGTAGGTGGTGCTCCAGCTTGCGGGCTTGCCGTCCGCCGCCATGTCCCAGCCGATGCGATAGTGAACGGACTCATCGATCCAGGCGAAGAGATAGTCCTGGGTGTCGTTGCCGTTGATGGCGTAGAAATCGCTGCCCGTACCCTGGATCGATGTGCCCAGGGACGCCTCAATCGTCACCGCGTCCATCCAGCCGCTGCGATAGGCGGGCGTCCACGTCGTCGGTGCTTGGGTCCGTTCACCGTCGGACGCGTTCCAATTTGTCATGTTCTCGGTGTAGACATCGTAGCCCACAGGCACGTCGACCCGGGCCAAGGCGCCGTTGTCCCGCCGTGCATACTGGTAGCTATAATACGTCACGCCGCTGACGGGCACGAACCCGTCGTCGTCCATGATCCAGCCGCTGCGTATTTCGACCTTGTCTCCTGTGGCCGAAGATGCGGTAATCGAATGTTCCCAGTCTTTGGTGATGACCGGCCCCAATTCGATCTCATGGAAATGGAAGGAACCGTCGAACGTCGACGAGGAGCCATAGGTGGTTGTCACTTCGTGTTCGGTCTGTTTGTCGCTCGCATTTGACTTGCCGTAGCCGACTTCGGATCCCGTATCGTTCAGCGTTTCCCAGACAGGCGGCAACCCCGCCATGGCTGTGACGCGCACTTGCTGCGTACTCGTGCAGACCTCGGTGTAGTCGCCGTAGACGCTGTCGCCGTTCACGTCGCCCAACGCGATGCCATACGGCGCGACGTATTGGTTCGCTAAGGTCCAGCCGCTGCGGCGGACCAGGCCGGAACTGGCGTCGTCGTCGCAGGGACAGTCCGGGTTGTCGTCAAAGGAGACCACCTCAAGCTTAAAGTCATCGTCATCGAAGACGATCACCACCTCGACTTTGCCTTGCCCGTCAATGTCCCCGGCCTGCACATCAAAGAACGAGACATAGCTCAACGCGCCGGAGCCGCTGCCGTAGGAGCCGCGCAACGTGGGCGAATCTGTGTCCGCGTCCAGCGTTACCACGCCGAGATGATTGCTGCTGTCGGCGAAGGCGGAGATGATCTCGGCATTGCCGTCATTGTCGATATCACCGGCCGCGACCGAGACCGAGGCCACATCCCCCCGCCCGTGGCCGGTGTCGCGCCACCAGCCGGTGCTGTTGACGCGCGCATTCACGGTGTCGCCGCTGGGATCGTAGACGACCTGCATGACCTGCAAGGCGTGGGAATGATCGCGGAAGGCAACGGCGATCTCGTCGGTCGCGTCGCCGTTGAAGTCACCCACGGCCACGTCGAGAGAGTTACGGTCCGACTTCCAATCAATGTCGCCACGGTCGTCGTCCGTCCAAGATTCCCAGCCCATTTCGGTGAGGCCACCGTTCTGGTTGAGCTTGAGCACAACGACCTGGACGTCTTGGCTGCCGTCCACAAAGGCCAGCACGATGTCGTTGTCGTAGCCGTCGCTGTCCACATCGCCCACATCCACGGCTATGGGCGTGAGGATGTAGGTGCGGGCATTGTCGGTGCTGCTCCACCAGGTCATGTACGTGATCCCGCCGTCGGCTTCGCCGTCAAAGAGCACGAGTTGCAGGCGGTTTAGTGCATCTTGGAAGGCCAGGCCGACTTCGTCGGCCTTGTCGCCGCCGGCAAGACCGCCGTCTAGATTGCCGGACGCAAGCTTGATGCCGCCGAAGTACCCGTAACGGCCATCGGCGAAGCTTGTCCACACGTTGGACTGAAGTTGACTCTTGTCGTTGACCTCGGGGTTCTTGAGCGAGAGCGCGCCTAATTCCCCGGCGCGCATCCCGCCGGTGTTAAACCCCATGACAACCTCGTCGCGTGTGTCGCCGTCCAAATCCGCCGTGGTGATGCTGGCGCCGCGATAGTCTTTGTACGTCCAGTCCCAGAGGCTGATCAACTCCTTTGAGCCGTCTTCCTTGTCGTCCACTTTGTCGACGGACAACCCGTAGGTCAGGTCGCCGATGCCGACCATGATTTCGTCGTTGTCGACCAGCTTGGCCACCGGCCCGGGCAACGGCTTCGCGCAGTCTAGCGGATCTGGTGTGGGCAGCATGGGAGGGGGGTCTTCGTCTGCACGCGCCCGGGCCGGCGTCGCCCCGTGCATGGCCGTCATGAACAACAACATGAGTGCAAACAGGCATATGGCCAACAGATGCCAATGCCGTTTCCCGTGAGACATCGTTTTCTCCTGTGAATGGGTGTTTTGGGTTGATGAGTTAAAGCGTGCTCTCCACGATCGCGTAAAGGTGTCTACAAAAACGCGACAGAATGGCGACTGCGTTGATTCTGGGTAAGGCTGGCGGCCAAGCGTATGGCAAAGAGGCTGAGAAGTGCTTACGCGCTTTTGTTCGTGGGCATGTATAATTCTGAGTAAAGCCAAGAAACCAAGGAGTACCCATCATGAATCTAATTCGAGTCGGCATTGCCGGGCTGGGCCGTAGCGGCTGGGACATCCACGCGGCTGTTGGAACCGCTGGCCGAGCACTACACCGTGACCGCGGTGGTCGACGGTGACCCCCGCCCGGCGCACGAGGCAGTTGACCGCTTCGACTGGTCGCGGCAGCCTATGCCACGTACGAGGAGTTGCTGGCCGACCCCGGCGTAGAACTGTATCGTGGCGCTGCCCAGCCATTTCCACACGGACGCGGCCATTAGCCAGCTGGCTGCGGGCAAACATGTGGTGGTCGAGAAGCCCATGGCCACGTCGCTGGCCGACGCCGACCGCATGGTGGCCGCGGCGGCGGAGGCCGACACCGTGCTCTCCATCTTCCAGAACCGGCGCTACAACCCGGACTTCGTCAAGGTGCGCAATTGCCTCATCGACGCGGGCATCTTCGGGCGCATCGTCCAAGTCCGCATCACCGAGTCGCGCTGGTCGCCGCTGGGATTGGCAGACCCAGCGCAAGTTCGGCGGCGGCATCGCTCAACAACACCTGCCCTCACTTCCTGGACCAGGCGCTCCAACTCTTCGGCCCCACCGAACCCGACGTCTTCTGCCATCTGGATCGCACCCTCACCCTGGGCGACGCCGACGATCACGTCAAGGTGGTGCTCAAGGGCGACGGCGCACCCACCATCGACGTCGAGGTGAGCAGCGCCTGCGCCTACCCCGGCGAGACGTGGAACATCATGGGTACCCAAGGCGGACTGGCCGGCACCACCCGGGAACTGTCGCTGGAAATGGTACGACCCAGCCCAGTTGCCGCCGCGGAACTGGACTTCAACCCCACGCCCGACCGCTCGTACAACCGCGACGAGATCCCATGGCCAGGAAGGCTCGTGGTCGCTGGATGAAGACGACACGCCGGGCTATGCGGGCTACTATCTGGACTCTGTTCGCCACCATCCGCAACGCGCGGCTTGCCGTCACACCGGAGAGTGTAAGCCGCGCAATCTGGCTGCAAGAGACCTGCCACGCCATGGCCGGATTCTAGTTCAAAGGAGAAACATCAATGCGTATCGTTGTCACCGGAGGAAGCGGACGCCGGCGTGTGGACCGTGCGCGACTTTGCCGAGCACGGCACGAGGTCATCAACCTGGACGGTCGTGCGGCGTGAGCCGCTGCCCGGTTCGTTCATCAAACTCGATCTGACCGACGCGGGCGAGGTCTACGACGCATCTGTGCAGACCCAGCCCGACGCGGTCTGCCACCTGGCGGCCAACCCGTCGCCCAGCGGCTTCCGCCAGCAGACCTTCGCCAACAATGTGCTCAGCACCTACAACGTCATGCAGGCGGCGGGCGACAACGGCAAGGTGACGCGCTTCGTCTACGTGCCAGCGAGATGGCCACCGGCTGGCTGACCACCGACGAACTGCCGCCCCGGATTCCGTTCAGCGAAGAAGACCGGGTGGACACGCCCAATGCCTACGCCCTGAGCAAGTATCTGGGCGAAAAGATCGCCGACAGCATGGTGGTGCGCTATCCTCACATGGCCATCTGCAGCATGCGCATCAACAACGTGATCCCGCCCGAACGGTACGACATCCTCCAGTACCGCCGCGACAATTTCCCCGAAGGCGGCGGCAATTTTTGGAGCTACATCGATACGCGATGTGGCCGCGCCTGCCGCGCCGCACTGGAAGGCGAGAGCCGTGCATACGGGTCTTCCTCATCGCCGCGGCCGACACGTGCATCGACGTGCCCATCCAGGAGGCGGTGGCCCAACTGTACGGTTCCGGCGCCAACTTCGCCCCGGATCACGGCCCGTATCAGTCTGCGTTCGATTGCAGCAAGATCAAGCGCTCTTCGGCTGGACGCCCCAATACAGTTGGCGTGACCAGTAATCCGCAAACTCCTTGAGTTTGGCGTTTTGAGCTAGGGGGTAGAAAAAGGGATGACCTTGTACTACTGTGATAAGTGTCAAAACAGAGCACACAGACATGGGGACATCCAAGATGGACCATACCAATGAGATCCCGATTGATGCAAGAGTCAAGCCAAAGCTGATGCCGGAGTTGCTGAGGTTGGTCGAAGCTCATCGACCGATGTACGGACAAGCACGTGTCTACAGGCGGTTGGCGCTGGTGATGAGTGAATTGTTTGCGTTTGGGCGGCACACCATCACGCAGTTGCTGCTGACGTTAGGGCTGACGGCAGGCGAAGAGTGGAGCAGTTGGTATCGACTGTTCAGTTGTCAACGATTTGACGAGGAGAAGACGGTTGAGGTCACGGTGCGAGAGGTGCTGAAGGAAGTGCCTGAGCCGGCGCCCTGTGTGGTTGGAGTGGACGGATTCCATGTGCCGGCCTTGCAGTATGAAGATGCCGGGAAGTGGCTGGATGCGTGGGCTGAAGACGGCAAAATTCGCCGGGGATCCAGCGAGGCAGCGCTTTGTGGAGGGGTCATGGTTGACGCCATTGGTCAATGGGTACAGTCGTGTACCCGTTGCGCTGCCTGACTGCGTTCACACCCAAGCCGTTGCCTGTGAAGCAGAAAACCGAGAACGGAAGTCGAGGCCGGCTCTGGAGTTTCTCACCTGGATGCGTGAAGAGATGGATCGAGCAGGTCACGACCAGCAAACTGCTGATGGTCTTAGGCGATGGCAGCATTATGACACACTGGCTTTTTGGTCTATGGTCTCCCGGGGCGGACGATTGGGGTGGTCCGGACGGCGCGCAACCGCTGTCTCTACACCTTGCCGTCATCGGATGCACATGGCAATCGCAAGTATGGAGAGAAGGTGCCGGCGCCGCACCAGTGGCTGAAGCAACGCAAGGGATTTTCACGGACGACTGTGATGGTGCGGGGGCAGCTACGCACCATGCGCTACCGGGTTGAGGGGCTTCTTTGTGGGACGAGTTACCGCACGTGCCGCTGATGCTCATCGTCATCGGCGGCGGTAAACGTCCCAAAGGGTCACGGCGCAAGCAGTATGACCCCCGTGTTATTTCCGGTCTCTGCGGTCCTGAACGACGATGGCTGCTGGTCACTCCCGTTGCCCATCCTCGATCTGCTGGCTTGGCTATGGCAGCGGTGGGAACTTGAGGTGGCCCATCGTCAAATGAAAAGTGGCCTGGGGCTGGGCGAAAAGCAGTGTTGGAATGAAAAAGCAACTGTCGCCACGGTGCAATGGTCGGTCTGGGTCTATACGCTCATGATGCTCGCCGGGTACCGCGCCTGGGGCAACGATTGTGGCGTCAAGCCACCTGGTCGATGGCAGGCTCCACCCCAACGATGGTCCTTCAATACGCTCTGGCGTACATTCCGTTGTGAACTGTGGCAGCAGCCTGATTTCCGGGCCGTTTGGACCCGGTCACGCGACAACTGGCCTGAAAATGAGGACCTTTGGGACGCCCTTTTCAATTCTGCCCTTGCTGCCAGCAGAACTTGAACCCTTTTTCAGGCCAGTTGTTCATTCGTCACTTTCGAAAACGCCACACTCAAGGCAGGCGGCGACGCTCTGCGTCGCAGGGTGGTTTGTGCGCCGATGGGTGGGACGCGGAGCGTCCGGGCGGCATTCCCACGCAGAGCGTGGGCACGAGATTGGATGGGGTGAAGACCGATGACGATTGCCTACGGTGAGTTGACCCAACTCTTCGACGCCGGCCAGGTGCTGACCAACCCGGTGGAGTTGATCACATACGAAATCGACGCCGGCTTCGACCGCGGCAAGCCTGACGGCGTCTTTTTCCCCAATGCCACCGAGGATGTGAGCCGCCTCATGCGTTGGGCCTGGACCAACGGCGCGCGCGTCATCGCCCGGGGCGCGGGGACCGGGTTGGCCGGCGGCGCGGTGCCCGAACACGGCGGCCTCGTCGTGGTGACCTCGCGCCTCAACCGCATCCTGTCCATCGAGGACGCGGCGCGCCTGGCCCACGTCCAGAGCGGCGTGACGAACTTGGCCGTGGACAGCGCGGTCAAGCGCCATGGTCTCTACTTCCCGCCCGATCCGTCCAGCGGCCGCTCATCCGTCATTGGCGGCAACATCGGCACCAACGCCGGCGGTCCCCACTGCTTCAAATACGGCGTGACCACCAACTACGTCCAGGGCGTGCGCATGGTGTTGGCCGACGGGACCGTCGTGCGCCTGGGCGGGCCGGCCGTCGACTATCCCGAGTATGATCTCCTGGCCGCGGTGGTGGGCGGCGAAGGCACGCTGGGCCTGGTCACCGAGGCGTGGCTGCGGCTCATTGCAGACCCGCCCGCCGTCAAGACCATGATGGTCTCCTTCGACTCCGAGGCCCACGCGGGCGAGGCCGTCTCCGCGGTGATCGCGGCCGGCCTGGTCCCGGCCACGTTGGAGTTGATGGACCAACGTTCCATGCGCATGATCGAAGAGTTCACCGGCGCGGGGCTGCCCGTGGACGCGGGCGCCGCGCTCATCGTCGAGGTGGACGGGTACCCCGCGGGCATCGATACCCAGATCGAGGAGGTGGCCGACACGCTCCAGGCCCATGGCGGCTTCGGTTTCCGCGTTGCCCAAAGTGAAGAGGAGCGCGCCCAGATCTGGTATGGGCGCAAGAGCGCGGCCGGGGCGTTTTCGCGGCTGTCGCCCAGCTATTACCTGACCGATGTGACCGTGCGCCGCAGCCTGCTCGGCCTGGTGCTGCAGGAGATCCTCGCCGTCTGCGACAAGTACGACGTGCGCACGGCCAACTTCTTCCATGCGGGCGACGGCAACCTGCATCCGCTCATCCTCTGCGACGAGAGCGACGCCGAACTCATGGAGCGGGTGCACAAGGCGGGCAAGGAGATCATCCAGATCTGCCTGGACAACGACGGCAGCATCACCGGCGAGCACGGCGTGGGCATGGAGAAGCGCGGCTACATGACGGCCATGTACAGCGGCGCGGAACTGGCCGCCATGGTCGCAGTCAAGGACGTCTTCGACCCCAACAATCTCTGCAACCCCGGCAAGGTGCTGCCCCCGGACCTGCCGCCCGCGGACCGTGTCCCACCCGCCGCAACCGTCGCTGACACCGTCGCGCCCACGTCGCCGCGGAGACCGCGGCTGTCCTGCCGCGTGCACCCGAGAAGGACGCACCGTCCGCATCGGCCACGCACCTGACGGTGACCGCGCCGGCGCCGACGTCTGGCTTTCCACGGGCGCACTCGGCGGCATCCACACCTTTGCCCCCGACGATCTCTACGTCACCGCCGGCGCCGGCGTGACCGTGGACGAACTCCAGGCCTTTGTGAGCGAACACGGCATGTACGTGCCGCTGGCCTCGCCGTGGCCGGACACGTCGCTGGGCGGCCTGCTTTCCCGGGGCTGAACGCACCGCTGCGTATGCGCTACGGCGCGCTGCGTGACGTCATGCTCTGCGCCACAGTGGCCATGGCCGACGGCAGCGTCATCCGCGCCGGGCGGCCGCTGGTCAAAAACGTGGCCGGCTACGACCTGCCCAAGCTCTTCGTGGGCGCACAGGGGACACTGGGCGTGCTCACCGACGTGACGCCTCGCTGACGCCGGAGCCACGGGCGCGCCGGTCGCTGGCCGTGCCTGTGACCGCCCCTGCCGACGGCTTGCGCCTGGCCGCGGCCGTGGCGTCTCACGCTGGTCGCCTCGTCCATTGTGCTTGCGGACGTGGCCGACGTCGTGGGCTTCACCACACCCTATGCGCTGGTCTACACCGCCGAGGGACTGTCCGAAGACGTGGACGCTGAACTGGCCGCGGCGGCACGCACCTTGCGCCAACACGGCGCGCCCGTGGTGGTGGAAAGCGCGCTCACCGGCGTGGACGCGTGGCGCACTACCTGGGCCAGCGCGATGATGCCATGTTCACTTTGCGCTGGGTGTGCCGGTGATGCAGTTGCCTGCCTTGCTCCGGCGTCCTTGCCTGCGGCCGCCCGCTCTGCATCGACTACGCCGCGGGCCACGTCTACCTGCGTGGCTGCGACGGCGCCCGCGACGGCGGAGCAGCTTGCCGATCTGCGGCGCACGGCGCTAGGCATGGACGGCTACGCCGTGCTCCTGGAAACGCACGCTGCGCGCCGCCGGACTGGACCCGTGGGGCGCGCCGCCCTCGTCGCGGGCGCTGATGCAGCGGCTCAAAGATCGCTGGGACCCGGCCCACATCCTCAATCCCCACGCATTTCTGGTGCAATAACCGATGGCGCGCTACGCCGTCTCTCTGCAAGTTGGGCTGACCATTCTGGCCGTCCTGTTGCTGTTGCTCTTGCAGGGGATCCTGATTCTGCTGGCCTTGAGCGATGCCCAACTGGGGGGCGGCGCCGCGGCCGCGGTCGGCGTGGACAACTACTGGGCCATGGTGCGCAGCTTCGAATTCCGGCGTGCGCTGGCCAACACGCTCTGGGTGCTGGCCATGGCGCTGGTGATCATCGTGCCCGCGCTGGGCATCGTGATGCGTCTCGGTGAACAGTCGCGCCGGCTGCGTGTGCTGGTGCTTGTGGCCGTCATCGTACCGCTGGCCATGCCGGGGGCGCTGGGGGCGCTCGCCTGGCGCAGTACGCTGGAGGTGCTGCACATTCCGCTTGACCGACGTTGGGTCGCGCTGCCGGTCTTTGCGCTGGTCCAGGCGTGGCGCGCCTTTCCGCTGGCGGTGGCCGTGCGCACGGCGCCCCTTCGGCAGCATCAACGTACACGCGCAGGGCTGGCGGGCGCAGTGGCCGCGTACTGGATCGTGGCCGATGTGAGCGTGGTCATGCTGCTGACCGGCGGCGCGCCCGCCAACGCGACCCACGTGCTGGCCAGTTGGGGCTATGTCACCGCGGTCACCGGCGGCCAGATCGGCCTGGGCGCGGCCATGGAGATGACGCTGCTGGTGGTGCTGCGGCTGCTGGGCATCGCCTTGGGCTGGCTGGGGGTGCAGTTGCTGCTGCAACGCGCCGACGGTGTCACTCCGCCGGCGCCGGCGTCTGCGGACCTTGCGGCGAGCCGGCCGGCGTGGCGTGCATGGACGGCGTTGACGGTGCTCCTGCTCTGGCTGCTGACGCCGCTGCTCGTCGTCGTGATTCAGGCCGGGTGGCCCTGGGCGTGGGGTGCGCCGCTGCGCGTGCTGATCGCGACGAGCGGCTACGTCTGGTGGCTGGGTGGCACGCTGTTGCTGGCGGCCGGCGCGGTACTGGTGACCGTCTGGGCCGCACCGCCCGCGGCGCAGTGGCTGGTGCGGCGTTCGCTCAACACGCGCAAGGCGGCCGGCTCCGGGGTGCTGGCCCTGGTGCTGACATCGCTGCCCGTGGCGTTTGTGCCGCTGCTCTGGGTGGACGACCGTCTACGCCTGGTGCCCGCTCTGGGTGAACTGGCGCTGCTGTACATCTTCGCCGCGCTCTGCCTCGGCGTGGGCTTTGCCGCCTTGGCCCAGGCCCGTCTGCAATTGGACCGTCGCGGCCTGATCGCGGCGCTGGCGCTGATTGCGCTCTTCGTCATCACCCAGGAATTCAGCAACGCCCTGGCCCTGGACGTGGGTCGCGCGCAGACGCTCAACAGCGGCTTGGTCAACCACCTGGCTTTCCGCGCCGACATCGCCCCGGCAACCACAGCGCTGGCCGTCCTGCTGCCCACGCTCCTCTTCGGGGCCCTCTTCGGTTCACTCGTATGGGTCATCCACAAACGGCGGGCGCGGGGGACGGAGATTCCGTTTGGGGAGGAGTGAGGCGTGAACGTGAACGTGAAACGTGATGCGTGAAGACGTGAGGCGTGAAGATGCGCTCGCTGAGATTGGGAGATTGAGAGACTAGGAGATTGATCTCGGCACACACGCCAATCTCCCAATCTCTTAGTCTCCCAATCTCAAGCATCACGTTTCACGCATCACGCCTCACGCATCATGTTTCACTCACCACGCATACGCCTTGGGCGCTTGCCGCCGGGCCGGGGAAGATTTCGTCCAGCTTGGCCAGGGTGTCGGCGTCCAGTTCGATGGACGCGCGCGCACGGCGCTCTCCAGTTGTTCCATGGTGCGCGGGCCGATGATGGGCGCGGTGACCACCGGGTTGTGGAGCAGCCACGCCAGCGCGACCTCACCGGGCGGATGGCCGATCTCCCGGCAGAGCGCCTCATACTGCTCGAGCTGCGGCCGCTTGGCTTCCACCTGCTTGACGAAGTCTTCGCTGGACCGGCGCCCGGCCGCCATCTTCTCCAGCGCGCCGCCCAACAGGCCGCCGCCCAGCGGACTCCACGGAATCAGACCCAGCCCGTAGTGGCGCGCCGCGGGGATGACTTCCAACTCTACCATGCGATTGTCCAGATGGTAGATGCTCTGCTCGCTGACCAGGCCCGTCATGCCGCGCTTGGACGCTTCCTGGCAGGCGGTGGCGATGTCCCAGCCGGCGAAGTTGCTGGACCCCACGTAGACGACCTTGCCCTGCATGACCAGGCTGTTGAAGGCCTGCCACGTCTCGTCCCACGGGCACTCCCGGTCCACGTGATGCATCTGGTAGATGTCGATCCAGTCGGTCTGCATGCGCTTGAGGCTGCCCTCCACATGCTTGTGGATCTTGTAGGCCGAGAGGCTGCGCCCGTCCGAGTTGGGCTCGGGCAGATTGCCCTTGCGCGTCACCGGATTGAAGACCTTGGTGGCCAGCACGACCGCATCGCGGCGGCCGCCACCCTGGGCGAACCAGCGCCCGATGATCTCCTCGGTCGCGCCGTGCTCCACGGCCCAGCCGTAGACGTCGGCCGTGTCGAAGAAGTTGATGCCGAGCTCCAGCGCGCGATCCATGATCGCGAAGCTCTCTTCTTCCGACGTGTGCCAGCCGAAGTTCATGGTGCCCAGGCAGATGTTGCTGACCAGGACGCCGTGCTTGCCCAAACGTCGATGTTGTACTGCCATTGCGTGCCGTTCCTTTCCTTTGGACGGTGTCAAGTTTGTAGAGTGTGACGGTCGTCGGATTTACCGAACCGTACGGGTTGCGGCGGATCGAAGCGTGAACCTGTTTCGTCCCGCTTTCATATAGCTTACCATTGCCCGGTTGCCACGGTGTAATCGGCGGATTGTGCGCACGCATGCCACGTCGACGGATATTCGCGACGCTTGTCAAGCGATGGCCTCTTGCGTATGATGATGGCTTCTCGCAGCGCTGTTCACATTGCATCGCCCTGACGATGTTCGCCCACACAACCACCGTCCCGCACCCAGGAGGACGCTGATGACCGATCCCAATCCGTTCCGTGTTGGTTTGGACAAGACGCCGGCCAACTACGCGCCGCTGTCGCCGCTCTCGTTTTTGGCGCGCGCCGCGCACGTGCACCCGGACCACACCGCCGTGATCCACGGCGACCGGCGCTATTCTTGGGCGCAAACCTACGCACGCTGCCGGCAGTTGGCGTCGGCCCTGGCCCAGCGCGGCGTGGGCGAGGGTGACACCGTCTCCGCCATGCTCTTCAACACGCCGGAGATGTTCGAGGCCCACTACGGCGTGCCCATGCTGGGCGCGGTGCTCCACTCTATCAACACGCGGCTGGACGCCAAGACCATCGCCTACATGCTCGACCACGCCGAGACCAAGGTGCTGCTCACCGACACGGAAGCCGCGCCCATCATCAAGGAGGCGTTGGCGTTGGCGACCAACGCGCCGCTGGTCATCGATGTGGATGATCCGCTGGGCAACGGCGGCGAGCGGCTGGGCGAACTGGAGTACGAAGCGTTCCTGGCGACCGGCGATCCTGCCTTCGCATGGGCGCTGCCCCGGGACGAGTGGCAGGCCATCAGCCTCAACTACACGTCCGGCACCACGGGTACGCCCAAAGGCGTGGTCTATCATCATCGGGGGGCGTATCTGCTGGCCGTCAACAACATCGTCGCCTGGGACATGGCCAAGCACCCGGTCTACCTCTGGACGCTGCCCATGTTCCACTGCAACGGCTGGTGCTTCCCGTGGACGCTGGCCGTGGTCGCGGGGACCAGCGTCTGTCTGCGCCGGGTGGACATGGAGGCCGTCTACAACGCCATCGCCCACGACGGCGTGACCCACTACTGCGGCGCGCCCATCGTCCACAACATGTTGATCAACGCACCGGCCGAGTTGCGCGCCCAAAAGGAGCACCTGGTCAAAGGCATGGTTGCGGCCGCGCCGCCGCCCGCGTCCGTGCTCCAGGCCATGGCCGAAAACAACTTCGAGATCACCCACGTCTACGGGCTGACCGAGACCTACGGCTCCGGCCGTGGTCTGCGACTGGCACGCCGTGGGACGACCTTGCCATCGAAGAGCAGGCGCGCATGAAGGCACGTCAGGGCGTGGCCTATCACATGCTCGAAGGACTCATGGTGGCCGACCCGTTGACCATGGAGCCGGTGCCGGCCGACGGCGCGACGCTGGGCGAGGTCTTCATGCGCGGCAACATTGTGATGATGGGCTATCTCAAGAACGAGGCGGCGACGGAGACCGCGTTTCGGGGCGGCTGGTTCCACTCGGGCGATCTGGCCGTCATGCATCCCGACGGGTACATCGAGCTGAAAGATCGGGCCAAGGACATCATCATCTCCGGCGGCGAGAACATCTCCACCATCGAGGTGGAGAACGCGCTCTTCCGCCATCCGCGGTCATGGACTGCGCCGTGGTGGGCAGACCCGACCCGACCTGGGGCGAGACGCCGTGCGCCTTTGTGCAGTTGCGCCTGGACGCCCAGGACGTGACCGCCGAGGAGTTGATCGCCTTCTGTCGCAACGAGATCGCACGCTTCAAAGTGCCGCGCCATGTGATCTTCGGCCCGCTGCCCAAGACGTCCACAGGGAAGACGCAGAAGTACGTGCTGCGCACGCGCGCGGTTGAGTTGACATAACTGAGTGGCGCTGGTGGGGTACAACAACGGATTTGGAAAGGAACGGATACCGCGAAAGCGGGCGCGGCGGGACGTTGCGCAGCGCACGGTGTCCGACAAGTGGTGTCCGGCATGATGCGAAGGAGGCAGAACAATGAGTAACGGGAATTCCGGGATGGAGGACCGGCCGGTGGTGCGGACCGATGCGGGCGGCGTGGCGACGTTGACGCTCAACCGGCCGCGGCAGTTTAACGCCATGTCCGAGGAGGTGCTGGCGGCGCTCCAGGCAGAGTTGGACGCCATCGCCGGAGATGAATCGGTGCGCGTCGTCGTCATCGCCGCCAACGGGCGCGCCTTTTCGGCCGGCCACGATCTCAAGCAGATGCGGGCCAATCCGCAGCAGGCGTACTACGACGCGCTCTTCGCCACGTGCAGCCGGATGATGCTCTCCATCCACAAATTGCCCCAGCCGGTCATCGCCAAGGTGCAGGGGCTGGCCACGGCCGCGGGCTGCCAACTGGTCGCCGCGTGTGATTTGGCCATCGCCGCCGACAGCGCGCAGTTTGCCACGTCGGGCATCCGCGTCGGCCTCTTCTGCTCGACGCCCGCCGTGCCCGTGAGCCGCAACGTGAGCCGCAAGCGCGCGCTGGAACTGCTCCTCACCGGCGACTTCATCGACGCTGCGACCGCGGCCGACTGGGGCTGATCAACCGCGCCGTGCCCGTGGACGAACTGGACGCGGCCGTGCAGCAACTGGCGGAGACCATCGTCGGCAAGTCGGCGGCCGCGGTGGCATCGGGCAAGGCCATGTTCTACCGCCAACTGGAACTGGGGCTGGAAGAAGCCTACGCTTATGCCGGCACCGTCATGGCGTGCGACATGATGAACACGGGACGCGGCCGAAGGCATCGACGCCTTCATCGAGAAGCGTGCTCCGGTCTGGACACATCGCTGAGCGCGGCGTCGGCACGGTGGCTTTTGCCGCACAACGGGTGCCGTTGCTTTGGAAATCCGTCCCCAGGCCGCCGGCTTCGTCCACTTGTGTGCGTCCGACTGTCGCCGCGCCATGGAATGGTCGGATTATGGCGAACATGCGCAACTCGTGGGATCGCACGCGGCCGATCTGTGCTATAATGAAAGCATCAACGAAGCCAGCCGATAGGTGTCTTAACCAGGCTACGTTTGCTAACGGATTCGCCGACCGGATCGTGTTGGGATATCTGCTCTCACGATTGCAAAAGGGATGGCTCAGGGGTAGGTGGGAGTGGCGCTCTGTGAATGCCTACCGTCTAAGTTAAGACATCTATGACTGTAGAGGCCAGCCGGTCATCCGGCTGGCCTCGTGCGTTCCAGGACGGTGGCCGAAATTTCTTCAAATTCGGGTTTGACACGCGTCCTGAAATCGATTACACTCAACTGTAATCGATTTCACAAATCCCAAGCGAATGATGCCGACAAAAATAGCCGACGTGGCGGAACGGGCCGGCGTGTCCACTGCCACTGTCTCGCGTGTCCTCTCCGGAAAACCGCATGTCAGCGCGTCCATGCGCGAACGTGTTCTCAACGCGGTGGCCGACCTCGGCTATCGCCCCAGCCGCGTGGCACGCAGTCTGCGCGCGCAGCGGGCCAACATCATCGGCCTGATCGTGTCGGACATCCAGAATCCCTTCTTCACCGCCATCGTGCGCGGGGTGGAGGATATCGCCTACGAGCGCCAGTTCGGGGTCTTTCTCTGCAACTCCGACGAAGACCCCGCCAAAGAGGAACTCTACATCGATCTCCTGCTGGCCGAGCAGGTCTCCGGCGCCATCATTTCGCCGACGGTGGACGGCGCGCCCTTCTACTTGCGCTTGCAGGATGCGGGCGTTCCCATCGCCGCGATCGATCGACGGTTGGCGGGCAGTGAGATCGACACCGTGCGGGTGGACAACATGCAGGCGGCCACGGAACTGGTCGAGAGTCTGATCCGGCAGGGCCACACCCGCATCGGCGCGGTCATCGGCTCGTCCTTGGCGACGACCGGGGTCGAACGGCGGGCCGGCTACGAACAGGCGCTCCGCCGGCATGGCGTCGACGTGGACCGGCGTCTCCTGCGCGTGGGCATGCCCAAGCAGGCCTTCGGCTATGCCGCCACCAACGAACTCATGGATCTCAAGGATCCGCCCACGGCCATCTTCATCGGCAACAACTTGCTCACCATCGGCGCCCTGCGTGCGCTGCACGAGCGGGGGCTTAGTCCCGGCGTCGATGTTGCCCTGGCCGTCTTCGATGAGATGGACTGGATGGCTGTGCTGGACGTGCCGCTGCTGGTGGCGGCCCAGCCCACCTATGCAATGGGGCGGATGGCGGCAGAACTGCTCTTCGCCCGCATGGACGATGCCGCGCGGCCGGCCCAGGATGTGGTCATTGCCGCAACAATCCATGACGGCGCGGCGGCGCGTCCCGTGGCCAATGGACTGCCGGTGGCGCTGCGTGCGGCGGACAGGGTGCCTCTTCCCCGTTGACGGCCGCTCAGATTTTGGGGGTTACCCGGATTGCCCTAGGGGAAACGGCGTCTGTACGGAGCCGTCCGCAGGCAGTTCGGGTTTACACCATACATTGTGTGAGGGCTCTACCGGAGCTACGTTTCCAGTGGAGCTACGTTCAACCGTTACCCATGTATTGATGGAGAAAAGCCATGAAGAGAACGAATCTGTTGACGCTCATGCTTGGGCTGGTCCTGGTCATTGCGCTGGTGGCCGGCTGTGCGGCTCCGGCTGCTCCGGCAGCACCGGCGGCTGACGAAGGTGCCGCAGCGGAAGAAGCTGCGCCCGCCGAGGCCGCGGAAGCTCCGGCGGCCGACGCCATCTACATCCCCGTCATCTCCAAGGGCTTCCAGCACCAGTTCTGGCAGGCCGTGGAGTCCGGTGCGCAGCAAGCGGCCGATGACCTGGGTGTGGAGATCACCTTCGAAGGCCCCGAGACCGAGGCCATGGTCGACCGCCAGATCGAGATGCTCCAGGCCGCCCTGGCCAAGGACCCGAGTGCCATCTGCTTCGCCGCGTTGGACACCCAGGCCGCGATTCCGCTGTTGGAAGAGGCCAACTCCCGCGGTATCCCGATCGTCGGCTTCGACTCCGGTGTGGACAGCGACATCCCCGTGGCCACG
Organism: Caldilineaceae bacterium; assembly: GCA_041391205.1. Classification (GTDB taxonomy): domain Bacteria; phylum Chloroflexota; class Anaerolineae; order Caldilineales; family Caldilineaceae; genus JAWKOK01. The sequence continues at coordinate 26,539 of JAWKOK010000025.1, forward strand.
GCCGCGACGGATAACGTGGCTGCCGCCGCGCTGGCTGCCGACAAGATGGCCGAACTGATCGGCGATGAGGGCAAGGTCGCGGTGCTCGTCCACGACCAGACCAGCCGCACCGGCATCGACCGCCGCGACGGCTTCCTGAACCAGATGGCCGAGGCCCACCCCAACATCGAGATCGTCAACGTCGACTACGGCGCGGGCGACCAGTTGAAGTCCACCGATCTGGCCAAGGCCGTCATCCAGGCCAACCCGGATCTCAAGGGCTACTTCGGCGCCAACGAAGGCTCGATCATCGGCGTGCTGAACGCAGTCACCGAGCTGGGCAAGGAAGGCGAGATCGTCGTGATCGGCTACGACGCCGGCAAGCAGCAGATGGACGCCATCCGCAGCGGCGTCGAGGCGGGTGCCATCACCCAGAATCCGGTCGGTATCGGCTACAAGTGTGTTGAGGCCGCGGTCAAGGCCATCAACGGCGAGCCGGTCGACAAGGTCATCGACACCGGCTTCTTCTGGTACGACGCCAGCAACATCGATGATCCCGAGATTGCAGCGCTGCTGTATGAGTAAAGTCTAGCCGACGGTTGCCGTTGGCTGTGACAGGACAGGGGTGCGGTCCACGCACCCCTGTCTGGCATGTACCTGCCGGCGCGATGCTGTTTCCGGGAAGGCAACCGCCGCCGGCAGACGCACCGGAATGAACGAGTCCAGAGGGCAAATATGGACCAGGTCTTGATCAAAATGGACGGGATCGACAAGTCCTTTCCGGGCGTGCGCGCCTTGGACAACGCCCAGTTTGAACTGCGCGCGGGCGAAGTCCATGCGCTGGTCGGGGAGAACGGTGCGGGCAAATCGACCCTCATGAAGGTGCTCGCCGGCATTTATCAGCGGGACGCCGGCCGCATCATCTATTCCGGGCACGAGGTGGAGATTCCCAACCCGCGCGCGGCCCAGGAACTGGGCATCAGCATGATCCACCAGGAACTCAACCTGATGAATCACTTGACGCTGGCCCAGAATGTCTACATCGGGCGGGAGCCGCGCGGCGCGCTCCGCTTCATTTTGGATGAGCGCCGCATCAACGCGCAGACCCAGGAACTGTTCGACTCCATGCATCTGCGCTTGGACCCGCGCACCAAGGCCGCCGATCTCAGCGTGGCCAAGCAGCAGATGGTCGAGATCGCCAAGGCCATCTCGTTCAACTCGCAAGTGCTCATCATGGACGAGCCCACCGCGGCCTTGACCGATACGGAGATCGAGGAGCTTTTCCGCATCATCCGCCAACTGCGCGCCAAGGGCGTGGGCGTCGTCTACATTTCCCACCGGCTGGAAGAACTCAAAGTCATCTCCGACCGCATCACCGTCATGCGCGACGGCCACTACGTGGACACCGTCGACGCGGACGCGGCGCCCATCGAGCAGATCATCAGCATGATGGTGGGTCGCACCATCTACGAAGCCGCGCCGGAGATTCCCGAACGCCCCAGCACCGACGTGGTGCTCGACGTGCGCGGCCTCAACCGGGGCAACGAACTGATCGACATCAATTTCCAGTTGAAGCGGGGCGAAATTTTGGGCTTTGCCGGTCTCATGGGCGCGGGGCGGACCGAAGTGGCCCGCGCGATCTTCGGCGCCGATCCCATCGACTCCGGCGAAATCACCGTGAACGGCAAGCGGGTCGCCATCAAAAGCCCGGGCGATGCGGTGCACCACGGCATCGGCTACCTCTCCGAGGACCGCAAGCGCTACGGCCTGGCTCTGGGCATGGACGTGGAGGCCAACATCGTGCTCGCCTCCTACGAGGACTTTTTGCAGCGGCTGGGGGTCGTCAACGACGCCAAGACCGCGGCCACCGCGGAGCAGTACGTCACGGCGCTGGCCATCAAGACGCCCAGCATCGACCAGACCGTCAAGAACCTGTCGGGCGGCAACCAGCAGAAGGTGGTCATCGGCAAGTGGCTCACGGCCGACAGCGACATCCTCATCTTCGACGAACCGACCCGCGGCATCGACGTGGGCGCCAAAAGTGAGATCTACCGCCTGCTCAATGACCTGCCCAGCAGGGCAAATCGATCATCATGATTTCGTCCGAGTTGCCCGAAATTTTGCGCATGAGCCACCGCATCATCGTCATGTGCGAAGGGCGCATCACCGGCGAGTTGACCGCGGCCGAGGCCACCCAGGAACGCATCATGACCTATGCGACCATGCGCTCGGGCATGGTCGCATCCGACAATTCCAACCATCAGATTGACACCAACGGCGTCGCGGCAGGCGATGCTGCTGACATCGCACGCAGTGGGGAGGCATAACCATGGCGACTGCTGAAACAACGGTTGCCGCGCCCAAGAAGTCCGTCATGCGGTCGGGTGCGGCACAAAAGCTGCTGGCTTTCGGGGCGCTGATCATCATCTTCGCCTTCTTCGCCATTGCCTCGCCCGTCTTCTTCACCTGGGAGAACATCAAGGGCATTTTCTTGGCCACCGCGGTCAACGGCATCTTGGCTCTCGGCGTGACCTTCGTCATCATCACCGCGGGCATCGATCTCTCGGTGGGCACAGTGATGACCCTGTCCGCCGTGATGACCGGCGTCTTCATCACGTTTTGGGGTCTGCCCGTGCCGGTCGGCATTCTGGCCGGCCTGGCCACCGGCACCTTTGCCGGTCTCGTCAACGGTCTCTTCATCGCGCATGCGCATCCCGCCCTTCATCGCCACTCTGGGCATGATGATGATCGCGCGGTCTTTCGCTCATCATTTCCGGCGTCAAGCCCATCTACTTCAACGACACGCCCGGCTTCCGGCTGATCACCATGGGGTCGGCGGTGGGTTCGGTCGTGCCTGTGGTGGACGTCCCCAACGCGGTGCTGATCCTTCTTTGTGGCCGCGTTGGTGGCGGCGTTTATTTTGGGCAAGACCATTCTCGGCCGCTACACCGTGGCCATCGGCAGCAACGAGGAAGCGACCCGGCTCTCGGGCGTCAACGTGGCCAACTGGAAGACCGCGGTCTACGCGCTGGGCGGCCTCTTCAGCGGCTTGGCCGGCGTGGTCATCGCCTCGCGCCTCAACTCGGCGCAACCGGCCCTGGGCGTCGGCTACGGCTGGACGCCATCGCCGCGGTCGTCATCGGCGGCACGTCGCTGAGCGGCGGCCAGGGCACGATCTTGGGCACCATCATCGGCGCCTTCATCATCAGCACGCTGACCAACGGCCTGCGCATCATGTCCGTGCCCCAAGAGTGGCAGATGGTCGTGACCGGCACCATCGTCATTCTGGCCGTCTACTTGGACATCGTGCGCCGCAGCCGCCAGTAGTCCGGTCGAAGTTGCCAATATGACGAGAGCGTGAGTTTCGTAGGTCCGGGCTAAGCCGGACGTTCTTGGGCATCAAAGAAGTCACGCTGGTAGCAGTGACCTACGACTCATGTTCCCGCCGCATTTTGGTTTTATGACCCAAGACGAAGCAACCTCGCAGCCATTCCTTTCCCTCACTTGACAGAGATGGAGTGATACCGTGTCAACGACGACTGTCTATCTGACGCAAGAGATGTTCACGCCCAAGGAGCGTGTGTTGGCGGAGTACGGCGAACTGACCGCCTCCGTCTTCCGCTACGACTCTGGCGTGGCCGCCGTGCGCCTGGCCAACAGCCGCGGCGAACTGATCCTGCTGCCCTTCCAGGGCCAACAGATCTGGTCGGCCACGTTCGACGGCCGCGACTTGACCATGCAGTCCATGTTCGACCAGCCCAAGGCCACCCAGACCTACTTGGAGACCTACGGCGGCTTTCTGCTCCACTGCGGCATGACGGCCATGGGCGTGCCCACGGGCGACGACACCCATCCGCTCCACGGCGAGTTGCCCAACGCGCCCTTCCAGGAGGCGTACCTGCTCGCGGACGAGGACGACCTGGGGCCGTATCTGGCCCTGGGCGGGCGCTACAGGCACACGGTCGCGTTCAGCACCAACTACGTGGCCGCGCCCCTGGTGACCCTGCGCGCCGGCGCGGCGTCGGCGGACGTGGCGCTGGAGGTGACCAACCTCAAGCAGACGCCCATGGAGCTCATGTACCTGGCCCACATCAACTACCGGCCGGTGGACAACAGCACGTTGGTCTACAGCGCGTCGGCCACGCCGGAGCACGTGCGCGTCCGGCGCAGCATCCCGTCCCACGTCAAGCCGGGGCCGGGCTACGTGGAGTTCCTGGACGCGCTGGCGCAAGATCCGTCCATGCACCACGTGCTCAAGCCGGATTTGGCCTTTGATCCCGAAGTCGTCTTCTTCATCGATTATCTGGCCGACGACGACGGCTGGGCCCACTCCATCCAGGTGCACCCCGACGGCCGCGCCGACTACGTGGCCCACCGGCCCGAGCAACTGGACCACGGCGTGCGCTGGATCTGTCGCACACCGGACCAGGATGCGTTGGGGCTGGTCCTCCCCGCCACGGCGGAACCGGAGGGCTACAGTGCGGAGAAGGCCAAGGGCAACATCAAAGTGCTGGAAGGCGGTTCCACATGGCGCTGCGATATGGTCGTGGGCGCGCTGACGGCCGATGAAGCCGCGGCCATGGCCGCGAAGATTGACGGGATCGTCGGCGGCTAGCCGGCCGCGAGAAGCCGGCATCGACAAGTGAAGACTGCATCAACTGGGGGGGGAGTTCATGCAAGAGCGCACGTTGCACCTGAGCGACCGGGTGGCGCACTATTTGGACCAACGGGCCGAGGACGAGGACACCACGCCGTCGGAGATCGCCAACTATCTCATCAGCCGCGCCATGCAGCAATCGTCCTGGCAGCCGGCCATCGTACGCGACCGGGGCCAACGCGCCGGCGCGCAGAACGATCCGCGCCTGGATTGGTGGCGCGCTGCCAAGTTCGGGCTGTTCATCCACTGGGGCCTCTACGCCATCCCCGCGGGCGAGTGGGAGGGGCGACGCATTCCCGGCATCTCCGAGTGGATCATGCAGCATGCCGAGATTCCGGTGGCCGACTATGCGCCGCTGACCCGGCAGTTCAACCCCGTCCAGTTCGACGCGGCGGCGTGGGTGGCCCTGGCCAAACGAGCGGGCCAACAGTACATCGTCATCACCTCCAAGCACCATGACGGTTTCTGCCTCTTCAAGTCGCACGTGACCGACTACAACATTGTGGACGCCACCCCCTTCGGCCGCGATGTGCTCAAGGAACTGGCCGACGAGTGTGCGCGCCAGGACATGAAGCTGGGCTTCTACTATTCGCAAACCCAGGACTGGCACCACCCCGATGGCGACGGCAACTTCTGGGACTACGACGAGGACGCCAAGGACTTTGCCGGGTACATTGAGACCTATGTGAAGGCCCAAGTGCGCGAACTGCTCACCAACTACGGTCCGGTGGCCGTCCTCTGGTTTGACACGCCCAAACGCATCACCGAAGCGCAGAGCCGGGAACTCCTGGCGCTCTGTCACGAGCTGCAGCCTGACTGTCTCGTGTGCGGGCGGCTGGGGAACGGCCTGGGCGACTATGCCTCCGCGGGCGACAATCGCATCCCCGACGCGGCCGAGGCCGTGGACTGGGAGACGCCCGCGACCATCAACGACTCGTGGGGCTTCAAGCATTACGACCACAACTGGAAATCCAGCGCCGATCTGATCCGCAAACTGGTGGACATCGTCAGCAAGGGCGGCAACTATCTGCTCAACGTGAGGCCGACTGCGGAAGGTGTCATTCCCGCGCCCAGCGTGGAGCGGCTGGAGGCCATGGGCGCTGGCTGGCCGTCAACGGCGAGTCGATCTACGGGACCACCGCCGGTCCGCTCCAAGGTCTCGATTGGTGCCGCACCACGGCGCGGCCGGGCACGGTCTATCTGCATGTCTTTGACTGGCCGGCCGACGGCCTGCTGGACATCGATCTCACGCATGTGGCGCGGGCCTATCTGCTGGCCGACGACGGGCAGGCCGATCTTCCGGTTGCCGGCCAGGGAACGCGGACCCAGGTGCGCGCGCCCCATACCGCGCCGGATCCCATCGACACCGTCGTCGTACTCGAACTCGAATAACATTGTCATCCCCAACCCCAGCCTGCGTGCCGATTCAGGACAGTACGCCTGGCTGGACACAACAAGGAGAGTGGAGACATGAAGGTCAATCCGCCTGTCAACCGACTGCTGGGCGAGATGCCCAAAATCGGCATTCGCCCCACCATCGACGGCCGCCTGGGCGGCGTGCGTGAGTCGCTGGAAGAGCAGACTATGAACATGGCCAACAACGTGGCCGCGTTCCTCAGCGAGAACCTGCGCCACTACAACGGCCTGCCTGTGGAGTGCGTCATCGCCGACAGCACGATCGGCGGCGTGGCCGAAGCCGCGGCCTGCGCCGACAAGTTCCGCCGAGAAGGCGTGGGCGTCTCGCTCACCGTCACCCCGTGCTGGTGCTACGGCTCCGAGACCATGGACATGGATCCGCATCTGCCCAAGGCGGTCTGGGGCTTCAACGGCACCGAACGCCCGGGCGCGGTCTATCTGGCCGCGGTCTCGGCCGCGCACAACCAGAAGGGGCTGCCCATCTTCAACATCTACGGCCGCGACGTCCAGGAGTCGGACGACCAGTCCATTCCGGCCGATGTGCAGGAGAAGCTGCTGCGTTTTGCCAAAGCCGGGCTGGCCGTGGCCACCATGCGCGGCACGTCGTACCTGAGCATGGGCGGCACCTCCATGGGCATCGGCGGCTCCATCGTCGACCAGGATTTCTTCCAAGAGTACCTGGGCATGCGCGTCGAAGTCATCGACATGGTCGAGTTCGTGCGCCGCATGGACGAGGGCATCTACGACCACGACGAATTTGAGACCGCGTTGGCGTGGGTCAAAGAAAACTGTCCTGAAGGCAAGGACTACAATCCGCCGGCGCAGCAGTTCAGCCGGGAAGAACTGGACGAGACGTGGGCCGTTTCGGTGAAGATGGCGCTTATCGCCCGTGACTTAATGGTGGGCAATCCCAAGCTGGCCGAGATGGGCTATGGTGAAGAGGCGCACGGGCGCAACGCGCTGGCGTCCGGTTTCCAGGGCCAGCGCCAGTGGACCGACCACCTGCCCAACGGCGACTTCCTGGAGGCGATCCTCAACACCTCGTTCGACTGGTCGGGCATTCGTGCGCCGTACATCGTGGCCACCGAGAACGACGCGCTCAACGGCGTCTCCATGCTGCTGGGTCATCTGCTCAGCAACACGGCCCAGATCTTCGCCGACGTGCGCACCTACTGGAGCCCGGATGCGGTCAAGCGCGTCACCGGCTATGACCTGGAAGGCGTGGCCGCGGGCGGCATCCTGCACCTGATCAACTCCGGCCCGGCCACCTTGGACGGTACAGGGCAACAGACACGCGACGGCAAGCCGGTGATGAAGCCGTACTGGGAAGTCACGCCCGAGGAGGCCCAGGCCTGTCTCGACGCGACCACCTGGCACTGCGGCGTGCGCGAGTACTTCCGCGGCGGCGGCTGGTCGACCCGCTTCCGCACGCGCGGCGGCATGCCGGTGACCATGTGCCGCATCAACTTAGTCAAGGGGCTCGGCCCGGCCATGCAGATCGCCGAGGGCTGGACCGTCGAGCTGCCCGACGCGGTGCACGAGACGCTGGACGAGCGCACCAATCCCACGTGGCCGACCACCTGGTTCGTGCCGCGCACCACGGGCAGCGGTCCCTTCCGCGATGTCTACACGGTGATGAACAATTGGGGCGCCAACCACGGGGCCATCGGCTATGGTCACATCGGCGCCGATCTCATCAGCCTCTGCGCCATGCTGCGCATCCCGGTCTACATGCACAACGTGGCCGAGGAGCAGGTCTTCCGTCCCAGCGCGTGGACCGCGTTCGGCGCCAACGAACCCATGGGCGCGGACTTCCGCGCGTGCGCGAATTACGGCGCGTTGTATGGGTAGCGGCTGAGCGTCATTCCAGAAAGAACAGCGCCACGTCGCGACGTGGCCCCGCTTGATTCTTTCTAAGGGAAGCAACTGTGCGACGATGTAATCCAGAATGGTCTCAATGGACGGGCCGGTGATCCAGCGGATGGTGGACGTGTCTTCTGACTCGTCAATCCAGGTTAGGCTTGTGGGGCTAAAGCGGAGGTACATGGCGTGTCCGCCGTATTCAGGCGGCAGGGTGTAGATGCGGCCGGTCTCTAGATCGTGCACGCGCTGCAATTCGTCCGACAGATTCTTCCAATGAAGCCAGCGGCCTCTTCGATGAAGACGGCGTCAAACCCGGTTCGCCGGGCTTAAACTCTTCACCTGTGCGCAAATTGTGTACGATGGTGTAATCGGGCGAACCAAGACCGTTGCCGGGCCCGATGTCGCCGTCTTCAGGGATGACTTTCCATGCCACCCAGTCATCGCTGATGGCGACGTCTCCCACTTCAGAATATTGATCGGCGAGGATGGAAGAGTTGCCGGCGGTGAGATCAAACAGCACGATTTCGTAGCCGCCACCCCTAGAAGTGGACAGCCAGCGGGTCGCAATGACCACATCACCCGAGATGTCCATATTCTTCCAGATGTACCCGTCATCGACACACATGCGATCCAACTCTCTGTCGGCTTTGGTGGCAAGGTTGACGGCAATAAAGGATTCGCCCTGAGGGCAGGCCGGCTCTTCACTGAATTCGATTCTGCCGTAAACTACCTTTTCGGTGTCGATTCCGAAGCGGGGGAAGTCGCCCCCGCTTTGCAGGTCCGATGTGATCTCTTGAGTGTCGCCTGTGATCAGGTTGCGCGCGCTTCAGGTAGAAGGATCTTACCCAAGACGCGATACTGTGCATTCACATAGACCAGCCAGTCGCCCTTGATGTAGAAGTTGAGACGCTTGGCGCTGTCTCGGGACATGAAACATCGGGAGGCGGAAAGAGATTTTCAATCACGGGTGTCGGAGTTGAGGCAACGACATCTTTGTCACGGTGCGTCTTGTAGAGACAGCACGGTTCATCGTCGGCGAAACCCCAATAGACAAATTCTTGTACATCCACGCCCTGCGAATTCGACCGGCAGTGACCGCAGCGTTCCCTCATGTACGAACGCTTTATCACATCCTTCGCCGCGTTGCGTACGATGGGCGTTGTCTGGATATGATCGGCCCTGAGTGAGTCTGTTCCCACACCCGCAAGTTGTTGGCACCCTGCCGTCAGTGTAAGGCAAAGACAGGTCAATGCGCATGCAACCCTGGAGGAATACCCATGAAAAAGACTTCATGCTCTCGTTGAGAGGAGAAACAGGCTGGGGGATTTCCGAACGGGTTCATCCGGACATACTGATGGCAGTGAGTAAATGTCGCTATACGGAAAGTCCTTCAAGCATCGTGTCTGACTCATCGGTCTATGTCCTATAAACTCCAGGGTAAAGCATGCATTGTAGACGTTGTTTTCCTGACGACCAAAATTGATAGGGAAGGCGCCAGACCTTGAATTGACCGCCTGTGTAGCCGGCGACGCGACTGCCGGTTTCCGCATAACGAATCGAATACATCGCCAGTAGATTGTTTGTCCCTTGCTGCAACGCGCCGTCGTAGCCGATAATGGCATTGATATGCCTTGCATCAATGTCCGAATTCCAGGCCCAAAGGTAGTCTGTGTGTACCCGTGGGTATCGTATAGTTCCTCACTACGATATACGACTTGATTCCATAGGCTAAAATTATTGGGGCTTGACAAGTAATTCGGCTGGTACCGCCAAATTTTCCATTGATGAATGTACCATCGATGGAGATATAGACATTGCACAGGCCGTTGTTCCCCATTCAGGATTGAAGCCGGCCTTCCGTCGCAATTGTATTCCGGTGTATACATGAGTGCATGGGCCAAGTCAGTAATCGAAGGCAACTGTGCAAGAACCTAGTTGCGTCTAGACGACGCGCATAGGAAGGCCCGCAGTAATTGCGATAGGCGAGTTCATTCGGTTCAAGAATGGGTTTAATCCTGGCTAACACTCTGACTCACTCGCACATATCCGGACATCGCAGATACACTTGACGCTTCTGCCGACGTGCATCGTTAAGTGCTGTGGCGAACTCACGTACAAAGGCATCTGCTTCGGTGTATGACGATTGTGCTCTTCGTGGCCTCGTCTTCATCCAGACGGTAGTCACCAGCTAAAGGTGAAGATGACTGGTATTGCTGTAGGCGGTCAGGAAGCGACAGCACTCAAACTCTTGGTTGTAGCGATTAGCGGCAAATACAATTGATTCATCTGCACAGCCTGACGCTGTACAACCATATACGGTGTAGTGCGGCTGTCGGCCGTACCGTTTTCAATATCGTCCTCTTCCATCTGTTGCAGTACAGCACGTGGTGATTGGTCGGGCGCGATTGATGTAGGTAAGCGTACCGGTGGATAGGTCACTGTGTGCGCGACGTCAGGGTGAAGCCGCATCAGGTGGTGGTCGCATCTGTAGCGTCTTGTGCGTGGACGGCAGCCGGCACGGCAAGGAGAATAAGCAACGCCAACGTGTTGAGGATCGTCATCAAACGAGACATGATAGGTTCCCTTTCTCTTGGGGTTTGGAGGATTGTCGGGAGCAACGGTGACGCTCTATCACGACGGAGGTGCAAGTGCATCGCGCAAGTGGCCTCTGCTTTTGACGATGCGGGAACAAGGTTACGTTCTAGGCGTTGCGAGAAATTTTTTGGGGGGGGGGGGCGAACTCCGCTCAAACACGACGCACAGCAGGTCGGGAGTGATGAAGCGGAGCGGTACTAGTAAATCCCGGCGCAAATATTCCGACAGTTCCTACCAGAGGTAGACCCGCCGGATTTCCGCCGTGGTATTTACGCCGCATTGAACTAGGGTGTCTGCATGGCGGCAGTCGGGGGGACATTTTGCCTGACTTTCTTATGCGGAACAGAAAAACTTGCTCGTAGAAATCGATCAGCGATTTGTGCTGTGTACAACGAACGTTTTGCTTGGAACAATTCTTGCACCTTTTTCATGTGTTGTCAATGCTCAATTTTGTCGTACTTATGTAGGGGACTTGCCTCCTGTGGCTGAGATACTTTCTTCTGATCAGGCGGTTGATGAGCCTTCTGCACCGATTGGATGTCACAGCAACGGTGCGGTAAACTACAAGGCATATCGCTGAAATCGACATTGTGACACTTGAGGCGTTCGCGCCCGCTTCCGTATGAATCTCGCCGTTGCGCAGACCCAGCCCCGCCGGGGTGACATTGCCCATAACATCGCCGATCACATGCGCTTCGTGCAGGCGGCTGTGGCGCAGCATGCCGATCTGCTGATCTTTCCCGAACTTTCCTTGACCGGTTACGAGCCGACCCTGGCGCGGGCGCTGGCTACGACGCCGGACGACCCACGGTTGGCCCCCTTCCAGATGTGTAGCGACGCCGACCTCATCGTCATCGGCGTGGGCCTGCCGCTGGTGCTGGGGGCCGGCGTCGGCATCGGCATGGTGCTCTTCCGGCCCGGGCAGTCCCGGGTCGTCTACGCCAAGCACCATCTGCATCCCGACGAACTGCCGTTTTTCGTGCCCGGCGCCAACGTGCCGGTGCTGCCCGTCGGCGCTGGCAACGTGGGCCTGGCCATCTGCTATGAATTGTCCATCCCCGCCCATGCCGCAACTGCCGTTGAGCAGGGCGCGGCATGTTACGTGGCCGGCGTGGCCAAGTCGGCCGCCGGCGTGACCGGCGCACACCGGCGGTTGGGCGAAATCGCGCGCACGTACGCCATGCCGGTGTTGATGGCCAACTGCGTGGGGCCGAGCGGCGACTTCGTCAGCACGGGCGGTTCGGCCGCCTGGGACGCAGCCGGGGCGCGCGTGGGTCTGTTGGACGCCGGCATGCAAGGCATCGTGAGCTACGACACGGCAACAGACGCGTGCCGTTGCACGCAGATCTGAGCGCGCACACCCCGCCGTTTTTGCCCGGTGGATTCGTGACGATCGTGTTTCTCGATTGGGGAGAATGCCGTATACTTCGGACTCAGGATCCCGCCGTTGCCGCGCATCTCAGCCTGACGATGAAGTGACCATGGGGAAAATCGTCCACGAACGTCAACGAAGAGACCGCACCAACACTGGACGCCGCAGAGATCCGCGCGGGCATGGAGCGTTTCTCGTATGTCGGGCTGGCGTACGGTTCGCTCGGCACAGGCGTCATCTACGCCGTCTTGGCGGTGATGCACTGGTTCGTCTTGCCCGCGGACATTCGGCCCATCCTCATGACGCTGGCCGGTGTCACCTCGGTGCTGCTCTTCGCCTTCGGCTGGTGGGCGCGCCGGCACACCTACGCCGACGCCAATCCGCACAATCTCTGGCTCATCCCCTTTGCACTGGCACAGTTGAACTCCCTGGTCCACCTGTACCTGGTGCCTGAGCCGCAACAGACCACCAATCTGCTCATCATCAATATCGTGGCCGGCTTTGCGCTCTTGTCTACCGCGCGTGTCGTCATCTTCTGGACTGTGTCCACCGTCATCTGGCTCTGGTTGGTGCGGATCGCGCCGCCGTCGCCCCAGTGGACCCACTTCTACTTTGCCTATGCCGAGGGCTTGGCCATTGGCGTCCTTCTGCACTTTGTCCATTTACGCATCGTGCGCGGGCTGGTGGTGTCGGAGGCGCAGATGCGCCGGCACAATGGACAGTTGGAACAGGCCCGCGCGCAGGCGGAAAGCGCCACCCAAGCCAAGAGCGACTTTCTGGCCACCATGAGCCACGAAATCCGCACGCCCATCAACGGCATTGTCGGCATGACCAGCCTGCTCAGCGAGACGCCCATGAACGAGTTGCAGCGCGAGTTCGTGGGGACGATCCGCATCAGCAGCGAGACCTTGCTGACCATCGTCAACGACATCCTGGACTTCTCCAAGATCGAAGCCGGGCGCATGGACATGGAGGCCCACCCCTTCCGCCTGCGCGACTGCGTGGAAAATTCCCTGGATCTGCTCAGCGAACAGGCGTGGAAACAGGGGCTGGAACTGAGTGCGCTCATCGAAGCGGACGTGCCGCCGGTCATCATCGCCGACGCCGGCCGTCTGCAACAGATCCTGGTCAATCTGCTCTCCAACGCGGTCAAGTTCACCGAGGCGGGAGAGGTCGTGCTGACCGTCGCACGTGACACGCCGGCGCAGGACGTCGCCGACGAGCGGGTGCGTCTCCATTTCACCGTCCGGGATACCGGCATCGGCATCGCACCGGACAAACTGGATAGCCTCTTCCAGCCGTTCAGCCAGGTCGACTCCTCCACCACCCGTCGCTTCGAGGGGACGGGACTGGGGCTGGTCATCTGCCGGCGACTCTGCAACCTCATGGGTGGCGACATCTGGCTGGACAGCCTGCCCGGCTCCGGCTCCACGGTCCATTTCACGATCCTGGCGACGGTGGCCGCTGCTGCCTCCCACGGCGCGGCGGCCAACCCGGCACGCCTGGTCGCACAGCGCGTATTGGTGGTGGATGACAACGCCACCAACCGGCGCATTCTCGCCCTCATGCTGGCGGGCTGGCAGATGGAGAGCGAGCTCTTTGCCGACGGCCCCGCCGCGCTCGCGCACTGTCGGGATGACCGTGCCTTTGACGTCGCGTTGCTCGATTTCCAGATGCCGGGGATGGACGGCCTGACGTTGGCGGCCCTGCTCCGTGAACTGCTGCCGGACACCTATTTTGTCATGCTGAGCAGTATCCAACCCGCCGTCCAAGAGGCGCGCGCGGCCGTGGACGCGTGGATCTCCAAGCCGGTGAAGAAGGATCGGCTGCTCAACGTGCTGCTGAACCGCACGCCGCAGAGCGCAGGAGCGGCGGCACTCGCGCCGGCGGCGATGGTGCCGGACGCGCGTGGGCACACGCCGGCACTTGATGACGGCCCTTCTGCGGACAAGTCGCTGCGGATCTTGCTCGCCGAAGACAACACCATCAACCAACGGGTGGCGCTGCGCATGTTGGCCCATCTCGGCTATCGCGCCGATCTGGCCATCAACGGTGTGGAGGTCCTGGCCGCGCTCGAACGGCAATCCTACGACGTGGTGTTGATGGACGTGCACATGCCCGAGATGGACGGCCTCCGGGCGACGCGCGCCATCCGCGCGCGGACGGCGTCGGTGCCGCAGCCGTGGATCATCGCCATGACGGCCGATGTGCTCACCGACTCCATCGCCGCGTGCCGCGCCGCGGGCATGGACGATTTTGTCAGCAAGCCGGTGCGTCTCGACCAACTGGCCGCCGTCCTGGCCGCCGTCCCGGTAGCAAGGAGTGAGCAAACGTCGGAGACGGACTGATTTGTCGCAGTGAACCCGCTGGTTTGAACCTTGGCCGCGCCCGCGGCCCCACCCGTTTTGGATGCGCACGATGCACGCTATTTTGAATCCATTCAGCGCCAATCTCGCCTGGCTGTGGGATCTGATCGCCCTCCTGATCACGTTTGCCGTCATCCAGGCGCTGGTGATCGTCAACGGCATCCTGCAGCAACGCAATCTGCTGCCCACCTTCATCACCCGCAAGATCATCCACATCTTTGCGGCCACGCTCTACGTCATCTGCTGGCTGCTCTTCAGCGGCAGCGGGTCCAGCCGCTACATCGCCATGGTGGTGCCGCTGGCCTTCATCGTCCAGTTTGCGGCCATCGGCCTCGGCCTGCGCAAAGACGAAGCCTTCGTCAACTCCATGTCGCGCAGCGGCGACCCGCGTGAACTGCTGGGCGGGACGCTACACTACGCCATCATCATGTTGGTCTGCACCATCCTCTTCTTCAACGCCGGCGATCTGGACAACCCGGCGGCGCTCTACATTCTGGGCGCGCTGGCGGGCGGCGACGGGCTGGCCGACATCGTTGGCAGGCGCTACGGCGGCACGCGCACCTTCGGCGTGGGCGGCGCGCAGAAGACGCTTGCCGGTTCGCTCGGCATGTTTGGCGGCTCCGTGCTGCTCATCGCGGTGCTGACGCTCATTTTTGGCACCGGCTTCAATCTGGTTGCCATCGCCGTGCTGGCGTTCTTTGCCACCGTTGTCGAAGCGGTTTCGCCCAAGGGGCTGGACAACTATACCATCGCTGCGGCCGTCTTCCTGGGCATCGTGCTCCTGAGCGCATTTGCGCCCGCGCTGTGGCCCTACCAGCCGCTCTTCACCCTGTGACCATGGACACGAATCTTCCTGCGACCGGCCCGTTGACCATTCTCAAACTCGGCGGCGCGTTGCTCACCGACAAGACGCAGCCCTACACGCTGCGCCCCGCGATCCTGGCACAGGCCGTCGACGAGGTGCGCGCCTGTCGGGCCGGCAGTTTGATCGAGCGCCTGATCGTCGTCCACGGCGTGGGGTCGTTCGGCCATCCGCCGGTGGTGGCCCACAACCTGCACAAGGGATTTCAAACGCCGGACCAACGATCCACCTGACGGATGCGCAGAACCGGGTCATGGAACTACGCATGGCGGTGGCTCAGGCCTGTCACCAAGCGGGACTGCCCGTGGCGACCATCATGCCCAGTTCCTGCATGACGGCTGACGGTTTCGTGCGCCAGGAGATGTTTCTCGGCGGTCGACGGCTTTCTCCGCCTGGGCATGATCCCGTTGCTGGGCGGTGACGTGCTGGTGGACCGGCGCACTGGCTTCAGCGTGCATAGCGGCGACGCCATCGCCGTGGAGCTGGCGTTGCATTTCGGCGCGACGCGTCTCGTCTTCGCCACCGCGGTCGACGGCATCTACGACCGTGACCCCGCGCAAGATCCGGCGGCCGTGCGACTGGCGCAGTTTTCCCTGGGAGAGGCCACGTCCGGCGCGGCGCAGTTGGCGCGGCAGGCGCGCGTCGATGCCAGCGGCGCCATGGCCGGCAAGCTGGACGCGGTGCGCCGGGCCGTCGCTGCCCTGGACGCGGGGCTGCGTGTGGACGTCATCTCCATGCTCGCGCCGGGGAATTTGGCTGCGCTGCTACGGGGCGAGGATGTGGGCACGCGGGTGATAGCGTGAGTGAGCAATTGCTCGGATCTGTGGAATGAATTCCACAGCTAGGTTGCGAAACGTGTTGAAACACGTTGTGCCGGACGTGTTTTTGATAAGATTCGTGGGGGAAATCACCGGGGGTCAGTTTTTTGTGGATAGCCGACGTTTTGCGGAAAACCCGCTGATTCATCCCGGCCTGTCGCCGGAGATCGGGACCAACATCAACGGCCCGTCGCTCCTGCGCGTGCCGGAGTGGGTGGCGCGGCCGCTGGGTCGCTACTACCTGTACTTCGCCCACCATCAGGGCACCTTCATCCGCATGGCCTATGCTGATGACGTGCGCGGACCGTGGACCGTCTACCCCGGCGGCGTGCTGCGGCTGGACGAGACCGCGTGCCGGGAACACATCGCCTCGCCCGACGTGCACGTGCTGCCGGAGCAGCGGCGGATCGTCATGTATTTCCACGGCCCCACGGCGGAGGGACAGCGCTCGTTCCGGGCCACGTCCGTCGATGGTCTGCACTTGGCCGCGGAACGCACCATCCTCGGCCCGTTCTATTTCCGGGCGTTTATCCATGACGGCGCCTGGTACGCCATCGCCAAGACCACCGACGCGCCCGGCGGCGGCGTGCTCCTGCGTTCGCCCGACGGTGTGGCGCCCTTCACGCGCGGCCCGGACATTCTGCCCCGCCAACGGCACGTGGCCGTGCGCAAAGAGGGCGATCGGCTGCGCATCTTCTACAGCCGCGGCGAAGATTGTCCCGAGCGCATCCTCATGGCGACCATGCCGCTGGTCGGTGATTGGCGCAACTGGCGACCCGGCGACCCGGTAGAGGTGCTGGCGCCGGAACGGGACTACGAAGGCGGTGCGCTGCCCGCGCGTCCTTCGCGCTTCGGCGCCATTCACGAAGCGGCGCGCGAACTGCGCGACCCCGCCATTTTTGAGGAAGATGGCCGGCTCTACCTGTTCTACACCGGCGCCGGCGAGAGCAACATCTGCGGGGCCGAGTTGGTGTCCGCGCCCGCATCCGTTTGAGGAGGCCCCATGGATCTGGAGAATCCCGTGATCAAGCTCTGCGTGGCGGGGAGCCGCGCCGAGTTTGACGGCGACATTGACGCGGCGCGTGCGCTCTATCGCCAGGCGTGGGCGCAGGCGGGCGACGACTTCGAGGCGTGCGTCGCGGCCCACTACATGGCCCGCCGCCAGGAGGACGCCGCGGTGACCCTGGACTGGAACTTGCGCGCGCTGGCGCATGCCGATGCGGCCATGGCCGCCGGCGACACCCGGCCCGCAGAGTTCTACGGGTCGCTCTACGTGAATGTGGGCCATGCGTACGAACTGACCGGGAATCCCGCCGAAGCCCAGCGGTTTTTCGCGCTGGCTGCGGAGCACGGCGTTGTGCACCGGCCGGACTGAACGCGGGCGCAGCGGTGACAGGCCCAACGGAAACTGGAGCGTGATGAGATGTTTTCTCTCCATATGCGCGGCTATGCCGGCGACGACGATTACTGGCGCATCCGCGTTTCTGCGTGATCTCTTCTTACTCAACAACCGCCGCGAAATCTGTTGGCACGTGGTCCGGTGGGACTACTGGCGCTGGCCCGGGGTCGAAAGCTGGGGCGACGGTCCGCTGGACGGGCGCGTCTTCATCTGGGAGGACGAGGACGGGCGCATCGCCGCCGTGCTCAACCCGGAGGGTCATGGGCAGGCGTTCCTTCAGGTGCATCCGGGCCGGCACACACCGTCTTTGGTTACGGACATGCTTGCGGTGGCCGAGGGTGCGCTGGCCGTGGTCGATGGGCAAGGACGCAGGCGGTTGACGGTGTGGGCCGACGCCGGTGATACGCTGTTGCAGGCGTTGTTGGCCCGGCGCGGGTATGCCGTCAGCGCGGGCACGGAGCACCGTCATCGCCGGGATCTCACGCGGCCGGTGGAGACTGCGGCCTTGCCCGACGGCTTCACCGTGCGCCCTCTGGGTGACGTCGACGAGCTGCCGGCGCGGGCGTGGTATTCCTGGAAGGCGTTCAATCCCGCCACGCCCGAAGAGGAATATGCCAAGCTCGGCTGGGAATGGTATCTGGACATCCAACGCTGTCCACTCTATCGCCGCGATCTGGACCTGGTGGTGGTCGCCCCCAACGGCGAACTCGCGTCCTTCTGCGGCGTCTGGTTTGACGACACCACGCGCAGCGCCGTGATCGAACCGGTGGGCACCTACGGACCGTATCAACGACGCGGACTGGCCCGGGCCGTCATCCTGGAGGGGATGCGACGCGTGCAGCGGCTGGGGGCGACCGTCATCTTTGTGAGCGGCCATTCCGCGGCAGCCAACACGCTCTATCGTGCGGTGACGGACGAGGAAGACGGACAGACGATCCCGTGGACACGACAGTTGAACTGACGCCCGATCTCCGGCGCCTCTTCTCCCACGCATACGTGCTCGGCGGGTCGCCGTGCAGCGGCAAGAGCACCGTCGCCGCGCGGCTGGTGGCGCGGTACGGGCTGCAAGCCTACAAAGTTGACGATTACCAAGAGGCACACATGGCGCACTGCACGTCGGAGCAGCCCACCATGTTCCGCTACGCCTCCATGAGTTGGGACGACATCTGGATGCAGCCGGTTGCGCAGCAGGTGGACGACGAATTCGCGTTCTACCGCGAACGCTTCACCTTCATTCTCCAGGATCTGGCGCAGATGGATCCGGCCCGTCCCACGCTGCTGGAAGGTGTGGCGTTGCTGCCCTCGTTGATGCGGCAGTGTGGCGTGGATCCGGCCCGGGTGCTCTACATGGTGCCCACGGCCTCCTTTCAGCTTCACCACTACGGGCAGCGGCCGTGGATCCAGGGCATCCTGGCCCAATGCAACGACCCGGCCCAGGCGTTTGCCAACTGGATGGCCCGCGACCAGCAGTTTGGCCGGGAAGTGCTGCGCCAGGCCCGCGCCTGCGGCTTCCCCACCATGGTCGTGGACGGCGGGCGCAGCCTCGACGTGACGACTGCGTACATTGCCTCGATTTTTGGCCTGGTGCCATGTGGCTTTTGTCAATCCTGAAGCAGTGGTATAGAGTACGATTGTCTGAGCGGTCTACCTCATTGCTGCAACGGGATTCCTTTCATGCGCACCGCACGAAACCTGGGCTTTGCGCTACTTTTGCTGAGTTTCATGCTGGCGAACGCCGCGTGTGGAAGCCGACAAACGTCGGCCACAGCCGGGCCTGCCGCGGCCGTGGACGGCCAGCAGCGCGCTCTGCAAAACAAAGGCTCCGATACGCTCGTCAACCTGGCCCTGGCCTGGGCCGAGACCTATCGCACCATCAAGCCGGACATCTCCATCGCGGTGACCGGCGGCGGCTCGGGCACGGGCATCGCCGCGCTCATCAACGGCACGGTGGACATCGCCAATGCCTCGCGCGCGATGAAGGAGAGCGAGATCGAAGACGCCAAGGCCAATGGCTTCGATCCCCAGGAATTCGTCGTCGCCATCGACGCGCTGGCCGTCATCGTCAACCGGGCCAATCCCGTGGACCGGCTGACCATCGACCAGCTTTCCGACATCTTCACCGGGCGCATCACCAACTGGGCCGAGGTGGGCGGCAACGATGCGCCCATCATCCTGGTCTCGCGTGAGACCAACTCGGGCACCCACGTCTACTTTCTGGAAGAAGTGGTGCGCAAGGGCGACGGCGACAACACCGACATCTTCGCGCCGCAGACGCTGCTCATGCCGTCGTCGGTGGGCATCACCAGCGAGGTGCAGCGCAATCCCAACGCCATCGGCTACGACGGCCTGGGCTACACCGATCCCGCCCACGAAAAGCTGCTGGCCGTGGCCAAGGACGCGGATTCGCCGTACGTGGCGCCGTCGGTGGCCACGGGCGCGGACGGCAGCTATCCCATTTCGCGCGAACTGTACATGTACACGGCGGGCGTCCCCACGGGCGCGATTGCCGACTATCTGGATTGGATCCGCGGGCCGGACGGGCAGCAGATCGTGGCCGACCTGGGCTTCGTGCCGTTGACCGCGCAGTAGATCCTGCCGACAAGTCGCCGCAAGGCGACCGCACACCGCCGACCTTGTTGTCAATGGCTCAATGTTGGGAAGAGTGACCATGGCCGTGGCCGAGAACAGCACAGAGTTGCCCACACAGGCGGATGAGAGTGACCGGCGCCGCTGGGGCGAATTCATCATTGAGGGCATCATCCGGCTGGCCGGGATCTCGTCCATCGTGATCATCGCGCTCATCTTCCTCTTTCTGCTGCGCGCAGGACTGCCCGCGTTTTTGGACATCCCGTTGCGCCAACTCTTTGGGCGCACGTGGTATCCCATCGAGGACATGTACGGCCTGGCGCCGCTGCTGGTCGGCTCGCTCATCGTGACGGTGGGCGCGGTGGCCATCGCGCTGCCGCTGGGCCTGACCACGGCGATCTACCTGGGCGAGATCGCACCACCCTGGCAGCGGGAGATTCTCAAGCCCATCATCGAGGTGCTGGCGGGGATCCCGTCCATCGTGCTCGGCTTCCTGGGCTGGATCGTGCTGGCGCCCTTCATCCAACGTCTGGGCGCACCCACCGGGCTGACCGCCTTCACCGGATCGCTGATCCTGGCGTATATGGCGCTGCCCACCATCATCAGCATTGCCGAGGACGCGCTCTATGCCGTGCCCAAGGAGTACCGCGATGGTGCGCTGGCCATCGGCGCGACCCAGTGGCAGACCATCTGGCGGGTCGTGTTGCCCGCGGCCCGCCCGGGCCTGATGACCGCGGTCATGCTGGGCGTGGGGCGCGCCATCGGCGAGACCATGGCCGTGATGATGGTCACGGGCAACGCGGCCAACATCCCGTCGTGGCGCACCGGCTTCTTCTTAGCCCCCGTGCGCACTATGACGGCCACGATTGCGGCGGAGATGGGCGAGGTGGCCCAGGGCTCGCTCCACTACAGCACGCTCTTCGCCATCGGCATCGTGCTCTTCGTCATCAGCTTCGCCATCAACTCGCTGGCCGGGCGGCTGGTGGGGACCGAGGGCGCGCGCCGGGCCGCGCGGGAGGCATGCTATGACACGGCAGCAGACCCACCGCCTGGCCGTCATCGTCTTGACCGTGGTGGCCGCGGTCGTCGTCATCCCCATCATCTTTGTCATCCTCTTCGTCATCTGGCAGGGGCTGCCGGCGCTTTCCTGGGAATTCCTGACCCAGCCGCCGCGCAACGGCATGCGCGAGGGCGGCATCATGCCGGCGCTGCTGGGCACGGTCTTCCTGACCTTCGGCACGGCCATCGTCTCGTTTCCGCTGGCCATCGCCACCGCCATCTATCTGGCGGAATACGCCCGCGACGCCGTCTGACCCGCTGGATCCGCATGGCCATCGTCAATCTGGCGGGCATACCGTCCATCGTCTACGGCCTCTTCGGGCTGGGACGCGTTCGTGCTCTTTCTCAACCTCGGCACGTCGATTCTGGCCGGCTCGCTCACCCTGGGCATCATGACCATGCCGGTGGTCATCAGCACCGCGGAGGAGGCCATCCGCGCCGTGCCGCAGCAGTTCCGCACGGTCAGCCTGAGCCTGGGCGCCACCCGCTGGCAGACCATCCGCTACCAGGTGTTGCCCCACGCTGCCCGGCATCATCACCGGCATCATTCTGGGGCTGGGAAGCGCCGCGGGCGAGACTGCGCCCATTCTCTTCACCGTGGCCGCGTTCTACCTGCCCGAGCTGCCCAAATCCATCTTCGACCAGACCATGGCGCTGCCCTACCACCTCTACGTCATCTCGACCCAGGTGCCGGGCATGCCCCTGTCGCTCCAGTACGGCACGGCGCTGGTGCTCCTGCTCATCGTGCTCTCGTTCACGCTGGTCGCCACACTGGTGCGCACGCAGATGCGCCGTCGCCGGGAGTGGTAGCCATGGCCGAGCCTGTGATCGCGGTGCGCAATCTCTATTTCACCTACGAAGACGGTATCGAGGCGCTGCACAACATCAACCTGGACATCCTGCCCAACGAGGTCTTCGTGCTCTTCGGCCCGGCGCGCGCGGGCAAGTCGACGCTGCTGCGGCTCTTCAACCGGCTCTCCGACCTGCTGGAGGGGACCGAGCGCCAGGGCGAGGTGATGCTGGACGGGCGCGACATCTTTGCGCCGGGCGTCAACGTGAGCGCGCTGCGCCGGCGGGTGAGCATGGTCTTCGCCATCCCCACGCCGCTGCCCGGCTCCATCTACGACAACCTGGTCTACGGGCTGAAGCTGGCCGGCATCCGCGGGCAGCGCGAGTTGGACCGGCGGGTGGAGCAGTCGTTGCGCCAAGCCGCGCTGTGGGACGAAGTCAAGGACGGCTGGACACATCGGCCTTTGCGCTGTCCGGCGGGCAGAAGCAGCGGCTCTGCCTGGCGCGCAGCCTGGCTTTGGAGCCGCAGGTGATCCTGCTGGACAATCCCACATCGGGGCTGGACCCGCTCTCCACGGCGACGGTGGAGGAATCGCTCTACGAACTCAAGCAGCGCTACACCATCGTCATGGTGCCCCACAGTGTGCAGCAAGCGGCGCAGGTGGCCGACCGCCGGCTTCATGCTGGACGGGGCGCTGATCGAAGTGGGCACGGCGGACAAGCTCTTCATCCAGCCCCAAGACACGCGCACCGAAGACTACATCACCGGCCGCTTTGGCTAGCAACCCTGGACACTGCGAGCGGCACACCGCCCCCGCATCCGCCCCTCGCCCCGGTCAAAACCATGATGAACAAACTCGAAGTCCGCAACTTCAACTTCTACTACGGCGACTTTCAGGCGCTCAAGAACCTGAACTTGGCCATTCGCGAAAAACGCATCACCGCGTTGATCGGCCCGTCCGGCTGTGGCAAGTCAACCTTTCTGCGCTGCCTCAACCGCATGAACGACACCATCCGCGGCACGCGCGCCGAAGGCGAGGTCTTGCTGGACGGTGAGAACATCTATGCTCGGGGTGTGGATGTGGTCGACCTGCGCCAACAGATCGGCATGGTCTTCCAGCGGCCCAACCCGTTTCCCCAGAGCATCTACGACAACGTGGCCTTTGGCCCTCGGGTGCTGGGCACGGCCAAGCAGCGCCGTGAACTGGATGACATCGTGCACGAGAGTTTGGTGGGCGCCGCGCTGTGGGACGAGGTGAAGCAGCGCTTGGAAGACTCGGCGCTGGCGCTGAACCCCGGCCAGCAACAGCGCCTCTGCATTGCGCGCACCATCGCCGTCAAGCCGGACGTGATTCTCATGGACGAGCCGTGTTCGGCGCTGGACCCGGTGGCGACCCTGAGCGTGGAGGATCTCATGCGGCGGCTGGCCGAGGAGTACACCATCGTCATCGTGACCCACAACATGCAGCAGGCCGCGCGCGTCTCGGACTTCACCGGCTTCTTCTGGCTGGGGGAACTGGTGGAGTTCAACGCCACGGAGACGTTGTTCAGCGCGCCGGAAATGCCGTTGACCGAGGCGTACATCACAGGCCGGCGCGGCTAGTTCATCGCGGCGTAAGGCCTGAGTCGCTGAGGCGACTTTTCGCTGTCAGATCCGGTTTCCAACCGTGGAAAGCTTGGCGATTTCACAAGGAGGAATTCATGACGATACGGGCCCGTTTTGAGCGCAAGCTCAGCGAACTGCGCGACGAAATTTTGCTCATGGGCAGCATGGTGGAGCAGGAACTGAGGGTGGCCCTGGAGGCCTACCGCGCCTTGGATGTGGAGAAGGCCAAGGAGGTCATCGCCACCGACCGTGTGGTCAACCGTGCCCGCTTCGAGATCGAGGAGAAGTGCTTCGCGCTCATCGTCACCCAGCAGCCGGCCGCGCGCGATCTGCGCTCCATCACCACCGCCATGAACATCATCGTGGACTTGGAACGCATGGGCGATCAGGCCAAGGGCATCGCCAAAGTCATTCCCCACATCCGCGAGATGCCGCCCGCGTCCCGCCCGCCCGAACTGGTGCAGATGGGTGAATTGGTGGGGCGCATGCTCAACCAGGTGATGCTTGCCTTCGCCCACAGCAACGTGGACCTGGCGCGCATGATCGCCAACCAGGACGACGAGGTCGACGCGCTCTACGCGCGTGTCTTCACCCACATCATGCAGCAGATGGCCGCGGCGGGCAGCCCCGAAAAGGCCGAAGTCGCCTACGAACTCCTGCGCGTCGGGCGCGAACTGGAACGCTTCGGCGACCTGGTCACCAACGTGGGCGAGCGCATCGTCTACCTGGAAACGGGAACGTTGGAAGAGGTGAACGTAGAGTCGGAGTAGGGGTCAACCCACGTCAATCAACCCATACCGGATCGCCGTCACCACCGCTTGGGTACGGTCTTTGACGCCGAGCTTGCCGAGAATGGTGCTGATGTAGTTGCGGATGGTGCCTTCGGAGAGAAAGAGTGCGGCGCCGATTTCGGCGTTGGTCAAGCCCCCGGCCATGAGTTGCACGATCTCGAGTTCGCGATCGCTGAGCGGCTCCACCAGCGCGTCGGTTTGGGGCACCGGTTTGTCGGCCACGCGCTTGAAGAGCTTCCCGGCCACAGCGGGGTCGACCGGTGTCTTGCCCGCGGCCGCGTCGCGGATGGCGCTGAGCAACTGGTCCGGCGGCGTGTCCTTGAGAATGTAGCCGTTGGCCCCGGCGCGGATGGCGTCAAAGACCCACTCGTCGGCATCGTACGTAGTGAGCACCAGCACCTGCACGTCGGGAGATTGGCTGCGGATGCGACGGGTGGCCTGCACCCCGTTCAGGCGCGGCATCTTGAGGTCCATGAGCACCACGTCGGGCGCCAGTTGCGCCGTCAGCTCGACGGCCTCTTGCCCATCCTGCGCCTGGCCGACCACCTTCAGATCCGGCGCAGACGCGAGGATCATCTGCAGGCCGTGGCGGGCGATGGCCTGGTCATCGCAGATCAACACGCGGATCATCGGTCAAGTCCCCCGGTCACAGGCGCGGCGGTGTGGTGGACGGGAATGGTGGCGACGACGCGGGTGCCTGCGCCGTCCCGGTCTTCGACTGTGAGCGCGCCGCCCACCAGCGCGGCCCGCTCCGCCATGCCGCTGACGCCGAAATGTCCGGCCCGCGCACCCGCGGCAGGACGGTACCCGACGCCGTCATCGGTGATCTCCAGCGTCACGGCATCGTCGACGCAGGCCAAGCGGATGCGCACGGTCTGCGCGTCGGCATGGCGCTCGATATTGGTCAGCGCCTCCTGCACGATCCGGTAGAGCGCAGCTTCTGTCGCGGGCGGCAGGGCGGCAGCGTCTCCGGCAGGTCCAGGTGCAACTGCCACTGGTTGCGCTCGGCGCTGTTGCGGGCCAGTTCACAGACTCGCGCCGAGGAGGCCCAAATCCTCCAGCGGCGCAGCGCCGCAGGGCCTGAAGTGCGCGCCGGGTTTCCCCAACCGCGGCGCGCCGTGGCGATTGACTCGTCCAAGTTGCGGCGCGCCTTCTCCTCGTCCTGCGCCCACAGCAGGCGTGTCCCCTCCAGTTCCAACACAAGTCCGCTCAAGTAGTGCGCCAGGGTGTCGTGGAGATCCCGGGCCAGCCGGTTGCGCTCCTGGCTGACGGCCAGCCGCTCTTGGGTCAGGGCGTGCGTGGCCAACCGGGCATTGGCGCGCACCAACTCGGCGCGTTGCATGCGCTGGCTCGTCACCAGTTGCGAGACGAGATAGCCCGTGGTCAAGAAGATCAGGGTGCGAAAGAGCGCGAACTGTACCAGGCTGAGATAGGTGCTCCCCGGCGCGCCCCAGAAGAGCCACGTGACGATCAGCAGTTCCGCCGCCACCAGGCCCAACGCATAGAGGATCACGGTGCGAAACCGGTACTGCCACGCCACCACGACCATGGGGATGAGGGCGAAGAAGGCGGGCGGCCAGAAGCTGTAGGCCGAGGGCACGTCGCTGAAGTTGACCGCGATCTGGTCGACCGCGCCGCGCAGAAGCAGCAACTGGCCGACCATGCCGCCCAGCAGGCCCAACGTGCTGAGCAGGATGACCGCGGGCAGGAACCAGCGTCCCATGCGCTGTGGCAGGCGGGGGAGGTACAACATCAACAGCGCCAGGCCTTCGAAAAGGAGGAAGACGCCCGGAATGGTCAGCAGGTGATCGGGCACCCACGCCAGCGCATCGAACCACGCGGGGAGGAGCCCAATGCAGCGTGAGCGGGATGACGCTCATGACCAGCGGCAGGGCGATGAGCGCGCAACGTGGGGATCAGCAGCGGCTCGAAGTCGCCTCGCTCTGTTTCGATCGCAATCACCTTGCCTCCACATCTTTCTGCATATCTGCCTGTGCGCGAGGTACCGGCGCGGAGCCATGCGGCGCACGCCTGCGCGTAGCTTATCACACATCCACGCCACCCGAAACAGCCGGTCCTCATCACGCGCGGGTGAGGATCGGCACCCAGCGTCGTGACGATCCTCACCCCAGGTTTGGCGGGCTTGCACTACAGCGCGGCGGCGCTTTCCGCTACAGTAGAGGCACAGATGCCGGTGCTTTGGAGCAGAGAGCCGTTCAGTTCGCACGCCCTCGTGCGAACGGGCAGGCCGACTCTCTTGGAGCACAGCGGCTCGCACGAGGCGTGCGAACTGAACCGGCACGTTGTATCCGCCCGCAACCGCGCCAGGTGTGATGCATCTGTGCTTTGAACCGGCTCGAAACGCAAAACAGACAGAAGTGTGAGGATAGACAATGCGCAGAGTTCTGGGATGGTTGACACTGTTGGTGCTGGGCGCCGGGGTGGCCCTGGCGACCGCGTGCGCGTTGGGATACGTCGAACCGTCGCACTTGGTGGCGCAGGCGCGGATGCCGTGACCACCGCCGCGGCGCAACCGGCCGGTGACGTTGCGAGCCGTGCCGGCGTTCCCACGCACGGTCATTGCCGACGGCAAGGTCGTGCCGGTGCAGGACGCGCACGTGGGGTTGACCGCGGGCGGCGTCGTCACCGCAGTGTTGGTGCAGGAAGGCGATGTCGTCGACGCAGGCGCGCTGTTGCTGCAACTGGACGACCAGGACGCGCAGGTCGCCGTGCAACAGGCGCAGGCGGATCTCATGCGCGCGCAGGCACGCTACGCGGAACTGGCCGCGGGCGCGCGGCCGGAGGAGATCGCCGCGGCGGAAGCGACGCTGGCCGCGGCCACGGCGCGGCTTGACCGGCTGCAACTGAGCACCGCGAACGGCGACATCGGCGCTACGAGGCGGTGCTGGCCCAGGCCCAGGCCAATCTGCGCACGGTCATGGACGGTGCGGCCGAGGCGCAGCGCATCGAGCGCGGGCCAATCTGCAGAACGCCGAGGCGGAACTCCGCCGCGCCCAACGGGCCTACAACGAAGTCTCCTGGCGCAACGATGTGGGCGCCACCCCAGTCGGCCGCGTTGGAGACCGCCACCAACATGTTCGAGGCGGCGCAGGCACACCTGGCCGATCTGGAAAACGGCGCCACCCCGGCGCAGATCGCCCAGGCCAGTGCGCAGGTTCGCCAGGCCGACGAACAGCTCAACGCCCTGCGCAGCAGCCGCCCGGCCGAACTCGCCGCGGCCGCCGCCGAGGTGCGCAGCGCCCAGGCGCAACTGGACAAGCTGCGGGCAGGCACCCGCCCGGAGCAACTGGCCCAGGCCGAGGCGGATGTCGCGGCGGCCACGGCGCGGCTGCAACAGCAGTTGGTGGCACTGGGCAAGCTGCAACTGCGCGCCCCGTTCGCCGGGACGGTGGCCACCGTGGACGTGGAGGTGGGCGAGCAGGTGAACCCGGGCATGCCGGTGGTGCGCCTGGCCGACTTCAGCCGGCTTCAGATGGAGACCGAGGATCTGACCGAGTTGCAGGTGGTCGATGTCCGTGAAGGCGGAAGCGCCGCCATCACCTTCGGCGCGCTGCCCGACGTCACGGTCCGCGGGACGGTGACGAGCATCCGCCCCTACGGTGAGACCAGCGCGGGCGACATCGTCTACCGGGTGGTGTTGACGCTGCCCGCGCAGGACGCACGTCTGCGCTGGAACATGACGGCTGCCGTCACCTTTGACGATCCGGCGCAAAGTGTGAACCGGCGGCCGGCACCGGTTTCTCAGAGACCTGGTTTGTCGCACAGAGATTCGCGCCCTGTACCAACGGACAGGACAACCGATGTTCAACCTGTTTTCCGCACTCCGCACCGAGCCGGTCGTGACCACACTCACACCTTTGCCCGGCACCAACGGTCTCCCCACGCAGGGGCCGGCCGCGGCGCCCAAACCCGTCGTCGCCATCAACGACGTGGTCAAGTCCTTTCCGGTCGGCGGTCAGGATGTGACCATTCTCAAGGGCGTGTCGCTCGACATCCACAACGGCGAGTTTGTGGCCATCGTCGGCCCCAGCGGCAACGGCAAGTCCACGCTGCTCAACATGATGACCGGCATCGATCGTCCCTCCAGCGGCGAGGTCTACGTGACCGGGCAGCCGCTGCACGCCATGAGCGAGAACGATCTGGCCGTGTGGCGCGGCGAAAACCTGGGCATCATCTTCCAGTTTTTCCAGATGCTGCCGTCGCTGAGCCTGGCCCAGAACATCATTCTGCCCATGGAGTTTGCGGGCAAATACTCCCGCACCGAGCGCCGTGAACGCGCCATGGATCTCCTGGAGTTGGTCGGGCTGGCAGATCAGGCCGACAAATTGCCCGGCATGGTCTCCGGCGGCCAGCAGCAGCGCGCCGCCATCGCCCGGGCCTTGGCCAACGATCCGCCCATGCTCGTCGGTGACGAACCCACCGGCAACCTGGACGCCAAGACCGCCAACGAGGTCTTCGACATCTTCTATCGCCTGGTGGAACGCGGCAAGACCATGGTCATGGTGACCCACGACCGCGAGTTGGCGGGACGCATGCCGCGCGTGATCGAGATCGTCAACGGCCGGATCGACCGGGATTCTGCGCAAGGCGGTGGGGCATGAGCGTGATCTACGCCAAGCTCTGGGCCGATCTGTGGGGCAACAAGATGCGCACGCTGCAGATCGTGCTCATCGTGGCCTTGGGCGCACTGGGGTCCGGGCTGGCGCTGGGCGCACGCAACTTGACCGCGGCCGCCATCAGCGCCGACTGGGTCGCGTCGGCGCCGCCAGCCATGAAGATCTCGGCCGCGCCGCCTCTGTCCGAGGACGAATTGCTGGCGCTCAAGAGCATCGACGGCGTGGTGGCGGTGGAAGGGTTCGCCGAGCGCAAGATCGAATGGCGCCATCACCCGGGCGACCCGTGGCAGGCGGCGACGCTGAGCACACGCGTTGACTACGCCGAGCAGACCATGAGCTACTGGGAATTGGTGGCCGGCGTGTGGCCCCACGGCAACGACTTCGCCATCGAGCGCGGCTACGACCAGACCTTCGCCCTGGCGCCGGGGACGCAGATCGAGACGCGGATCGATGAACGCGTGCGCCCGGTGACCATCACCGGCGTGCTCAACAGCCATGAGGTGACCCAGGGCTTCATGGCCGACCCCACCTTCTATGTCGACCACCGGCGCTTCGCCGAGATCACCGGCGACGACCGTTTCGGCATCGTGGCCGCGCAACTGGCCGTCCATGACGCCGCCGGGCGCTATGACCCCGCGCAGGCCGCGGCGATCGACGGCGCGGTGCAGGATCGTCTGGAGAAGCTGGGCGTCGATTCCCAAGGCCTCAAACCGGCGCCACCCAAGACCGTGCGCGTGGACAACCCGGACGTCCATTTTTCCAACAGCGTGCTCAAGTCGGTCTTCCTGATCCTGGGCGTCATCGGCTTCGTCATCATGGCCCTCGGCATGCTGTTGGTCTACACCAACGTGAGCGCGCTGATCACCCAGCAAGTCGGCCAGATCGGCGTGATGAAGGCCATCGGTGCGCGCACACGGCAGATCGTGCAGATCTATCTCATGCTGATCTTCGTCTACGGCGTGTTGGCCGTCATGGTCTCCGTGCCGTTGTCCATGTGGGCGGCCAACGGCATCAAACTAATCTTCTTGACCTTGCTTGATGCCAACGGGCGCGGTTTCGCCGTGGATTGGCGCGCGGTCGGGCTGCAGGTGGTGGTGATCTTTCTCTCGCTGCTGCTGGCGTCGCTGATCCCCTTGGCCAAAGGCGCGCGCATGACGGTGCGCGAGGCGGTCAGCACCTACGGGCTGGGCGGCGCCGCCGGCGTGTTCGACACGCTCATCGCCAAGCTGCGGCGTGTCTCCTACACGGTGCTGCTGGTCATCGGCAACACCTTTCGCAACATCAGCCGGCTCACCTTGACCCAGGTGGTGCTGGTGGGCAGCGGCATTCTCTTCATCGCCGTGATGGGCGTGCGCGATGCCGTGAACTACACCTTCGGACCGGTGCTGACCGGCATCCATGACTACGACATCACCCTGACGCTCCAGCACGACGTGCGCAGCGCACGGGTGGCCCAACTCGTCGCCGGCCGGCCCAACGTCGCCGCGGTGGAGACCTGGAACAGCAGCAACGGCTCGGCGCGTCCCCGCTCCCAGCGCGACCATGAGCCCGACGACCAGCGCGTGACGGTCTTCGGTATGCCGCTGGACACGACCATGTTTGCGCCCACCATCCGGGCCGGGCGTTGGCTGCAGCCGGGCGACGACCAGGCCGTGACCCTGCACGACGAACTGGCGCAGAAGATCGGCGTGGGCGTGGGCGACTGGATCACGCTGCGCCTGGAAGGAGGAAGGAGTCGGAGTGGCGTGGTCGGCACCTTCTTCGACCCGGCGTGACACGGGCGTCTACATGGACCAGCGCCTATGCGCGGCCATGAATCGGGCCAACAAGGCCAATGTGCTCCTTGTGCGCACCGTGGACGCCGGCGCGGCCGCCGTCGCCCAGACCGACCTGGACTTGAAGCAATTCCTCGAGGACAGCAACCTGCCCGTGGAGGTGGGCGGCATCTTCGACGTGACCACGGTCAACGAGATCGCGGCACACCGGCTGCGGCCTCAGCATCATCATCCGCTTGCTGAGCATCATGGTCGTGGTGGTCGCCGTGGTGGGCAGCGTCGGCCTGAGCGGGACGCTGTCACTCAGCGTGATGGAGCGGGCGCGCGAGATCGGCGTCATCCGCGTGCCATCGGCGCGTCCCTCGCGGCGGATCATGGGCATGTTCGTGGGCGAGGGCTGATTCAGGGCATCCTGAGTTGGCTTGTGGCCATCCCGTTCGGCGTGGCCGGGGCCTATGTCATGGCCGTAGTGGTGCTGAGCCGGATCTTGGGCGATGAACTGCTCTACGTCTTCCGGCCCACGGGCGTTCTGGCCTGGCTGTTGGTCGTGGTCGTCCTGGGCATTGCCGCGAGCTGGCTGCCCGCCCGCCGCGCCACCCGGGTAAGCGTGCGCGAGAGCCTGGCTTATCAGTAGCGCACGGCCACGCCGTTTGCTGCTATAATGGTGGGGAAGGAGGCAATGACGCCACATGCAGCCACGCAACGCTGAACTCACGTTTGAGGCAATCACCGAAGCCGACATCCCCGAGTTGACCGACGTCATGACCCGGGCCTTCGACGACGACGCGCAGAAGCATCTCGGCCAGGAACGGGGCGGACCCGACGGCTACGACAACGGCGACTTCTTCCGCACGTGGCTCTTCGGCTATGAACAGACCGACGGCTACAAGGCCGTGCGCGCCGGCAAGATCGTGGGCGCGATCATCGTCTGGATTCTACCGGAGCGCCACAACATCGTGGGCACCATCTTCGTGGACCCGGCCGCGCAGGATCAAGGCATCGGCACGGCCATCTGGCGCTTCATCGAAGCGCGCTATTCGGAGACCGCGAGCTGGCGCTTGGGCACGCCGACGTGGGCCACCAAGAATCATCACTTCTACGCGGACAAGTGCGGCTTTCACCGCGTTGAGTCCGACCCGATCATCGGCGCGCCGGAAGACACGTTCGTCTACGTGAAGGAGATGGGGGTGGGGCAGACCGTCAGCGGTTGAGGGCCAGCATCACCACGCCGGCCGCAACCAGCAGGATGCCAAACCATTCCCCCATCGACGGGCGCTCCCCCAGGAAGACCACCGCAAACACGGCCACCAAGACCACGCTGAACTTGTCCACCGGCGCGACTTGCGACGCGTCGCCGATCTGCAGCGCGCGGAAGTAGCAGACCCACGACGCGCCCGTGGCCAGCGCCGAGAGCGCCAGGAAGGTCCACGTCTTGGACGGCAGCGCCAGCGGGTTGCTCCACTTCCCGGTGAACCAGACGAAGGCCCCCAGCACCAAAATGATGATGGCCGTGCGCACCAAGGTGGCCAGGTCCGAGTCCACGCCTTGAATGCCGATCTTGGCGAAGATGGCCGTCAGCGCGGCGAAGACGGCCGAAAGCAGCGCCCAGAAAAACCAATTTGTCGTTGTTGCCATGAGCTCGCCTGCCTTGGGATGAGGATGGGATGTGGTTGGGTGTCAGCCGGCCGGACGGCGGGGCAGCCGCACTGTGAAGACCGCGCCGCCGTCGGGTCGATTGGCGGCGGCAATATCGCCGCCGATCAGGTGGGTCAACTCCTGGGCCAGCGCCAGCCCCAAGCCGACGCTGCCCTTGTGCTGCTGCCGCGACGGGTCGGCCCGGTAGAACGGCTCGAAGATGACGGGCAGATCGTCCGGGGCGATGCCGGGGCCCTGGTCGCGCACCTGGATGGTGATGCCGTCGCTCGCCTCGGTCAGCTCCACGTCGATCACGCCGGCCTCGGTGTACGTGATGGCGTTTTCCAGCAAGTTGAGCAGAATCTGGGTCAGGCTGTCGGCGTCGGTGACGATGGTCACGGCCGGCGGCGTGTGCAGCGCCACACGCACCGGGCCGTCGTCGTTGGGAGCCTTGTCATCCGGCGCGACCACTTCAGGCGCGACCGATTCGGCCAGGGTGGCCAACATCGCGCTCACATCCGTGGGCGCGAACTTGAGCACCTGCTGGCCGCTTTCGGCGCGGGCCAACGTGAGCAGCCGCCCGATCAGACCCTGCATGCGCTCAGCCTCGCTGCGGATGCGCTCCAGGCTGGCCTGATACGCGTCGGGCGTGCGCGGACGGCTCAGCGCCAACTCGGCCTGGCCCAGGATGGCGGTGACGGGCGTGCGCAGTTCGTGGGACGCGTCGGCGGTGAAGCGACGCTGGCGCGCAAACGCCGCGGCCAGGCGCGCCAGCGTCGCGTTGAAGGCCAGGGCCAGCGCCCGCAACTCGTCCTTGGGGCGCGGGATGGGCAGCCGTTGCTCCGCCAGCGAATCGGCGCTGATGTCGGCCGCGGTGCGCGTCATCTCTTCCAGGGGTTCCAACGCCTTACGCGCCGCCAGCAGCCCGGCGATGCCGGCGAAGAGCAGCGCCAACGGAATGCCGATGAGCAGACTCTCGCGGATCTGGGCCGCGATCTCCAGCGCTTCCTCGGGTTCCGCGGCCACCTGCACGTAGCCCAATTTGAACGCACCGCCCGCGTTGCCGTCCTGGTTCAGCGGCGCAAAGACCGGCAGCGTGAAGATGCGCAAGATCGCGCCGTCCCCGCGCCAGTTGACGGCGCTGCCGCGCGGGGGAGCGTTGAGTTGGTCCGGCCGCACCGGTGCGTGCGCGGCATCGCCCGCCGTGTCGGTGATGTTGCCCTGGGGGTCCAGCAGGCGCACGAACCAGTGGGCATCCGGGTCGCCCGGCGCACGCAGCGTCTCGCGCCGCGCGTGCATGTGGCCGTCGGTCATGTCGAGACGGTCGGCGATGTGGGTCGCGGCCGCGGCCAGTTCGTGATCGAGTTGTTCGTAGAGATGGCGCAGAATTTGACTGGAGAGCACACCGACCAGCACCAACATGGTCACCAAAAAGACGATCAGGTTGACCACCACCAGGCGACGGCGCAGTGTGAGCATGGCTAGGCGTCCGCGGTCATCTTGTAGCCCACGCCGCGCACAGTACGGATCAGCGGCTTGCTGTGGCCGGCGTCGATCTTCCGGCGCAGGTAGCCCACGTAGACGTCCACGATGTTGGACTGATTGTAGAAGTCGTAGCCCCACACGTGTTCGCCGATCTGGGTGCGGCTGAGCACGTGGTCCGGGTGGAGCATGAGGTATTCCAGCAGCGCGTATTCCTTGGCGGTCAGTTCAATCTCCTGGCCGTCCCGTTTGACCTGACGCGTCAGGCGATTGACAGTCAGGTCGCCCACCTGAAGCTCATTGTTCGTGCCGGCGCGCTCGAAGTTGCGGGTGCGGGCGCGAATGCGGGCCAGCAATTCCTGATAGGCGAAGGGCTTGACCAAGTAATCGTCCGCGCCGCTGTCCAAGCCGGCCACGCGATCGTCCACCGCGTCCAACGCCGTCAGCATGAGGATGGGCGCCTGCACCCCGCGCTGGCGCAGCGTCCGGGCCACCTGACGTCCGTCCATCTTGGGCAGAAGCACGTCCAGCAGGATGAGATCGTAGTCGTAGGTCTCGGCGTAGGCCAGGGCCAGTTCGCCGTCGCCCACGGCGTCGACGGCGTAGCCTTCTTCGGTCAGCCCCTGTTCGATGAAGGCGGCAACGTTCTGTTCGTCTTCCACAACAAGAATACGCATGGGAATTCCTCGTCCCCATCATACTCCTTCTCGGCGATCTCATCAATGCGGCCGAGCACACAGGGTGTATCACAGATTTGGGGGCAGACATCCGTCCAGTTCGCACGCCCTCGTGCGAACTCAACTGACCCATGCCACTTCAGGTCAACGTGTTGACGTCTCAAGCTTGGCCGTACGCCGGGAGACACCAGCGCGGCTCTGGGACGACGTTTTCGTTTTCGACGATTTGCCCCGCTGCGGCCGGCTCGTGTTGAGGACCCGGGCCAGCGTCACCAGCACGACCGCGGTCGTGCTCAGAATGTAGAGCCACAGCAGCGCGCCCGAGTCGGTGCCCGCCCACAGCCCGTGGGCCGTGACCATAATGAAGACGCCGAAGCTGGCGTAGTGCAGCAGCCGGAAGGTCCGTTGACCCAGATGGCTGCGTGCGTAGAAGCTCAACGTGAGCAGGAGCATCAAGTAGAAGCTGACGATGCCCAGCCCCACCGGAATCGGCCGGTATTCGGCCAGAAACGGCGTGAACACCCGGGGAAGGTCGATGTTGATGTAGCCGTCGCCCACGAGGATCAGCGCGTGCAGCGCGACAAAGCCCATGCCCAACCAACTCAGAAAGTTGTGCATGCCGAAGGCGACCAACGGCGGGATGTACGTGCGCATGAGACTGCCGCTCTGGACCAGCCCCCACAACATTCCCAGGGTGATCAAGACATAGGCCACAATGCCGCTGCTGCGCGAGATGAACCAGTAGGTCTTGGCCCCCACCGCAGGCAGATAATAGCCGACGGCAAAGATGCCGGCCAACGCCAGCACCGCGGCTGCGATCAACACGCCCAGCGTCACGGGCGCAGTCCACGGGTTGGTCGGTTCCGGCGGAAATAAGTCCGCAATTTCTCCCCGTCGCTTGGACTTAGCCGGCGGCGTGGAGTCGATCGATGAAGGTGCTGATTGACGGGACATACGCTCTTTCCTCAAATGCACCGCTGGTCGCGATGCGGTTGTCGTCCATGACAAGAATTGCGGCCACGTCGGGGCAGTCGGCCAAGTAGGCGCGCCCCGCACGTTCGCCCAGAATCAATGCCGTCTTGGCGTGAATTTCCGCGTCGGGCAGCCGGGGCGCGACCACCGTGACGCTGAGCACGTTGGTGACGGCCGGCGCGCCCGTGCGCGGATCGATCAAGTGGTGGGCCGCTTTGCCGTCCCGCAGCCACTGCCGCTTGACCCGGCTGGACGTGGCCACGGCCTCGTTCTCCAGGCTCAGCACCGCCAGATCGCGCGTTTCGTCGCGCGGATCGGCCACGGTGACGACCCAGGGTTCCGCCGGCGGCCGGCCCATGCAGGCGATGTCGCCGCCCGCGTCCACCAGACACGGCCCCCACATACCCAGTTGGTGCACCGCCTCTTGCACCGTCCATCCCTTGGCGATGCCGCCCAGATCCAGCGCCACGCCCGGCGGCAGCGCAATGGCGCCGTTCGGGTCCAGGCGAATGTCGGCCGCGTTCACCGGGTGGGCCGGCGCGATCGGCCCGGAGCGCACGGCGGCGGGACCGGCCTCGATTTCGGCGAAGGAGCGGTCGTAGCCGGCATCAATCAGCGCGGGCAACACGGCCGGATCGAAGATGCCGCCGGTGCGCGTGCGCCAGGCCAGCGCATCCTCGACCAGGCCGAAGAGCACGGGCGACGCCATGAAGGTGCTTCCCGCCGCGCGGTTGAGGCGTGACAATTCGCTGTCGGCGCGGAAGCGGCTCAGCCGGGCCTCGGTCTTGGCGAAGAAGCGCTCGACCATGCGCAGGGCATTGTGCGCCCGCTGTTCGTGACTGTTCCACAGCCAGGCGTCCACGTCGGTGCCCATGGCCCGAAAGTGATGGTGCGCAATCTGCATGCCTCCCGCCGGTTTCATGAGTGACGCGACCGTCCCCGGGCATTGACGGGCTGGGGCTGATACTGGGGCGTCTGCCCCTGTTCGATCCGCGGCACGTCGTCGCCCCACACGTACCAAAGCACGCCCCGTGCGTCGCGCACGATCGCCACCGGATCACCCGCGTTCGTCTTCACCCACTGCACGATGTCCAGCTTGACGGTCTGGGTCGTTGCGGACGCGGTGCCGGTAGCGGGCGTTGCGGTGGGCGTCGGTGCGATGACCGTGGGCGCAGCTGTCGTCGACGTGGGCGCGCTTTGGCGAGTTGCACCGGTCGATGCCTGGGGCAGCGCCAGTGTGGCGGCCCGGTTGGCAATGGGCACGGACATGCCGGTGTCGGTCAGGGCCAGTTTCGTCGCGGCATCCTCGGCCAACTGGGCCGCGTTGGACGCCTCCACCTGGGACATCCAGCCCCAGCCCGCCAGCGTCAGGCTGACCGCGCCGACGGCGGTGGTCACCTGGAGTGAACGCATCAAGCTCTTGGCGTCACTGCGTGGTTTCGTCCGGCCCTGTTGGGACCGGCTCTTCTGTGTTGCATTCTGAGTCTTATTCTCATTCCGCATGAGTTAGTCTCCCAACCGGTCGGCAGCGTGGGCCGACAGCGAAGTGGCCGAGAAAAGTGTCGTCGCAGCCGTGGGCAGATTGTTCAAAATCGTGTCGGCCTGGCGGAGCGAATAGTTGACCACGCCAAAGGAGGTGGTGCCGACGCCGGCCAAAAAGACGACCACAAACGCAGCCAGGGCCATCTTTGCTTTTAGTTTCTTGATCGTTGTCTTGCTGATCATCGTTTACCCTCGTCGATTCATCGTGTGTCATCGAATGTGACTGACATTCACTAGGATAGAGGATGACCATGAGATGTCTTTAAGACATGCCTAAGAAAACTCTCATGAACGCCGGCTGACCGGTGCAAGACGCGCACCGCCCGGGCAAGTTTCCAGCTTGCCCGGACGGTTGTGGCGCACGATGTCGGCGGGACGGGGCGTGGCGGCTACGGCCGGTGGACGAGGGGAAGATAGACGTCGCCGCTGCTGCTCGGCGCGGGCGTCGGCGCGGGGGTGGGATCCGGGGTCGGATCGGGTGTGGGCGTCGGGTCCGGGTCGTTCCCGGCGATGGTGATGGTATGGGTAGCCGTGACCGCGCCCAGTGCCGTCTCCACGCGCACCTCGATGGTCTTGACGCCCGGCTCGCTCCACGTCAGGCGCGCGTTGGCCAGGCTGCTGAAGCGACCGGTGAGCGGCGCGTCGAAGTCGGTGACGGTCACGGTATAGTCGTAGATCGACTCGGTCGTGGCCGGCGTGGTCGTCATGTCGAACTGATATTGCGTACCCGCTTGGCCGGTGGACGGCCCGGCGATGGCCACATTCGTCGGCGTCACGTAGAGATCGGAGAGCTTGGTCGACGTGCCCGCGCCGTACGTGCCGATGACGCCCGACGACGTGGTGGTGCTGGCCGTGCGAATGCCCGCGTTGGCCGGCACCGGCTGGGGAATGGCCAGGCTCCAGTTGCCGTCGCCGTCGGCCGTGGCGCTGCCGGCGTAGATGAACGCCTCCTGGTTGTCGTCCAGGTTGTCCAGGTAGACGTCGATTTCGCAGTTGGGGCAGGGGCTGTCCGCGCCGCTCGTGCCGCTGATGGTCGTCGCGGTGACGGCGGTGACCGCGGCCGGGGCGAAGAGTCGCAGCGCATCGGGGATGCCGGGGCCGAAGCCGTAGACCTTGCCGGGACCATCGTCCACCAGGTTGCCGCGCACGGTGATCTGGCCGAAGAGCGGGGACGTGTCGCTGGCCAGGATGGCGGCCGGTTCCGCGTCCTCCGAATCCAGCCGGCTGCCGGTGATCATGTTGTCCGCGATCAGCGTGTCGCTGCCGGAGACTTTGATGCCTTGGCCGCACACACCCGCCGGGTTGTCGTCGAAGTCGCCGCCGATGATATTCTCGGTGATGCGATGGTTGCTGCCGAAGATCTCGATGGCGCGCGGCGGCGTGTCGTTGGCCGCCTGGAGGATGTGCAGACCGGCGATGAGGTTGCGTGACACGTCGTTGTTGCTCCCGCTCAAGTTGATGCCCCAGCCGCCGTACCAATTGCTCGGATCGTAGCTGAACGAACGCAGACAGCGGAGCGCTTCGGGCACGTCCGGCACGGTGCCGTCGGCGCGCGTGCCGATGTAGTTGAGCTCGACGAGATTGTTGTCGCCGCCGTCGATGGTG
>JAWKOK010000026.1:0-61849 GCA_041391205.1 Caldilineaceae bacterium
GCACGCCGCCGGGCAACGGCGATTCCATGACCAGCACGTAGGCCGATTTGCGCGCCTCCTCCTCGATCAACGCCCGGGATGTGCCGCTGCCCACTTCCTCGTCCGACGTCATCAGCACCGTTGCCGGGCGCGGCAGTTCCAACTGCAGATCCTTGACGGCGCGCAGCGCATACTCGCTGAGCATGAGGCTGGACTGCATGTCGAAGATGCCGGGACCGTAGGCCTTGCCCTCGTCGTCCACGCGGAAGGGGTGGGTCTCCAGCGAGCCGACCGGCCAGACGGTGTCGTAGTGGCAGAGGACCAGCGCCTGCTGTACGTCCGCGGGGAAATCGGCGTGGCCCACGCGCGCGGCGACATGGTTGCCACGCGTCGCGTTCTCGTACACCTGAACATTGGCGCCCACGGCGCGAAAACGGTCGGCAAGAAACGCGGCAAAGGCATCCAAGCGCGCCTTGTCATCGCTGGGTGTCTCCTGCGTGACCAGCTGTCCCGCCAGGGCCAACATGGCGTCGGCGTGGGCGGCAAAGTAGTTCATCAAAGCATCGTTCATGGTGGGTGGTTCCCTTCCGTGGGGTGCTTGACCGGGTGCGCAGCCGGTCAAAACCGTGGTTGTCGATTCGGGGCGTGTCAGGTATGCTACTAGTGTAAGCGCAATTCCCATCTATTGTAGCAAGCGACAGCAATCTGGCGAAGTTGAGGCACAGCGCACCGTCCGTTCCCCCGATCGTCATCAACAGGATCCACACCTAGCCGTCTGACCAGGTAGAGGACTGCTCACCGTTCCGGTGTGTCGTCTACTTTTTTAAGGTACCCTGTACAGGCATGCATACCGCCTTACGATGACCAGGGTGCAGCCGTGTCTGCGACTGCATCAGGACAATTGCACCAGGCGTTTCGGGCCGGACTTCGCTTCCTTTATAGGATAGGCGAAGTCTCAATTTTCGGTCATCACCAATCCGAATGTTCGGTTGTGCGCACCAGTTGTGCGCTGGTCGGCCCACGTACGGTCGAACCGATTCGGGCAGATTCCAAGGAGTCACGAGGAATGAAACGGGCACTCACACTGATTATCACCATGACGGCGTTCGTCGCTTTGATCGCTGCCTGTCAAGGGTCAGCCGGACCGGCCGGGCCCACAGGCGATCCCGGTCCTCCGGGACCCCAGGGTGAGCAGGGTGTGCCCGGTCCGCAAGGGCCCGAAGGGCCGGCCGGTCCCGCGGGCGAAGACGGGCTGGACGCGGCCCGTGCAAGCTACGTGGGCTCGGACGCGTGTCAGGAGTGCCACGAAGAGCTGTACACCACGTTCGGCAACACGGGTCACGCCGCGGCGCTCATGCACGTCGCCGACGGCGCCGCGCCCACGTTCCCGTTTACCGAGGTGAACAATCCGCCCGAGGGCTACACTTGGGAAGACATTCTCTACGTCATCGGTGGCTACGGCTGGAAGGCGCTCTTCGTCAACCAGGACGGCTACATCATCACCGGCGCCGACGACACCGCCATGACGCAGTACAACCTGCCCAACAACCATTTGGACATGGGCGATGACTGGGTGGCCTATCACGCGGGGGAAGAAGTGCCCTTCGACTGCGCCACGTGTCACACGACCGGCTACGTGCCGCTGGGCAACCAGGACGACCGCCCCGGTTTGGTCGGCACCTGGAACGAGGACGGCGTGACGTGTGAAAATTGTCACGGCCCGGGCAGCAACCACGTCAACGATCCGTATCTGGTGGACATGACGATCGAGCGGGATTCCGAACTGTGCGGCAGTTGCCACGTGCGCGACGACCACGGGGTCATCGAGGCGGCCGACGGCTTCATTCTGGATCAGGCCCAGTACGAAGAGGTTGCCACCTCCAAGAAGGCTGTGATGCGCTGCGTCGATTGCCACGACCCGCACCAGACCGCCAAGTTCGACCGCAACCCCGGCATCGTGGCCGAATGCGAAAGCTGCCACTTCGAAAAAGAGACCTATCAGAAGATCACGGACCGGCGCCACGCCAAGTGCACCGACTGTCACATGCCGCTCGCCACCATGAGCGCGCTGGGAGATCCGGCCCAATTCAGCGCCGACGTGCGCACCCATCTGTTCGCAATCAACCCGCTGGCAGAGTCCCAATTCAAGAAGGACGGCACCGAATCCGAGCACTATTTGACGCTCGAGTTCACCTGCCGCGGCTGCCATTCCGAAGAGGGACGCGCACCGAACCTGAGCGACGAGGAGCTGCTGGACGTCGCAGTCGGCTTCCACGAGCGTGAGTTGGCCGGCAGCAAGAACGAACCGTAGTGCAGTGCGCCGGCACGACCAAGGTGGGAATCTCCCGGCGGATTGTTGTTTCCGCCGGGATCTGCGCACAGGGACAACGGATCTGCCACGGGGCGGGTACAGAGAGTGAACAACGTGGGATGCAAACGTATGTCTGTTGATCGACGAAAAAGCTTGTTCGTCCTCTTCATTGTTCTGGGCCTTTTGGCCGCCGGCATCAGCGCCGTGACGTTCGGGGCACAGGTGGCGGCTGCCCAGGAGACCGGCGACGACACGGCCTGTCGCGGCTGTCACGGGGACAACCAGCGGTCGATCACGCTCCCCTCCGGAGAGGAACTGCCGCTGCTGGTGCCGCTGGACGCGTTTGACGCATCGGTTCACGGTCACAACAACGAGTTGAGCTGCACCAGTTGTCACACGGGCAAGGCCCGCTATCGCTATCCCCACGAGCCGCTGCCGGAGAGCATCCAGACTGCGGCTGATTACGCCGATGCCGCCATCGCCGCGACCTGCACCAGCTGCCACTACGCGCACAATCCGTTCCACGACGAGGTCGACGCGGCCACGCTGGACGAAGGCGCAGCGCTGCCCAACTGTCTCAGCTGCCACGGCGTCCATGACGTGGCCGCGGTGGAAGACATCCGCGACGCCATGCCGGAACGCTGCACCGCCTGTCACGGCGAAGAGACGGCGGAGTGGCTGCGCACCGTGCTGGAACCCCACCAGGGTCTGGGCGCCGGTGCAGAGGGTTACGCCGGGAGCGTGCGCTGTCTCGGTTGCCACGAGGATCGCTACGAAGGCTGGCTGCAAACGCGCCACGCCCAGTCGGTCCAGCATGTGGCCGAGAACCCGGATGCGGTGATCGGCGACTTCACCAGCAGCGACGCGGCGTTGACCTTCGGCTTGGAAGACGTGGCGTTGACGGTGGGCGCGGTGCACCAGCAGAAGTACATCACCCAGACGGAGGACGGCAATTTCTACGTCCTGCCCGCACAATGGAACGTGGCGACTGAAGAGTGGGTAGCCTACCAGCCCAACGACTGGCAAGAGCACGAGTGGCGCCAGAATTGCAGCGGCTGCCATGTGACCGGCCTGGACACCGAAACATGGGAGTTCACCGAGTTCAACATCGGCTGCGAAGACTGTCACGGCCCGTCCCTGGCCCATGCGCAGAACCCGGAAGAGGTCAAGCCGTATGCGGTGGCCGACGATCAGGTCTGTGGCGCGTGCCACAGCCGTGGCAGCGCACCGGACGGGCACCCGTTCCCGACGACCTACCAGCCGGGCGACACGCTGACCGATCATTTCACCTTCACGACCAGTGACGAGTATCTGTGGCCCGACGGCAGCGCCAAGATCCACAACCAGCAATACATGGATTGGACGCTGGGCAACACGATGACGGCATCGGGCGACGTGTTCTGCTCGTCGTGTCACGACCTGCACAGCGCCGGCGCCGAAGGCACGGCCCAGTTGTACGATTCGATCAACGAGACCTGTCTGCAATGTCACAACGACCAGCGCAAACTGGTCGAGCACATGCCCTATCACGAAGCGGCGAGCCGCACCCGTGACTTCAACTGCGCCGACTGTCACATGCCCAAGATGGCGACCAGTGCGGTGGAGTTCGACGTGCGCAGCCACACGTTCCTGCAGCCGAATCCCCAAGGGAGCATCGAGCACGGCGGCGTGGACGAGATGCCGAATTCGTGCAACCTGTGTCACACCGACATGGGCGAAAGTCCCGGAATGGGCGGCCCAGACCATTGCCTACGCCAAGCAGTCATGGCCCGACCGGACAGCCGAGTTCGGCCCCGGGCCCACGCCCACATCGCCCCCCGCACCCACCCCATTGCCGTCGGTGGGCGAGCCTGTGGAACGCCTGGAAGTCCCGGCAGGCGGTTGGTTACGGAACCTGTTTTTCGTCGTCATCGGCCTGATTGCACTGGTGTTCGTGGCGGCGGTGGTTCACTACGTACGCACGAGGAGAGAACAGAATGTTTAAGGCGATTGGACGTTTCTTTTCCCCGGATCGGTCTGCACCGCTCTGGATCCGCATCATGCCCTATGCAACGCTGGTCTTTGCCGGTGTGGTGATGTTCCTGGTGGCCGGCGGGATGGGAATACACCAATAGCTCGCAATTCTGCGGCACGACCTGTCACACCATGCCGCCGGAGTACATCTCCTATTTGCATTCGCCCCACTCCAACGTCAAGTGCGTGGAATGCCACATCGGCCGCGCCACCATCGCGACCCAGTTTACTCGCAAGGCACGGGACATCACCCATGTGATCAAGTTTGTGGGCGCGGACTACGAGACGCCGATCTACACCAAGTCACTGCGGCCGGCCAGCCAAGTCTGCGAAAAGTGTCACAACCCGGAGAAGTTCTCGGACAACAAAGTCCGCGAGTTCCGCACCTATGATGCGGAGAAGAACAACGAAGTGGCGCTGATGAACATGGCCTTTTACACCGGCGGCGGCACCCATCGCGAAGGCCGGGGCAAGGGCA
The DNA here is from genome assembly GCA_041391205.1 of Caldilineaceae bacterium. Lineage (GTDB taxonomy): Bacteria > Chloroflexota > Anaerolineae > Caldilineales > Caldilineaceae > JAWKOK01. Next base: position 4,782 of record JAWKOK010000026.1, read on the forward strand.
TCCATTGGCACATCGAAAACGACATTGAATACATCGCCACCGATGATCCCCATCTCGAGCAGGAGATCCCGTGGGTGCGTGTCAACTATGCCGAGACGGGCGAAGTTGACGTCTACACCGACGTGGATGCGAATCTGCCGGCGGACTTTGCCGAGCAAAACGCCGACAAGATCAAGACCATGGATTGCATGACCTGCCACAACCGCGAGACGCACGAGTTCCAGAACCCCAATGATGCGCTGGACGACGCCATGTCCCGCGGCGTGGTCAGCCCCGACATCCCGTACATGAAGCAAAATGCGTTGGCCGTCATGGAACGGCAATATCCCAACATGGACGAAGCGTTGCGCCGTGCGGGGTCTCAAGGGCTATTACGAAGTCAACTGGCCCGATTACTACGCGGAGAACCAAGACGTCGTCGACCGATCGGTGGATGAACTGGAGACCATGTACCAACGGATGGTCTTCCCCACCATGGACGCCAGTTGGACGTCCCATCCCAACAACCTGGGACACAAGGACTGGGCCGGCTGTTTCCGCTGTCACGACGGCAAGCATCTCAACGAAGAGCAGGAAAGCGTGCGCATCGAGTGCAATCTCTGCCACTCGATCCCGCAGCAGGCGCCGGCCGACGGCTCCATCGCGCAGTTGCCTCTGGGCGAGACGTTCGAGCCGGAGTCGCACATCGACACCAACTGGATTGCCCGCCATCGCTTCGAGTTCGATGACACCTGCGCCGGTTGCCACGACGTCTCCGATCCGGGCGGCAGCAGCGACACCAGTTTCTGCAGCAACAGCGCGTGTCACGCCACCGAGTGGAAATATGCGGGTCTCGACGCCACGCACATCGTGGAGATGAGCAACGTGCTCAATGCCGACCTGCCGACCTATCCCGAATCACCCCTCACCTGGGATGACACAGTTGGTCCGATTTTAGAGGCACGGTGCGTGGCCTGTCACGGCGGCACGGCCGGCCTCTATCTCGATACGTACGAAGGCGCCATGGCCGGCGGGAATTTCGGGCCTGCCATTGTGCCGGGTGATGCGGACGCGAGTCTGCTCATCCAACTACAACGGGAGGGGCATCCCAATAGCCTCGCTCCCCAAGAACTGGAGTGGATCGCTCAATGGATCAACGAGGGCGCACCGGAATCGCAACAGGAGTTGGGCGACGCGTCCGATGGACGGTCGCTTGCCTCTTCGTTGCCCTGATCGCCGTGGTCGTGGGCGCGCGTGAAGCACACGCCGCCCAACGGCCTCCTGACAGTGCATGTCGTCTGTGTCATATTGGAAATGAGGAGTCAATCGAATTACCGAGCGGGGAAACATTGCCCCTGGGCGTCGATGCCGCCGTGCTCGATGCATCGGTCCACGGTGACCATACCGGCGTAGATGTCTACTGCACGGACTGCCACCGGGGACGGGAGCGTTACCAGTATCCTCACCAGCCCAATCCGGCCGACACGTTGGCGGCCTTTGCGGCGGACGTGTCGCAGAACTGCCGCCAGTGTCACCCGTCGCTGGAGAGCCACAACCCCGGCCACTTGGGCGCGGAACCGGGCACGCCCGTGCCCACCTGCGCCGATTGCCACGGTGGTCATGACGTCGTCCCCGCCGGCGAAACCTATGCCGATCCCATCGGCTTCTGCCTCTCGTGCCACCAGGACTTCGAGCATCCCCAGGTGGATCGGGCCCATGCCGAGTTGGTCCAAAATATGGGGGCAGGCCAGGACTGCCTCATGTGCCACAACGGCGAGCCGGTCTATCCGGCCGATGCACAGTGCCGCACGTGTCACACCCTGCTCACCGGCGATCGCGAGTTGCCCTCCGGCGAGACCATCTCCCTGCACGTGGACTTGCAGGAGCTCAACGATTCGGTCCACGGCGTCTACCAGACCGAGGCCCACGACTACAACCCGTTGCTCTGCACCGACTGTCACGCCGACGTGCAGCGCTACGGCTTTCCCCACCCTGAGCTGACGGCAGAGGACATGCGTGGCCTGCGCATGGAGATGGATGACATCTGCCAGTCGTGTCACGAGGAGATCTTCCAGAAGCAACTGGACGGCGTCCACGGACGCGCGCAGGCAGAGGGCATCGACGTCGCGGCCACCTGCGTGGACTGCCACGGCAACCACAACATCCAGGTGCCGGACGAGCCGCGCGAGCGCGTGTCACAGACCTGCGCCCAGTGTCACTCCACCATCAACGCCCAGTACGAGCAGAGTGTCCACGGCGCGGCGCTGCTGGGTGAACACAACCCGGATGTGCCCGTTTGCACCGACTGCCACGGTGTGCATGACATCGAAAACCCGACCACGGCCGAGTTTCGTGTCAACTCGCCCACGCTCTGCGCCGGGTGTCACGCCGACGAGGAGATGATGAGCAAGTACGGCATCTCCACCGATGTCTTCGACACCTACGTGGCCGACTTCCACGGCACCACGGTGGAACTGTTCGAGAAGCAATCGCCCGACCACGAGACCAACAAAGCGGTCTGCTACGATTGCCACGGCGTGCACAACATCCTGCCCGCCACCGACGAGAACTCGCAGGTCATTCGCGAAAACCTGTTGACTACCTGCCGGCAGTGCCATCCTGACGCCGACGCCAATTTCCCCGACGCGTGGACGAGCCACTTCAAGCCGTCGCTGGAGCACAATCCCATCGTGTTCCTGGTCGACTGGTTCTACCGGCTGCTGATTCCGGCAGTCCTCGGCGGCTTCGCCCTGTTCATCGGCACGGATGTCTATCGCACGGCGCGTACACGGCGCAGCAAGAAGGAGAACGACCATGGCCACAGCTAACGCAGCCGGCCGCGAGATGTCCAACCAGCAGGTTGCGCTCACGGAACGCCCACGCGGCTACTGGCGCTTCTCACGCGCCGAGCGGATCGAACACTTCGTGCTCATCGTGAGCTTCACGGTGTTGTCGCTCACGGGCATTCCCCAGAAGTGGCCCGATTCGTGGTGGGGCGACCTGATGATCCGGGGCATGGGCGGCATTGAGATGACGCGCTTGATTCACCACACCGCGGCCGTGGTGCTCATCGTGGCGTCCGGCTATCACTTCATCGTGGTCGGCTACAAGGTCTTTGTGAAGCGCACGCCGCTGACCATGCTGCCCAGCTTCCAGGACGCCAAGGACGCCATCCAGACCTTGGCGTACAACATCGGCCGGGCCGTCTCCCCGGCAAAGATGGGGCGCTACACGTTCGGTGAGAAGGTGGAATATTGGGCCGTCATCTGGGGCACGGTCATCATGATCCTGACGGGTTTCGTCCTGTGGAACCCCATCCTCGTGACCAGATTCCTGCCGGGTGAATTTGTGCCGGCGGCCAAAGCGGCCCACGGGGGCGAGGCGCTGCTGGCGGTGCTCTCCATCATCACCTGGCATGTCTATAACGTTCATGTCAAGCACTTCAATCGCAGCATGTTCACGGGCTATCTGGATCCCCATGTCATGGAAGAAGAGCACGGGCTGGAATTGGCCGGCGAGGGCGTCATGACGCCGCCCGATCCGGAGAAGGTGCGCCGCCGCACCGTCATCTTCGCCCCCTTTGCCGCGGTCTTCGCCATTGCCATCCTGATCGGCGTCTATTTCTTCTTGACCTATGAAGAGACGGCGATCACCACGGTGCCGCGCCAGGAGATTGAGGTGTATGTCCCGGCAGAGCCGACGGAGACGCCCTGAAGTCGGCGCAACAATCGCATGACAGGCGAGAGGTCACATGCTGACGCGCCGAATGATGCATCCTGCGCACTGTTGCGGTCCGTCCTGCATGTGACCTCTTTATGACCAAATGTCACATGAGCTTCCCGGACGATTTAGGGTCATTCAACCCTGTGCACAGTGAAAGACCAATTGTAAGCTATTATCCGTTGTTGCGGGGGAATCCGATCTCTGCTATCATTGTCAAAGATTAACCGGAGATTAAAGTGATACCCCGCCCCGTCACGCTCCAACAATCAATGTGATCTACGCTCACGTCTTGCGTAGGCCCCAACGCGACGCGAGAGTTGCGAGCGCAAACCCACCCATCAGTCACGACGCCGAAGAATGTTGGATTACCGGAAAGGAGGAAAGCGGAAAGAACCTATTTCGTCCGTAGTTTTCGTTTTTTAGTCACATTGTTCTTGCGAGAACCAAAACCCGACTCCCGGGAGGAGGACAGAATGCGGAGAAGTATCTGGCTCGCAAGCCTGGTTGTGGCGCTCCTATGTTTGGTGTCATTCCAGGTGGCGTCGGCCGAAGCCCTTCCCCAAGAGGGCGAAGCCAACCCCATGGAACCTGAAGTGCCGTTTCTGATGGATTGGATGGGCTCCGGCCACGCAGATGTGGAAGCCGAAGCCTTCAACCATTGGAATGAGGACGATCCGGCGCAAGTTCCGGAAAGCTGTGCCAAGTGCCATAGCGAGAACGGGTATCTCGACTACGTCGGCGCTGACGGCTCAGAGGCGGGTGTGGTTAATGCGCCTGCCCCTATCGGCACTGTGGTCAGTTGTGTCACCTGTCACAACGATGTCACCATTCACAAGACCAGCGTAGTCATGCCGTCCGGGATTGAACTGACCGACCTGGGCGACGAATCACGCTGTATGGAATGCCACCAAGGCCGCGAGTCGACCATCAGCGTCAACCAGAGCATCGAAGACCTTGCGCTGGCCGACGAAGACACTGTGAGCCCCGATCTGGGCTTCCGCAATATTCACTACTACGCCGCAGCCGCGACCAAGTACGGTACGCTGGCCAAGGGCGGGTACGAATATGACGGCATGGCCTATGACGGCAACTTCGTGCATGTGGAGCCGTTCGACACCTGTATTGAGTGTCACAACTCGCATACCCTCGAGCTCAACCTCGAAGAGTGCGCCACCTGTCACGAAGGCGTCACATCGGTTGAAGACCTGCAGAACGTGCGCATGGCCGGGTCCACCATGGACTACGACGGCGACGGCAACATCGAGGAAGGCATCTACTTCGAGCTTGAAGGGCTGCAAGAGATGCTCATGACCGCGATCCAGGCCTACGCCGACGAAGTGTCGGGCACGCCCATTGTCTACACGCCGGAAAGCCATCCGTACTTCTTCATCGACGCCAATGGTGACGGCGCCTATGACGAAGGCGATTCGGAACGCTACAACGCGTGGACACCGCGCCTGCTCAAGGCCGGGTACAACTACCAGGTCTCCAGAAAGGATCCGGGCGCCTTTGCCCACGGCGGCAAGTACATCATCGAGTTGATGCACGATTCGATCATGGACCTGAACGGCGCCATCTCCGAACCGGTGGACCTGAGTGAAGCGGCCCGCATCGACGCCGGTCACTTTGCCGGCTCGGAAGAAGCCTTCCGCCACTGGGACGAAGAAGGTGTCGTGCCCGGTTCGTGTGCCAAGTGCCATACCTCGGGCGGCCTGCCGCAGTTCATCTCGGAAGGCGTCACCATCTCCAGCGAGCCGTCCAACGGCTTCCTGTGCACCACCTGCCACAATGATCCGCAGGAGTACACGCGCTATGAGGTGGAGGATGTCACGTTCCCGAGCGGCCTGACTGTATCGGACCCGAATCCGGACGCCAACCTCTGCATGACCTGTCACCAGGGTCGTGAATCCGGCATGAGCGTCGACAAGCTGATTGGCGACGCCGCGGACGACGAGGTCGCGGACAACCTGCGCTTCCTGAACGTGCACTACTTCGCCGCCGGCGCCACGCGCTACGGCGCCGAGGCCAACGGTGCGTACCAGTACGCAGACAAGGAATACAGCGGCTTCTTCGACCACAATGAGGATGCCAATAGCTGTACGACGTGTCACGACGTCCACAACCTGAGCGTCAACGAAGATCTCTGTGCCGAATGCCACGAAGAAGTGGAAGACGGCATGGCGGTCCAGGACATTCGCTACAACTACGCCGACTATGACGGCGACGGCGATGACGAAGAAGGCATCTACTACGAGGTCCAAGATATGTTGGCCGCGCTGGAAGCAGCCATGCTGACCTATTCGTCCGACACCGTAGGCACGGCCATCGGCTACAACCCGGGTCGATACCCGTACTTCTTCGTGGACGCGAACGGTGACGGCGAATTGTCGGCGGACGAAGCGGACGCCTACAACACGTGGACGCCGCGCCTGCTCCGGGCGGCATACAACTACCAGTATGTCAGCAAGGATCCCGGCGGCTTCGTCCACAACGGCCCGTACGTCATGCAGGTTCTGTACGACAGCATCGAAGACTTGGGTGGCGACGTGTCGGCCATGGAGCGACCGGAAGTCGAGTAATTCGACATAGTTGGAAACGGTAGCCATCTGACGGCCACCGTTTGAAGAAGAGCCGCTGCGAGCATATCGCAGCGGCTCTTTTTGTTTGCTGTGGAGAGAATTCCAGCGCCAGGGTGCGAAACGTGATGTTGCGGATTGACGAAATCACGCGGCTATCGGGATCTGTGGAATGAATTCCACAGCTACGTTGCGAAACGTGTTGAAAACACGTTGTGCCGGGCGCGTCGGCGATGCGTTTCGGACCGATTAACGGATGGCTTTGTAATAGTTGATTAGCCCGTTGGTGGAGGAATCGTGGCTCGTCACCGAGCCGTCTCCCGCCAACTCCGGCAGGATGGCTTTGGCCAGCACCTTGCCCAGTTCGACGCCCATCTGATCGAACGAGTTGATATTCCAGATCACGCCCTGGACGAAGATCTTGTGCTCGTAGAGTGCAATCAACGAACCCAGGGTGAAGGGCGTGAGCTTCTTGAAGAGAAACGAATTGGTGGGACGATTGCCAGTAAAGGTCTTGGCCGGCACCAGCACGTCCAGTTGCGGGCCGTCGATGCCCTGGGCGGTCAACTCGGCGCGCACTTCGGCGGCCGGCTTGCCTCGCATCAACGCCTCGGTCTGGGCGAAGAAGTTGGAGAGCAGCTTGGCGTGGTGGTCGCCCACCGGGTTGTGGCTTTGGGCCGGCGCCAGAAAATCGCACGGAACCAGCTTGGTCCCCTGGTGGATGAGCTGGTAGAACGCGTGTTGGCCGTTGGTGCCCGGCTGCCCCCAGATGACCGGCCCGGTCTGGTAATCGACCCAGGCGCCGGACTTGGTCACACTCTTGCCGTTGCTCTCCATGTCGCCCTGCTGGAAGTAGGCGGCGAAATGCTCCAGGTACTGGTCGTAGGGCAGGATGGCATGGCTCTCCGCACCCCAGAAGTTGTTGTACCAGATGCCCAGCAGCGCCATGATGACGGGGATATTTTCGGCAAAGGGCGCGCTGCGGAAGTACTCATCGACCTCGAACGCGCCGGTCAGGAACTCTTCGAAGCGCGTGAAACCGATGAAGATGGCCACCGACAGTCCGATGGCCGACCAGACGGAATAGCGGCCTCCCACCCAATCCCAGAACTCGAACATGTTCTCGGTGTCGATGCCGAAGTCGGCCACGGCCTCGGCGTTGGTCGAGAGCGCGGCAAAGTGTTTGGCCACGGCCGTCGGGTCACCGGCGCGCGCCAGGAACCAATCCCGGGCCGTGTGGGCATTGGTCATGGTCTCCTGGGTGGTGAAGGTCTTGGACGCCACCAGGAAGAGCACGGTTTCGGGGTCGACCAGGCGCAGCGTCTCGGCGATGTCGGTGCCGTCCACATTGGAGACGAAGTGGACGCGCAGCCCCGGCTTGCCGTACGGCTTGAGCGCACTGGCCACCATCTTCGGGCCCAGGTCCGAGCCGCCGATGCCGATGTTGACTACGTCGGTGATGGCCTTGCCGGTGTAGCCGGTCCACGCGCCGTCGCGCACCGCGTCGCTGAAGCGGCGCATCTTGTCCAGCACCCGGTTCACTTCGGGCATGACGTCGACGCCGTCCACGTAGATGGGCCGGTTGGCGCGGTTGCGCAGGGCGACGTGCAGCACGGCCCGGTCTTCGGTGTTGTTGATCTTGACGCCGGTGAACATGGCCTCAATGCGGCCGCGCAGATCCGCCGCATCGGTGAGCGCCAGGAGCTGCGTCATGGTCGCGTCGGTGATGCGATTCTTGGAGTAGTCGAACAGGATGTCCTCAAAACGCAGCGAGAAGCGGCCAAAGCGCCCGGCATCCGCGGCGAAGAGATCGCGCATCTGGACTTCGTCCATTTGCGCACGGTGGGCCTGCAGCGCACGCCACGCGTCAGTCTGTGAAATGTCTTGCATCAGATCATTCCTCGTTTCGTCCAAAGTCTGGAAGCCGACCGGTGGATGGCCGGCGGGTTAGGCCGTCCCATCATCCAGCGTGGCTTCGTCGGCATCCACCCGCTGTTTGACGTGTTCGCTCACTTGGTGACCGTCGTCGCCTTCGGCCAGTTGGGCGCGCCGCTCGCGCAGGCGATCGAGCACAAGGCGCAGGTGCATGCGCAGGTCGTAGAAATCGCGTTGGTAGAAGACCGGCACGCGCACGCCGTCAGCGAGACGCCGGTCCAGTTCCGCCAGGTAGTCGATCTCATCGTCAAGTTCCTGCCGCGTAAACCGATCGATGTCCCGCTCCGACCCGCGCACCCGGGTGTACCAGCGGTAGATGCGATATTAGGTTGGCAAAGCGATAGGCCAGCGGCGTGCTGCGCAACAGCGGGAAGAGCAGCACGGCGATGGGCAGCACATAAATGAACAGGCGCTCGATCAGCCCGGCGACCTGGACGGGCACAAACTTCTCCAGCCCCCGTCGGTCCCACCTCCAGGAACGTGGAGATGGACGTGGGCACCGGCAACTCGGTGTTGGCGGCCGAGGGAACTCGCCCGTCTCTTCAAAGAAGCCTGCATTGCCGTTGACGACGATAGCGGCGGACAGCAACTGGCGCGCCAGGTCCGGATGAAGTTCTTGGTTCGCTACCAGCATGGCCGTCGTGGCCAGGATCGTCACGTCCTGCGCGGGCGGTTGTGGCGCAGGTCAATCGTGCCTCGCCGATGACGAACTGGGAGAGGAAGGGGTAATGGGCTTCATACGCCTTGGCCCGCTGGAAGTCCTTGAGCGCCAGTTCTTCATCGGCCATCAGCCTTGGCAGCACTCGGACACGGGCGCCAGCACAAAGAACGCGGCATCCACGTCCCCGTTCCAACATGGTGACTGCGTCCGCAGTCGACGCTTCCACCAAGGTTGCCGTCGCGTCCGTCACCTCGTTGAGCCCAACATGCTGCGGGCCAGGCATTGGTGCCGCTGCCGGCCTCCCAATGGCGACGCGCTTGCCCGCCAGTTGGTACAGATAGGGCAGATCGTCGGGAAGATTTCACGCCGGTAGAAGACCCAGATTGGTTCGTAAAAGACGCTGGCCAGTGCGTAGAGCGACGGATCGGCGATGTCGGTGGCCGTGCCGCTCTGCACGAAACCCACGGGCACTTCGCCCCGATTGAGCAACTCCAGCGTTGCCACCGAGCCGGCCGTCGGCTGCACGTGTAGCGTCAACCCGATCTTTTCCAGCTCCGCCGCATATTTGGTGGCATAGATGTAGTAGGCGCCGCCTTCACGCCCGGTGGCGATGGTGAACTCGGTCGGCGTCCGCAGCACCACCGCAACGTAGAACCAGTACACCCCGACAATCAGCAGCAGTACGAGGATGACCCAAAACAGATACCGAAGAAACGGGAAACGACGCAGCATAGATCTTGATCACTCATCGCGATGGGAGTATTTTCCGCTCCCGGAGGAACTGTTGTCCTTGCTCCAAGACGCCCGCACCCAACCCAAGCCGCCCTGCTTGAAGTATTCGACCGTGATCTGGTGATTCCCGCCGCCGACGCCGTAGAACATGTTGGAGACCGTGTCCTGGCTGTTGGGCCACGCGTTGATGACACGCTGCCCGTCAATGTAGACGCGCACGCCGTCGTTCCCGCGTGCGGTGAACCGATAGTCGCCCGGATCGAAGTTGAAGGTGCCGACCCAACGGGCAGACCAATTATTCGCCGGAACCGTGCCCGGAATCGGTGAGTTCAAACTCCATTCATAGTTGAGCGGATACTGGCTGCTCTGGCCCTCCACCCGGGAGATGATGGCCGGATCCGTCAGGCTGGTGTTGCCGTAGTACGTGGCCAACCACTGACCCACTTGCGCTTGCGGCGGCGGCGCCGGCACGGGCGTCGGCGCGGGGACCGGGGTTGCGGTGGGCGCGGGCGCCGGCGGCACGTCCACGTAGGTGACCGCAGCCGTGGAGCCGGAGATGGACAGCAGATCGCCGAAGACCCAGCCGGTCAAGCTGTTGGCGCACTGCAATTCCCACCAGTTGGGCACGGTCGAACGCCCGGAGACGTCGCACGTGTCACCCGCGCGCAGGCCGCCCACGACGGGATAGTTGGTGCCCGGCCCGCTGCGCACGTTCGCGCCCGGGCCGTCGACCACGGTGGCCACGGGCACCACAGGCGTGGGACGTTGCGACGGCAGCGTGTAGTCCGGTCCCAGCACGTTGGAGGCCACGATCACAGTGGTGTCGGGGGACGACTTGGACGGCTGCGTCTTGCCCCAGACCTTGATGCTCGGCGTGGGATCGCTCTTGCCGTACTGGTCCAGCTTCTCCTGCACGTCCGGCGATTCGCCGACAATGCCGTAGGTCGTCCCGTCGTTGGCATCGAAGTAGTAGCTGAAATCTTCGCCCGTGGCCGCACGCAGCTTGCCCGGCAGTCCGATGATCACATTGCTCTCATCTTGGGCATTGACCACGCCGGGTAGACCGCCGAGCATGAGCGCCACGAGGACAAAAGCAATCCAATAGCGTGTGAACAAATTCACTGGAATTCTCCTTGGGGAAAGCATGCGCGGCTGGACACAACAGTGGTGCGCGCAGTCAACGGCACGACTCGGTATCGATGCGACGGCCAACAGGCCCCGTCAAGAGACGTCGTTGGCCGCAGCATGGCAGAACTCTGCGGCCAACGACATCACTTCATGGTTTCAGGGGCAGCGTGCGCCGATCACCACATACAGGTACGGGTGACGCGCACCGTCAACTGAATGAGCGGCATGTAGATCACCGTATCATTCGGCCCGATGACCGGCGGCGTATCGTTGGGGGTGAGCGTGCGCCAGTCCTGTTGGAAGCCGGCGTTCAACGTGTAGTTCGGGCTGGTCGATCGTCCCGGCGCAAGCTGGCCGAACGTCTCATTGAGTTGGTAGTTGGTGGACGTGCGCGTGCCGCCTACGCTGGTGAGCACGCTCCAGCAGCCGAGATCATAGTTGGTCGAAGACTGTGCCAACGCCACCCCCGCCGCCGACAAGGCCAGCACGGCCACCAGCAGCAGGATCAACGCCTTGGTCAATCTGCGTTTTCGCATGGGAAAAACCTCCTTCAAGGCCGTTACGGCGCGCGGTTAAGGCTGGAAGGTGATGAAGTGGAACTTGCATTCGCGCTGGCTGCCGTCGGCCCGGTAGATGTCGATAAGCAGGTTGCCGTTGCCGCTGCCGGTGGTGGCAAAGGATCCGCCCCTGCATTCGTCAGACTCGACCACCGTGACCTGGGTCACGTAGTCATTCAGGTTGTAGTTAATGGGATTGTCGTTTGCATCCCGAATGGTGATGGCATACTCGCCGAAGAAGCTGCTCCGGCCGCTGCTGAAGCGGAAGCCGCGCTGGCGACTGCCGTCGGCGTTGACGATGCCGTAGGCGACCGGACCGCGGCGGATCGGCACGAAGTCGCTGGTCGTCAGGCCGTTGAAGAAGCGGGCGTTCATGGCGTAGGGGATGGGGTAGATCGGCTGGCGCGGGGTCATCTCCGGATCGGAGCCGACCTGGACGCCCAGGTACAGTTGGCGTCCATCAAATGCGCTGTAGGGAATGGGCGAACCCGCGGCTCCACCCAACACGACCGAGAAGATACCGCTGGTCACCGGCACGGACATCTGCTGGCCCCAGAACGACTCCTGCGTGCCGTTCAGTTCCTGGTAGAGGCGGAAGGTGATGGGATAGGTGCCGTCCGCGACCGGTTGACCGGTTGTAGGCGAAAGCAGTTGGCCCTGGTATTGGAAGACGGGCTCATAGCTGACCAAGGTGGCATCGGCTTCCGCCGGCGCCACCGTATCCGTTTGGCTGTCCTGAAGCTGCGCCGACACACCACTCACGTGGAATGCGCCGATGACGATCAAGCCGCCTGCGACCATGGCCAGGATCTGTTTCACAAGATTGTTCATGTTGGTCTCCTTGAATTGTGACTGCGCTGTTGACAATGTGGTACCTGTATAGCGTAAAACGCGGCGCGCGTCCAGCAGTATGCCGGCCGAAGTAAGTGTCGATCGTGCGTGCCGCGGAGAATCAAGCGGGCGGGAGCGGCGGCGTGGGTGCGTCGCCCGGCCCTGATGCTGAATCCGCCCCGGGTGCGGCAGGTGCAGTCGGCCCATAGCTGTGATCGGGAATGGCGGGCAGAATCCACTCGCGCGCCTGGAACAACATGCCGGTCGCGGCCAGCCCCGAAAACGCAGCCGCCCGAAGCGCCGGCGCCCAGACCAGCACATTGGTCACCAGCGCAGCGCCGACCAGCGAGGAAAGGGTGATGATCCACTCGTTGCGTTTGTAGTGAATCGCCACAAGTCCCAATATGCCGCCGCCAAGAAAAAGGAGCAGTTCCCCGGACGGTGCAAGTTCTCCATAGCCGTTGTCGCTCAGCAGAAAGATCGTGAGATATCCGCCCAGAACGAAACCGGCAATGCGCAGAGAAAGGTCTTCGAAGCGCGGCGCAAGGTATGCGCTGACACCGCCCACCACCAGAGCCAAAATCCACATCCAGAGCACGGACTCACCGCCCGTGGCGATATCCTGGATGACGAGCACCAACGTGAGCCCGCCGACTCCCACAAAGATGGGGTAGTAGCGTCGCCCCGCAGCAAGCAAAACCAAGCCGATCCCGATTGACAGCACAATTCCCACGAACTGCCCGATGACTGCCGACATCTCGATCCTCCGCCGATTCTACGTACGTCACATGCCTAAGGAGCAGCGTACACTGCGCCCCCAAATCAATGACGATGGTTTCACCCGGGGATGTGCCGCCGGACTGAACTATCGGGGTTCTCCGCTAGCGCGTCTGGGCCGCCCGTGGCTTCTGGATTCAAACCGTTTTTGGGCGCGCGCCGCAAAGACATGAAGAAAACCCCTGCGCTGAAGTGGTACCATTATACCCGATCATGACGATTTGCGGGCATACACTGGCCTGACGGCTTCACTCCAATTGTGGAAGAGCGAGTCGTTCCGCGCACTCACCCATGTACCGCCGCCCTGCCCAAGCGAGATCGTGCCCGCCGCAGTTGAGATGCACGCGGCTCGACGCACCGCCTTCCCGCTGGTCGATCACCGCAGCGGCAGGCCCAGAAATCCGGTCTCCGCCAGCAGCCGACAAACCCCACGGCCGCGCCGGTCAGCACCAGATAGTAGAGCCGCCGGGCCCACGTCCCTGACGATGACGCCACATGGACAACAGCGCTGCCAGCATGAAGACGGCCAATCCCAGCAGCAGCCAGGTGAGCCAGAAGAGCCAGCGTGCGCCGGCCGGCACAGCCTGAGCATGAGCAACCTGTCGTCGCTAAATGTGCCAAAGATGATGACGAGCGTCAGCAGCGTCACGGCGCGGCGGCGATCGAGCCGAAGACCAGGACCAACAGCCGTGCCCAGCGTCGAGGTCGCCAACGCCACCGGCCGACCGCGAAGATTGCGCACAAGCCAGCCGGCTGGCCACACCACATACGCCGACAGCACCACCGCCAGCAGCAGCCCCAACCAGCCCAGCCGGGTCAACGCCGCGGTTGAGCGCGTTCAGATAGCTCAGCAACGGGACGACCACCACATTGGGCGCCACAAACGCCGGCGGCGCAACCGTCTCCAGGCACGCATCGTCGGGGGCGACGGCGGGCGACAAACGCGTCCACGATGTCGTCAACGCATGCATCGGTGCCGAACGCGATGCCGTGGCCGCCCGAGGCCAGGACCACGTTGCGGCTGTTGGACAGGGATGCGGCGGCTTCCGTGGCAAAGGCCGGCGGTGTGATGGGATCGAGCGCGCCCGACAGAGCAGCGTAGGGATATCGCTCGCCACCGGCGCGTCGATCTCCGCGCCGAAGGGCGGCACCTGCCACAGGTCACACGCGGCGATGTACTCGTCCAATTCCTCCACAAACCCGGCGCTGAAAGACGGGCGCACCCCATCCAGGTTCGCGTCATCGGGCACGAAGTCGGCGTCCTCGGTGCAGATGACCGAGTTGTACATGCCGTCGCTAAACGTGTCGTCGAAGATGATGCTCGCCGGGATCGCCTCGATGTAGCCAAAGCGCCCGGTCTCGGCGTCGACCAGCACCTTGGGCAGAATCGCCGGGCTGCCGGACCAGTAGAACAACTGGTAGAAGACGTCGATCAGGTCGTCGCCGTAGAACGCAAAGCGCTCATTCGGCCCGCCGTCGGGTGGAGGATGCGCAGCTCGACCGGCTGTGCATTGAGCGCGTCCACCAGATCGAAGAAGCGCGTTTCCAGATCGCCGTACTCGGCGACACAGGCTGCGTCCGCGGCGCACGCGGAAGAACGCGGCAAAGAACCCGCTCTTCACTGGCGCGCTCTCGGTGATGAAGTTGACTGGGGCGGGACCACCCCGTCGAGAATCACGCTGCGCAGGTGGTCCGGGAACATGCGCATGAGGTGAAAACCAGCAGCGTGCCGTAGGAGACGCCGTAAAAGTTGATGTCATCATAGCCCAGCGCGCGGCGGATGTCGTCCACGTCGGCGGCGTTCTCCAGGCTGTTGTAGGCGGCGACGTCGATGCCCGCAGCGGTCAGACGGGCGCGGCAGTCGCTGGTCACCTGGGCCAGCAGCGCCGGGTACTCCTCGTCCGACGCCATGAAGAGTTCGTCCCTGCCGCCTGAACTCGGTGCAGATGAGATTGGGATCTGAATAGAGGGTGCCCCGCTGGTCGAAGAGGACGATGTCCCGCCGGTCACGCAGGGGGCTGTCCAGCAGCAAGTCGGTGAAGACGTCGATGGTGGAGCCGCCGGGTCCGCCCTGGGCCACGAAGAGCGGGTCGTCCGCCGGTGCAGCGCCCGTGGCCGGCAGCACCACCACGGCCAGGCGAATCGTATTCACCGCGGCCGGGTCGGTCACGTCCTGCCGCCGCTCGGGCACGACCACGTAGCCGCAGCGCAGGTCGTCGTCGCGCCACGCGGCCAGGTCGGCGACCACAGCACAGTCGGTCTCCTCAAAGAAAGGCGGCGTCTGGGCGCGGACCGGGGCAGCAAGCAACAACAGCAGCGGCAGCGCCACGAGAAGCCCGACCCCGCCGTGCGCCAGGGAGGTGCGCACGTACACGGCCACCGCGTCCGCCCACGGCCGGGACGAGTTACGGTGAGGCGACGGTATCAGGACGGGGCGGCAAGGTTGCAGCATAGAGCCAGGGGTCCACAATCTCGTGGACGTCACGGCCTCACCTCGTTGGCGACGGCGATGAAGTCCTCCGTGGTCACATTGCCGTCGGCAAACCGGGCATAGTACGTGCGCAAAATCTCCACGAACGTCTCATCGCCCACGGCCAGGCGCAGCGCATGCAGCGCCCACGCCCCACGCACATAGACCGTGCGCGAGAACATCTCTTCCACCGGGACGGTGGCCGGCGGCTCGGCGTCGATGCTTACGAGATAGTCGTACATCTCGTCCATGTAGTCGTCGAACGCGGCCTTGCCGGCGGTCTCTTCCAGCCACATGTACGAGAGATAGGAGGCGAAGCCCTCGTTGAGCCAGATGTCCTCCCAGCGCGCCGGCGTCACACTGTTGCCGAACCATTGATGGACCAGTTCGTGGGCGATGACCATCTCGCGCGAACCGTCGGCGCCGAAGGTGGAGAGCGTCTGCGTTTCCAGCGCCCACCCCATGCGGATGTTAAGCAAGATGGCGCCGTACGCATCGAATGGATAGGGTGCAATCAGGTCGGCGTAGAACTCGATCATGGCGTCGGTGTCGGCAAAGCGCGCTCGAACGGACGCGGGTGTGTCCACCGGAAAATAGTTGCGGATTTGCAGATCGTCCGGGCCGTCCTGCGCCTCGATCTCGTACTGGGCGATCTGGACTGTGGTCAAGTAGCTGGCGATGCGGTCATCCGATTCCCACACATAGGTGAAGCCGTCCTCGTGGGCGATGATGTCGGTCAGCAGCCCGTTGGCCGCGACCTGATACTCCGGCGCCACCGTGATGCGGAAGGTGTACGTGGCCTTGTCCAGCGGATGGTTGTTGACGGGATACCAGTTCATGGCTCCCGACGGCTGGCTGACCACGTAGGTGCCGTCGTCCTGGGTCTGCCAGCCGACTTCGCCGAAGCCGATGGCCTCGTCGTTGATGGGCGTCGGCGTGCCGTAGTAGGACACCGTCGTCGTGAAGACGGCACGGTTGCCGATGGGCACGGTCGGCGTGATCACCAGTTCGTCGCCCAGGTGGGCAAACGCCGCCGGTTCTCCGTCCACGCCCACGCCGAGCACCGTCAGCCCGTGCAGGTCCAGGTTGAAAGAGCTGAGCGCCTGGGTGGCCTGGGCGCGCATGGTGGACGTGCCGGCCAGCGTGTTGGACGGCACGTCCACGGTCAAATCGAGCGTGTAGTGGAGGGCGTCATAGCCGCCGTTGCCCATGGACGGGTAGAACGGATCGTCCAGCGACGGCGCACCGGGCGCAGGAATCTCCGCCTGGAGCCAGGGGCTGCAACCGGCCAACGCCGTCAATGCCCAAAGTGAAAGTATAAGCAAGAGGAGCCCGATGCCGGCGGCGGCCAGCTCCGATCCTGCGTGGTCGTGCGTGTTGATGCTGCAAGGTCCATTTACGGTGCGCCAAACCATTTGGTGTAGATGGCATCGTAGGTGCCATCGTCTTGAATCTTCTGCAAGCCTTCGTTGAGCCCGGCCAACACCTGCGGCCGCTCCTTGCTCACCGCAATCGCGTAGACTTCTTCGGTGATGGGGCCGCCGGTCAACTTGAGGGAGGCCCCCGGGTTGGCCTTGATGAAGCGGATGATCACAGGCGTGTCCAGGATGATCGCGTCCACCTCTCCGTTGACCAGCGCCTGCAACAGGGGCGTCGACTCATCGAAGAGCACCACATCGGCTTCGGTGTTCGCCACGGCGTAATCCTCGCCCGTGGTCCCCTGCTTGACGCCCACCTTGACGTCGGCGGTGAGGCCGGCCGCGCCGGTGATGGTCGTGTTGTCGGTGCGCGTCGCCAAGGCCTGCCCGGCGCTGAAATAGGAGACCGGCGACAGCCCCGACGCAAAGTACGGATCGGTGAAGTCGACGCGTTCCTTGCGCGCGTCCGTCACGGAGATGGCGCTGATGGCGGCGTCCAACTCACCGTTCTCCAGACCGGTGAACAGGTCCTCAAAGGTGGTGTTCTGATAGGCCACCTCAAAGTCCATGACCGCGTTGAGCGCGTTCATGATGTCGATGTCGAAGCCGGCCAGGCTGCCGTTCTGGTCCAGGTAGACGAAGGGCTCGAACTGTGCGTTCACGCCCACGGTGATGACCGCCGTTTGGGCCGGCGTGGCTTGTGCGGCGGCCGGTTCTTCAGCCGCGGCCTCTTCCCCTGCCGGTTCTTCGACCGCAGCCTCGGTCGGCGCGGCGTCGGCGGTGTCACCTTCGGGCGCGGCGGTGGGTTCAGCGGGCGCAGCCGCCTCCGTGGCCGCTTCTGCGGCGGTCGGCGTGGGTACGGGCGTCGGCGTGCTGCGCGAGCAGCCGGCCAGCAGGAGCGCGAAAATCAGTCCCGTCAAGAGCAACGTGCGCATTTTCATGGTCAGGATCCAGTTCCAGTCTCGTTGAGTCGCGGACGGTACGGTGCGCGGCAGGTCGGTGGGCGCCGCCGGTGTAGTTCGGCGCTATTATACGGTGCATTGGGGAAATGGAGAAGATCATCGCCCCGGGAATGTGCATCTGCGCCGGCACGCGCGGGGACGTTCAGCGCGCTGCCAGCGCTGCCTCCACCGCGGCAAACGCATCCACCACGCCGTAGCCGGCCACGTTATTGGGCACCTGCGCCAGATCGACGGTGGCCAGACAACCGTCACCGCTGCCGAACGCCTGGTTGATCAGCTCGACCCGCGCCGCCGGGAGGTCCAGGTCCTCGCTCATCTGCGCCGAAATGATGTCGGTCTCCAGTCCGCCGGAGAAGGGGCGCGCCGTCTCCAGCAGAATCTGCTCGGTGCGGGCAATGTCGCCGACCAGCGCCGGGTTGGCCGACCACATCAACGCGACCACGCCCGCCACATGGGGACCGGCCATGGAGGTGCCGCTGGCCAGTTCATACGTGCCGCCGGGGTAGGCTGAGAGCACGTCCACACCGGGCGCGAGCAGGTCCGGCTTGGTGCGCCCGCTGCCGTCTACGGTCACCGGGCCGGTGCTGCTGAAGGGCGCCAGATTGCCGTTCTGATCGACCGCGCCCACCGTCAGCACGTCGGCGTAGATGGCGGGCGCGGCGTCCACCGTGTGACAGCGCGGCCCCGAGTTGCCCGCCGACACGACCGTGAAGACGCCGGCGGTGCGCAAGGCCGCGGCCGCACTTTGCAGCGACTCGGGATCGCAGCCCTCCTCGTTCTGGGGGCAGCCCCACGAGTTGTTGAGCACCTGTGCGCCCTGGGCCGGATCGCCGTCCGCCATGGGATCGCCGTCCTGGGGAAAGGGCGCCAGCATGAACTGCCAGCAGTCGAGATAGAGCGCAGCATTGCCCAGGTTGCGCGTCAAGTTGGCGCAGGCGATCCACTGGGCGTCGGGCGCCACGCCCACGGTGTTGCCCAGCACGGAGCCCAGCGTGTGGGTGCCGTGGCCGCCGAAATCCACCGGCGCGGGCGTGTGCTGCCACGGGTCGAACCAGTTGTAGTCCTGTTGCCCGTCCCGGCCGCGGTAGCTGTCGGCCAGCTCGGGGTGATCGGCCTGCGCGCCCGAATCGGACTGACCCACGACCACGCCCGCGCCCGTCACACCCAGTTCCGTCCAGACGCGCGCCGCGCCGATGTCGGTGAGGTTCCACTGCGCTGCGTCGGGCGCCGGCGCCACGCCCGCGGCCACGGTCAACGGTCCGCGCGTGGGACGAAGTTGCGGGCTGGGCAGCACGCGGTCCACGTCACGGCGCAGGGAGAGCCAGAGCCGGGTGGGCAGGCCGCCTTGTACTTCCACCGCGTTCACCAGGTAGTAGGGCGTGTAGGCGTAGCCCAGGCGCGCCAACGCGCGCGTGAGCCCGGCCTGGGAGTCGGCGGCATGGCTTGTCAACTCGGTGTAGACGGCCGTCCGGCGGACCACCGGCTCGTCGATGGCGGCCAGCGCGTGCACGTCGGCCTGCTCGTTCATGACCACGAAGAGTCGGTCCCCGTGGGCGCCCGGCACGCCCGCGCTAAGATGCAGCCCGTAGACCGCCAGCCAGAGCACGCCGACCGTCACGCCCAGGCCGCGGGTGGGACGCCATGCAGGCAGCCGGCGCGCCGCCAACCACGCGACAACGCCCAGCAACCACCCGGCCAGAACGCTCACGCCCACGGCCGTCCACGTCTGGGCCAGCAGCCGGTCCATGGCCTCCAGCAGCATGCCGTCGGTGTCGACCATGGCCAGCAGCGCGAAGACGGCCAAGGCCACGAAGAGCGCGACGGCGAGCCAATTGCGCGGGGTCGCGCCGGGCTGGCGCACGGTGGCCAGCCCGGCCATGACCCAGCCCCACGCGGCCAGGCTGACCATCAGCGCCAGTTGCAGGCCGTTGTGGCTCAGCCCCGACGCAGCGATGACCAGCGCCATGCCCATGACCAGCCCGCCCGTCCCCAGGTCGCGGCGGGGGCCGTGGCTGTCAACCCGGCACGCCTCCAGCCAGGTGACGGCGAGCAGGCGGCCCATGACCAGGCCGAAGACCAGCGCCAGCAGCAGCGCCACGGTGGTGTCAAAGACCGCGCCGAAGACGCCGTAGACCGCCCAAGGCAAAGCAAAGAGCGCGGCCGCGCCCAGCGCCCACGGCGTCGCGTCCAGTTCGGTCACGGCCGCGGCAAAGGCGTAGCGCCGGCGCAGCAGCCATGCGACCACCAGTAGCGCCACGATTTGCAGCAGCATGAGCGCCTGGGTCGCCGTCGACGGTAGCAGCCGGGGCAGCGCCAGCGCGACCATCACCAGCGTGGCCTGGAGCCAGGCGGCGAAGACGGCCCGGTAGCGCGGTGCCCGCACCAGACGCACGCCCAGCAGCAGCGGCAGCGCCAGCAGGATGGCCTGCAACAGCGAGGCGCGCACGTCCAGCGGCGGCAGATTGGGATCGGGTGTCCCGAAGACCGCGCCGGACCAAGCGGTCATCTGCGCGCCGTAGGTCACCGCGAAGGTCCAGAGGAACGCGGCGACGACCGCCAGCCGTCCCGGCCAGCGGGGCGCAGCTGCGGCGCCGGCCGATTTAGGCGGAGTGACCGTGTCCGTCATGCCCCATCTCCCAGGCCGGCAGCGAGAGGTGCGCCGGGGCGGCGTCATCAGCGCGGATCCTGCGCGGTGATGACCTGTTCAGCGGCAAAGGCCCAGGCCACCAGCGCCGGGTCCGCGCCGTAGTCGGCCACGAGCGTCAAGCCCACCGGCTCGCCGGATGCACGGCGGGCCAACGGCAGACAGACGGCGGGGAAACCGGCCGGGGCATAGAGCCGCGTCAACTGGTTGTTGAGTGACAGCAACAGATCCAGCCGGTGCGCCTGCATGAGGTGACGCAGCGCGTTCCCCGCCAAGGCACGGTTGCGCTGGGCCGCGGCCAGATACTCGTCATGGGACATGGTGGAGGCCACGGCCGTCTCCAGAATGTCCTGGCCGTAGGGCGCACGGTTGGCCGGGTCGGCGGCGTTGAAGGCGACCACGTCGGCCAGCGTCGGTACCGGCGCGCCGGTTTCCAGCAGGTAAGCGTTCACCCCCATGCGCATGCCGGCGTCCATGACCGGGCGATAGTCAATGTCAGGCGGCGTGAAGTCGACCTCCACCACCGTGGCCCCGGCCGCTTCCATGACCGCCCGCGCGCCAGCCAGGCCTCATCCTCGTCGCGCAAGGGCAAGGCCGCGCGGCAGGCCCACCGCCGTCCGGCCAGGGCATCGTCACGCAGGCCGGCGCAAAAATCGACGCCGTGGACGCCGTCCAGCATGGCCGCGGCCGGGTCGCGATCATCGCGCACGGCCATGACGCTGAGCATGAGCGGCGTCGGCCACACAGCGCGCCATGGGCCCGGCCGTGTCCATCTGGTCGCTGATGGGAATGATGCGGTCGCGGCTCACCAGGCCCAGGCTCGGTTTGATGCCGACCACGCCGTTCTGCGCCGCGGGCGACACGATGGACCCGGCGGTCTCGCTGCCCACGGCCAGCGGCGCAAACCGGCCGCCAGCGCCGCACCCGAGCCGGAACTGGAGCCGCCCACGTCAAACGGGCCGTGGGGATTGTGGACCTGGCCGCCCAGCGCGCTGAAGCCGTTGTTGGAGTCGCTGGTCATGTAGTTGGCCCACTCGGAGAGATTGGTCTTCCCCAGGATGACGGCCCCGGCGGCGCATAGTTGCGTGACGATGAAGGCGTCACGGTCGCAGTGCGCATCGGCCATGGCGACGGCGCCGGCGGTGGTGTGCATGGTGCCGCCCGTGCCCACGTTGTCCTTGAGCAGCACGGGGATGCCGTGGAGCGGGCCGAGCACTGCGCCGCGCCCGGTCCGCGTCGCAGCGGGCGGCGTCCGCCATCACGTCGGGGTTGAGTTCGATCACGGCATTCAGACCGGCGCGGCTCAACTCCTCGATGCGCCGGACCAGGTACGCCACGAGGCGCTGGGTGGTCCATTCGCCGTCGTCCACCGCGCGCCGGAGCGTCTTGACGGTGCCGAACGCCATGCGCCCCGCCTGCTCCGGTGTGGGGAGGTCGGCGCGGCCGGTGTCCACATGATTCAATGGACGTGTGGCGTCCGAGGCGCGGGGATCTTCCTGGCGCGCACCTTGGGTCTGGGCGCGTTCTTCTGGGGTCATGGCAGAGGACCTTTCGTTGATTAAGCTTCGTCAGCGGGCCGCTTGATGAGTTGCCCGGCGTTCAGCCCGGCGTTCAGCTCGGCGTTCGTACCACGCGCCCACTACTGCCAGCAGCAAGCCGACGAACATGAGGACGGCGATGAAGCGGTAGGTGTCCTGGAGCGCGGCGACTTGCAGCGCGGGCGACGCTTCGGTGGCGCCGCCGGTCACGGGACCGCCGCTGTACGCGGCCACACGCGTCGCCCAGACTGCGCCGAAAATGGCGATGCCCGTGGTCTGGCCCAGCGTCCGCGTCACAGCCAGCAGGCTGGAGGCGACCCCCAGTTGGCTGCGCGGCGCCGCGCCCATGATGGCGCTGTTGTTGGGCGACTGGAAGATGCCGATGCCCATGCCGATGGGCACCAGGCGCAGAATGTAGCCGGTCAACGTCGTGTCCTGGCTGAGCGTGCTGCTGGCCAGGTAGCCGATGACCATCAGCACCAACCCGGCGATGGTCACCGGCCGCACGCCGATGCGGTCGGAGACGGAGCCGGCAATGGGCGACATGATGCCCAGGGCCACGGGCAGCACGGCCAGCATGAGACCCACGGTCTGCACGCTGTAGCCCAGGCCGTTCTGCAGGTAGAAGGGCAGCAGCAAAATCGTGCCGGCGATGGCCATGAAGACCAGAAAGCCCGTGGACAGGTTGACGCTGAAGAGCGTGTTTCGAAAGAGGCGCAGATCCAACATGGGCACGCTTGCCCGCATTTCAACAACAATGAAGGCGACGAGGAACACGAGCCACGTGGCAAACAGGGCCAGGATCCTGGGGCTGGTGAAGCCGGCGTCTTGCCCCAGAGTGAGCGCCAAGAGCAGGCTGAGCACGCTGACAAAGAGCGTGGCTGCGCCCCAGTAGTCGAACTTGCGCTCGCCCCGGGGCGGGATGTTGTGGACGAAGCGGTAGACCATGATGGTGCCCAGAATGCCGATGGGCACGTTGACGAAGAAGATCCAGTGCCACGAAAGCTGCTCGATCAGCACGCCGCCGATGGTCGGCCCGGCGATGATGCCGATGGAGACGATGGCCCCGGAGATGCCCAGCGCCTGCCCCCGTTCGGAATCGGGGAAAGCTTCCGTGATCAGCGCAGGCCCCAGGGCCAGCACCATGGACGCGCCCACGGCCTGCACCACGCGCATGGCGATCAGCATGTACACATTCTGCGAGAGGCCGCAGAGCACCGAGCCGATGGTGAAGACCACGAAACCGGTGGCGTAGATGCGCTTCTTGCCGTGGATGTCGGCCAGGCGCCCGACCAGCAGCAGCAACGTGGCCAAGGTCAACAGGTAGGCCAGGACGACCCACTGCACCGTGGCGAAGTTGGTGTCGAGGGCGTGCACCAACGTGGGCAGCGCCACGTTGACGATGCTGCCGTCGATGGTGGCCAGGAAGATGCCCATGGCCACCGCGGCCATGACATACCACTTGCGGCCATAGTCGATCTCGGTGGAACGGGCGCGCGTCTGTACGGACTCCGACATGGTTCCCTCATTCACGTAGAATACGGATGCGATTCACAACCCAGGCTTCGCAGCGAAAGCCGGTTTGTCGACGCCAAGACTTGTGCCGGCTTTACTTCATCACTCGCGCCGGGCAATGCCCGCTATCCTCGCGCCGAACGCCCGTTCACGCAAGTACGTCACCGCCGGTGGACGTATCTTAACGGGAGCAGAGATTTGTTGAGTTCGCACTTCCCGGAAGCCCCTCAACGACACTTCGTAACGACCGTGTCGTTTGAGGGCTTCCGGGGTGCGCCACCACCCACGTTCACACTGCGGCAACGACGCGCCAACATCGCTACGCTGTAATGGAAGTCCGCGGGCGTATGCCCGTCGCGAGAAACCGAGGAGGTGACTGCATGACCGATGCGTACATTTTCGATGCCATCCGCACGCCCCGGGGCAAGGGCGCGCGTCCGGCGCTGCACGACGTCAAGCCCGTGGATCTGGTCGCAGGTCTCAGCCTGCGCGTTGCAGGCGCGCCACGCTGGACACGGCCCAGATCGACGACGTCATCCTGGGCTGCGTGACGCCCGTGGGCGAGCAGGGCGCGGACATCGCACGCACGGCCGCGCTCTCGCGGGGTGGGACCAGGACACGCCCGGTATGCGGATCGACGCTTCTGCGCCTCGGGGCTGGAGGCGGTCAACCTGGCGGCCATGAAGGTGCGCGCCGGGTGGGAGCAACTGGTCGTGGCCGGCGGCGTCGAGTCCATGTCCCGGGTGCCCATGGGCCGCGACGGCGGCGCCCTCATGGACGATCCCGTGGTGAGCGACGCCATCGGCTTTGTGCCCCAAGGCATCAGCGCCGACCTCATCGCCACGCTGGAGGGCTTCAGCCGGGCCGAGCTTGACGCCTATGCCGTGCGCTCCCAACAGCGCGCCGCCCGCGCCCACGCCGAAGGCCGGTTCCGCGCCTTGGTTCCGGTGGTGGATGCCGCGGGCGCAGTGCTGCTGGACCATGACGAGCACATGCGTCCCCAGACCACGCTGGAGGCGCTCGCGGCGTTGCCGCCCGCGTTCGTGGAGGCTGGCGGCCCGCTTCGACGCAGTCGCGCGCCGGCGCTACCCCAGGTGGACGCCATCAACCACGTACACACCGCCGGGAATTCCTCGGGCATCGTCGACGGGGCGCGCTGGTGCTCGTGGGCAGCGCGGCCGCGGGTGCGGCGTTGGGACTGCGGCCGCGCCTCATTCAGGCCGCGGCGCTGGTGGGTGCGGAACCGACCATCATGTTGACCGGGCCGGCGCCCGCCACGCAAAGCGCTCACCCTGGCCGGCCTGGCCGTGGCCATCTGGACGTCATCGAATGCAACGAGGCGTTTGCCGCCGTCGTGCTCAAGTTTATGCGGGACATGGGACTGGAGAGCGCGACCGCGTCAACGTCAACGGCGGGGCGATTGCGCTGGGTCATCCGCTGGGGGCGACGGGGCCGTGCTCCTGGCCACCGCACTGGACGAGCTGGAGCGCAGCGACGGGGAAACTGCGTTGGTCACGCTCTGCGCCGGCGGCGGCATGGGGATCGCCACCATCATCGAACGGGTGTAGGAAATGCAGGATTGAAGATTGAAGATTGGGTGCACGCGGTTTGTTCCAAGAGAACAGTCGCGATCGCCACGCCAATCTTCAATCTTCATTCTTCAATCCGGCACAGGCATCCTGGCTTGTTCAGCCAACCATCCCTACTCGGCGATGGCGTAGGTGATCTGCACAGTCTCGTTCACCTCGATCTGGCCGGGCACGATGGGGGTGCCGCCCCCGCCGCCCAGGCCCGCCGCGAACTGCTCGCGCGCACCCAGATAGAGGCCGCCGTTGCCGCCGATCACCTGGCTGATGGAGACGATGTTGCCCACAGACACCTGGGCATATTCGGCCAGTTGTGCGGCCTTGACGCCGGCGTCTTCCACGGCCAGTTTGCGCGCTTCGGCCTTGGCGTCATCGGTGTTCTCCAGCTTGAACTCCACGCCGTAGATGTTGTTGGCCCCGGCCTCCACCGCGGCATCGAGGATGGCGCCCACCTTCTCCAGGTCACGGATCGTCACCGTGATGGAGTTGGTCACACGGTAGAGCGTGTCCTCTTCGGCGCGGGGGCCTTCGGGGCCGTAGCGCTCGGCGAAGACGCTGAAGCCGGACGTCTGCATGTCTTCCGGCGCCACGCCCTGCTCTTGCAGCGCGTCCATGACGGCTTCGACGATGGCACGGTTCTCGGCGCTCGCCTCGCGCACGCTGGGCTTCAGCACGTCGACGCCGATGTTGGCCCGGGCGATGTCCGGCTCCAGGCGGACGGTGCCTTCACCCACCACGACGATGGTTCCGGCAGGCGCCGCGTTCCCTGCGTCTTGGGCGAAGGCCGGCATGGGCAGGGCGGTCAGCGCAACGATCAACGCCGCCAGCGCCACCAACTGACTCCACATTTTCGGACGAATCATAGAACTCTTCCTTTCTCGGGTTGGTAACCCTCGCTGTTGCTTGGTCAGTGCGCAAAAAGCTGCGCACGCGGCATTGGACGAAGGGCCCGCAAGGAATGTTCCGGCGAATTCGCGTCAGATGTCAGCGGAAATCAAAACTCAGGAGAAGACCAGGCCGCAGACCGTCACCACGGACGTGTTGGCGTCATCCGCGGGACAGGTGGCGTAGCCGAACTGCTCGCCGCGCAAGGGGGTGGTGCGCCCGTGGGCCAGCAGTTCCATGGTGAGGAAGATCGGGCTGACGCCGCAGACGTTGTTGGCGTTGCGGTCGCGCTTGATCGCGCCGTAGAAGCGCGCGCTGTCCCCGGCGACCATGGCGTCGATGAGCGTGCGGTCCGCCGCGTGGATGGCGCGCTTGCCCCCGGCATCCAAGGGCGCGCCGCCGAAGGCAGGGCCCACGTGGGACAGGTCGCCCGAGGCGATGACCAGCGTGCGGCGACCTTGGGCGGCTTGGCGTAGCCCGGCGAGGACCGCACCGATCTGGGGATCGGTGTCGGGGCGATCGCCGTTGCGGTAGAAGCGGGTCAACGAACCGGTGAGGATGGGGACCACCGGCACCGGCTCTCCGCCGCGCATGTGGTGCAGCCACGTGGTCACCAGTTCGATGGAATGTTCGTCCCGATGGCGCAACTCGCCGGCGAACGCGGCCTCTTCGCCCAGATGCGCAGCCAGCGCATCCACAATGGCCTGGTCGGTGGGCATGACTCCGTAGGGCGTGGCATAGCTTTGGCGCGTCAACGTGAAGGGGTCGTCGCCGTAGTGGTCGGTGCCGAAGATGACCACTAGTTCGGCCGCGCGGGCCGCCTCGGCCGCGTGCTTCCACACCTGGGCATAGACGTGCCCGCCGCGCGGATAGTCGATGTGCGGGCTGAGCAGACCGCTCCACGCCGGCCAGTCCTCCAACGGACGCGTGCCCACGTCCGCCGCGTCGAGCAGCGCGTCGAACATGGCGCGCAAGGCAGCCGGGTCGCCGGGATAGCCGCGCTCGGCCAGCAGGAGCGGGCGATGGGGCGCAGTGCGGTAGGCGTGGAGGACGGCCTGTTGCGCGGACCGGGCGCGCCCATTGTCCAGCAGCAGGGCCTCGTCCAGCGCGGCCAGCAGATCGTCGACCACGGACGTGTCCAGTTCGTAGCGGTAGTGGCGCGTGAACGCGGCGGCCATGCCGGTTGCATCCAGCGTGCCGTCGCAGAAGGCCAGCACCATGGCCAGCGGCTGCGGCACCAGCAACGTCTTGTCGCTGAGTTGCAGCGGGTCGCGCAGGAGGATGTACTCTTGGCCGTTCTGGTGGTGGTGACGAATGTCAAGCGGACGGAGCCTGGGATAGCCGTTGGACGAGGTGCTCATGGAAGATGCCGTGTTTGGTGGAATGCGGACAATTGTAGTCAACGGCAGATAATCTTACTCGAACTTGTTGAATAAGCGAAGTTCGAAGATCTCGACCGCATGGCTGCGAGCAACGTAAATCGGGAAGGAATTGACTTAGTCAACAACTTAGTTTATTCTGGCGTAGTAGACGATTGCGCCCCGTTCTGCTGATGATTATTGAAGCACTTGGAATGTCGAGTAAAGCCATGACCTTAGATCAAGTTAACATCCACGATGCAAAGACGCACTTGTCACGCCTGTTACAGAGAGTTTTGGCAGGTGAAGAAATCGTTATTGCGAAGGCCGGCAAACCCGTCGCCAAAATTGTTCCCTACACGGAGTCGATCGTTGACCGAGTCCCAGGCACTGCGAAAGGCAGAATCTGGATCGCTGAGGATTTCGACGCTCCACTGCCCGACGACATCCTTGATGCCTTTGAAGGCGGACAAAATTGATGTGATCAGACTCCATGCGCATTCTACTTGACACACATACCTTCCTTTGGTGGACAGAAAACAGTCCCAAATTGTCGACTACTGCGCAAGCAGCGATGACAAATGGCAAGAATCAGTTGTTTCTCAGCGTGGTCTCAGCGTGGGAAATCGCCATCAAAGCACAGTTGGGGAAACTCGCGGTATCAGGAGATCTGTCCAATTTCATAACGGAACAAATTTACCTAAACAGGATCTCTGTACTACCGATCCACCTTCAGCATGCACTAGAAGTCGCTTCTCTGCCGCTGCTGCATCGCGATCCCTTTGACAGGCTTCTCATCGCGCAAAGCCGCCAAGAACAGATCCCGATCCTGACACTTGATCCACTGATCTCACAGTATGAGGTCGAGACGCTCTGGTGAGACTCTCGACCTGGGCTCGGTTGTCGTTTAGTCCAAACCTCACAAAATGCACGTCTTCCGCTCAACCTCCGGATCGTGACGCGCCTGCTCCATGACGCGCACGCCGCCCTCCAGATGCAGCCACGTGGTGTAGTCGGCCGCGTCGGCGTCCAGACGAATGAGCCGCGCGCCGCGGGCGAAGTCGTCGCGCCCGTAGCCGCCGTACCCTGTGGCGCGGCCGAAAGTGAGCCGGATGCCGTAGAGCGTGCCTTCGAAGTCGTTGACGTGATCGTGGCCCACGAAGACGCCGCGCATGTTGCCGCTCTCGTGGAGCGCAGGCGAACATGCCCGAGTTGACCAGCGGGCAGCAGATGGGCTCGCCCTTGTGGCCGTAACACGTGTGCAGGTCCCACACTTCGTTGTACTCGGAGAGGGGGATGTGACAGAAGAACAGCGCGGGCACATCCTCGCCGTGGGTGGCGTTGAGCTTGCTGGCCGTGGCCAGATACCACGCGATCTGATCCCGTTTGATCCAATCGTAGCCGCCGATGCCGGTCTGGGCGTAGCTGTGTGAGTCCAGAAAATAGAGGTGGGCCATGGCCCTGCCCGTGGTGCTGACGACGGTGCGCACGTAGTTGCCCACACCCGCCAGCGCCTCCGGTCCCGGCTCGGCGCGGCAGCCGGGCAACGCCGTCATCACCTGCATCAACGCGGCCCGGTCCAGCGTGCCCTCGTCGTCGTGGTTGCCGAAGACCGCCACCCAGGGCAGGTCACGGGACGTCACCGGGGCCAGGGCCGCGCGCAGGGATGCGGCCGGGTCGGCGCACGCACCGCCGTGGATGGTGTCGCCGTTGAAGACCACCAGGTCGGGCTGCTCTGCGTCCAAGACGGCGTCCATGAGCGCGGCCGAGCGCTGGTCCGCGGCGTCACCGTTGCGCCAGTGGATGTCGGTAAAGAGCGCGATGGTGTACGTGCTGTCGTCGTTGGCCAGCAAGGCTTGTGCCATGGTTTCGCTCCGTCGGTGGTGATGGGTCTAGAATCTGGCGGGCGGCACGGGTCAATCATCCTGCCGGCGTGCGTGGTCAAGTGACGGCTGCGAACCCGCGCCGTTGTGGCTCTGCGTGACACCGTCGGCAGACGCTCCGTCGCCAGACGCATTGTCGGCGGGAGCGGGGGTTCCGTCAAGTCGCTGCAAAATGTGGCGCAGGACCAATTCCTCCTCGGGCGTGATCTGCTCCAGCGGATTGTCTTCGGTGTTGAGAATCGCCTGTCCCAGCTTGCTGTTGGCCAGCATGCGCAGATCCTCTTCCATGGGATCCACGAGCCGGTGGTCGTCCACGATGCGGCCGTCGCGCATGCGCAGCACTCGCTGCGTCGCCTGGGCCACCCGGCGGTCATGGGTGACGATGGCGATGGTCGTGCCCTGGGTGACGTTAAGTTGGGCCAGCAGGTCCAGAATTTCCTCGCCGCTCTGGCTGTCCAGCGAACCGGTCGGCTCGTCGGCCAGGATCAGCTTGGGGTCGTTGGCCAGGGCGCGGGCCACGGCAATGCGCTGCCGCTGCCCGCCCGAAAGCTGGCTCGGCAGATGGTCGGCCCGCTCCGCCAGACCGACCAGTTCAAGCAGGTGGTCCGCCCGTTCGCGCCGCGCCTTGGCGCTGACGGGCTGGCCGTGCATGGGCACTTCCACATTTTCGCGCGCCGTCAACGTGGGCAGGAGGTTGTGCAACTGGAAGACGAAGCCGACCGTCTGCGCGCGGAACGTATCCACGTGCTTGAGATGGGCCAGGTTTTCACCCGCGACCCAGACCTCGCCGCTGGTCGGCTGGTCCAGCGCGCCCAGCATGTTGAGCAGCGTGCTCTTGCCGCAGCCGCTCGGCCCCATGATGGCCAGCAACTCGCCCGGCATCACGTTGAAAGTGACGTCATCCAGCGCGCGCACGGCGGTTTCGCCGCTGCCGTAGATCTTGGTCAAGTGTTGGGCGCGGATGATGGGATCGGCCATGTCAGCGCTCCACCTGAATGTTGACGAACGCGGTCATGCCCCAGCGCAGGGTCGGATCCAGATCGGCCACATCAATGGTGGCGGTGTAGTTGGTGCTGCCCTGCTCGGTGGTGCTCAGCGGCGCGATCTCGGTGACGGTGCCGGTGAAGACCCGATCCGGCAGCGCGTCGAACGTGACTTCGACGGGCATGCCCACCTGCACCAAGACCACGTCGGTCTCGCGCAAGTCGGTGGTCTTCACGACCATGGACGCCGTGTCACCCAGCACCAGCGCATCGGTCTCGGCCGGTGTGAGTTCGCCCAAGCGCACGTTGATCTCCCCCACCTGCCCGGCGAAGGGCGCCACGATTTGGTCGAAGCGCATCTGGGCCTGGGTCGCGTTCAGCGCCGCCTGGGCCGACTGGACCCGGGCCTCGGCCATGGCGATGTCTTCGGCGGTGGCGCCTTCCAGCAGCTTGTCCAGGGCGGCTTGCGCGCCGGCGCGTTGGGCCATGGCTGCCTGAAGATTGGCCTCGCTGCCCGGACCTTGGCTCTGGGCCGCGTCAACCTGGGCCGCGGCCACGTCGATGGCGCTGGCGGCGACGGCCAATTGCTGGCTGGTTGCGCCCTCCTCCACCACGGCGGCGCGCTCTTTGGCCGCTTCCAACGCGGCGGTGGCTTCGTTCAACGCGCGCGATTCGGGCAGCGCGCCGATCTGCGGGTTGCCGCGCACGAGATTGTAGGCAGCCTGGGCTTGGCGCACGGCCGCGTCGGCCACGGCGATCTCGGCCTGGGCCGCGGTGCGTTCAGTCGCGGTGGGATGGCTGGCCATTTCCGCGTATTCACGGCGCGCCATCTGCACCTGGGCTTCCGCCGCGTCGATGGACGACTGGGCCTCCAACATGCGGCCCGCCGCCATGGAGACCTGGGCTTCCGCCAGCGCGACCTGGGCTTCCGCCGCGGCGATCTCGGCTTTGGACGCGCCCGCCTTCAACTTGGCCAGCGCGGCCTCCGCTTCGGCCAGCGCGGCCGCGGCCTGTTCCACCGCACCGCGACTGACGGCGTCGTCCAGCGCCACCAGCACGTCGTCGGTCTCGACCCAGTCGCCCTGCTGCACGTAGATGGCCGTCACCAGCCCCGGGCTGAGCGGGTTGAGCGCGGCCCATGTGACCGGCTCCAGGTTGCCCGAAGCCCAGATGATGTTGTTCAGTTCGTCGAGTACCTCGGTGTCATCGGCGGCCGCGGTCTCCTGGGCAGCCTGGCGCGCCTCAAACTCGCGCAAGGCCCACCAGCCGCCCGCGCCGACGACGGCAATCACAACCAAAATCACAATGACCCGTTTCATGAGGTTCTCCACTATCGTGCGCCGTGAATCCCGCTACGCTTACCAGGATTCTGATTCACACACCGACAAGCGCGCCCGCGCAACGCTCGCCCATCACGTTTCACGCAATCACGCCTCACGCATCACTCATACCGCAGCGCTTCCACCGGCGCAGCTTGCTGGCCCGCCACGCAGGATAGAGCCCGCCGATGACGCCCAGCGCCAGCGCAACCGACAGCGCCATGATGAATGTACGGGCATGCCAGGTGGAAGCGATAAACTGGCTCATGGACGCGGGCAGCGAGAGCAACGTCAGCAACACCACGCCGACCAGCGCACCCAAAACGCCCGCAAAGAGACAGAGGTAGACGCTCTCCTGGAGAATCTGCCCTAGGATGCGCCGCCGGGCCCAACCCACCGCGCAGGGTGCCGATCTCGCGCGTCCGCTCGTAGATGGACATGATCATGGTGTTGGCCACCACAATGCCGCCCACGATGAGCGCCAGCAGACGGATGGCGTTGGTCATGGCCATGGTGGAGGCGATGTCGTTGGTGTTCTGGGCAAAGGTGCTGCTCAAACTCGCCCGGGCCTCCGGGAAACGCTTGTTGATCAGCTCGACCACCAGCTCGGCCTGGGACGGATCTTTCACGTCCACAAAGATGAAGCTCACCGACCGCGGCTTGCCCATGAGCCGTTGCGCTTCGCTCAACGCCAACAGGCCGCCGCCGTCTTCGTAGGAGACGCCGGTCTCGCTGATGCCCACCACTTTGTAGCGGTTTTCGTAGAGCTGCATGGTGTCGCCCACGCCCAGATCGTAGGTTTCGGCCGCGATTTTGCCGATGACGATCTCGTTCGGCCGCACCATGTAGCGCCCTTGCACCAGCGAGTAGTGGCGCATGGCCGGGCTGTTGGGATCGAGGCCGGCGATGATGAAGAGCGGCATCTCCTTGCTCATGACGAAGCCCAACACAAACGGGCTGGCGGCTTCCACCTGGGGCATGGCCTGGATGGCGCGCCCGCGTTCGTCAAGGCTGCTCAGGCTCATGTCGGCCACGTCGCGCTGCATGACGGTGATGTTGCCGGCGCCGCCGCTGCCGGCCAGCGAGTTGAGTTCGCCGATCAGCCCGTCGACCAGGCCACCCAGCATGACCAACGTGGCCACGCCGATGCCGATGCCGCTGGCCGAGATCAGGGTGCGGGTGCGCCGCCGCCAGAGGTTGCGGAAACTTTGGCTGCCCACCCGGGCCAGAATGCCTTTGGCCTGGCCCGCGCCGCCGCCTTCGTAGCGCAGCGCTTCCACCGGTTGCAGGTTGGCCGCAGTCCACGCGGGGTAGAGGCCACCGACCAGGCCGAGGATCAGCGCGGTCGCCAACCCCTGCACGATGATCCGGGGCGACACGCTGCCTTCCAGCATGGCGCCCGCGCCCGGGATCTGTGCCGCCGCCCACGAAAGCAGGAGGCCGATCAGCACGCCGATCACGCCGCCGACCGCGCTGAGCAGAATCGCCTCGCCCAAGATCATGCGCATGACACGGCCCCGGCTCCAGCCCACGGCGCGCAACGTGCCGATCTCGCGCGTCCGCTCCATGACGCTCATGACCATGGCGCTCATCATGCCCAGCCCGCCGATGAGGATGGCGATGGCGGCCACGCCCCAAGCAAAGCCCTGCAGGTACGTGGTCCACTGTTCGCTCACATCGTATTCGCTGGCCCGGCTCACGGTGAGGTCGTCGTCCAGGTTTTCGATGCGGGCGATGACCTGGTCGATGTTGCTGTTGGGACGCACGCCCACCTGGAAGAGGCTCACCTCGCGCTGCTTCTGCGCAATGGTCTGGGCGTCTTCCAAGGTGACCACGCCGCCCGATTCTTCCATGCCCTGGCCGGTCTCGTAGATGCCGACGATGCGATAGGGCACGCCGTAGACGCGCAGGTTGTCGTCCAGCCCCAGCTTGAGCGCATCCGCGGCGCGCCGGCCGATGGCGATCTGCTTGGGACCGGTCACCGGTTTGCCTTCGACGATGCGGTAGTGGTTCATGGCGACCGTGCCCGGATCGTAGCCGTAGACCAGGAAGTAGGGCACGTCGCCCACCGCGATCCAGGTGAAGACGCCGGGCTCCACAGTTGCTACGTCCGGCACGGCTTCGATGCGCTGGGCCAGGTCCGCGTCCAGGTTGCTGAAGACCACGTCGAAGGAATTCGCCTGGGTCACCAGCAGGTCGTTGGAGACGCCGAGGGCGCTGCCGTAGTTGCTGGCGAAACCGTCGGCCAATGCGCCGAGCGCGACGACCGCCGCGACACCGATGGCGATGCCGAGAACGGTCAGGATGCTACGGGTGGCGCGGCGCCAGAGATTCTTGAGGATCATGATGCGTCAGCCGTGAAATCGCGTTTGCGCGTGTCCATCGCAATAGACCAGTGTGACACGCCGGCACGAAAAGGACAATGCCGGAGCGAATAGATTTACCCTGGTCGGTTGGCCAGTTGTCCGCCTCGGGACCTGTTTTGCCCAACGGCGGCCGGATCGGCATCAGCCGTGGCCCGTGCCCAAAACCACTCGGCCAACAACCAAGATAACTTAGAATGATTCCAGTATACGACCCGCCGCATGCCGGGTCAAGGGAGTTCCGGGCGATGTCAGACAGCCGTCAGTGCGCCGCGCGTGGCTGACACATATCCGGGAATTCGCCTCAACTGGGCGCATCTCAATTTGGGGAGAGGTACGTTGAGTTCGCACGCCCTCGTGCGAACGGCGGCATAGCTCGGCTTTCGCAAAGCGGCTCGCACGAGGGCGTGCGAACTCAACAGGTCGCGCGCGTCGTTGCGCCCCAATTTGAGATAAACCTCTCAAGGTGGGCGACATTGACAGCAACGGTCAAGCACCGTAAGATTCAGTAACGATTCCAATAGCGTAACGCACTCCTTTTCCACATCGATCGAGGCCGGTTATGTACTATCTGATCTTTCGGACCCTGGTCAGCACCGCGACGATTGCATTGACCGTTTCGTTCTTGCCCGGTTTTACGATCGACAACCCCAATCTTTTGGGATTCCTGCTGGTCGGCATGCTCTTCGGTGTGCTCAACACATTTGTGCGCCCGTTTCTCATCTTCCTCACCGGGCGGCTGGTCATTCGGACCATGGGCCTCTTCATGATCGTGGTCAACGGCTTGCTCCTGCTAATCCTGACGGTGCTTCTGCCCGGCTGGCATCTCGACAACATTTTCACCGTGCTGTTCGCCGGCCTCTTTGTGGGCGTCGTGGGCGCGTTGATGGATGCGATCCTGGGCATCAACCGGCCGGTGCTGGATGAGATCGAAAACGGCGAACGCTACTGGAAATTCCTCAGCCGCGTCGACAGCGGGCGTCGCAGCGCCATCATTGAGAATCTGCGCTTCGAGCAGGTCTACGACACGTTTTGGCGCTACGGCCTGGAGATCGGCATCAGTCGCACGCCGCTGGCGCCCATCCGCCGCTACATCGGCCAGCTTTTCTATCCCAACTCCCAGGCCCTGGACGAGATGTCCGTGCCGTCGCAGGTGCGCATCATGTTGCAGGAACTGGGCCCCACGTACGTGAAGTTGGGCCAGGTGGTCTCCAGCCAGGCCCAGTCGCTCACGCCCGAGTGGGCCGAAGAACTGGCCAAGCTGCAAAGCAACGTGGCGCCGTTCCCCGGCCGGGAGGCACAGGCGATCATCGCCGACGAACTGGGCGCGCCGCTGGCCGATTTGTACGCCGAAGTTGCGCCCGAGCCCTTCGCCGCGGCCTCGACGGCCCAAGTGCACCGTGCCAAGCTGCTCGACGGCACCGACGTGGTGGTCAAGGTGCAGCGTCCCATGATCGTGCCCAAAGTGAAGGCGGACTTGGGCATCATCACCGAAACGATCCAGACGGCCGAAAAGCGCTTCGAGTGGGCGCGCAACAGCGACCTCAGCGGCATGTTCCACGAATTCGCCACCAACGTCATCGGCGAACTGGACTATCGCAACGAGGCCTACTACGCCGTGCGCCTCAAGCACAACATGTCCACGATTCCAGGCATCACCGTGCCCACAGTCTATCCCGATCACAGTACGTCCAAAGTGTTGACCATGGACTTCGTGCGCGGCGTGAAGATCACCAACGTGGATCAGATCGACGCTGCGGGGCTGGACCGCAGCGAGCTGGCCTCCCGGTTCTTGCGCGCCATGGTCAAGCAGGTGATGGTCGACGGCTTCATGCACGGCGATCCCCACCCCGGCAACGTCATGGTCAATCTGGAGACGGGCGACATTACCTTTCTCGACATGGGCATGATGGGCACCTTGAGCCGCAACCAACGCATGTCGCTCATCGACCTGCTGTGGGCCATCCAGGCCCAGGACGGCTACGAAATGGCCAGCGTGTTCA
Source organism: Caldilineaceae bacterium (assembly GCA_041391205.1). Taxonomy (GTDB): domain Bacteria; phylum Chloroflexota; class Anaerolineae; order Caldilineales; family Caldilineaceae; genus JAWKOK01. Next base: position 40,608 of record JAWKOK010000026.1, read on the forward strand.
TGCAGTTGAGCACGACCTTCAAACCGTTCGACGAGCAAAAATACCGGGAGAAGGTGGAAGAAGTGGTGGACCGCTACATGGTCTTCGGTGACCAGGGCGGCGGTTTCGCCGGGGTGGTGAACGCGGCGCTGGATGTGCTGTACGACTCGGGACTGCGGCTGGACCGGGATCTGACTGTGGCGCTCAAGGCGTTGATCCAGGCGGAAGAGATCGTCACCACGCTGGACCCCAACATCTACATCATCAACGTGGCCTTTGCTGGCGTGCGCGAGGCCATGCTCGACCAGTTCAACGTGGACAACGTGACGCAAGTCGCCAAGACCCAGGCCGTGCGCACGGCCCGGGAAGTGATCCGCCGCCTGCCCACGCTCCAGGAAGCCACGCTCCGCTGGCTGGATCAATACGAGAAGGGCCGTTTCAGCGTCACCATCGAGACCGACGAGCTGGCCAAACAGGTGCAGCGGATCACCGTGGCGATCCAGCGGCTGGCGGTCGGACTGGTGCTGCTGTCGATCATCCTGGGCGCGCTTTGCCATGAACGCCGAGGGCAACTTTCTGGGCGTGCCGCTGGCGTCCATCGGCTTCGTGCTCTTCATCGCGCCGCTCAGCTTCGGCAGCGTGATGGTGTGGCGGCTTTACCGTGCGTCCGAAAGCGGCGATTGACAGCCGGAGACCTCCCGCGATGCCAGGACGACGTACCATCACACAACGCCACCGGTTGTCGAAGCTGGCCGCCGGCGGTCTGGCGCTCCTGCTGCTGCCGTTGGCGCTCGTCTGCGTGCATGCCACCGCCGGCGCGCAAGCCGACAATGCTCCACTGCGCGTCGTCATCACCGCCGCGTCCCCGTTCGTCATCACCGAAAACGCACGCACCACCGGCCTAAGCATCGAAATGTGGGAGGAAATCGCCGCGCGCATGGGCGTCTCATTCACCTACACGATCGTCGACGACGTCCCCACACAACTGGCGCAAGTGGAAAACGGCGCGGCGGATGTGGCCGTCTCCGCACTGAGCATCACCGCCGACCGGCTCGACCAGGTCGACTTTTCCGTGCCCTACGAGGAAGCAGGCTTGCAGATCATGGTGCGCGCCGGGGGCGAGTCGTTCAGCACTGCCTGGGCCACATTTCGCACTGCTCTGTCACCCGCAGTGCTGCGCATCATTGCCATCTTTCTGGGCATGATCTTTTTGGTGGCCAATGTGACGTGGTTCGTGGATCGGAAGATGAATGAGGACTTTCCGCGGCCGTATTGGCGTGGCATTTGGGAGGCAATCTGGTGGTCGACGGTGACGGTGACGACCGTGGGCTACGGCGACAAAACGCCCAAGTCGCCTGCGGGTCGTTTCGTCGGCATCCTGTGGATGTTGCTCGGGCTCTTTCTGGTGGCCAACTTCACGGCCGGCATGACCGCGGCGCTGTCGGTGCGTGCCTTGCAGAGTCAGATCTCGGGCCTCGGCGATCTGGACGACATGCGCGTGGCCACGGTCGCAGGGACGTCGGCCGACACCTTCATGGCCGACAACCGTTTGTCGCCGGCGCTGCGCACGCCCACCATCGAGGAGGCCTTCGACGCGCTCCTGGCGAATGACGTGGACGCGGTGCTCTTTGACGGGCCAATCCTCCTGTCCTTCGCCAACACCGACGGCGCCGGTCGCGTCAAGGTCCTGGCCTATCGCTTCGACACGGAGTTCTACGCCTTCGCGCTTCCCCACGACAGCCCGCACCGCGCCGGCATCAACCAGGCGCTGCTGGCCATGATGGAGGACGGCACCTACGAGCAGATCCGGCAGCGTTGGCTGGGTCCGCGCTAGGTTCTGATTGACATTTCTGGATACACGGGTTAGAAACCCGGCGCTGACAGCGAGAAGTGTCCTCAGACACTGGTTCTGAGTCGCTGAGGCGACTTTTCGTTGTCAGCATCGGTTTCCAACCGTGGAGATCGGTTGCGTCCGCCCCGTTCTCCCCGGCGCTACGGCATAAACTGCTTGAGATAGCGCCGGCTCTGGCGCAGGGAATCCTTGCGCAACTCCAGCGAGCCTTCGTAGGCGCGGTCTTCCACTTCGATACAGACCGGGCCGTTGTAGTCCGAATCGGTCAATTCCGAGAAGAACTTGCCCCAATCCACCTCGCCCAGACCGGGCAGCTTGGGCGTGTGATACTCCAGCGGATTGGCCATGATGCCCACGTCGTTGAGATGGTCGCGGTCCAGCCGCACGTCCTTGGCATGGACGTGGATGAACTTGTGCGAGAAATCGCGGATGGGCTTGAGGTAGTCCATCATCTGCCAGACCATGTGGGACGGATCGTAGTTGAGGCCGAAGTGGTCGCTAGGGATGGCGTCGAACATGCGCCGCCAGATGGCCGGGGTGGTGGCCAGATTTTTGCCGCCGGGCCACTCGTCATCGGTGAAGTGCATGGGGCAGTTCTCGATGCCGATCTTCACGTTGTGCTCTTCGGCAAAGCGGATGATGGACGGCCAGGTGGCCATGAACCGCGCCCAGTTGTCGTCCACGGATTTGGTCCAGTCGCGGCCGACGAACGTGTTGACCACGCCGACGCCCAGTTGCTCCGCACCCAAGATGACCTTGCGCAGATGGTCCACGTAGACCTGGGCCTCTTCTTCGTCGGGCGCCAGCGGGTTTGGGTAGTAGCCCAGACCGCTGATGGCCACATTCTTCTTGGAGAGCAGATCGTGGATCGAGCGCACGTCCCGGTCGCTCAGATCCGCCACGTTGATGTGGGTGACACCGGCGTAGCGGCGTTCGGCCTTGCCCTCGGGCCAGCACATGATTTCCACGCAGTCAAAGCCCTCGGTCCCGGCAAAATCGATTACTTCGTCGCCCGACAGATCGGGCAGAATTGCGCTGACAAAACCAAGTTGCATCGGTGTATCCTTTCGGTCGAAATCGATGGAGACATTTCTACACCACCACATCCACCCAACACTGCTCACGGTGGCTGCGCAAGACGGCTTCGCAGAGCACGATCTCGCGGTGGCCGTCGGCAAAGGTGGGGAAGGGTCTGGGCGCGCTGAAGTCGCCGGCGTGGAGATAGTCGTAGAACGCCTTGAAGCACTGCTTGAACGTGTCGTCGTAGCCTTCGTTGTGGCCGCCGGGGTAGGTGATGTACGTCCGCGCCGCGGCGGAGACCAGGCCGGGATCGCGGATGAGCTGCTGGTTGGGGACGTTGCGCTCACCGATCCACAGCTCGTTGGGACTTTCGCTGTTCCACGCCAGGGCGCGCTTGGCGCCGGCAATTTCGTAGCGCAGCGCGTTCTTGCGTCCCGCGGTCAGTTGCGAAACCCAGAGATTGCCCACCGCGCCGCCCTTGAAACGCAACAGAATCGAGCCGCAGTCCTCGGTGTCGATGTCAATTTCCTCGGTGGCGTCGATCTCCTGCACCTTGGCCGAGAAGGTCTCCACTTCGCCCGTGGGCCGTCGCCGCACGTGATGCACCGTCTTCAGGTCGGCATAGACCCCGGTGATCTCCAGCCCCGTCACCATCTGCATCAGGTCCATCCAGTGGGTGCCGATGTCGGCCACGGCACGCAGCGCGCCGCCCTCTTCGGCCAGCACGCGCCAGTTGTAGTCGGTGGGATAGAGCAGCCAATCCTGCACGTAGCTGCCGTAGACGGAGAAGACGTCGCCCAGTTCGCCGGCCTGGATGCGCGCCCGCGCCTCGATGTTGAGCGGGTAGAAGCGGATGTTGTAGTTGACGCCCGCCAGCAGCCCGGTCTCCTCGGCCAGCGCCACCAGTTCGGCCGATTCCTGTGCGTTCATGGCCAGCGGCTTTTCGCAGTGGACGTGCTTGCCCGCACGCAGCGCGTCCCGGGCGGTGGCAAAATGGACGCGGTTGGGCGTGGTCAAGTGGACGACCGTCACCTCGTCGTCGTCCAGGATTTCGTCGAACGAGGCGTAGGCCTTGCGCAGACCGAGCCGGGCGGCCGCGGCCTTGGACTTTTCCGGCGTGGATCCTTGGATGCCGACGACGTCGATGCCCAGACGGCGCAGTCCTTCGAGATGGGCCGGGCCCATGAATCCGGTGCCGGTGATGGCGACACCCGTTTTGCTCATGACGGTTGACTCCTTGGTGGTGTTCGGCAGGGAGCAGATCACGCGGCAACACAAGCCGCGTGGATGCACCGGTCATTTTACCGGACATGGCCGATCTTTTCCACCGGCATTTATCAGCTAGAGGGGCGGGGAAAATGGTTGAGTTCGCACGCCCACGTGCGAACGGAGGCGGAGAGAAGTCCGACTTCTGCCGGAAGTCGGACGTCTGGTTACGGCGTCGCGGATCTAGCCGTGGAACTGCGCTTCTTCGGTGGAGCCGTGCATGGCGGTGGTGGAGGCCGCGCCGCCGGTCACGGTCAACTGGACTTCGTCAAAGTAGCCCGCGCCCACGAAGCTCTGATGCTTGACTGCCGCAAAGCCGAAGTCGTCGGCCATGCGGAATTCCTTGTCCTGCAACTCGGTGTAGGCGGCCATGCCCCGGTCGCGGTAGCCCAGCGCCAGTTCGTACATCCCCGCGTTGATCGCGTGGAAGCCCGCCAGCGTCACAAACTGGAACTTGTAGCCCATCTCGCCCAGCTGCTCCTGGAAGGTGGCGATGGTGTCGGGGTCGAGATTGCGGCTCCAGTTGAAGGAGGGCGAGCAGTTGTAGGCCAGCATCTTGCCCGGGAACTGCGCGTGAATGGCCTGGGCAAACTCCGCGCCTCGCCAACGTCCGGCCTGGACGTCTCGCACCAGATGAGGTCGGCGTACGGTGCATAGGCCAGCCCGCGGGCGATGGCATTCTCCAGCCCGCCCTTGATCTGGAAGAAGCCCTCGTACGTACGGTCGCGGCTGGTGATGAAGGGCACGTCGGCCTCGTCCACGTCGCTGGTGATGAGCTGGGCCGAGTCCGCGTCGGTACGGGCGATGACGAGCGTGGGCACGCCCATGATGTCGGCGGCCAGCCGCGCTGCGCTGAGCTTCTGGACGAACTCGCGGGTCGGCACCAGCACCTTGCCGCCCATGTGCCCGCACTTCTTGGCCGAGGAGAGTTGATCTTCAAAATGGACGCCGGCCGCGCCCGCCTCGATCATGGCCTTCATGAGTTCGAAGGCGTTGAGATTGCCGCCGAAGCCCGACTCGGCGTCGGCCACGATGGGGGCCATCCAGTAGGTGTCGTGCCGTCCTTCCATGTGGGCAATCTGGTCGGCGCGCATGAGCGCATTGTTGATGCGCCGCGCCAGAATCGGGGCGCTGTCGGCGGGGTAGAGGCTCTGGTCGGGATAGGTGTGGCCTGCGCCGTTGGCGTCCCCCGCGACTTGCCAGCCGCTGAGGTAGATGGCCTTGAGGCCCGCCTGCACCATCTGCACGGCCTGGTTACCCGTCACCGCGCCCAACGCCCGCACCAATGGCTCGGAATGCAGCAGATGCCAGAGCCGCTCCGCGCCCATGCGGGCCAGCGTGTACTCTACGCGGAAGCTGCCGCGCAGCTTGAGCACCTGCCCAGCGTCGTAGGTGCGCTGGATGCCGTGCCAACGCGCGGATGTGCGCCATTCTTCCTGCAGTTGCGCCGCAAGGTTCTGATCGTACATACTTCTCTCCTCTGAACTGTGTAGAAAGACAGAAAACGAAGAACGGTTCTTCGGCGTTGGCATGGGTGCATGGGTGACACGGCGTCCGCCAGGGACGTGGACGCGAGTCCGGCCGGGCGTCACGCGCATGCTTGATCGGTGTGCTCACATTCGAGCCGGGTAAAAAGATTCGTTTTTAGCGAATTTTCGCTGAAAGCGGATGTTATCTTACCTGTGGTATAATGGCATGTCAAAATCACAGACGCCGCGATGACACATTGGATTGACACATTGCGCCGCGCGCCGCCACGCTCAACGGCGCACCGCCATCCGGCGTCACTGGAGGAGAAATCAGCGATCCATGCAAGCACAACTGGTCAATGTCATCTTCGGCATGAAGGTCCGCCGCGCGCGCATGAAAGCCAATCTCACGCTCACCGAGATGGCGGCGCGCTGCGAAATTTCACCCTCGTACCTCACCGAGGTCGAGAAGGGGCGCAAGTACCCGCGCGCCGACAAGATCATGCGCATGGCCGACGAGCTGGACACCACCTACGACGAGTTGGTCTCCATTACGCTGCCGCCTGCGCTCAACTACCTGGAGTCGACGCTGTCGTCATCGCTGCTGCTCCAGTTCCCTTTCGACGCCTTCGGGCTGGAGATCAGTGACCTGGTGGGGCTGCTGACCAAGGCGCCGGACAAGGCCAGCGCGCTGCTCCACGCCATGATCGAGATCGGGCGCCAGCACGACCTGCGTGAGGAGCACATCCTCTGGGCGGCGCTGCGGTCGTATCAAGAGTTGCAGGACAACTATTTCCCCGACATCGAGGACGCGGCCGCGGACTTTGCCCAGGCCACGGGGCTGGCGGCGCAGGCGCCCGTCTCCCGGCAGGCGCTGGAAGAGTTGCTGGTGGACGAGTACGGGTACACGTTGGATTACACGGTGCTGGTCGACCACCCCGAGTTGCGCGGCTATCGCTCGGTCTATCGCAACGGCACGCGTCCGCGCCTGCTGCTCAACCGCGCGTTGAGCGAGAGCCAGCTCAAGTTTCTGCTGGCGCGTGAATTGGGCTATCAACGGCTGGAGTTGACGGAGCGGGCGACGACGTCATCGCCGGATCGGGTGGAATCGTTTCAGCAGGTGCTCAACGATTTCCGCGCCTCATACTTCGCGGGCGCGCTGCTCATGCCCCAGGCGCGCTTTCTGGCCGACTTGGGCGAGTTCTTCAGCGAGCCGACCTGGCAGCCGGCGCGCCTGGAGGCCATGTTGACGCGCTACGATCTGACGCCGGAGATGCTGCTCTATCGCATCACAGAACTGGCGCCCCGCTTTTTTGGGCTGAAGCTCCACTTTCTGCGGGTGCAGGGCGTCCACGGCAGCTACAAGTTGGTCAAGCGGCTGAACATGAACCGGCTGCTCATGCCCAGTGGGCTGGCGCTGGACGAACACTATTGCCGGCGCTGGTTGGTGATGGGCTTGCTGCGTGACCTGGAGGCGCAGCAGGCGCAGGCGCCAGCCGGCGACGGCAACGTCTTGCATGTGGCGGCCCAGTATTCACGCTTCCTCGTGCCGCGCCACGACTTCCTCTGCTTCGGCTTTGCGCGGACGTTGGCGCTCAATCCCACGGTCAACAGCAGCGCGATTGTGGGCTTTCAGGTGGACGACACCGCGCGCGAAGTCATCCGCTTTCTGGATGACGCCGCCGTTCCCCACGAAACGATCAACGAGACATGCGAGCGCTGTCCGCTGGCGCCGGAGGAGTGCACGGTGCGCGCGGCGCCGCCCACCGTGTGGGAAGCCAGAGAGGCACGCAGCCGCCGGCGCACCGCCATCGCCGCGCTGGATGAGGTCCCTGTTCGAGCCAAGACGCCGGCGTAGACCAAGCGGCAGGCTACGCCGTCAACGTGGGACGGGCCAGGGTGTAGACGCGCCGGGCGAAGTCACGCAGGCGCGCCGGGCCATCTGCTGCGCCGGCCACTGTGGCGTAGGGGAGATACGCGCCTTGCCACCCGTCGGTGTGCCATGTAGCGCCGCCGGACAGGGGCGCGTCTGCCAGCGTGTCCGCAAAGGGGAACGGGCTGGAGTAGAAGTAGGCTTCTGACTGGGCATCGCCAGGATAAAAGCCGAGATTCAACTGGGCGGGATACAGGTGCGTGGCGCCGTCTTCCGTGGCTTCCACCGTCTTGGTGCCAAACCACTCGAACGCCAGGTCAAAGCCGTGGGGCCACAACTGAATCGGCCCCACCTCACCCGGCAGCCCGCGACGATGGCCCGCGAAGATCGTGTGCACCGCCGTCAACGCCGTGAAGTAGCGTTGGGCCGCGTCGGGATCGTACTCGGTGGGCTGGTCGTCCACGTACTTCTCGGGCGGATAGCGGGCGGGCAGGCCGAGTTCGGCCACCGTGGCGTGAACCTGCGCAGCCATGGCCCGTGCGGACAGCCCCGCCGCCACGTCGAAGTTCCAGCGGCTCCCGTCATCTGCATCCACAAAGAGCATGTGCGCGCCCAGGTCCAAGCCCAAGCGCGCGAAACCACCCTCCGGCCGCGGCACCGCACAGGTGATCAGTCCGGTATCGGTCATCCGCAGACTGATCTGCCACCATTTTGGATGGGACGGCGCGTGCACCCGCGGCACGACCCCGATGACACGACTGTACAGATGCAGCGTGCGCCGGGTTGGCTCCCAATCAGGCAGGACGGGCACGACAAAATCGGTCGACATGGACACTTACTCCTTATTCAACGACGACAAAGCGGCCGGCGGCGCGGTGGTCGCCATTATAACAACGCCTGGGCCAATCGACCATGCCGCGGCGGCGCATTCGGTCAGCCTGATCGTCCGCAATGTTGCCGGCCCACAAAACTGGCGGCGCTTCGTAATGTGGGAAGAAAGATTTGTGCGCTATCGTAGTTGGTGTGTTGACAAGGTGATTGTAGCCACGTGTCATTGTGACGGTGACCGGCTTTCTCCTCCTCTTAGCAATCACTTTGCTGCACACCCCTCCTGCAAATGGGACTCGGTTGGACGGGCCGAGTCCCGTTTCTTTTTCCCTGGACATGGAGAAATCGGGATGCCGCGCGCAGGGGCGGTGCGGTTGACACTGCGGCGCGTCTGGGGCAGCATAGGCGGCATGACCATCATCCCGCGTTCTGCCGCCGGCTCAACAGGCCGGCAGGACACCATAGAGGACATGCCATGACCAGCAACTCCGTCATCGATCTCATCCACCAGCACGGCTCGGTTCGCCACTATCGGACGGACCCGGTCCCGCGCGCGATGGTGGAAGCCATCGTCGTCGCCGGCCAACGCAGCTCCACTTCGTCCAACTTGCAGATGTTCAGCGCGGTGGTCGTCACCGCGCCGGAGAGACGCACGCAGCTCGCCGACCTCTGCGGCAACCAGGAGCACATTCGCCAGGCGCCGGTCTTCATCGCCTGGTGCGCCGACCGCAGCCGCTTGGATCGGGCCTGCGAACTGCGCGGCTACACCCAAAACACGGACACCGTGGAGAGCTTTCTCGTGGCTGCGGTGGACACGGCCATCGCCATGCAGAACGCGACCCTGGCCGCCGAGTCCCTGGGTCTGGGCATGTGCTACATCGGCGCCATCCGCAACAATCCCGCCGCCATCATCGACCTGCTGCGACTGCCGCGCCACGTCGTGCCCATCTCCGGCATGACGCTGGGCTGGCCGGTGCGCCCGCCGCGCATCCGCCCGCGTCTGCCGCTGGATGCGGTGCTGCATTGGGAGGAATTCTCCAACGACGGGCTGGATGCGCACCTGGCCGACTATGACCGGGCCATGATCGCGACGGGAATCTACGGCGGGCGGCAAGTCGACGCCAAGGAGGGCGAGGCCGAAGCCGAGGATTACGGCTGGACCGAGCACTCGGCGCGGCGCGTCAACCAGCCGACGCGGGTCGGCCAGCGCGCCGTCATCGAAGACCAAGGCTATCCGCTCAAGTGAAGAATGCGAGCAGCCACAGATGAACACAGACAAACGAGGAGAAGAGTGATGGCCGAATTCTTGCTGCTGGTGGGCACGTATACCCGCCGCGAACCCCATGTGGCGGGCAATGCAGAGGGCATCTACACCTATCGCTTCAACACCGACGACGGGACGCTGCACCACATGGCCACGGCCGCGGGCATCAAGAACCCGTCGTTTCTCACCACCGACACGGCTCGGAACACCGTCTACGCCGTGTCGGAGATCGCCGACCTGGACGGCGGACGCACGGGCGCGGTGGCGTCTTTTGCGCTGGATCAAGCGACCGGGACGCTGCAACCGCTCAACACAGTGCGCAGCCAGGGGGCCGGGCCATGCTACGTGGCAGTGGATGGGACAGGGGCGTGTGTGCTGGTGGCCAACTACGGCTCGGGCACGGTGGCGCTGCTGCCCATCACGGAGGGCGGCGCGCTGGGTGAGGCCACCGCCACGTTCCAGCACCAGTTCCAGCCTGGGGCCGGCGGCATCAACACGGCGCGCCAGGAGGCTCCCCACGCCCACAGCATCACCCTCGACCCGGACAACCGCTACGCCTTGGCCGCAGACCTGGGCACGGACGAGCTGCGTGTCTACGCCGTGGATCCCAGCGTGCCCACCATGGCGCCGCAGACGACCGTCGCGCTGACGCCCGGCGCCGGGCCGCGCCACATCGCATTTCATCCCAACGGCGTCTGGCTCTACGTCATCAACGAACTGGACTCCACCGTTACACTGTGCGATTATGCCGCGGACACGGGCGCGGTGACCCCACGCCAACGCATCAGCACGCTGCCCGCAGATTTCGACGGCGCCAACACCTGCGCCGACATCCACGTGCACCCATCAGGACAGGTTGTCTACGGCTCCAACCGCGGCCACGACAGCATCGCCGTCTTCACCGTCGACTCGGCGACCGGCGTTGACGGCCCGCCGGCCACTCCACCCAAGGGCGCACGCCGCGCAACTTCACGTTGAGCCGGGACGGACAGTTTCTGTTGGCCGCCAATCAGGACACCGGCGACGTCGTCGTCTTCCGCATCGACGCTGCCACCGGCGGACGACGCCGATCCCTGCCCGCATTCCCTCCCCCGTCTGCCTGCACCTGCTCGACTGACCGCGAGGGAAACTTGGCCACCGATGGACACAGATAAACACGGATTGAACAGCAGAAACACAGGCATAAATCCATTGTTTCTGTTGCTTTATCCGTGTTTATCTGTGTCTATCCGTGGCTCAGCTTTGTTTCTTGCAGCAGCAGATCACTGAATCACAGAGCGCGGGGTTGCCTCCAAGATCGTGACTTTGATCTGGTCGCGAAAGATCAGCTCCTCCACGCGCGGCGAAAACTCGTTGCGCCACGTGTCGTTCTGGTACGTGGCGGCGTACAGCGCTTCCTTCTGTGCCTGGCTCTCGAAACGCCGGATCCACACGTAAGAGATCGGGATCCTCCGGCGACGAAGGCGCCGAGGATCACCATCCGCACTTGACCTGGTACGGAATGATCTCCTCATCCATAAACTTGACCCTCATCCCCGCTTCCCCGGCCGGCAACGATACTGACGCAATTCAAAGAACACGTTTCGCCCCTTGGTCTCCAATCTCCCGATCTCTTTATCTCCCAATCTTCATTCTTCATCCTTCAATCCCGCACCTCCCCGCATAGACCTCCGGCCGCCGATGTTCAACGACAGCAACCCGGCGTACCTTGTCCTGGTCCGCGTAGTCGATCGCGGTGATGACGCACTCGCGTTCGGGCGCGGGCCACGGCCGTGCCCCACGGGTCGACGATCATGGCGTTGCCGAAGCAATACCTGATCGCCCGCGTGCACGCCGATCTGCGCCGGCGAGACCATGTAGACCTGGTTCTCGATGGCCCGGAAAGCAGATGAGCGGCTCCCCAGTGGTCCTTGCCGGTGTAAAGCGTGAAGGCGGAGGGCTGAAAAATCACCCACGCCCCGGCCAGCGTCAATGCGCGGTAGAGTTCGAAGCGGATGTCGTAGCGAATCGTCCGGCCCATGACGCCGTGTTCGCTCTCGAATGCGACCATCTCCGTGCCCGCGTCGTAGCGGGACGACTCGTTGGCCACCACCTTGCCGGTGATGTCGATATCGAAGAGGTGGATCTTCTTGTAGCTGGCGATCAGCTCGCCGGCCGGGTCGTAGACCAGCGTCATGTTCCACGCCTTGTCGCTGCTGCCGTCCTCGGCCACAGTACGGGATGCTGCCGCCGTGGACGTAGATGCCGTGCTCGCGCCTTGGCTTGCAGGAACCGGCTGGTCTCTCCCCCCAGCGGCTCGCAGCCTCACGGATCTCCCCGGGCCGTGCCGTAGACGTTGAACATCTCCGGCAGCTTTTGACAGATCGCGCCCAGGGCCGCAGCCTCATCGATCAGCGCGCCGGCTTTGCGCAGGTTTTCGGCTTTGTCGGCCCTGAGTGTTCATTTGGACGGCGGCGATGCGAAATGGCATGGTTCGCTCCTTTCAATCTCCCTCAATCAACCGCAACAACGCCCGCACCAGCGTGGGATACTCGGCGTTGTGCGCGCTGAGTCAGCGCCTCCAGCGTATCGCGCGGGTAGATGGGGACAGTGGTGGTTTCGATGACCGGGCCGGCGTCCACCTTTTCATCCGGCACCAGATGGACCATGACGCCCGTCTCCTTGACTTCGCCCCGCTGGGGGGGCGGCGAACGCATCGTCGATGGCGTGCGCATGAAGGGATTTTCCGGGCGCCGGGTGCAAAGTTGATGGCGCGGTAGGGGAAGCGGTCCAGAAACTCGCTGCTCAAAATGTGCATCCACCCGGCGAGCACACCCAATCCGGCTTGTACTCCTTGACCAGCGGCCAGGTCGGCGTCGTATTCCCGGCGATGCGGCCTGCGTCGCGGTAGGGTTTGAGCGTGTGGACGCGCGTGGGAATGCCCGCCTTTTCTGCCCGTTCCAAGCCGTATGCATCAGCGGTTGGAGACCACGACCACGATCTCCGCCGGCAGCTTGCACGGCTGCGGATGGCGTCGATGATGGCGCCTGGAGGTTGGTACCGTTGCCGGAAATGAGGACTGCCAGTTTGGTGGGCATAAGCGTTTATCGCTCGTGAATCGTGACCGTGAAATGAGACGGACGGAAGCGGTCCCGGCAGCTCAGGCCAGTTCCACCTGGGCGGCATCGCCGCACCGCGTGATGAGCGCCCATCGGCATGGCATCCGGCACCGCGGTTCGGGCCGCGGCCAGGTGCTTGCGGCCGGAATGACGGCCATGCCCATCCCCATGTTGAAGACCCGGTACGCCTCGGCGTGATCCATGCCGCTCCAGGCCAGCAGGGCTTGGAAGACGGGCGGCACAGTCCAGGCGCCGGTGTCGATGCGCGCGGCCAAATGTCCCGGCAGGATGCGCGGCAGGTTGTCGGCAAGCCGCCGCCGGTGATGTGGGCCAGCCGTGATGGCGACGCCGCCGGCCGTCAGCGTCGACCGCGTCCAGATAGCAGCGGTGGGGCGCGAGCAGGGCATCGGCCAGCGTTTGCCCGTCGGCCAGCGGCGCGCTCAGATCCCGCGTGGCCACGAGCCGGCGGATGAGCGAGTAGCCGTTGGTGTGGGGACCGCTGCTGGGTAGCGAGCAGCACATCGCCCGCAGCCGCTCTCGTCCTGCCGGGGCCAGAAGCGCCCCAGTCCACCAGGCCCACCACCGTGCCTCACCACGTCCAACGCGCCCTCCGCGTAGACGCCGGGCATCTCGGCCGTCTCGCCGCCCAGGAGCGCACAGCCCACGGCTGCGCACGCCTCGGCGATGCCGGTCACGACGGCCGCGACCGCTTCGGGCACCAGCTTGCTCGTGGCGACGTAGTCCAGGAAGAAGAGGGGCCGCGCGTGCTGCACCAGGATGTCGTTGACGCAGTGGTTGACGATGTCGTGGCCGATGCCGTGCCAGCGTCCCAACTCCGCCGCCAGCTTGACCTTGGTGCCCACGCCGTCGGTGGAGGCGACCAGCACCGGCCGCGCGGGCAGGTTTTCCAGCGCAGACAATCCGCCGAAGCTGCCCACGTCGGCCAACACCACTGCGCTATGGGTGGCGCGCACGGCCGCCTTCATCATGTCGACGGCGCGGGTCGCGGCGTCGATGTCCACGCCCGCCTCCCGGTAGTGTGATGCCATCTCAGGCGGCTCCCAAGGTTGCGTCCATAAAGCCGGCGAGATCCTGCTTGAGCCGGGTAACGACGGCTCGTGGATGTACATCATGTGGCCCGCGTCGTAGTAGGCCATGCTGATGTTGCGGGTACAACTCCGCGTCGATGCCCAGGTGGTTGAACGTGTACTCGGTGGCGAAGTAGGGCGTGGCCAGATCGTAGTAGCCGTTGGCCACTGAAGACCTTGAAAGCGATTCTTGTTCATGGCGCTGCGCGGTCTCGGCCACGTTGAGGAACTGGTTCTGGTGCTTGTCGTAGCCCCAGTTCTCGTAGAGATTATTACCGATGCTCGTAGGGCAGATCGCGGCGTACTCAATTACGCGGCGCACGTGGCGTTGGCGCGGCCGAATGCGCCCAGGGTGACGGCCATGCTCGGATCGTATTCAGTTCGCCAGCCGCGATCCCGTCCGCGCCGGTGAAGCGGCTGTCGATGCGGCCCACGGTGCGTCCCTGGTCGCGCAGCAGTTCCTTGACGAAGCGGTAGATGGTGATGCGCAGATTGGCGCGCTCGATGAGCATGGGCGACAGACCGGTGTAGCGCGCCAGTTTCTCCACGGTGGCCGCCCGCCCTCTTGGGGACAGCTTCGCCCACGCATGAGAGCCAGCGTGTCCTCGGTGGCCGCGAACGGCACCTCCACCTCGGACAGCGCGGCGGCGGTCGGCCCTGGGCTCGGAGCGGCAGTTTGCCGTGATACGCCGTGGCGGTGTAAGTGGGCGAAAGAGCACGTAGGGCAGGTCGTTACGCCCACGGTGAGCGCGCCGTCTGAAAGTTGAGGATCGAGGAGATCAGCATCAGCCCGTTGAGGTAGAGCCCATGCCGGTCCTGGAGATAGCCCGCCAGCCCGGCGGCGCGGGTCGTGCCGTAGCTTTCGCCGATGAGAAATTTGGGCGACAGCCAGCGATCGTTACGGCTCACAAGAGGCGGATGAAATCGCCCACCGACTCCACGTCGGCCTCGACCGTGTGGAACTGTTGGGGTCTTCATCCGGCCCGGAGGCGGCTGAAGCCGGTGCTCACCGGGTCGATGAAGACCAGGTCGGACTTGTCCAGCAGCGAGAATTCGTTGTCGGCCAGCTTGTGGGGCGGCGGCAGCAAGCTGTCCACGTCGCCCGAGAGCACCCGGCGCGGTCCCAACATCCCCAGGTGCATCCACACGGATGACAGGCTGGACCGCCGTTGAAGGAAAAGGTGATGGCCGGGCCGCCAGGTCGTCCTCGTCCAGCTTGAGATAGGCGACGTAGAAAACCGACGCCTTGACCTTGTCCTTCTCGTCTTTG
The DNA here is from genome assembly GCA_041391205.1 of Caldilineaceae bacterium. GTDB lineage: Bacteria > Chloroflexota > Anaerolineae > Caldilineales > Caldilineaceae > JAWKOK01. Next base: position 55,615 of record JAWKOK010000026.1, read on the forward strand.
AGCAGCAGCGTGCCGGCCACAGCTGATAAGCGCACGGTCTGACCGCCGATCTCTACTGTGTGTTCGGTCTCTTCTGCGGGTCTCGATTACTGCCGGTTTCGCATCTTTGTCGGCTTTGTCCGAAGCGGCAGGCTCGACGGCTGTGGTTTCATGTGCGTCTGGGGTCACAATCAGTCCCTTTCTTGGCGCAGTCGCATATCACGCTCAATGAAAAATGAAAAATACCCGGTAACCGATGCGTAATCCTATGAAGCGGCGGCGCCGCCTGGAAAACTGCGCGTCAATATCTCCGCCCGCTCATCACGCATCCGCCCAGCGCGGCTGGGCGTAATCTTCAACACCGCCGTCAAATTTCTGTGTTGAGCAAAGCGCCCCGCACAGATGGTGTGAAAACGCCATCAACTCGGTGCGCGTCTCCCAACTCCACATCTGGTCGAAGAGGTTGCCCAGACCGTAGCTGATCATGCCCGGGCCGCCGTCGTCCAGCAGACCGTACGGTTCCTGGGCCTGGGGCACGTGGCTCTGCACGCCGGTGACGATGTCCGCGCCCGCGGCGCAGCTCGCGGAACTCCGATACCTGTTGGGCCGTGGAGGCAAGCAGCCAGATCTCCAGATATTGCAGCTCCACCGCCACGATGTCGACCTGCCGCCATCTCTCTCACGGTGGCGAATCTCGTCCTTGTGGTCGTAGAAGTAGCATGCGCCCGGCTCTTCGTCGGTCACCCAGGCGGTGGAAGGGCCGAAGGCCAGCGGCGATGAAGGCAAAGGTGTTGCCGTTGTGCTCCCAGGCAGCCCAGCGCACGCCTCGGCCACGGTCAAGCCGCTGCCGTAGATGGGGATGTTGTTGTCCCAGTAGAAGGCCAGCGATTCGCATGCATCCCGCCAAAGTCGTTGACGTGGTTGCCGCTCAACCCCACGATGTCGGTGCCGATGGCCTCCAGCGCCGCCCAATAGCTGGTGTGACTGCACAGAACCAGGTTGTCCACCGTGTTGTTGACCACGCAGTCGTCCAAGAACGGAATCTCGTTGGAGACGTGAGTGATGTCGGCCGCGGCCGGGCGTGTCCGAGATGACGGCCGCGGGATAGACGGCGCCTTCCCGCTCCATGCGCGGCCGTACCTCGGGCCATGGCGGTGACGCCGGTCATGATCAGCGTGGTGAGGCTGCCGGGGTCGCGGTTGGTGTAGCCGCCCATGAGATCCGCGGCCGCCGGGCGCAGCAGCTCGGCCAGCAGTCCGCCGCCCGCGCCCTGGGCCGTCAGCGCCACAGCCAGGGGGGATAGCGCCGCGGGTCGAGGCGGTTGTCCAGCACGTCTTGCCCGGCCACTGTGAGCACCTTCATCGCGGGTCGATCTGCTCAGAAGGGGACCAGCGCCAACGTCCGGCGTGTTCTCCAGCGTCCAGCAACTCCGCCCGGGCACGACGGAGTGCGCGCCGGGCCGAGGTGCGGTCAGCAACTCGGAAGCGGCGTCGGCAATGAAGAGCGGCGCATTGGCCAGGCTGGCCAGCGCAGTTGCACCTCATTCCAGGCCACGTCATCGCGCACGGTGGCGAAGGAAGCGACCACGGCGTAGTAACGCTCCAGCAGCGGCGACTGCGCATCGGCCAGCGGCATGACGGCCAGCAAGGTCGTGGCCGTGGTGATGGCTCGGTGGTTCGAGGCTGAGGGCCATTGGCCGTCCAAGGCCGTCACACCGGCCAGGGCATCCGTCATGGCGCCGGCCAATAGCTCCGGCATCGCGGCGTCAGCAACGGTTGCACCGGCCGTCAAGACCACCGGCGTGGGCGACGGCACCGGTGTCGGGGTGGTGCGGGGAGCGGGCAGGTCCAGGGCCAGAGGCGTCGACGTGGCGGCGATGAAGTAGTCAGCCGGCGGCACCGGGTGCGTTGGCGACCGCAATCACCGGCACGTCTTCCAGGTTGTTCTCTGGCTGGCCCTGTGCGCGTCAGTGGAGACGTGGCCGCAGAGGGCAGCATGGTCGTGCAGCCGCTCAAAGAAAGAGTGCGCTCCAGCAGAGCGGCGATGGTTCGCTTCATGGTTGTGTGGGCCCATTCCGTGGGCGGACGGTGTTGCATACCGGACCAGCAAAAATAGTAGCGGCTTGAGTATAGCAAAGCGCCAAGCGCGGCTGCCAAAGCGGGGCGCAGCGCGTCGACCGCAAGCCGTTCACGGGGCGTTGCCGCGCGTAGCCCGGCGGGTTCACTCCCGGGCGATGGCCCCATCTTGGGGCCGCGGCGATGGGCCATGTCCGCGCCGACCCGCCCCGACGTGAACGCCCAGAGGGCTGCGCCATCACGCCCGCTGAACGGGCTTGTCGCCGGCAACCACCCAGCCCCGTTGACGGGGCGTCGTCGCATAGCCCGGCGGGTTCACCCCCGGGCGATGGCCCCATCTTGGGGCCAACGGCGAATGGGCGATATCCGCGGACCCGCCGGCCGTGAACGCCCGGGGCTACCCCACCGCCCGGCTGAATCGAGCCGTCGCCGCGGCCACCCAGCCCCGTTGACGGGGCGTTGCCACATAGCCCGGCGGGTTCACCCCAGGGCGATGGCCCCATCTTGGGGCCGCAGCGGATGGAGCGTGTCGCGCGGACCCGCCCGGCGTGAACGCCCGGGGCTACCCCATCACGCCCGCTGAACCGGGCTTGTGGCAAATCTGGCTGTTGACGGGGCGTCGTCACGTAGCCCGGCGGGTTCACCCCGGGCGATGGCCCCATCTTGGGGCCGCGGCGAACCGACGATAATCGCGCCGACCCGCCCCGGCGTGAACGCCCGGGGCTACCCCACCACGCCCGCTGAATCGGGCTTGCGTGCGACGAATGGACCTGGTTACGCCTATGCGGATTGGGCGCAGCCGGCGCCGGTGCTACAATCGATCCATCGAGTTCGCCGCCTACTTTGTGACGAGGAAAGCAGGAACAGATGACCCACATGTTGCACGAGCCGCGCAATTTGGGCGATGGCCTGAGTGCTGCGCCGTGCGCGTCCCGACGACGAGGGCGCGGCGGCCGACTTCAACGCCACGGTACACGGCAGAGGCACCGACGAGCCGGACACCGGCGTCGGCGTCTGGGCACGTGACCTGTTCCTTGGTGACCATCCCAGCGTGAAGGTCGACGATTTTACCGTGGTGTCGACACCAACGCCGGCGACAAGATCGTCTCGTCGCTGGTGTTGCTGCCCCCGGGTGTGGTCCTACGACGGCATCGAGTTCGGCGTAGGTAGCCAGATTGGTGGGCACCGATCACGCGTACCGGCGGCGCGGCCTGGTCGCGCACGGATGGACGTGATCCACGCCTGGAGTGAGGCGCGCGGCCATCTGGTCCATCACCGGCATCCCGTGGTACTATCGCCAGTTCGGTTACGAGATGACGGTCAACCTGTCAGGGGGCGCACCCTTTTCTGGCAGCGCCACGACCAACTTGACCACCAAGCCGGCCGGCGACTACCATGCGTACGGCCACGGGAACCTGACATCCGTTTTTGGCCCGGCTCTTTGGGGCGGCGGTGGGCAACGGTTTCCTGCGGCACAGTGCCGGTGAAGCCACGTGGCGCTATCGTCTGCGCGGCCCGAGCCACAGCTCGGTCCAGATTACGACACTTCATGGTGGTGGAAGACCCGGACGGCACACCGTGGGGCTACTTCGCCTACAACACGTGGTCCCGGCATCATCAGATCGACGAGATCGCCGCAGATGCGGGGCGTTCGCTGCGCGAACTGGCATGCTGCCATACGCCCTGCCGAACAGAGCAGGCGCTGCCACCCGACGACCCCGAAGCGCGGCGACTGGATCTCCTACCAGCTGGGCGACCTTCACCCGGTCTACACTGCGCTTCGACCGACAATTGGAACGCTTAAAGAACGCCCTACACCCCTGGTATTTTCTGCGTGCCGGATGCGGTTGCGTTTCCTGCACCACATTGCGCCGGCGCTGGAACGCAATCTTGCCGCCAGTGTGGTGGCCGGGCACGCAGGCGCGCTGAAGCTGAACCTGATCACCCGGCATCTACGCCTGCAATTCGGCGCGGCCGGCTCGCTGGAATCAGCACCTACACGCGAGCACTTCTACGACGGCGACGTCCTGCTGCCGGACCACACCATCCTCCACGTGCTCTTCCGCTATCGCACCATTGCCGAATTGGAGCACGATTGCTGCGTATTCCGCTTTGCCGCCAACACGGCCGGCGAAGTTCTGCTCAACGCGCTCTTTCCAAAAGAGAGCACCTTTATCTCTGCGTTTCCGTAACGATTCCACGACAAGGAGGACGCCATGTCTGCACGAATCGCCATTGTCACCGGCGCCGCCCAGCGCATCGAAGCCGTGGCCGAAGCGCTGGCGGCCGACGGCGCAGGTCGTGGTCTGCGACATCAGCGAAGGCGCGGGTGCGGCGGTGGCCCACGCACTCGGCGGCTTCTTCGTGCGCGGCGACCTGTCCACGGGCCGATTGCGCCCTGGTTGGCGCGACGTTGGCGCGCCACGGAAGCGTCGACATCCTCGTCAACAACACCAGGCTTCCAACACATCGACGCCATCGACGCCTTCCCCGAAGACACGTGGGACACCACTTTGATCGCGCTCATGCTCACCACGCCCTTTCTGCTGACCAAGTACGTGTGGCCGTCCATGCAGGCCCGGCAGAGCCGCATCATCAACATCGGCTCGGTCCACAGCCTGCGCGTCGCCGTTCAAGGCCGCGTACATCAGCGCCAAACACGGCCTGCTCGGCCTCGCGCACCGCCGCGGGGGCGGCACACACGGCATCACCGTCAACCTGATCGCGCCGGCCTACGTGCGCGCCCCTGGTGGAGAACCGGAATCGCGGATCAAGCGCGCACGGGTATTTCTGAAGACGAGGTCGTGGAGAAAGTGATGCTGGCGCCGGCCGCAATCAAAGAGCGGCTGGTGGAACCCAACGAGGTGGGCGACCTGGTCATACCGCCTCCCGGACAAAGCCGGGGCCATTTCAGGCTCGGTGATGACGATCGATCTGGGCTGGACTGCAAGGATGAAGAGAGACTAAGAGATTGGGAGATTAAGGGGCGACCCTCGTCACCGCCCAATCTCCCAATCTCCCATCTCCCCTCCCCTCAATCCCCCCATTCCACACTCCCTTCCAAATCCGGCCGCAACACCACGCTCTCCTGTTCGTTGGGATCGGTGCGCGCGATGACGGCCGAGCACGGCTCGCTGTCCGACGCGTTGTAGGGCAGATGGGGCACGCCGGCCGGAATGTAGATGAAGTCGCCCGGGCCGCACTCCATGTGTTCCTCCAACTCGTCGCCCCACCACATGCCCGCTTGGCCGGACAGCACGTAGATCACGCTTTCGTGGGCCTCGTGCAGATGGGCCTTGGCGCGCCCGCCGGGCGGAATGGTGAGCAGGTGCATGCAGATGGCCTGGGAGCCGGTGTTTTCCGCGGCTACGCCTGCAAAATAGGTGAAGGCCTGTTTGCCCACATAGCTGCCTTCAGGCCGGACCAATTGACATGTACGTGGTTGCGTGCTCATGGGATCTCCTCTGTCAAGAATAAATCGTCGAACGTCCAATAATTCATGTTTTTCGTATAGCGATAGTCGTGTCCTCTGCAACGGCATTGACAAATTGTACCAGAGAAAGCGGTGCTGATTGTGTGAAAATTCATGCCAAAATTCGTCGTTCCGTCATCTGTTTTGTCCAAGTCCAACATGACATAACTAGCGCTTTATCGTATAGTCAGCGCGTGTTTGGAAATGGTGCTACCAGAGAGCAGTAAGTGGATATTTCGTGTTTCCATCGAGATTTACATAATCAATATCGCCCGTAGCCTTGAATGCGCCCCGCCTGCGTGCTAGCATGAAGTCACTGCGGGAATGACGCAGTTCAGCTTCATCTCTTTGGGAAAGGAGAGAACAATGTTTCACACGTTCTTCGAACAGGGATTGTTGACTGGCAAGACACGGTTGGCGGCGATTCTCGCCCTCGCACTTGCCCTTCTGATCCCGACCACTGCTACCACCTTCGCTGCCAACGGCGCCAATGGCGCTCCGATCCCAAGTGGCACCGTTTGCGTCGAAGGCCTGGTCATCGACTGGCAGGAAGAGCCGTTGGAGGAGGGCTGGATCGTCGAAGCTCGCCCCATCGATGAAAACGGCAACGTCCGCGGCAATCCGATTGTCGCCTTCCCGTCCGATGACGACGATGAGAAAGGCCAGTTCGAGTATGCCGAAGGCGATCTCACGGTCAACGGCAACAAGT
>JAWKOK010000027.1:0-61350 GCA_041391205.1 Caldilineaceae bacterium
TTGTCATGGGCGGTTAGGCGGCGCGTAGGCGTGGGTCGAGCCAGAAGTAGAGGACATCGACAATCAGGTTGACCAAGATGAAGATCAGGGCGATCACCAGGCTCACCCCCATGATGGCGGGGAAGTCAAGCGATGCGGAGGCGCGGTAGGCGTACTGCCCGATGCCGGGCCAGGCGAAGATGCTCTCGGTGAGCACCGCGCCCGCCAGCAGGTTGCCGTAAGAGAAGCCGATGACCGTCACCACCGGGATCAGCGCGTTGCGGAAGGCGTGGCCCATGACCACCTTGCGCGACGCCAATCCCTTGGCCCGGGCCGTGCGCACATAGTCCTCGCCCAGCACTTCCAGCATGGCCGAACGGGTGACACGCGTGATCAGCCCCGTGGTGTAACTGCCCAGCACGATCGCGGGCAGCAGCAGGTGGTGCAGCGCGTTGAGGAAGATGTCCACCTGTCCGGCCAACAACGCGTCGATGGTGTACAGCCCGGTCACGTGGGGCGGCGGCTCCAGCCCCACATCCAGGCGACCGGGACCCGCGGCCCAGCCCAGTTGAGCGTAGACGATCTGCAACGCCAGCAGCGCCAGCCAGAAGACCGGCAGGCTCACCCCCAGCAGCGACACGAAGCGGGCCAGGTGGTCGATCCAACTGTTGCGGAAGAGAGACGAGAGCACGCCCAGCAGGATGCCGATGATGACGCCGAAGAAGATGGCCGTGGTGGCCAGTTCAATCGTCGCGGGCAGGAAGGCGCGGATGTCCTCGGCCACGGCCCGGCGGCTCTTGATGGAGCGGCCCATGTCGCCCTGGAGCAGCTTGGTGACGTAGGTGAAATATTGCTGCGGCACAGGGTCGTCCAGCCCCCATTCGGCGCGGAACGCGGCCACGATCTCCGGGTCGGACATGGCCTTCTGGCCCAGGTTGGCCGTCACCGGGTCGGCGGGCACCGCGTGGGAAATGATGAACGCGATCAACGTCACGCCGATGATCAGCGGGACGGTCAGGGCTAGGCGGCGTAGGATGTACTGGTAGACTGGCATGAGGACGTGGAAGATTGAATATTAAAGATTGAAGATTGGCGGGGCGCTGACCGTAGTGACGACTTCAGTCGTGGTTGTGCGCAGACGACTGTTGAAGATTGAAGATTCAAGATTGGGTGAGCACGTGCGGCGTTTCCAGAGAATCGTCGCACTGGTCGATCCAATCTTGAATCCTCAATCTTCAATCTTGATCAGCCGTCACTACGGCGATGAGTCGTACTACTTGCTCAACAGCGAGACGTCGACGCGCCACTGCGGGTTGTAGACGAAGCCCTCGATGGCGCTGTTCAGGCCGATCTGCAGACCCGGCTGGATGATCGGCGCGTAGGGGCCGCTCTCGATCAGGTAGTCCTGCATCTCGCCGAACATGCCGGCGCGCACGGCGTCATCGGTCTCGACCTTGAGCGCATCACGCAGGTCAAGGATGGCCTGGTCGGCGTTGTCGTTGGTCCAGTTGGTGCGCAGACCGACCACGCCCTCGGGCAGGAACTCCACGTAGTCCAGCGAATCGCGGTAGTCCGGCAGCCAGAGCCAGAGGCCGAACGGTTCGGTGCCCTGGCGATAGGCTTCCAGCGCCACCTGCACCTCGGCCGGGGCCAACGTTGCGTTGATGCCCACTTCGGCCAGGTCCGCCTGGATCTTCTGGGCAAAGGTGCCGAAGTTCACGCCGGCAAAGGTGAAGTCGGGATAGGCAAGCTCCACGTCCATGCCGTCGGGATAGCCTGCTTCGGCCAGCAACGCCTTGGCGCCTTCCACGTCACGCGTCAGCGTATTGGGATCTTTCGCGCCCAGGAAGCCGGCGGGCAACATGGACGCCGGCGTGACCGACTCGCCGCCGGCCAGCAGACGGATGCCTTCGTAGTCCAGCGCCAGACGCACGGCCTTCTGCACCAGCGGGTCGGCCATGGGACCGCCGATCTCCGGGTCCTGGTTGCCCTTGAGGAAGACCAGCGTATCGCTCAGGCCCAGGTAGATGAAGACGTCGGGGTTGTCCATCATGCCGGGCACCTGGTCCGCGCTCAGGTCGAAGGCGATGTCGATGTCACCGGCCTCGAGCTGGATCTTCTGGGTGGCGGCTTCGGGGATGTTGCGGAAGATGACGCGGCCGATGGGCGCCGGGTCACCCCAGTAGTTCTCGTTGCGCACGAGGACGGTCTCCACGCCCGGCTCCCAGCTTTCCAGCACATACGGACCGCTGCCGGCCGAGTTCTGGTTGAGGAATTCCTCGGCGGTGTCGGCCGTGGCCGCGTCTTCGGCGTCGGTGCCGCCGTTCTCCATCACCACGTCCATGTTGACCACGGAGAAGCCGTCAAAGACCATCTTGGCCAGGATAGACGGGTCCGGGTTTTCCAGCGTGAGCACCACAGTCATGTCGTCGGGCGCTTCCACCGAGGCGATGCCGTCGGCCAGGAAGGAGGGGTTGCCGGTGAGGTTCTTCAGGCGATTGAAGGAGAAGACCACATCGGCCGCGGTCACCGGGCTGCCGTCGCTGAAGGTGCGCCCCTCGGCCAGGGTGAAGGTGTAGACCGTGCCGTCGTCCGAGATCTCCCAGCTTGCGGCCAGGTCGGGAATGACCGTCTCCACCGAGTCGGCCGGGAAGGTGACCAGCGTCTGGTAGGTGGCCTTGTGGACGATGGAGGGCAGCGTCTCGAAGGCGCGCTGCGGGTCGTAGGACGCCGTGTCCTCGGCGATGGCGATGACCAGGGTGTCGCTGCCTGCGCCCGGTTCCTCGGCGGCATCGGCCGTCTCCGGTGCCGGAGCTGCGGCGCCTTCCTCCGCGGCGGGCGCGGCGGCATCACCGGTGGCCGGTGCGGGCGCGCCCGCGCAGCCGGCCAGGACCAGCACGAAAATGGAAAGGGCCGCGAGCAGCAGCATCAATCTGCGTGTGTGCATGGAAAAAACTCCTTGTGGCTGTATGTGTTTTGGCGTATCAACCGTTGGTCACATGGCCGTCTGTGGGGCAGACGACTGCCAGCACTTACTATGTTTCAGGGTGCAGTGCAAGGTTGTTGCGCCTAAAATGAAGCGGCCCATCTCTGTTGAGTGCGCACGCCCACGCGCCCGTGAGCAAGGCTGAGCTTGGCGATGCCTTGGCTGCCCGCACGCGTGCGGACTCAACGGCTTGCGTCCGATTCGATTGTTGAGTGCACGCCCACGTGCGCCCGTGAGCAAGGCTGGAGCCGTTTGCCTGGCTGCCCAGCGTGCGCACTCCCTCGTGCGGACTGAACGTTTGCGCGATTCGATTCGTTGAGTGCGCACGCCCTGTGCGCCCGTGAGCTGGGCTGAGCCTGGCTCCTTACAGCCCGCACGAGGGCGTGCGGACTGAACAAGGTGTGGTGTGGAATTCGTATGTTGAGTGCGCACGCCTGTGTGCGCCCGTGAGCAGGCTGAGCTTGGCGATGCCTTGGCTGCCCGCACGAGGGCGTGCGGACTGAACGGTGGGGCGTGAATTATGGTTGAGTGCGCACGCCCTCGCGCCCGTGAGTTGGGCTGAGCCTGGCTTTGCTTGGCTGTCCACACGAGGGCGTGCGGACCGAACGGGTTCGAGCGCACTTTCATTGAGGCGCACGCCCTGGTGCGCCGTGAGCAAGGCTGGGCCTGGCTTGGCTTGGCTGCCCGCACGAGGGCGTGTATTCGGAACGGGTTCGAGCACGCAATTGTTTCGTTGAGTGCGCACGCTCGTGCGCGTGAGCAAGCGGGCATGGCTTTGCTTGGCTGCCCGCACGAGGGCGTGCGGCCTGAACGGGTTCGAGCACGCAATTCGTTTGCTGAGGCGCACGCCTCGTGCGCCCGTGAGCACGCTGGGCATGGCTGGCGGCTGCCCGCACGAGGGCGTGCGGACTGAACTGGCCTTGCGTCCGATTCGATACGTTGAGTGCGCACGCCCACGTGCGCCCGTGAGCTGGTCCGAGCCTAGCTTTGGCTGTCCGCACGAGGGCGTGCGGAGTAAAGAAGGACGTGCGGACTGAACGAGGTCGGGGCACCAGATTGAACGGAACCCGGGTGTGCACAATCAATACGATGCGAACTTACAGGCAGAGGAAGACGTCGTTGCCATGTCTCATGACCAGCCGCGATCAAGCTCAATCAGCCATTCTTCGTCGTACACATAACTTCGATAGCTGGAATAGACGTACTTCCGGCGCGCGCACAAGACCGTGGCGCACAGGATTGCGATGGATATAGTTCATCCTCTGGCGCACAAACCGATCACTGACCACCACGACTTCCCAGAAATCGTCCCGCCATACCTTGTGTGCTCCGTCCTGTTTCCTACCGGTATGCAAACGCAAGCCAGTCCCTGCGCTGCTCGGCCCTGCCTGCTGGATGATTCGTTTTGCAGTAAACGTCTTGAAGCCACGCATGAATGTTTCCATGTCGTCTTTGCTGCGGCCATAACAGCAAGTGCATATGCTCCGGGCATGACGACACAGCTACAAGCGCACGTGCACTTGCGCACGATAGTAGTTCGGGCTGTCAAACAGCGGGGACATGGTCGATGGCTGTGTGTATGCCTGGCGGCGCGGCCGACGACCAAGCGATGTAGTAAGCATGGCTCGGGGATTGAAGAAACGATTCATGCATCGGGGTTTTCGCATGCGCGAGGCCGAAAGCGATTCTTGGGTTATTGTACACGGTTTGTGTTGAGTGCGCACGCCCACGTGCGCCCGTGAGCTGAGCCTGGTTTTGCTTTTGCTGCCTGCACGAGGGCGTGCGGACTGAACGTCGGGCATGCGGACTGATCGGGATGAGGGCGTGGAATTCGCTGCGTTGAGTGCGCACGCCCTCGTGTGCCCGTGAGCTGGGCCTGGCTTTGCTTTATTGCCGCACGAGGGCGTGCGGACTGAACGGATTGGAGCGCGGGATTCGGTTTGCTGGAGTGCGCACGCCCACGCGCCCGTGAGCTAGGGCTGAGCCTGGCTTTGCTTGGCTGCTCGCACGAGGGCGTGCGGACTGAACGGGTCGGGCGCTAATTCGATTCGCCAGCAGGCACGCCCTCGTGCGCCCGTGAGCTGGGCCTGGCTGTGCTTTGGCTGCCCGCAACCGGGTTTGGGCGTGCGGACTGAACGGGGTTTGGGCGCGCAATTCGAATCGTTGAGTGCGCACGCCCTTGTGCGCCCGTGAGCTGGGCTGAGCCTGGCTTTGCCTTGGCTGCCCGCACGAGGGCGTGCGGACTGAACCGGGTTCTTGCGTCCGATTCGCTGCGTTGAGTGCGCACGCCCACGTGCGCCGGTGAGCTGGGCTCAGCTCGGCGGTAGCACGGCTGCCCGCACGAGGGCGTGCGGGCTGAACGGGGTTGGGCGTGGCGAATTGGATGGATGCGCGTTACGCGCGCACGGGTTGGCGTGTGCTGCGGGCGAGGAAGGCGAGCCATACTGCGCCCACGCCCAGGGCCAGCGCGCCGAGCACCAGATAGGTCTGTTGCACGCCCAGGCCCAGGAAATCCTGGGCCACGCCGGCAAAGATGGTCGACAGCGATTGGGTCAAGGTGAGCGCGGCGAACTCGAAGGCGAAGACGCGCCCGCGGAAGCGGTCGGTCACCAAGCCCTGGAGCAACGCGGCCGAGAAGACCCACAGCGTGCCGGTGCCCGTGCCGCGCAGCACGGTGAAGACCAAGATCCACGGCAGCGTGCCCGCCATGCCCACCCCGATGAGACCCACCATCAACAAGAGGAAGCTGAGCGAGATGGCGCGCAGCGAAGCCGCCTGACTGTCGCCCAGCCAGCGGCGCACGAGGATCGGCCCCAGCGCCGTGCCGATGCCGGTCGCGGCGTAGATGAAGCCCAGCGTCAACGTCCCGTTGCCGTTGAGGGGGAAGAGCACCTCGGCCAGCGGAATCTCCAGCACGTTGACCGCCCCCCAGACGAGCGAGCCACCGGCCTTGACCAGCGCCAGCCCCAGGATGAACGGCTCGCCGCGCAGATAGCGCAGCCCGTCCACGAAGTCGAAAAAGCCGCGAGTCTTGGCCTGGGCCGGTCGCTCCTCGGGCGCGATGAGCGGCAGGTCGATGCGGCTGACGAACCAGGCCGACACCGCAAACGTGAACGCGTCCAGCAGGAAGGCGGCGGTGATGCCGAAGAACGCCAGCCGCGAGCCCACCCAGCAGCGCACCCACCGCCAACATGGTGCTCCAGGTGAAGCCGTCCAGCGCGTTGGCGGTGACCAGTTCGTCCTTCTCCACCAGGTTGGGGATCAGCGCGGTCTGGGCCGGGGTGAAGAACGCGCTCAGCGTGAACTGCACCGCAGTGAGCACGTAGAGAAGCCACAGTTGGCCGGTCACCTGGACGAGCAGAAAACAGGTCACCGTCACCGCGCGCAGGATGTCGCTCCAGATCATGATCCGGCGGCGGCTGAAGCGGTCGGCCACCACGCCGGCCAGGGGGCTGACGAAGAAGAGCGGCAGGAAGCGGGCCAGGAAAAGCCAGCTGATCGCGGTGCCCGAGCCGGTCAACTGCGGATGAGCGCGGCCGACGCCAGCAGATTGAACCAGTCGCCCAGGTAGCTGACCAGCTTGGCCAACCACAGGTTGCGATAGTTGCGGTTGCCCCGCAAAAGATTCAGGTAAACTTGCACGCGCCGCTGCTTTCTGTGTTGCGGTTTGGCGGGAAACTTGGCCATTGTAGCACGAAGCCGACGGCCCTCGACAATCGGTCTGGCGCCAATCCGGCGCGCTTCTGTCACCGCGCTCTGGCATGCTGAACGGGACAATTGACCCTTGCTACGGGAACGATTGCGTAGGAAAATCGTATTATAGTCGTAGGGATGGGGATTCACTGTGTCACCGAATTGCCATGGTCGGATTGCCGTCTGCGACTTGAACGCTCCGCTCCCTCGCCATCCACATCGTCGCCATGTGCGCTGCGCTCAAGCCCCGGAATTCCACTGTGGCGTTGTCGGCCTATCTTGCTCTCAAATCACCATTCCTTTGACAACGTGACGATCCCTCGCCAGGCTTGATATTCATCCTGCCGAACGATCGTCGACCGCAGCGACGGCGCTGCGAAAAGGAGGATGTGCGCTGAGTCAACGACGCTTGGGCGGATGGCTGTTCGTCGTACTCCTCATGGGCACACTGCTGTGTATCCCTCACCCACTCTATGCGCAAGGGGTGGAACCGCTGTTACCCACCACACTGGAAGGTTGTTACGACGTCGCAGTCTACGGCGTCGGCATGTTCGACACCGGGGCGGGACCATCGCCGTCAATCCGGTAGACGGTACGGTGGTGGCCGCATACTTGGAATGGGTCGGCGCCGAGGACACGACACCCGGCGGTGAAATTCTGGACGGCACCAGCACACTCACCGTCAACGGCGTGGCGGTCGACGGCATATTGGCCGGCCCGTTGACCCCCACGGGCAGCGCGGGCTACGATCCCCACGGTTTCACCAATGCCGGTCCCGCCGGATGGCTCTCCTGGCACGCCGACCTGGGCCCGAACGGCTACGCCATTGTGCCGCCTGCCTTGGACCACGGGCTGACGCTGGCCGTCTCCGGGTGGGACTCGCCGGCCAGGCAGACCAACGGCGCGTCACTCACGCTGATACTCGAAAAACCCACGTGTGTCCAGGAGACCCAAGTGGATTTCAAGACCGGTGTGAACTGGTACTATTTCGGCACGCCGGGCCAGGCGCAGACCGAACTGCTCGTCTACCCGGTCGACCCCGAACCGCTGCCGCGCGCGGCGCGCATGTACTTCAGCCACGCGGGCACGGACAAGACGCAGACCGCCTGCCGTGGCGGCGCGATCTGGATGGTCGCGGGTGAAGACCCCGCCACCATGCCCGGGCCGACCGACTACGATCTGGTGGCCACGGGCGACCGCAACGGTGACGGCGTGGCGCGCGGCTACGGCATCAACCGCGCTGTGGAGCTCTTCAACGATCCCTTCACCTCGTCCGCCCTCCCCTGCGCACCGACCGTCAACCCCACGCCGGATGAGCCTTACGAAACCGGCCACCCCTACCCGGGCGGCGCGGCCACGGCCCCGTATCGTGCCGTGAGCTTGAATCCGCCCACCGGCGGGGACTTGGGCGCGCCCGGCGAATGGGGCATCGTGGAGGCGGTGGTCACCATTCCCGCCAATGCCAGTTGGATCGCCTTTCAACTGGAATCCGAGGCCGACCAGAACGGTGAGTCGGGCAGTTGGGTCGGCGGCGGCGTCTTCATCATCCTGCCGCCCGCGGCCATCGGCGACCGCGTCTGGCTCGACGTGGACCGGAACGGCATCCAGGACGTGGGCGAACCCGGCATGGCGGACGTGCCCGTGACCCTGCGCGACGGCGGCGGCAACTCCATCGCCGCCACGACCACGGACGCGGCCGGTCTCTACGGCTTCGACCAACTGGTGACCGGCGCGTACGCGCTCCAGTTCGGCCCTCTGCCCGACGGCTACATCTACACCGCCGCGCATGTGGAGACCGGTCCCGAGGGCGATGCCGGCGACAGCGACGCCGACCCCGTCACCGGCATGACGCCCGCGACCAACCTGGACCCCGGCGAAGTGGATCTCACCTGGGACGCCGGGCTGGTGCGGCTGCGTCCGGCCATCGCCATCGAGAAGCTGCCCGATCTCCAGCAGGTGGAACCGGGTGGGACGGCGACCTTCACCATCATCGTGCACAATGTGGGTGAGCTGGATCTGGTCGACGTCACCGTGACCGATCCGTTGGCACCCGGCTGCGACCGCGCCGTCGGCGACCTGGCCGTGGATGCGAGCACCACCTACACGTGCACCGTGCCCGGCGTCCTGGTCGACTTCACCAACGTGGCCACGGTCACCGGCAAAGACCGCTTCGGCGAAGAGGTGGCCGACGATGACGACGCGGTGGTCGACGTGCTGCCGCTCATCGATGTCACCAAGCTGGCCACGCCCGACATCGTCAACACGGACGGGGGCCTGGTCTCCTTTGCCGTGACGGTGCACAACCGGGTGGACGAGCCGCTGATTCTGGACACGCTGGTGGATGACGTCTTCGGCGATCTGCGCGGGCAAGGCACCTGTGCGCTGCCCCAGACCATCCCGGTGGGCGGCAGCTACACGTGCAACTTCAACGGCGTCATCCCGCCGGGCGACATGCCCCATCACGACACGGTGACGGCCGAGGCCCGCGACGACGAGGGCAACCGCGCCCAAGCGGACGACGACGCCACGGTCATCCGGATACAACCGGAGTTGCCGTCGCGTGGGCGACTTCGTCTGGAGCGATCTCAACAGCGACGGCATCCAGGGCCGCGGACGAGCCGGGCGTCTCCGGCGTGCTGGTCCGGCTCTACGGGAACAGGATGACAGCCTGGCCGGCGAAGCGATGACCGACGCCGCCGGTCTCTACCTAATCGAGGGTGTGGCCGCCGGGCGCTACTACCTCGAGTTCTTCGCTACAGGCGTTGCGAGGCCGAATTCAGCTCGTTCACCCTGCGCGACCAGGGCGGCAACGACCTGATCGGCAACGACGTCGGCCCCGACGGATTGACCGGGCGCACCGTCGTCTTCGCGCACTGCCCGCCGGCGTCGACGACCTGAGTTGGGACGCGGGTCTGCTGGTGCCCACGGCGGACGACCAGACCGACGAGCCCCAGCCGCCCGGCCGTGTCTTCCTGCCGGTGATGATGCGGTAGCCGGCACGATCGACAGCATAAAAAGTCCCCGGTACGCTGAGTCGAGAGTGATCGAACTCAAACGTGCCGGGGACTTTTGCTGATGCATCTTGGCAGACGACCGACGGCCTACTGCTCCGGCCCGAAGAGCGTCACCGTGACGTTGCGCACGCCGACGCCAAGCCGGTCGCCGGTGATGTTGCGATTGAACGCGGCGTAGATGTCGAAGTTGACCGGACCTTCTCGGTCCGATTGCCCATCCAGGGCAAAGAGATAGGGCGATTCTACGTCGCCGAACCCCTCGAGCGAACCGAACCGTCGGCGATTTCGAAGACGTAGGTACTGGGGTCGACGGCGATGCCACTGCGCCATTCGGCCAACAGTCGGTCTTGGCGGGATTCCACCAGATAGTCGCTGGCGAAGACCGAAACCGTGTTGTCCAGAATTTGGAGTTCAGCGTCGTTGCTTTGGTCGCGCGCGTCGCCGCCGTCACCGTCGTTGGAGATGGAATCGCCGATGTTGACGCTGTAGCCCACCGCTGCTTGGTCGTATCGGATCTCGAAGCGTGGGAACGAAGCCGGCGGCCGGATTGAGCGTAATGCGCAACAGATTCGACTCCACAACTTCAATCGTGTTGGGGTACATCGCGCCGATCTCTGCACAACTGCCACTGTCTCCGTGGAGCGGTCCAAGTGACAACTGAGCGTCGCCGGCCCGGGCTGGGGCAGCGGCGACGATGGCTGCACGTGCACACGCTGCGTCAAGTTCGCCAACTCCTCCGCACCAGGCGTACGATGAGCCGATTCCAGCGTGTTGACCGAGTAGTTCTCCACGTCGTGGTCGGTCGCCGTGCCCGGGCCGCTGGACGGGTCGCTGCCGTCCTCGTAGGTGAGAAGACGAACTTGCCGCCGGTGATCTGGGCCAGTTGGCGGAAGACATATTCGCCGTCGAGTTCAGCCCGCTCGCGCCCCACGGGAAGATCTTAATGCCCTGCGCGACGGCGTCAAGGGACGGTGTGGTCATATCTTCCGCTTAAGTCGCCATAATAGTCGGCGATATGGGGCGGCGCGTCGGCCACCAACACGACCATGCGCACCGTCTCGTCCGTGCGCCAACTCAACTCGTGGACGGCGGTGAAGAGCGCCTCGTGCAGCGCTTCCGGCTCATCGCCGCCGCCGGAGGCCTCGAGCTGGCCAAGGTGCGCTGGAACTGGGGCAGGCTGTCCGTGAAGTCAAAATTGCGCACCACGAATTCGTCGCCGTGGTCCCGGTAGGCCACCAGCCCGTAGCGCACATCAGGCTGCTCAGCGAGCTGCAGTTCATCGGCGATGTCGGCCATGGACGCCTTGAGCTTGTCGATCTCGTCGCTCATGGAACCGGTCGCGTCCGCCGGGGAAGAGCAGGTCCAGTTGGGTGCCACCCGCGCGGCGCATCCTTGATCGTCAGCGTCCATGTATCGCCGTCGCTGCGGCCGAAAGTCTGGGTGCGTGCGGTCCATCCTTTGGTCGCCGTCACACGATGTTCATCTTTCTGTTGCTGGCGGAACGTATTGAGCGTACGGGGCAGAAAAATGAGCCGGCCTGCGGTGTCGGTGCGGCCGTTGTAGACATCACGGCCGGCCATGCAGGATCTCGACTTCAGCATCATGCGGGGCTCCTGATCATCGATCACGTGGATGATGACCGCTCGCGCTGCATCAGCCATCAGGCACGCCGTGGTAGCCGGTGCCGGTCCAGGTAGGCCAGGTACTCCGGCCCAGTCCGCGTTGTCGTCCACCACGCCCGCAGTGACCGGTTCGTACTGGGCGCTGTAGGCGAGGCTGACCGCGGCTGCGGCGTCACGTCCCTCGGCCACGGGGCTGGTGGGGCGGACCCGGCGTTCACTCTCTGCGGCGGACGCATTCGACCGAATTGAGTCCGCGAACGGCGCTCTCTTCGGCCGGCGCTTCGGTCCAACTTGAGGCGGCGCTGCCACTCTCCGCGGCCGGGGCACTCGCCGGCATGGGCGCAATGCCCGGCTGCGCGCTCAACAACAGGGTACTGCCGAAGGAGCTGCTGATGGCGATGGATAGGGTGGGGCGGTTCATGGGTTGGGCTCCTTTTTGAAACGTGATGCGTGATGCGTGAAACGTGATATAGGTGAGAACGGGAGATTGAGAGATTGGGAGATTGGGAGATTAAGAGATTGGTGGGGCGTGGCGGCTGCCAATCTCCCAATCTCTTAATCTCCAAATCTCTTTCCCTCAATCCCCTGACAACTCCCCCGCCTCTCGGCGCGCCGGGCGACGCCACGGAAAACGGACTGCGATCCAGATCAGCGCGATGACGGGCAGCAGGACCAGGGCGAATCGGCACGACGTAAGGGCGAGCCAGATGGCCAAGGTTGCGAACTTGCAGCGCACCGACCAGCGCGCGCAACGCCGCGCTCACGGTGACGCCGGGACGCCAGCGTGCTTCGACGAAGTGGGCTGCTCCGGCCAGGTCGGGCGTCAGCGACATATGGATGGTGGCCGGGAAATCAGGTTGTCCAGCAGTGCACGCCCTGAACCTGCTCGATTGTACCGGATCTCGGTCAGGTTGCGGTGGACGGCCAGGATGTCCTCGGCCTTGGCGCCCGGCTTGGCCCGCACTTCACCCAAGAGCGTGCGCAGTTCGTCTTCGGTGGCTTCCAAGTTGCGCAACTGCGTTGAGATCGGTGTACTGGTCCGTCACGTCCTCGCGGGTGAGGCTCTGGGAGGTGACGTCCACGGCCGAAGCGGCCAGCTTGGCCAGCACGTCGTCCAACGCGGCCGCGAACGCGCCGCAGCGTCATGTTACCTGCGGGCATGCTGGTCTCGCCCACGCTGCGGTCGTAGAAGCTGGCGTCGGCCACGTAGCCGCCTGCGGCCGCGGCCAGTTGCGTCACCGCAGGGATGGCCGGTGTTGGTGTCGGCGACGACCAGATCGATGGACGCCGTGCCGATGATCTTTTGCGATCCGGGAAACGCCCGCAGGCATCTCGGCGCGGCTTCGGCCATTTCATGCGACGCGGTGCGCTCGCTGGACACAGCCACCATGGCGGCAGGAGAAGCGGGCCGGTGCGCCTGCGCTGAGCACGAGCGAAAATGCAACGATGGCGGCGATGACGGTGGGCAAACGGACTTGGCTACGCATGGTGTGGCTCCTTGTGTTGGCGCGGTCTGTTGGCGCTGTTGCGGCCGTTTGCGACCGTCATAGCATGACAGTCCGGCCGTACACAGCAAGGGCCAGATGTGTCACACCGGTGTGTATTTGAATGGTACAGGGGGCCTACCAGAGAGAACAGGCAATTTAACCGTTGTGGGCGGTACCTAAATTTGGAGGCAACGATGCGCAGCCTGTTTAGTTCGCACGCCCTCGTGCGAACCGCTGTGCCAAAGTCGGGTCTATCCCGCCGTTCGCACGAGGGCGTGCGAACTGAACGAACCTCCGCCCCAGATCGGTGATGCATCCGTTCCCAGGCGAGCCGTTACCCCGGCACGGCGTTTTGGGCTACAATGTCGGCATTCGTCAACAAGCGGCCGCGCCGCCCACTTGCACACGTGCAGGAGCCATCCATGACCGAGACCATTCTGTGCCTGGCCAGCTACTTCAAGGGCGGGGCCTTTATCGAGGAGTGCAAACAGCAGGGGTGCCACACGATCCTGGTGACGACTGAGGACTTGCAGGCCGAGCCGTGGCCGCGCCACGCCATCGACGAGTTCTTCGCCTTTCCCGGCGCGAACCTGGCCAAGCAACCGGACATCACCTACGCGGTCAGCTACCTGGCCCGCAGCCGCCAGATCGACCGCATCATCGCGCTGGACGACTATGACGTGGAGACGGCGGCCGCGCTGCGCGAACACATGCGCACACCCGGCATGGGCGCGACCACGGCGCGCTACTTCCGCGATAAGCTGGCCATGCGCGTCCAGGCCCAGGAGCACGGCGTGCCCGTGCCGCGCTTTGTCCACGTGCTCAACCACGACCGGGTGCGCGCCTTCATGGAGGCGGTGCCCGCGCCGTACGTGCTCAAGCCTCGGGGCGAGGCCGGCTCCATGGGCATCAAGAAGATCAACAGCGCGGATGAACTGTGGCCCAACCTCGACGCGCTGGGTGACCGGCAGTCGTTCTACGTGCTCGAACAGTTCGTGCCGGGCGACGTCTACCACGTGGATTCCATCATCTGGGATCGGGAGATCCTCTTCGCCGTGAGCCACAAGTACGGCATGCCGCCCATGAGCGTCTACCAGGGCGGCGGCGTCTTCGTGACCAGCACCCTGCCCCGGGGCGGCGACGAGGACACGGCGCTGCTTGAGGTGAACCGGCGCATCATCGCCGCGTTCGGCATGGTGCGCGGCGTGACCCACGCTGAGTACATCCGCGCGCATGACGGCGGGGAGTACAACTTCCTGGAGATTGCCGCACGCGTCGGCGGCGCGGGCACCGACAAACTCATCGAGGCCGAGGCGGGCATCAACCCGTGGAACGAGTGGGCCAAGTTGGAACTGGCGCACCTGCGCGGGCAAACGTACCACCTGCCCGCCGTGCGCAGCGACTACGCCGGGCTCATGGTCTGTCTGGCGCGCCAGGAATGGCCCGACACCGGCGCCTACGATGCACCCGAAATCGTCTGGCGCATGCCCAAGGCGCACCATGTGGGCATGGTGGTCGCGTCGCCCGACTACGCCCGGGTGCAGCAACTGGTCGCCGAATACCCGCCCCGCTTCGCCCAGGATTTCGTCGCCACCGCGCCGCCCATGGACGGGCCGCCGGGACGCGACGTCGCGTAGCCGCGGAGAACACCCATGTCCAACACACCCATTCCCGCCCTCACCACGGCCCAGATGCAGGAAGTCGACCGGCTCATGGTGGAGGAGTATCACATCGAGTTGCTCCAGATGATGGAGAACGCGGGCCGCAATTTGGCGGTGCTGGCCACGCGCCTGCTCGACGACGACATCGCCGATCGGCCCATCGTGGTGCTGGCCGGGCGGGGCAACAACGGCGGCGGCGGCTTGGTGGCCGCGCGTCATCTGCTCAACTGGGGCGCGTGGGTGCAGGTGGTCACGTCGTACGCACCCGACGGCTACAAGGGCGTGCCGCGGCATCAACTGGAGATCCTCCAGCGCATGGGCGCGCCGCTGGCGTGGGCCGAGGAGGGCTGGGAACTGCCGCCGTGCGACCTGCTCATCGGCGCGGTGATCGGCTACGGCCTGCTCGGCGATCCGCGGCAAGGCGCAGGAGCTGATCCTGTTGGCCAACAGCAGCCAAGCGCCCATCCTGAGCCTGGACACGCCCAGCGGTGTGGACACGGCGGAAGAGTCGCGTCTTCACGCCTCACATGCGCGCGGCCGCAACCGCGACGCTGGCTCTGCCCAAGATCGGGCTGCTGCAACCGGGCGCGCTGGCCGCCTGCGGCGATCTCTACCTGGCCGACATCAGCGTGCCGCCGGAGTTGTACGCTCACCTTGGCCTGGATGTTCCGCCCCTCTTCGCCCGCGACACAATCCGGCCGCTCCACGTAGAGGACGGCAGCGCGTACGTCGACTGTTAGGACGATGTCAATCACCTTTGCGAGGGCTGATGTTCGCTTCTGAACTCAATCTACTGGGCGTGGCCGGCTCGGCCCTGGTCGTCCTGGGCTTCATCGGTACGGTGCTGCCCATCGTGCCGGGACCGATCATCATCTGGCTGGGCGCGTTCGTCTGGGCGTGGGGCGACGGTTTCCAGCGCATCGGCTGGCCGACTTTGGCCGTGCTGGGATTGCTGGCCGTCCTGGCCTGGGGCATGGATTTCTTCCTGACCGCGGTGGTCAGCCGGCGGGCCGGGGCGAGCTGGCAGGCCATCGGTGGGGCCATCGTCGGCGGGCTGCTGGGCGGCATGTTGCTCAGCGGCACCCCGCCGATCCTGGGGTCGATCATCGGCGCACTGCTGGAAACGGTGGTGGGCATGTGGTTCATCGAATACCGGCGCACGCGCGACCGCGCGCTGCGTGGGTCGCCGTGCGCGCCTACATCGGCAGCATGGCTGCGTCGTTTGTTCTCGAATTGGGCCTGGCCTTGGTGATGGTGGCCATCTTCATCTGGCAGGCCACGGGCTGGCCGGGATAGGCACGCCCGCTCTTTTCTGCTCAGGCACGATCAACCGTCATTCACCGGGAAACCGCCCATGCGCGCCGTCGTCTTTGTCAATGGAACCGTCACCGATTACGCCGCGCTGCGCCGGTGGTTGCAGCCGGATGACTATCTGATCTGCGCCGACGGGGGCAGCCGGCATTGTGTCCAACTGGAGTTGCGCCCCGACGTGGTGGTGGGCGACATGGACAACGCCGATCCCGGGGTGCTGGCCACATGGGAGGCCGCGGGCACGGCGTTGGAACGCCATCCCACGGGCAAGGACCAGACCGATCTGGAACTGGCGCTGGAACGGGCCATCCGCGACGGCGCACCGGACATCCTGTTGCTGGGTGCATTGGGCGGACGTCTGGACCAGACGCTGGCCAATCTGCTGATCCTGGCGCAGCGCAACTGGCAGGCACGGATTCGGCTGGCGGAAGGGGATCAGGTTGCCCAGATCTTGCTGGACGGGGAGGTGATGACGCTCAGCGGCGCGGTGGGCGACATCGTCTCGGTGGTGCCGCTCTCGCCCGAGGTGACGGGCATCACCTACGCCGGGCTGGAGTATCCGCTGGAGGGCGCCGCGCTGCGTCTAGGCAGCACGCGTGGGATCAGCAACGTCATCGCCGCCCACCCCGCGACCATCGCCATCGACCGGGGCATCCTCCTGGTCGTCCAGAGCGTCTGACGTCGTCGCATCGCGCGCCGGCGCCGTGACCGGTGGCGCCGCCGGGGCGCCGGCCTCCCGTGCCAGCAGCAGGGCGAAGACGACCGACCCGACCAGGCCCAGCAACTGGGGCAGCCGGAAGGGCCGACCAGTTGCGTCTCCGCCACCCAGCCGTCGAAGATGAGATGGACGAGGCTGAAGCCGAAGCCGGCCAGCCAGAGCGTGCGCAGCGGCCGGTCCGCCCGCTGGGTCAGCCAGAGCATGATGACCACGACGATGAAGCCCGCCGCGCGATAGATGCCCACCGGGTGGACCTGTTGGCCGTAGTACCAGACCGCCAGCGGCCCGGTCGACGGCGTGCCGACCACGCCACCGGTCAAGTGCGCCGACACGTTGAGCACCGACGCGGCCACGATGCCGCCGACGCTCAACGCCGCGGCCACGCGGATGGGGTCCATGGCCTTGCGCAACATCCACGCGTAGGCGACGATCACGGCCGCGATCATGCCCGGCAGCCACACGAATCCACTGGGGCGCAGGCTCAAAATCAGCATGGGCTCGGCGCTGTAGACGTGCCAAAACTGGATTACATTCCAGAGTCGGGCTACAATCAACCCGGCAAGCAGCGACCAACCCCAGGTTCCAGACGTCATCGCCGTTGAGACGCAGACGTTTGCCGAAGCGGGCCGCCGTCTCCAGTGCCAGCCAAAACGCAATGATGGCCAGCACGGGCGTTGTGGGCAGGGATAGGGGGCCAAAGGGTAAAGACGGATACATGATCGGCTTGACTCACTGCTATGGTGCGGCGTAAAGACCACGACGGGAATCCGGCTCCACGTCCACTGGTCGGATCTGTCGAGCCGTCTCCGCCGGGATTCACGTCACTGGTTTGTGCGCTTGGTCACATGACCGTTGCAGCGTAACACCAGGCCCGACAAAGGGCCAAACTCATCCGGTTCAACCATTCACTTGAGGACACTCCATGCGTATTCTAGTCACCGGCGGCGCCGGTTTTCTCGGCAGTCACCTCTGCGAACGGCTTTTGCATGAGGGCCATGACGTCATCGCCATGGACAACTTGGTCACCGGTACCACCGACAACATCGCCCATCTGGCCGGGAACCCCCACTTCACCTTCATCAAGCACGACGTCACCAACTATATTTACATCAAGGGCGATCTGGACGCGATCCTCCACTTTGCCAGCCCGGCCAGCCCGGTGGACTATCTGGAACTGCCCATCCAGACGCTCAAGGTCGGCAGCCTGGGCACGCACAACGCGCTGGGGTTGGCCATGGCCAAGGGCGCGCGCTTCCTGCTGGCCAGCACCAGCGAAGTCTACGGCGATCCCCGCGTCCATCCCCAGCCCGAGACCTACTGGGGCCACGTCAATCCCATCGGCCCGCGCGGGGTCTACGACGAGGCCAAGCGCTTCGCCGAAGCCATGACCATGGCGTACCACCGCAGCCACGGTGTGCAGACGCGCATCGTGCGCATCTTCAACACCTACGGCCCGCGCATGCGCATCAACGACGGCCGCGTGGTGCCCAACTTCATCAAGCAGGCGTTGAACGGCGAGCCGCTCACGGTCTACGGTGAGGGCGCGCAGACCCGCAGCTTCTGCTACGTGAGCGACCTGGTCGACGGCATCTACCGCCTCCTGCTCAGCGATGAGGTGGAGCCGGTCAACATCGGCAACCCGGCGGAGATGACCATCCTGGACTTCGCCCAGGTCATCAACGAGTTCACGGCCAACGCCGGCGGCATCAAGTACGAGCCGCTGCCCGTGGACGATCCCAAGCAGCGCCGCCCGGACATCACCAAGGCGCGCACGATTCTCCACTGGGAGCCGCAGGTTCCGTTGGAGGAGGGGATGGCCAAGACGATTCCCTGGTTTGCCCAGCAACTCGGCGTCGAGCTGCCGGCGCGGTGACATGCGCCCGCAATGGACACAGGCCGCCCGTTGACCGGCGGCGGACGACAGAAGTGTGAGAAGGTAGCATGAAGACGATTTTGCTCTGTTTTGACGACGACACCTTCACGCCGGACGAGCTTGCGCGCGTGCATGCGCGGGCCGACGGCTACGAGGTGCTCTTGACCAAAGACCGCGCCGCCATCGAGGCCAAGCTGGACGATGTGGAGATCGCGGCCGGCGCGTTCCCCCGTGACCTGCTGGGGCGCGCGTCCAATTTACGCTGGTGGC
This sequence comes from Caldilineaceae bacterium, assembly GCA_041391205.1. Lineage (GTDB taxonomy): Bacteria > Chloroflexota > Anaerolineae > Caldilineales > Caldilineaceae > JAWKOK01. Next base: position 18,615 of record JAWKOK010000027.1, read on the forward strand.
AGCAGTGGGGCGCGGGCGCGGACTGGCTGCTCGACGCGCCCGAGGTCCGGGCCATGGAGTTCACCCTGACCAACACATCGGGCATCCACGCCATCCAGATCAGCGAGCACATCTTCGCCTTTCTGCTCGCGTTTGGGCGCAACTTGCCCCAGGCCATGGACGCACAGCGGGAGCACATCTGGGTCTCCAACCACTGGCAGGCCAGCCACTCGTCGACCATCCGGCCGGGGCAGAAGTTCAACTACTACATCTCCCACCAGGCGGTCTTCGAACTGGCCGGCAAGACCATGCTGCTGGTCGGCGTGGGCGCCATCGGCCTGCGTACGGCGCGGCTGGCCCAAGCCTTCGACCTGCGCGTCATCGGCCTACGTCGCCACGCGGACCGCGCCCTGCCCCACGTCGATCGCGTCGTCGGCCCGGACGAGCTGCGCAGCGTGCTTCCCGAGGCCGATTTCGTCGTCGTCACCGCGCCGTTGACGCCGGAGACCGCGGGCATGTTCGACGCCGCGGCCTTCGCCGCCATGCAGCCGTCGGCCTACTTCGTCAACATCGGCCGGGGCGGCACCGTGGTCGAGCCGGATCTCATCGCCGCGCTGCAAAGCGGCGCGATCGCGGGCGCCGGCCTGGACGTCTTCGCCGAAGAACCCTTGCCACCGGAGTCGCCCCTGTGGGATCTGCCCAACGTCATCATCACGTCCCACTACTCCGGCCTCTCGCCCGAGTACGACGCCCGCGCCCTGGAAATCTTCCTGGACAACCTGCACCGCTACCGCACCGGCGAGCCCATGACGAACGTGGTGGACAAGCGGCTGGTGTATTGAGGCGGTAGGGTTTTCGATTAGAAAACCACCGACACCATAAGGTAGAATACAGCGTTGTGCTGCGTGATGCGGTACACTGGCGTCTGACGTTGCCATTTGGAGCCACCTGGGACCATTCATGAATCTGGATCACATTCGCAATATATCGATTATCGCCCACATTGACCACGGCAAGAGCACGCTGGCCGACCGGCTCATCCAGATGACGGAGACGGTGACCCAGCGCGAGATGAAGGAGCAACTGCTCGACTCCATGGACTTGGAGCGCGAGAAGGGCGTGACCATCAAGGCCAGCGCTGTGCGCATGATCTTCCGCCATGACGGCGGCGAATACGAGATCAACCTCATCGACACGCCCGGCCATGTGGACTTCAGCTACGAGGTGCATCGGGCGTTGCAGGCGTGCGAAGGCGCGGTGCTGGTGGTCGACGCGTCCCAGGGTATCAGGCCCAGACCATGGCCCATCTCTTCGCGCCGCGCTGGAACAGGATCGACCATCGTGCCGGTCATCAACAAGATCGACCTGCCCGGCGCCATGCCCGACGATGTGGCCGAGGAGATCGAGGAGTTGCTGGGCGTGCCCGCCGAAGACATTCCGCGCATCAGCGCCAAGGACGGCATCAACGTCCAGGCCGTGCTCGAACATGTTGTCGAGCAGGTGCCGCCGCCCGAGGTGCGGTGGACGCACCCGTGCGCGCGCTGGTCTTCGACTGCCACTACGACTCGTACAAGGGCGTGATCGCCTATGTGCGCGTGGTCGACGGCGTCATCAACGGCACGCCCACGCTCAAGGCCATGGTCAGCGGCAAGACCATGGAGCCGCTAGAGATCGGTGTGCTCACCCCGGCCATGTTCTCGACCAAGCAGCTCCATGCCGGCGAGGTGGGCTACATCGCCACCGGTCTCAAGTCGGTGCAGGACCTGGATGTGGGCGACACGATCACCTTGGCCGCGCGGCCGCGACCGAGCGTTTGCCCGGCTATCAGCCGATGAAGCCCATGGTCTTCGCCGGTCTCTATCCTTCCAGCCCGGACGACTACGCCGATCGCGATGCGCTGGAAAAGCTGCAACTCAACGGCGCGGCGTTGGTCTACGAACCGGAGACGAGCCAGGCGCTGGGCTTCGGCTTCCGCCTGGGCTTCCTGGGCCTCTTCCACATGGAAATCGTGCAGGAGCGCCTGGGCGCAGTACGACCTGGATGTCATCTTCACCGCGCCATCGGTGGAATACCGCATCATCAAGACGGACGGCAGCGTCATCACCATCGACAGCCCGGCGGAATTGCCCGAACCCACCCTGGTGGAGACCATCGAAGAGCCGTGGTGTGACCTGCACATCTTCACGCCGTCGGAGTACATCGGCCCCATCATGGACCTGGTGACCAAGCGGCGCGGCGAGTTGCGCACCCAGAACTGGCTGGACACCAAGCGCGTCGAGATTGCCTGCGCCATCCCCCTGGCCGAGATTATCGTCGACTTCTACAACGGCTCAAGAAGCGCGCACCCGCGGCTACGCCAGCATGGACTACACGCTGGACGACTATCGCCCGTCGGACATGGTCAAGCTGGACATCCTGGTCAACCAGCAGCCGGTGGACGCGCTCAGCGTCATCGTGCACCGGGACGACGCCTTCCACAAGGGGCAGCGGCTGGTCTCCAAGATGAAGGAGATCATCCGCGCCAGATGTTCGAGGTGCCCATCCAGGCCGCCGTCGGCAACAAGATCATCAGCCGCGCCAACGTCAAGGCCATGCGCAAGGACGTGCTCTCCAAGTGCTACGGTGGCGACATCACGCGCAAGCGCAAGCTGCTGGAAAAGCAGAAGGCAGGCAAGAAGCGCATGAAGATGGTCGGCGCCGTGGAGATCCCGCAGGAAGCGTTCATGTCGGTGCTGAAGTTGGAGGATGATTGATGCGCATCAAGAGCCTGCATCTGAAGAACATCGGTCCGTTTGAAGAAGCTGATCTGGAGGTTCTACGACGGGCGCAGCGAACCGCCGCCGGTAGTGCTGATCACCGGGGAGAATGGGACTGGGAAGAGCATCATTCTGGATGCCATTCGCGGCGTGTTCGGAAAACAATGCGGAAGCTTGAGCGCGACTTGCGACGTCGAGGCGCTGAAGACGTGCACATGTAACTGCTGTGCTCGCAAATGAGAGTGAATTGGAGTTGTCTCTCAACATTGGTGAGCAGAATTTACGCTGCCACGCAAGCAGCAGAACACTGAAGATCAGAGATGGCGCATACAGAACGCACCTTCTTTCGATAGTCGGGATTTACAGTGCCTGATTGGTGGTTGATTGTGGCCCTCAGTTCTTGCCAAAGGTGCCTATGCTGTACAGTCACAGAAGCCCAAACCACAAGGGATTTGCAAATGCCCTTAGCGGCGAAAAGTCTAAAACAGACATTACACAACTGATCTGCCATTTCGATTATCTTCGGGATACGCGACGCTGACGAACGTGCGACCGGAGAGTTGCTCTTTCGGTGCTCGAACGAATCATCGAGGCCAGTCTTCTTGACGGCGGGCGGTTCAGTCATGTCGCGGGCCACGTACGAGCCGATGGTGATTCAGAATGACATGGAAGTCTCACTATCGCAGTTGGTAGCGGTAATTCCTACCTCATTCGGGACATGGTCGATCTGCTGGGCAAAATGTGTTAGTCCATTTCTTGCGTAAGACGGACCCGTCTGAACTCTGTAACGCCGGGATTATTGCTCATAGACGAAGCGGAGAATCAACTCCACCCTAAGTGGCGAAACGTTCATCGGCACGGTTCTCGATATCTTCCCCAATTGCGGATCATCGCTACAACGCATTCGCCCTTTATTATTTCGTCGGTTGAAATGCCAAACTCGTCTGCAAAGCTGAAACCGATCATTGTATCGTCGTGGACGAAACGGCTCAATATCGCAACAAGCCGGTTGATGAAATCCTCATGTCGCCGCTTTTGAAGAAACACAGCCTTTCAACGCCGAAATCACACGATTGTCGAAAAGCGCAAAGCGGCCATAGAGCACGATGATCAAGCGCAGGCTGAGATCGAAGCACGGCTTAAAGAACTCAATCAGACTATTTCTCTTACCTCGATCTTGATCAACTTATTCGAAATGACGACGGGTAGTTAGCGTGATCTATCTCGACCGATCTCCCGAACCGTCTTTCAGAGAACGGTGAGCGGTGGCTCAAAGTATTTCTGGACAAAAGCCGTCACGCCGGATCCCCGCCAATATGGACATCGAGAAGTTCGTGATGCACTCCATGCTGAGCTTCAATAAGTGCTTTTGCGAACAGAAACTGGCGAAAACGAAGCCGAAGTGGAGCATTTTGTCCAGTCTCGACTCGACCAGAACTGGCTTTCACTTGGACGAATCTCTACCTGAGTTGTCGCGAGTGCAATCAAACCAAACAGGTCGGTCGCCGGCCTCTCGGTTGTCTCGATCCCTGTAGTAGTAGCGACCCTGCCGACATCTCACATTCAGTGACGAATATATCCGCGAGCCGGCTCAGAACTCGGTGCGAAGAGGATTCAAAAGTACCGCGGATCGGGATGAACTCACCTACAAACGGGTCAGAGCACTTCATCGTTTCGAGCAGTTTCTGCAGGGTTTGCGTGAACGGCCTCAATCTGACTGACGTTGACAGGAAAGGATCGACAGTTTCGCTGCGCCGGATCACGAATTTTCACTCATGTTTCGAGTTTATCTGGATGAAGTCAATTTGTGAGCAAACTCTCTCCGTCAGACTATCTTTCGTCTCTACGACCTGGACCCCAAGAAATCCCTGGGCCAGAACTTTCTCGTTGACGACAGCTATCTGGACGAAATCGTCGCCGCCGCCGACCTGACTCCGGCCGACACCGTGCTCGAGATCGGGCCGGGGCTGGGCACACTGACCCGTGCTCTGGGCGACCGCGCCGGGCGCGTCGTGGCCGTGGAACTGGACGACCGGCTCATCACGTTGCTGCGCACCGGTTTTGCCACCGGGACAACATCACCATCGTCCCCGGCGACATTCTGGAGCTTGACCCGCCCGCGTTGGTTGCCGAGTCGACCGACATGGCTCTCCCGGATGTGGTCTACAAGGTGGTGGCCAACCTTCCGTACTACATCACCAGCCCCGTGTTGCGCCATCTGCTGGAGGCGACGCCGCCGGCCCAGCGCATCGTGGTCATGGTGCAGAAGGAAGTCGCGGCACGAATCTGTGCCGCACCGGGCGTCTGTCCGTCCTCGCCGTGAGCGTCCAGTTCTACGCCGTGCCGTCCATCGTGTGCACGGTGCCCGCGGAGCGTTCTACCCGCGGCCCAAGGTGGACAGCACGGTCCTGCGGCTGGACGTGCGTCCTCAGCCCTACTTTCCCGACGCGGATCCGACCCGCTTTTTCGCCATTGTGCGCGCCGGATTCAGCCAGAAACGCAAGCAACTGCTCAACTCGTTGAGCGGCGGTCTCGGGCTGGACAAGACGCAGGCGCGCGCCGCGCTGGACGCCGCCGGCATCGACCCGCGTCGCCGGGCCCAGACTCTGTCCCTGGACGAGTGGGCGCACTCTACACCGTCCTCGCGTGACCGCCGCGATCCCCCGGCCATTTGATCCCACGCGACGTCTGTGGAATAATGGCGCCATGGACGCCGACTGCAGGGACGCCTCAGCATGACCGATCACCTCGCGCTCGACCCGGCAATCAATCCCGCACAGGACGACAATCCTCTGAGCGAGCGGGAGATGGATGTCGCCCAATTGTTGGCTACCGGCGCCAGCAACAGTGAGATCGCGCGTGACCTGAGCATCAGCCCCGGCACGGTCAAGGTCCACATCCGCAACATCTTCGACAAACTGCAAGTGAGCAGCCGCACCGAGGCCTCCATGCTCCTGGTCCAACGGGGCTGGCTGACAATGCCCGGCCTCGCGCCGGTGACACCGGAGGCGGGGGATGCACCCGCGGCCGTGCCGCCGCTGGACGACCGTCCGGCGCGCCCGGTGCTCTGGCAAGTGCTGTGGATGGTGGGCGCACTGGTGCTGACCATAGGCGCCCTGTGGACGCCGACGCTTCTGGCCCAGCCGGCTGCCTCACTGGACCTGCTCACCGACGCGGACTCCGTCGCTCTGGGACAGCCCGAGCTCGAACCGCAGGCGCGTTGGGACACACGGACACCGTTGCCCCAGGCGCGCAGCCGTCTTGCCCTGGCCCAATGGGACACTCGCCTCTATGTGGCGGGCGGCGAGACCGACGCCGCCGTCACCGACCAGGTGTTGGCGTACGACCTGGAATCCAACACGTGGGAAGCCCTGGCGCCGCTGCCCCAGCCATTGGCCAACAGCAGCGCGGCCGCACTGGCCGATCATATCTATGTTGCCGGCGGAAACACGGGCGCGGACGACGGCTACGCCATCGGTGGGACGCTGGAGGTTTACAGCATTGCTGACGGCGCGTGGCTCGATCCTGTCGGCCTGCCCAATCCGGTTGCCGGTGCGGCGCTGGTGGCGGGCGAGGATGCGCTCTACCTGCTGGGTGGCTGGGATGGAACCGTCATGCGCGACGAGGTGTGGCGGCTGGCATTGAACGGACGGCACGCCTGCGGATAATTGGGAACTTTTCACCCGGCTGCGGGCGCCCGGGCGTTCATGGAAGCGGTGGCGGTGGACAACACGATCTACGTCGTGGGCGGCTACGACGGCCGTCAAGAACTCAGCGAGGCCGATCTGCTCAATTTGGACGACGGCGCGTGGACGAACTTGCCGCCGCTTTCCACCCCGCGCGGCGGTCTGGCCTTGGCCTACGACGGTCTCGCCGTCTTCGCCTTGGGCGGCGGCTGGACCTACCCGATTCGCACCTTCGAGCGGTACGATCCCACCACCAACACGTGGAGCAACTTCCCGTCGCCCATTCAGGGTGAGTGGCGTCACCTGGGCGCAGCGGCCAAGGACGAACGTCTGCACCTGGTGGGCGGCTGGGCGGTGCGTATCTGGACACGTACCTGCAATACCAGAGCACCTTCGCGCGCTGCTGCCCGTGATCAACCGCGACTGAGCCGGATGCCCAGCCCCGCATTGCACAATCTGATGAAACAAAAAACGGGTCCGTCGTCGACGGACCCGCCGGATGTCAGCGGCCGGAAAGGGCGTAGATCTTCTCCCGTGTCTCCCGCCAGGAGATCTTGCTGAGACCCATTTTCTGGCGCAGGCGATCCTCCGGCATGCCGAGGCGGAAGTCGCGCACGGCGCAGGTCCAGCGCAGCGTCTCAAACCCCACTTGCATGCGCCGGATGCCGCGCGTTCGCCCACTTCCTCCAGCACATACTCCAGGTTGCGCGGCGTGCACTCGAAGAGGTGCTCCTTGGGCTTGTATTGCTGCAAGTATTGATTCAGCGCCGGCGCAACCGTCGGGTTGAGCGGCAGCGAGCGGTTCTTGTGTGCGTTCTGCTCTTCGGCATAGCGCACGTGTAGCTCGGGCGACTGGGGCTGGGTGACGTCCACGTCCTCGATGAGCAGCCGCGCACGTTCGGCCTTCTTGATCCCCGTCTGCATGAGCAGCGAGACCAGCAGATACGGCCGCGCATCGGCGTTGTTGCGATCCCATAGGTAATCCTGGGCCGCACGCGCCAGGCGGCTGACCTCGTCATCGTTGAGCACTTTGGGCAGCGGCGTGCGCACCGGCTGCTGCACCAGCGTCCGCCGGGTCCGTCCCGATGACGCCGATGCCGTGGAGCCAGCCGAAGAAGACTTTGAGCGTGGTGATGCGCCGGGCCAAGGTCTTGGCGCTGCACGGTTTGCCCCGCTCGTCCTGCAACCAGGTGAGATAGTCCTCTAGGTGCTGAGTCGAGATGTGGTTCAACTGGGTGGAATCGCCCAGGAATTCGGCCGTGATCTTCAGATCGTTGCGAAAGGCCTTGATGGTGTTCTCACTGAAGCCCTTGCGCACCATGTATTCGCGAACGCGGCCACGGCTATGGCGACGGTGCTGTCGGCGCAAAGGGGGCGCCAGGGGTCACGTCTGTGGCTTCGTCTGTGGGCGTCCCGGCGGAGGGCGCCGCTGCGGTGTTTGTTCGTTTTCAGTCATCACTGATCCTCAACCATGTCTCCCGGATTGACTTCGTATAGCTAACGGCGAGTATATGTTGGCCCGTGCCAAATGTCAAGCCGTTCAACCGACGAAGAGGCTGAGCAGACTGCGCCCGATGACCAGTTGCAGGCCGGTGAGAAAGAGAATCACGTAGATGATGCGATTGAACCAAGCATCCTCAAAGCGGCGATTGAGATAGATGCCGATGCGCACGCCGATGAAGGCGAACGGGCTGAGGATGAGCACGGTCAACAGGTTGCCCACTTGGAGGAGACCCAAGACGCTGTACGGGATCAACTTGACCAGATTGATGATGAAGAAGGTGATGACCGTGGTGCCGACGAAGAGATTGCGGGGCAGCCGCTGCGGCAGCAGGTAGATGGTGATGGGTGGCCCGCCCGCGTGGGCCAGGGTCGACGTGAAACCGCCGATTGCGCCCAGGATCATGCCCAGCCACGCCGGCGGACGATGCCCCGCGATCGCGCCGAAGATGAGCGAGCGGAAGACCTGGAAGAGCACGAAGATCAGCGCGAGCACGCCGATGCCGATCTGCATGATGCGCTCGTGGTCGCTGAAATAGCCGAAGGCGAACCCACCCGCGACGATACCCACCACCGCCGCCGGCAGGATGATGTTCAGGCTGTGCCGGTCGTACTCACGGTAGTAGTGGCGTACGCTGAAGATGTCGACGATGATCAGCAACGGCAACAGCAGGGCCGCGGCTTCGGCCACGGGGATGGTCAGGGCGATGAGCAGGGTGGCGAGCAGGCCGGGGCCGCTGCCGAAGCCGGCCTTGGCAATCCCGACGAGGACGAGGGCGAAAATGGCGACGGCCCAAAACTCCGGTGGATAGGACGGCAACGACACAAATGCCTCAATTCTAGTTCGAGATGGTTAAGAAGCTATCCGAAAATTCGGTTGTGAGTTCCGAGCCTTCGCCGGCCGCTTGTTCGCCACAGAGAATTTTCGGACAGATTCTAAGTTGTTTTGGCCGGCGGTGTGACGGCGTCGGCAATGGCGACATAGTCGAGCGCCTGCCATGCCGTCGCCTCTTGCCGCCATGCGGTCAGCGGCGCGGACGCGGCTGCATCGGTGTCCGCCGCCAGCGCATCGGCCACAGTCTGCGGCACCCGCACTTCGACAGCGTAACGGCCGACGTCGTGTCCCGCCCGTTCGATGCGCTGTCGCAAGTTTGCCAGCGCATCGACGCCGGCTCGAGCGGCCGCATCCGCCGGCAGGATGTCACGCCAGACGCCGTCCACGTCGTCGGCCCGGCCGTCCTGGAGACGCAACACTTGCCATCGCCAGTGTACATCGCCGCCGCCGTCCGCGTCCAGCCAGAGATTAACGGCAAACTCGGCGGACTGGCCCAACGCATCCTGGTAGAACTTGTGGACGTCGCGGAAGGTACGGCTGAAGCGCGCCGGCGGCGTCCTGGCGCACCTGGCGCCCGTAGCCTTGCTGGTCAGCCGTTCGTCCAGGATGGCCACACCCGCAGTCACTGCTGCGCCGGATTAGGCGGCCGAAGCCCTGTTTGAGCGCCAGCGTCATCATGGGCAGCATGTACTGGCCGAAGCTGTCGCCTGCTTCCTCCACAGCGCATGCGCGCGCTGTGGAGCGGGTCGCCCGGCGTGGGAAAGGGCATCTTGTCCAGCACCACCAGGCTCAGGTCGTCGCCGGGAATGTCGACGCCTTCCCAGAAGAGCGCGTGGCCAGGGCACGCTGTTGGGCGTGCGCTTGAACCCTCCAGCAATGGCGCGTTGCGGGGGCGTCGCCCTGAAGCGGATGGGCCAGACGGTGGGGCGGTCCGGGTCGCGCAACCGTTGCGCCACTTGCTCCAGCCCGCTCCAACTGGTGAAGAGACAGAGCGCGCGCCCGCGGCTCACCTCCAGCAGGCGTTCCATTTCCGCAGCGGCCGCATCGTAATACGTGGCCGGGCTGCGGTAGTTGTAGGCCGGCAGCGGCGGCTGGTAGAGCAGGGTCTGCTGCGGGTAGTCGAAGACGGTGGGCAGCACCTGTTCTTCGGCCGTGGCGCGAATGCCGCCGCGCCGCTTGAAGTGGTCGAAGGCGCCGCTCGTGGCCAAGGTGGCACTGGTGCAGACGACGGTGCGGGCCACCGGTTCGTCGTCCTCCTCGGCATGGAAGAGATACTGGGCTAGCTGCTCGGCCGGGTTGATGGGCGCGGCGTGGATTTCCAGCGTCACCTTGCGGCGGTCGAAGACCCGGGTGACATAGCGCACATAGTCGCCGTCGTGCTTGTCAGTGGCCACGGTGAGCAGCTTGCGCGCGGTGCTGCCGGTCACTTCCACGGCCAGCTGAAAGGCGCGCAATTCCTCGGCTTCCTCCTGGGAGAGGGCGCGCTGTTCGCCCCGGGCCGCCAGGCGTTCACCCTTCTCCTTGACGATGCGGGCCACGTCTTCCAGCCGCTTGCCAAGCTGGTGCAGACCGTCCAACGGGCCTTCGACCTGGTATGAATTGTCGCGGCTCAGGTGGGAGACCTGTTGGAAGGCGATGAGGTTTTGCGCGCTGATTTCGTCGGCCACATCTTCGCCCAAGGTGTCGCGCAGCACCTTGCGCGTCAGGAGTTGCTCCACGCTGAAGTCGCTCACGGTCGTCTCGTAGACCGCGGTCGCGATCTGTTCCAACTGGTGGGCCTCGTCCACGATGTAGAGCGCGGCCGGCGGCAGCAGACGGTGCCCGGCAAAGCCCAATTCCAACGCGTTGAGCAAGAGGTGGTGATTGGTGATGAGCACCTGGGCTTCGGCGGCGCGGTCGCGCATCTTCTCCACGAAGCAGTCGCCGAAGTGGGTGCACACCTCGTGGAGGCAGTCGTCGGGATAGCTGACGATGCGGGGACGGAGATCCGCGGCCAGGTTGAAGGAGAGGTCATCCACGTCGCCGGTGTCGGTTTCGTCCAGCCACTTCGTCAACTCGCGAAACTGGTGGTCGCCGGTGTCGTACAGCGCCATCTGCTCACGGATGGGCGCCTCTTGGGTCCACTTGTGCAGGCAGACGAAATTGCTGCGTCCTTTGACCAACACCGCGTCGATGGCGCGGCCCATCACCGTGGCCAGGAAGGGGATGTCCTTGGTGTAGAGTTGGCTCTGCAGCGACTTGTTGGCGGTGGAGACGACGACCCGCTGGCCGGAGAGGAGCGCCGGCACCAGATAGGCGATGGACTTGCCGGTGCCGGTCGGCGCTTCGACCAGGGCATGGCCGCGCGCAAGGATGGCGCGCTTGACGGCCTGGGCCATTTCCAACTGGCTCGGCCGCGCCTCGTAGCCGTCCAAGTGGCGCGCCAGCGGCCCGTCCGGTCCGAAAAAGGCGGCCAGATCCGCCGCGGCCAGGGCGGAGAAATCGGGCGCGTCGTCGGGCTCGTGTCCCTCGGGCCGCCAGCCCGGATCGTCGGCGTCGGGAATAAATTCATCACGGAGGTCGATGTATTCGAGTTCCTGCTCGCTCATGGCCTGTTCTTTCTGCTCGGGGAATGGCGTCCGGTCTAGGGCCGGCGGACGCGGCATGGTCAACGCAGTGTAGCACAGATGTGCGAGTGCGCCAATCAAAAAAGATGCACGGAGCGCATGCGCTCCGTGCATCTTCAGTGTGCCGTTCCCCGGCACGACGACTGGTCGTCACGCCGGTCGTTTGCGCGTTATTCCTCGCTCAGGGGCGGCAGAATGACCGCGTCAATGGCGTGGACGACGCCGTCCGTGGCCAGAATGTCGGGCCCGGAGATGGCCGCGCCGTTGACGGTCACGTTGCCGTCGGCGTCAACTTCGAACTTGACGGTGTTGCCCTGCAAGGTCTGCACTTCCAGCCCGTTCTCGATGTCGCTGGAGAGCAACTCGCCCCGGGCCACGTGGTAGCGCAGAATGTCGTAGAGCTGGCCCTCGGGATTGCTGCGCAACTGGGCAATCAGCGCATCCAGCGCGCCGTCCGGCAGGGCGGCGAAGGCTGCGTCCGTGGGGGCCAGCACGGTGTACGGGCCACCGGCCGCCAGCGCATCGGCCAGACCGGCGATGTCCAGCGCGGCCAGCAGGTTCTTGAAGCGGCCGTCCGCAGTCAGGACTTCGACCAGCGTGCCGCCGGCTTCTTCATCCGCAGCCATCGTATCGGCGGTATCGGTCATGGTCTCGGTGGTCGTGACGGCGCTGGTGCCGGTCACAGCCGTGGTGGCCGTGATGTCACTGGAGGCAGTCACGGGCGCCGGCGTGGCCGTGGGCCGCGGCAGCGGTGACGTGGCGGCGCTGGCCGCGGGAGCCGTGGCGCCGGTGCCCATTTCCTCGACGGTGGGCAGTTGAATCACGTCGCCGACTTCCACGCGGTCGCAGTTCTCGATCTGGTTGAAGTCACAGATCTCCTGGTACAGGTTGACGTCGCCGTAGATGTCGCGGGCGATGATCGAGAGCGTGTCGCCGCTCTGGATGGTGTAGGTGCCACCGGGTTCGCCCTCACGCGCCGTGCCGGTGCTACCGGTCGTGGTCGTGCCGGCCGTCGTGGTCGTCGTCGTTGTGGTGGTCGTGGTCGCGCCGGTGGACGCGCCCTCGTCGGTGGCGGTCTCATCCGTGGCCGCGGCCACGGCCGACTGCTGGGCCGTCAGCGTCTGGCCGGACTCGTCGCTGAGCAACGCGCCCGTCGCGCTGAGCGTGTAGGTGGCCGGAACGGTGGAGGAGTTGTACACAATCACCGTGTACGGACCAAAACCCACGGACTTGAAGCTGGCCGCCCGCTCGTTGTCGGCGGTGTCCACGTTGCTGCTGCCGGCTGCAATGGCGATCTTGCTCAGGCTCTCGCCGCCGAGGTACTGGGTGAAACCACGGTCGTCCAGCACCCAGAAGTTCAACCGACGGGCCAGCTCCGTGCTGTCCTGGGGATCGAAGGTCAGGGACAAGGTCACGGTGCCGTCCTTGTTGATCGGCTCCAGGCCCAGGTAGTGCTGGTCATCCTTGTTGGGCAGTTCGCCTTCCAGCGTGTCCGCCGTGACTGTGCCGCTGGCGCTGACCGTGGCGCCGGAGGCCGGCGTGGTGTCTGCCGCGGCTTCGTCGCCGGTGTCGGCGGTTTCATCCGTCGTCGCGGTCGTATCCGCAGCAGCCTCTTCAGCCGGTTCCGGCGTGGCCGCGGCGTCAGCCTCTGCGGCGGGCGTGGCCTCGTCGGCTGCCGCTTCGTCGGCTGCGGCTGCGTCGCCGCCCTCGTCGGTGGCTTCCGGGGTCTCTTCGGCCGCGTTGGGGTCGCTCACATTGCCGGCCTCTTCAACCACGAAGGCATTGTCCGCCGTGAGTGTGAAAGTGGCGTCGGCCGGCGACTCGTTGTAGACGATGAGCGTGTAGGCGTCCGCCGTGGCGCGGAACGATGCCTCTTGCTCATTGGCGCCGCCGCGGAATGCTTCCACGGGCGAACCGGCCGCAATGTTGTTGTCGCGGGCCCGGCTGCCGCTGGTCACCTGCGCGACGTTGTTGTCATTCAGGACGTAGAAGCCGATGCCGCCCAGATCAGTCCGATCCCACGCCGCGCGCACGGTCACTGTGCCGGGGTTGATCACATCCAGCACCATCCAATACTCGGTGAAGTCTCCACCGGGGATCGTGCCGGTTACGGTCTGCGAGCGCACCTGCGCCGCCGGGGCCGCGCTGGCGAATGTCGCCACCGAACTCAGTACCAGTGCGGCAACCACGAAGGTTGCCAGTAATTGCTGCACGCGTGTCTTAAACATGACTTTCCTCCCAATAGACCATGATGGGTCATTCTCACGCTCGTCGGGTGACAAGCAAAGCGACATGGATGGTCACCAAATAGTTTTCTTACGTGTATTTCTGTCTCAGCCGGCTCTTTGACCGCGGCGCGGTCGACATCACTTGGGCCGTGTCTTTCCGTTGACGATGCGCTGCTTCTTTGTCCATGGCCCGGTTTGTACCTGGTCCGGCTGCACGGCACCTGGGCGCTGTTCATGTCAATGAAGTTAGCTTAACCTCTCAATTATACAGTGTCGGGAATTGGCAGACCAAATCTCCTGATAGTTGCGTTACATCCCTTTGGTTGCACTCTGTCTTCCCGCGACGCGACTCGCGGCATTGAACCCAATAACGTTACACGATTCCGATTGTTCCCACTGGTCTCCATGCAGACCGAATTCTGATGATTCATCCACGTCGCACGTGTGGCACACCGCCACAGACGGCATCGATACTCATACGTTATGCACCCGGCGTTGGTGTCGGCGTCTCTGTGGGCATGGGGGTGGGCGTCGGCGGCTCCACCTGGAGATTGCGCACGTATGTGTCGGTATAGTTGGTATCATTGCGGACGATGCGCAGCAGGAAATCGTAGGCACCCGGTTTCAGATAGGACAGGTCGAGCTGAGCCAGGGAATCGGCGGCGACCTGCTTTTCGCTGCTGACCAAGAAGGCCCACGCGTCCTCGCCCGCGGGCGACCAGTAGAGTTCCCAGCGCAGGAAGTCGGGATCGACCGCCGTGCCCCGAAAGTCGACTACGCCGCCCACCCGGCTGCCGGCCTCGGGCGATGTGATGCCGACCGGCTGACCGGGTGCGTCGTCGGCCGCCGCGCCGTTGGCGACCTGGAGCGCGCGCAGGAAATAATCGTCATAGTTGCCGTCGGCGTAGACGATGCGCAGACGCATGTCGTAGAAACCGTTGGGCAGTCGTGTGGTGTCGAACATGTAGATCTGGTCCTGCCAGATCTGGGTGTCGTTGCTGTAGACCCAGGTCCAGTCCTCGGCGCCCGTGCGCGAGAGATAGATTTCGTAGCGCACAAACGGGTTCTGCCACCAGCCGTTGACGGTGCCCAGGATCGGGACAAACCCGCGCACCACCGCGCCGCTCTTGGGTCCGTAGAATCCCTGTCCGCCTTCCACGCGGCTTTCGCTGGTGGGCGTCGCCGTCGGTGTGAAGGTCGGCGTGGGCGGCTCGATCACCGTCACCGGGTTGCCGGCGGCATCGATGAACGGCGTGGGCGTGGGCGGGTTGGCGTTGCGGACTTCGATGGCCCGGGCGAAGGCTTCGGTGTAGGTGCCCTGGTCGTCAATGGCGCGCAGGCGCAGGTCGTAGTAGCCGTCGGCGTAGTCCGTGCTGTCCAAAACGTAGAGGATGCCGTCGCGCACCACCTCATAATTGGTGGTCAGCCATTGCCAATTGTCGCTGCCCGTGGGCGCAATGTGCAGGTCGTAGCGGCGATAGCTGCGGATGAGCGCCGTGCCGCGAATGATGACGCGCCCAGACACGGCATCACCGCTGGCGGGATGGGTGATCTCGTTGGCGACCCGGCGGCTGCGGGTGGGCGTCGGCGTCGGTGGAACCTGCCCCGGCAGCAGCGTTGCGGTCGGTGAGGGCGTCCACGTGGGTGTCGGTTGGAGCGAACTATCCTGTGCGCTCAATCTCTGCTCGTCCGGCGGCGTCCAAAACGGGCCCAGCGCCGCCGCGATGACTGTCACCGCAATGAGACCCAGCAGGACGCGCCTAATCTGTACTGACATGCCTGAATTCCATCACAAACGCGTGGACCTCGGCGGCCATGGCCCCACCAACGTCGGCCGTGGGTGAGATGCCCGATCGCCGCCGTGATTGTCGACGCGGAACTGTACCGGTCAAGCCGCGTGCACAGACGGTTGCCGCGCGGCGTATCGTGTCTGTGCTGTAAACGCAGGCAACGCGGGCAAGGTTTCGCTGTCGGTGGTGAACGGCTGGTTTTTGCCGGGGTACAGGCGGAGAGGCGGCATGGAGCGCGTCCTGTGGCGGCGCAGTGCGGCGGGCGCACGGACGCCGGAGGCGATGGGGCCAATCTCTGTCTTGATGGACTTTGTGATTGCGCTGCACGTTCGCATCGAACCCAGAGGAAATAAAAAAGAGGCGACGGCCGGATTCGAACCGGCGATCGGGGTTTTGCAGACCCCTGCCTTACCACTTGGCCACGTCGCCTAACGCGGCACTATGGTATCAGCGGGTGTGGGGAATGTCAAATTTGCCGACAATTTTGGGACGCTCTGTCGCGTGTCGCCCAACGCGGGACTCGTGTTGCCGTCCCACTCTGGGCTATACTGGTGCCAATTGTGTGTGACGGCGCCCCTTGTCGGGCGAGCACGGCGGACGTGGTGACAGGAGGGCCAGGACCATGGCGCGGACAGAGCGACAGGACGAGATCGAATATTGTGAGCGCTGCGGCATCAGCTTCCTGTGGAGTGCGGAGGAGCAGAAACGCGGGGCGGACATGCCGCGCCTCTGCTCCGGATGTCGTCGCCTGCTGCCCCAGGCCGACCGTGTGCGCGGCGCGGTGAAGTGGTACAGCCCGAGCAAGCACTACGGCTTCATCACCCGCCGGGAAGGCGATGATCTCTTTGCGCACCGCGCGCAGGTGAAGGGCAGCGGACGCTTGCGCCCCGGCGATCTGGTGGAATTCGGCATCGAAGAAGGCGAAAAGGGGCCCATGGCGGTGGGCATTCGTGTGCTGGCCCACGCCGATGAGCTTGACGAGATGGACGACGCCGGCGCGTAGACCCGCCCCGTGCACGCGCTCAACCGGCGGCCGCGACCGTCTCCAGCAAGAACGCGTCGTACTGTGCCGCGACCTGGGGCCAGTCGAAGTGGGCGACCACGTGCTGTTGGAGCGAGGGCGGCGCCGGACGCGGGTTCAGCAGCCGTTGGCGCGCTTTGGCCAGCAGATCCGCGTCATCGTGATAGAGACAGGCCGGGTGCAGCGGCGCCGGGATGAGTTCCGGATAGCTCAGACGCGCGGGCAGCAGGGGAAATGCGCCGGCCGCAATGGCTTCCAAGACGCTGATGCCGAAGAACTCGTGGAGCGCCGTGCTGATGACCAGGTCGGCCTGTCCCAGCAAGGCCAGATACGCCGCGCGATCGGGCAGAAATCCCCAATGCACCACCGCATCATCCAGCCGGGCCCGGGCCGCCACGAACTCGTCCGGCACGTTGCGGAAGTTTTCGCCGGCCACGGCCACCCGAAACGGCACACCCTCCGCTTGCAACGCATAGAGCAAGTCGAAAAAGCGCCCCGGCTGTTTGTCGTACTCCCAGCGCTGGGTCCACAAGATCAACGGCGGCTGTGATTGTGACGACGCCGGCCGCGTGCCGGCTGCCCGGATTTCGGCGCACGGCAACCCCACGGGCAGCACATGGCTGCGCGCCTGCACGTCATCCATGCGCGCCAGGTGGTTGAAGTCGGGGAAATGTTTGAGCAGATTGGGAAGCGTCGCGAACCAGTCAGCCCGGTGGTAGGCGCTGTTGAAGAGTACCCGTGCACTGACGCATTGGCTCAACCAGTTGATCATGGCATAGGTCAAGTCACGCTTCTCGCCCGCCTGCAACGGATAGGTCAACTGATTTTCGTGCATGTAGAGCACCAGCGGCGGCGTCACCGGCAACCGGCCCCGCAGCAGCCCCAACCACGCCGGCGCATTGAGCATGTCCGTGGCCAGGAGCACATCCGGGCGATTGCCCGCGGCCAACTGCTGCGCCGCCGTCTGCGCCAGTTCCAGCGGTCCACCTTGCATGCGCCATTTCCAGAACCGCCCCGGCATGGTCAGCAGCGTGACCGCGTGGCGGCTGTGTTGCTGGTAGCCCACGGCCCAGGCGCGGTGGCTGCCCGTATGGTAGGGTGAGATCACCCAGACGTTGAGGGAGGCGTGTGTGTGTGCATCCATGTCGCAATGGTAGCGGCTCGGCGGCGGAACGCCAAGTGACGAATCATTGCCCGCGCACCCCATGATTTTTTGGGGCCGCTTCCTCACCTATGATAAACTACACGATTGTGTTGTACGACGGGGGATTTGTCCACGCGATCTCCCGTTCTTTCTGCTCGTGGGGTGGTCCCACGGGCATCTCCAGAGAAAGAATAAAGGAGTCAGACACGTATTATGTCCCAAAACGGTACGCATGAGTATGAGCTGATCTTCATCGCTCAGCCGGAAGTGGAAGAAAGCACCTTGGGCACGCTGAACGAACGCCTGGTGCAGTTGATCTCCACCGGCGACGGGCAGATGATCAACACGGAGTTGTGGGGGAAGCGCGCGCTTGCCTATCCCATCGAGGGTCATTTGGAGGGCTACTACGTTCTGCATCGCTTTGCCATGGAGCCGGGCCAGGCAGATGAACTGGAGCGGATGCTGCGCTTCAACGAAGATGTCGTCCGCCATCTGTTGATCCGGACCGACGCCTAACGCCGGCCGCCAAACCCAGCGATGAGAAACATGCCCGTGGGCACGCTGTGCCCGATGAGCCGAGAAGAGATAGAGGACTATTCATGAGCGAGCAAACCAATCCCACATCGGAAAACGAAGACCTGCTGGCGGAAGCGACCGCCGCGATGAAAGAGATCCAGGGCGAGGCCGAAGAAGTCGTGGCCGACGCTGCCGAGACCGCGGCCGAAGCGGTGACGGCGGTTGCGGACGCCGTGGAAGCGGCCGTCACCTCCGACGATGACGACGATGAAGGCTACGACGACGCCGACGTTCCCTCCGCCGTGGACGAGGATGACGACGACGGCGAAGATGACGAGGATGATGACGGCGAGGACGTCTTCGAGTACGAGGAGGTCGCCGTCGACGGCCCGACCATCTATGCGCCGCAGGAAGTGCGCGGCCGCGCCCGTCGCATCGGCAACGACATTCGCATCGAAGACATCAACTACAAGAACGTGGCGCTGTTGACCCGGTTCCTCGATGCCCGTGGCCGCATCCTCTCCCGCCGCAAGACCCGTGTCAGCGCCAAGGTGCAACGCCAGGTCGCCCGTGAGATCAAGCGCGCCCGGCATCTGGCCCTGCTGCCCTACACGGCCGAGCACATTCGCGTGACGCGCAAGACGCGCCGCACCAGTCGCCAGCGCTAACACAACGCTGAGAGTTCACACAGACATCCAGAGACCGGGTCTCGGGCGCGTCATCCCACCGCACGATGCCTGAGACCCGGTCGCTGTACCCACGACGATAGCTGGATCCTCATGGCCAAGAAAAATCGCAAAAAGCAAGCGCAAGACGAGCCGCGCGAGCTGACACGGAAACAGCAGCACATCAATGCCCGCGACCGCGAGCGCAACCGCAGGGTCGTGCTCGCGGTGAGCATTACACTCGGCTTGGTGGGCGCGGTGCTGCTCATCGGCATCCTCTCCGAGTTCGTGTTCAAGCCCAACAGCTCGATCGCGACGGTAGGCGGCGAAAAGATCTCAACGCGCGCCTTCCAGGAACGTGTCAAATACGAACAGTCGCAACTGGAAAATCAGTACATCCAGTTGAACCAACTGGAGCAACAGTTCGGCGGACAGGGCTTCTTTACCTCGCAGATCAGCCAGATCGAGGCGACACTCTCCAGCCCCTTCTCGCTGGGGATGCAGACGCTCGACCGCATGATCAACGAGACGGTCATCCGCCAACAGGCCGCCGCGCAGGGCATTAGCGTCAGCGCCGACGAGATCGACGCGGCGCTGCGCGAAGAAGTGGCCGCGGCCGACGGCGCCGTGACCGAGCCCCAGGCGACCAGCACCGCCGAAGCCGCCGTCGCCGCCACGACCACGGCCGAAGCGTGGACGCCCACCCCGACCGCCACCATCGATGCGAGCGGCACGATCACCGCCACCGCGACGCCCGTGCCCACCCCGGAACCGGCCCCGACTCGACCGCTTCTGACGGAAGAGCAGTTTCAGGACGGACTCAAGCGGCTCGCCGACAATCTGTCTACCTACGGGCTGTCGCTGGATGATTACCGCAAGATCGTGGAGACGCGCCTCCTCTCGGACAAGCTGGCCGAGATCGTGGCCGACGAGCGGGTGAGCACGACCGAGGAGCAGGTCCACGCGCGCCACATTCTGCTGCGCGCGATCACGCCCACGCCGGAGCCGACCGCCGTGCCCGAGGGTCAACCGACGCCGGAACCCACGGCCACCGCCACGCCGTTGCCCGAAGGCTTCCCCACGCCCGCGCCGACACCGGCGCCGCGTTCGCTGGATGAGGCCCTGGCGCTGGCCCAGGAACTCCGTCAGCGCATCATCGACGGCGAGGACTTCGCCACGCTGGCCGCCGAGTACAGCGACGATCTCAGCAACGCCCAGAACGGCGGCGATCTCGGCTGGTTTGGCCGCGGCATGATGGTGCCCGAGTTTGAAGAGGCCGCGTTCAACTTGCCCATCGGCGAGGTGAGCGAACCGGTGGAGACCCAGTTCGGCGTCCACCTGCTCGAGGTGCTGGAACGGGACGACGCCCGTCCCAAGGACCAGGCGACCATCGACCAGGAGCGCAGTCAGGCCTACGCCGACTGGCTCCAGGAACAGACGACCGCCACCGACATCACACGCAACGACCTGGAGTCGCGCCTCCCGCGTGACCTCACGGTGAGCCCTGTGCTCCTCGGCGGCCTGCCCAGCGGCAGCACTCCGGCCGACGCGCCACCGGTGCAACAGTGATGTAGGCGACGTTTTGCGCAACAAAAAGGGGGACGGCTGAATTCAGCCGTCCCCCTTTCTATTTCTGCGTCTGTGTGTTCCCGGCGTGAGTTACTGCCGGGCGTTCCGCCACTGCCAGATGTCCAGCGCATGCTCCACCTCGTGCAGGGCCACGTCATAGAAGAGCGACGACATGGCACCGTTGGCGGCCCACGCGACGCCGGAGCTCGTCAACGCGGCCTCATCCGCGGCGTCAAGGAGGCGGAGGAAGCGCCGGTGGTAGGTCATCAGCCCGTCGGCGATGGCGATCATATCCAGATCGGCGCGTTCTTGCAGCAGGCGCACGTTGACCGTGTCGATGGAAGCGCCGGTCTCCACCCAATCCCACTTGGCATGAAAATCGGCGGTGGGCTGCGGCCACGTGCGCAGGAGATCGTAGGCGTGCTCGTGCCACGCCAGCACATGCACCAGCGTGTCACGGATGCTCCAGCCCGGCGCGACCTCGGCGGACAGGAGCGTCGTTTCGTCCAGCCCGGCCACGCTGCCCATGAGATTCTCGTGCTGGGTGACCAGGAAGGCGCGTAGGCGCGCTTTGGACCAGCGGCGCATGGAGCCGCAATATGCCTCGATCTGCTGCGCGTGCTCGCGGGCGTGCTGCACCATGTGGCGCACCAGTCCACCCAGGTAGAGCACGTTTTGGCCCTCGGGATACTTGGTCTCCAACTGCACCGGCGTCAGCTCGCGGACGAAGGCGATGAGCGCGGCGCGTGCCGTTTCGGCCGCCTGGAGCGCATCGTCGAAGCTGCGCGTGCGATCGGCATCCCGGCGTTCATCGTTGCTCACGCCGTCGCGCCGAAACCCGGTCGCGGCTGAGGCACCATCCAGGGCCGCCTCCATGCGCCGGCGCTGGAAGTCGTCCCAATAGGCGACATGGGCCAGCACCGCCGTCGCAGTCCACCCGTCGCCAAGATCGGCCTGGGCGCGCTCGTCCTCGTCCAGTTGACTCGCTTCAGCCAGCAGAAATGCGAAGGACTCTTCCAGTTCATGGGCCAGGTCGCTTGGGACTGTGGTCATCCTCTTCTCCTTGTTTCGTCCACTGGTACGGCGACCGAAATTCACGCCGTTGCTGCACATTTCGCGCGATGTTGTCAAGGTCGCCGGGCAACATCGCTGCGCTTCAGCATACATGGTCGGTTGCATGGGGCGCAAGCCGACATGTCGCAGACGACAATCTATGCTACACTGAACTACGCACATTAAATCGATATTGATTTGCCGTGCGCCGGTCACATGCTCCCCCTGCACCTAGCCAGCACTGTCGACGTGCCGTGCCGGCGTCGATCTCTCCACCGTCATGTTGCCGTCTTCACCATCGCGTGAATCCGAGGCGGACCTGTTGCCAAGTTCCCAGCCGCATTGGGGCTTGGTGCAGTACCGCTTTGACATTCACACAAGACCATAACTCCTAGGAGGAATTTCCCATGGACTATCGCTCACTCGGACGCACCGGCATGAAAGTATCGGTTCTTTGCCTGGGCTGCATGAACTTCGGCGGCAAGACCAACGCCGAGGATTCCTACGCCATCATCGACCGCGCGCTGGACGCGGGCATCAACTTCCTGGACACGGCCAATGTGTACAGCCGCGGCCGCAGCGAAGAAGTGACCGGCGAAGCGCTCAAACGGAACGGTAAGCGCGACCAAATCGTGCTGGCCACCAAGGTCCACGGCACCATGGACGACACCGATCCCAACTACCAGGGCAATCAGCGTCGCCACATCATCCAGCAGTGCGAGGCCAGCCTGCGCCGCTTGCAGACCGACTACATCGACCTGTACCAGATTCATCGCCCCCAGTCGGACATCCCGATTGACGAGACGTTGCGCGCGCTGGACGACCTCATCCGCGCCGGCAAGGTGCGCTACATCGGCACCAGCACCTTCGCCGCGTGGCAGGTGCTGGAGAGCCTGTGGGTCTCCAAGGAGTACGGCCTCAATCGCTTCGTCTGCGAACAGCCGCCCTACCACATTCTCGACCGGCGCATCGAACGTGAACTGTTGCCCATGTGCCGGACCTACGGCATCGGCACCATCCCGTGGAGCCCCATCGCCGGTGGTCTGCTCTCCGGCAAGTACACGCGTGACGAGCAGTCGCCCGAGGGCAAGCGCTATTCCAGCGGCGACCTCAACGCCATGCAGGCCCGGCGCAAGAACGACGCCATCTGGGACGTCATCGAGAGCCTGACCGCGATGGCCGACGCCAAGGGCATCACGTTGGCCCAGTTGGCGCTGGCGTGGGTTGCCCAGCAGCCCGGCGTGACCAGCCCCATCATCGGGCCGCGCACCATGGAGCACCTGGAGGACAACCTGGGCGCCCTGGACGTGACGTTCACCGCCGACGAACTGGCCACCATCGACGAAATCGTGCCGCCCGGCCGCATGGTTTCCCCGTTCTACGAAGCCGACTTCGGCCCGCACCAGTTCCGGTGGTGAGGGTAGATTGAGGAATGAAGATTGAAGATTGGGGGTGCGGCCGCACTGCGTGTACTTACGCCGCATGGTGGTCAACCCAATCTTCAATCTTCAATCTTGCTCCTTCCCTCTCTTCTTGACTCACAGGAAACCATGGACCCAACTCTTCTGCGTACGTTGTTGGAAAACGTCGCCTCCGGCACACTTGATGTGGAGGCGGCGTTGACATCGCTGCGGCGGCTGCCCTTCGAGGAGATCGACGGCGCCACGCTGGACCATCACCGGGGGCTGCGCGGTGGCTTCCCGGAGGTGATCTACTGCGAAGGCAAGACGCCCGGCCAGGTCGCGGCCATTGCCCGGCGGCTGGCCGAGCACGGACCCCGCCTCCTGGGCACCCGGGCCACGCCGGCGCACTTTGCCGCCGCCCGTGCGGAAGTGCCCGATTTGCAGTATCATGAATTGGCGCGCTGCATCTGGCGCGACCTGGAGCCGAATCGGCCCCGGCACGCCGGCGTGATCGTGGCCGCGGCCGGGACCAGCGATCTGCCCGTGCTCGAAGAGGCGAGCTTGACGCTGGACCTCATGGGCCACGCGCCGACCCGCATTGTGGACGTGGGGGTGGCCGGGCTGCACCGGCTGCTGCCCAACGTGGCCACGCTCCAGGCGGCCAATGTCATCGTCGTGGCCGCGGGCATGGAAGGCGCGCTGCCCAGCGTCATCGGCGGGCTGACCGACGCGCCGGTGATCGCCGTGCCCACATCGGTCGGCTACGGCGCCAGCTTTCACGGCGTCACCGCGCTGCTGGCCATGCTCAACAGTTGCGCCTCGGGCATCGCGGTGGTCAACATCGACAACGGCTTCGGCGCCGGTCACATGGCCGCGCTCATCAACGCCCGCATCGTGCAGCAGTCCGTCACGACATCGACCCAATCATGAATGCAACCAACATGCCAATCAACCAAACCCAATCTCCCAATCTCCCAGTCTCCCAATCTCTTTCTCCTGAGACAGCGGCCAAACTCGACGCGCTCCGCACCCTCCTCCGCGGCCTCGACTCCGTCCTCGTCGCCTACTCCGGCGGCGTCGACAGCGCGCTGGTGATGGCCGTGGCCCACGAGCAACTGGGCGACCGTGCCCTGGCCTGCATCGGCATCTCGCCCAGCTACCCCACGCGTGAGATGCGCGCGGCCATCAAGCTGGCGGAAGATCTTGAGATTCCCTTCCGCACGGTGGACACCGAGGAGTATCTCGATCCCAACTACGCGGCCAATCCGACCAACCGCTGCTACTTCTGCAAGTCCGAACTTCACGACCAACTCAAGACCATCGTGCGGGAAGAGGGGTGGCACTGGGTGCTGGACGGCGCCAATGCGTCGGACCTGGGCGACCATCGCCCCGGCATGGACGCGGCTCGGGAGCGCAACGTGCGCTCGCCGCTGCTGGAGGTCGGCATCACCAAGGCCGACGTGCGTGAGATTGCCCGGCATCTGGGTCTGCCCGTGTGGGACAAGCCGGCCATGGCCTGTCTCTCGTCGCGGGTGCCCACGGCACGCCCATCACGCCGGAGTTGCTGCGCCAGATCGAGGCGGCCGAGGATGTGCTGGTCGACCTGGGCTTTCCCCAATTCCGGGTGCGTCACCACGGCGAGATCGCGCATCGAGATCCCCGTGGACGACTTCCCCACCGCGTTGGACCAACACATCGCCATCGTCAACGGCGTCAAGGCGGCGGGCTATCGCTTCGTCACGCTGGACCTGGCCGGCTTCCGCAGCGGCTCGCTCAACGGGGCGAGCAACGGCGCGGGAAACGGTGCCGTCATCCCACTGGAGGCGCTGCTCTGAGATGATCGCCTACCTCGACATGCCTTCGGGCATCTCCGGCGACATCTTTCTCGGCTGCCTGGTCGACGCGGGCTGGCCCATCGCGGACCTGGTCGGTTTGGTGCACAAGCTTGCCGTGCCGGCCGATCGCTGGGACATCCGCGCCGAGACCGTCATGCGCGGCGCGCTGGCGGCCACGCTGGTGCATGTGCACGTGGCGGAAGAGGCGACCCATCGCCATCTGCCCGACATCGTCGCCATCATCGACGCAGTGGAGTTGCCGCCGCCGGTCAAAGCGCAGGCGGTGGCGGTCTTCACCCGTCTGGCCGAAGCCGAGGCCGCGGTCCACGGCATCGACGTGAACGCCGTTCACTTCCACGAAGTGGGCGCGCTGGACGCCATCATCGATGTGCTGGGCGTCTGCGCCGGTCTCCATGCACTGGGGGTGACGCGACTCTACGCCGGGTCGTTTCCGCTGGGCGAAGGGTGGACCCAATCGGCCCACGGGCGCATTCCGTTGCCTGCGCCGGCCACGCTCAAGCTGCTGGCCGCGGCCGGTGCGCCCACCCGTCCCGCGCCGGGACCGGGCGAACTGGTCACGCCCACGGGCGCGGCGCTGGTCTGTAGCCTGGCCGAGTTTCGGCAGCCGTCCATGCGTCTCACCGACACGGGCATGGGTGCGGGGCAGAAGGAGTTCGGCTGGCCCAACGTGGCCCGGCTCTGGCTGGGTGAACCGCAGGAAAGCGCCGTCCCCGCGTCGCGGCTGGTGCAATTGGAGACCAACATCGACGACATGAGCCCGGAACTGTACGCGCCGGTGCAGGAACAACTCTTCGCGGCCGGCGCGCTGGACGTCTGGCTCACGCCGGTGCAGATGAAGAAGGGCCGCCCGGGCACGCTGGTCGGTGTGTTGGCGGCGCCGGAGGACGAGGCGACGTTGACGCAGATTCTCCTGCGCGAGACGACCACACTCGGCGTGCGCGCCCACGACGTGCGCCGGTACGCGGCCGGGCGCGCGCAACGGACCGTGACGACTGCGTACGGCCCGATCCGGGTCAAGGTCAAGCTGCTCGACGGCGTGGAGGTGGGCGCCAAGCCCGAATACGAGGATTGCCGGCGCGCGGCGGATGCCCACGGCGTGCCGCTGCGCGCGGTCTATGCCGCCGTGGGGCGACACCAAGGCGCAACGGTTGAAACCGTCGCCTGATAGGGGAAACAGGCTGCAAGCCTGTTCGGCGGACAACGCGCAACGTGCCTCGGCACGTTTGCCGTAGCAGCACCGAATTGATTCGGTGTCGGCGATTTTGCAGAATCACATTCAATCCACATGTTTGAAAGGAACCAACCATGATTGAGAAACGACCCTTTGGCAACACCGGCCACATGAGCACCGTCACCCTCTTCGGTGCGGCCGCGTTGGGCAACGTCACCCAGGCCGAGGCGGATCGCACCCTGGATCTGCTGCTGGAATACGGCATCAACCACATCGACACGGCGGCCAGCTACGGCAACGCCGAGGAACGCATCGGTCCGTGGATGGCCCAGCATCGCAAGGACTTCTTCCTGGCCACCAAGACCGGCGAACGCTCTTACGAGAAGGCCAAGGAAGAGATCCATCGCTCGCTGGACCGCATGCGCATCGACTCGTTCGACCTGATCCAGCTCCACAACCTGGGCCATCCCGGCGAGTGGGAGCAGGCCATGGGCCCCGGCGGCGCGCTCGAAGCAGCCATCGAAGCCCGGGAGCAGGGCATCGTGCGCTTCATCGGCGTGACCGGCCACGGCCTGAACATCGCCGCCTTCCACAAGCGCAGCCTGGAACGCTTCAACTTCGACTCGGTGTTGTTGCCGTACAACTACCCCATGCAGATGAACGGCCAGTACATCGCCGACTTCGAAGAGCTGGTCGCCATGGCCCAGGAGCGCAACGTGGCCGTGCAGACCATCAAGTCCATCACCCGAGGGCCGTGGGGGCCGCAGGATCGCTGGGCGTCCACCTGGTACCAGCCGCTCACCGACCAGGATGACATCGACCGCGCCGTGCATTGGGTCATCGGTCGGCCGGGCATCTTCCTCAACACCGTGGGCGACATCTACGTGCTGCCCAAGGTGCTGGACGCGGCCAGCCGCTTCGAGCGTCGCCCCACGGACGAAGAGATGCGTGGCATGGTCAAAGAAGAGAAGATGACGAGCCTCTTTGCCTGATGCGCGACTTCGACGTCCTCTGCGTCGGCCACGCCTGCTATGACCTGATCTTCGCCGTGGATCACCATCCCGCGGCGGACGAGAAGGCGCGGGCGTCGGCTTTCATCAACTGTGGCGGCGGCACGGCAGCCAACGCGGCCATGACCGCCGCCATGCTGGGGTATCGCACCGCGTTTGCCGGCTATCTCGGCCGCGACATCTACGGCGACGAGCATCTGGCCGAATTCCACGGCGCGGGTGTGGATACCGCGCTGGTGGTGCAGGGGACGGCGTCGACGCCGATCTCGGCGATCTTCGTGAAGCCCAACGGGGATCGCTCCATCGTCAACTACAAGGGGGACACCAATGGCCTCACCCCGGCGGATGTGGACTTCCGCGCGGTGCAGGCCAAGGTGCTCCTCTTCGACGGCCACCAGCCCGACCTGGCCGTGCCCATGGCAATCTGGGCACGTGAGCAGGGCATCGCCACCGTGCTCGACGCGGACACGGTGAACGAGGGCAACGCGCAATTGGTCCACCTGTGCGACGTGGTGGCCGCGTCGGAACGGTTCGCGCAGGAGTTCACGGGCGCGGCCACGCCGGAGGCCGGCATGGTCGCGCTGGCCCAGCACGCGCCCAGCGTGATCGTGACGCTGGGCGAACGGGGTCTCATCTGGCAGCGGAACACGCCGGCCGGCCCGGAAAGCGGTGCGCTGCCGGCCTTTCGCGTGCCGGTGGTCGACACGACGGGCGCGGGCGACACGTTCCACGGTGCGCTGGCGGCCGGTGTGGCGGCGGGCATGGCGTGGGCGGAACTCCTGCGTTTTGCGGCGGCGGCCGGTGCGCTCTGTTGCACCAAACACGGGGCGCGCCTGGGCATTCCCTCCGCAGCGGAGGTCGGGGCCCTCTTGCAGAAAGATCCCGGCTGATTGCGCATCCCGGCAATGGCAGCTACAATCGTGACGTCGATCACACCACGCTCCGTTTGAACTACATGAACCGTAGGAGGAAACAGATGTCCGAAAATCTGAATGAGCAAGTTATCGTCGGGTTTTTCGCCGATGCCGCGGCGGCTGACCACGCGGCCGACGCGCTGCGCAACTGGGACAAGGCCAACGACGACATCAAGTTGGGCACCATGGGCCGCATCACCTTGGGCGAGGACGGCAAGGTCGAGGCCAAGCGCTACGGCGCGGCCCGGGCCGGACGTGGCGCATTGGTCGGCGGCGCCATCGGCATCCTTGCGGCGGGCGTCACGGGCGGACTGTCGCTGCTGGCGGGCGCGGTCGGCGGCGGTGCCATCGGCGGCGTCACGGGCAAGCTGACCCACGGTTCACTGGGGTTGACCGACGAAGCCGCAGCCCAGATCAAGCAACATCTGACCGACGGCGGTGCCGCGCTCGTCGTGCTCTGCGATGACTTCGAGGTGGAGCCGACCATGGCCCAACTCAAGGCCGCGGGCGGCAAGGTACAGGGGTTCGGGGTCTCGGCCCATGTGTTGCAGGCCATTCACAATCACCAGGTGGACAACTATCGCGATGCCCAAATTATGGACGACTACACCAACGATCTGATCGTGTAGCCGCTGCATCTTTTGAAATCAAAAAGGCCCGATCCCGCTCAAGCGGGATCGGGCCTTTTGCATGTACGTGGGTGCGTTCAATCGTGGAGCACCGCACGTGGCGGCGTTAGCCGAACATGCCGAGAACGAGATCGAAGACGCCGAACAGCTTGAGCGCCGACACGATGATGATGAAAATGAGCAGCCGCCGTACCCAGACGTTGGAGTTGGGATAGTTGACGGCAAAGCGCGCCGCCAGCCACGCGCCGATGCTCTGGCCCACGGCCATGAGCAGACCGAACCACCAGTTGACCTGCCCGTTGATGATGAAGACGGCAATGGCCGCCAAACTGAGTGCCAGCACGATGACCAGCTTGATGGCATTGGCGTGGGTCAGCGTGTAGCCCACCCCCATCACCAGCGCCGCCAGCAGGAAGATGCCCACGCCGGCCTGGATGAAGCCGCCGTAGATGCCGATGACAAAGAAGAGGCCCAGCATCAACACGCCGGGGCGGCCTTCGGCGACCTCGGATTTTTCGCGCAGCCAGCGCTTGGGATTGGAGAGAATCACCACCAGCATGATGATCATGACCACGCCGATGGCCATGTTCATCATCTGCTCGTTGAGATCCACCGCGATGCGCGCCCCGACTAGCGAGCCCAAGACCGCCGCTGCCGTGTACCACATGCTCCCCTGCACGTCGAGTGCGCCGGCGCGCTGGTAGGTAGCGATGCCGACGATGTTCTGCATGATGACGCCGACCCGATTGGTGCCGTTGGCCACGTTGGCCGGCAACCCCAAAAAGATCAGCATGGGCAACGTCACCAATGAGCCGCTGCCGGCCAGCGTGTTGATGATCCCGGCCAAAATGCCCGCCAAGATGGCAAGTACATAGATATACCAGGCAAACTCCATAATGGCATGTGCTCACTTTAGTTGAGAGGCCAATCCACTTTTCAGGACGTCGATCAGCGTAGGTGGACTCTGCTCCTGGAGAAATCCCCCGAAATGTGGTGTGGCCCGACCAGTTTGATGATTGTTGAACGATTAAATCGATGTCAAGTATACTGATGATCGGTATGGTTCGGAAACGTGATGATAAGAGCCGGCTCTTTGACCTTACCTCTGCCTACAGGGTTTGGCGATAAGATGGACGGGCGCATTACTCTCGTTGACCGGAACGGAGGAAACTCAATGCACGAAATCGTGATCACGCTCCCTGACGAAACGCTGCTTGCGCTACACGTTACTCCAGAGGAGGCAGCGCGTGAACTGCGGTTAATTGCGGCCGTCAAGCTCTATGAATTGGGGCGGTTATCTTCCGGGGCCGCAGCACAACTCGCCGGTATCCCGCGTCCACTCTTCCTGTCCAAGCTCGGCGATTACGGTGGTCCCACCTTCCGGCTGACCGACGAAGAACTGGATGAGGAGATGGCGATTGCCGACCGTTATCTGTGATACGTCCCCGCTCCAGTATCTTCACCAAGCGGGTCATCTCGCTCTGTTCCCGACTCTATTCGGAAACGTCGTCGTTCCCCAAAGCGTCGCAAATGAACTCGCAGAGGGTCGTCGCCGTGGTGTCTCTTTGCCCGTCCCGGAACAATTGCCGTGGCCAAAGGCGATGCCCGGCGTGGCGATGAGCCCGTCTTCCAGCAGAATGTTGGCGAGCGCTGCCCTTTCCGTGGCCGTGAACTTGGGGAAGACGAACGCGCCTTCAATCGGCGCACACTCGATGCCCGTGGATCGTCCAGCGCGCCGAGCATGAAGCGCCACGCGCTGGTAAGCCGTTATCTCGTGCACGCACTCTGGGGGCCGTTGAGCGCGACCGCACCCGCGCCGGCGAAGCTGGCGCCGAGGTGATGCTCTGGTTTGCAGCGTGCGCGCCAGTTCACCGGCGGCGCGCCAGCCAGCCTGCGCCACCCGGTCATCGCACGCCTCGGAGAAGCCGTTGACGATGATGGTGCGCTCGGCCATGCCCGGCTCGACGGCCAGGCTGTGGTGCACCGCGCCATAGATGATGTGCTCGTGATCTCGTCGCTGAGCACGTAGAGACTGAGGTCGCGACCTGAACGATGGCGTCGATCCGTGCCGACAGCACCTGCCCGGTGGGGTTGCTGGGGTTGTTGACCATGATGAGCTTGGTGCGGCGACGTATCTCTGCGTGGGCCGTGATGCGGAGTCGTCTGCGCGCAGCGTCACATGGACGGGCGTCGCCTGCTGCAACTGCACCATGGGGCCGTAGCTCACCCATGCGGGGTCGAGCACCAGCACCTCGTCGCCGGGGTTTGTCGTCACGGCCAGCGTTGCGTAGATGGCCCACTTGGCGCCGGGCGTCACCAGTATTTGGTCACGGGTGACGTGGACATTGTTCTCGCGCCAGCTTGCCCACGATCGCGTCCAACAATTCGGGCGTCCCAAACGAGGGCGGATAGTGGGTGTCGCCCGCCAACATGGCTTTGTGCGCCGCGTCGAATGATGTGGGCCGGCGTGCTGAAATGGTTCGCCGCCGGCCAGGTTGATCACGTCCACCCCGGCCGCGGCCAATTCGCGCCCTTCTTCCATCATCATCGCCGTCACCGAGCCCGGCACGGCGCCAATCAACTGCGATAAATCCTTCATCGTCGACTCGTTTCTGTGTTATGCGCACCACACGCCAGGGGCACGACCCGGTCCTCTTCGCCGCATCGCACCCACACCAATCTTCATTCTTTAATCTTTAATTCTGCCCCCTCTACCCCTGCAACACATCCGCAATCGCAGCGCACAAATAGTCCATATTCGCTTCGGTCATCCCGGCCACGTTGATGCGGCCCGAGCCGACGATGTAGATGGCATAGCGGTCGCGCAAAGCGCCTTGACCTGTTCCGGGTTGAGGCCCGAGAAGGAGAACATGCCCCGCTGGCGCGCGATGAAGCTGAAGTCCCGGTCCACGCCCTTTTCGTTCAGCGTCTCCACAAAGAGATGGCGCATGGTGTTGATGCGCTCGCGCATGGCCGTGACCTCGGCTTCCCACTGGCGCGCAGCGCGGATCGGTGAGCACGGCGACGATGGCACCGCCGTGGGCCGGCGGATTGGAGTAGTTGGCCCGAATCGCCCGTTTGACGTGGCTCTGCGCCGCTTGCGGCGTCGGCATCACCGGCCACCAGGGTCATCGCGCCGATGCGCTCGTTGTAGAGGCCGAAGTTCTTGGAGAACGAGCTGGCGATCAACATCTCGGTGCCCGACTGCGCCAACGTGAGCAGTCCGGCCGCGTCCTCACGCAGCCCGTCGGCAAAGCCCTGGTAGGCGAAGTCGACCAGGGGCAGCAGGCCGCGGGCCGTAATCACGTCGCGCACCTGCGCCCACTGCTCCGGCGACAGGTCCACGCCCGTGGGATTGTGGCAGCAGCCGTGGAGCAGCAGCACGTCGCCGGCGGGAATCTCGTTGATGGCGGCCAGCATGGCATCGAAGGCCACGCCGTTGGTCGCCTTGTCGAAGTAGGGATAGGTGGCCGTTTCCAGCCCGGCCGCGGCAAAGACGCTGGGGTGGTTGGGCCAGGTCGGGTCGCTGATCCAGACGCGCTTGCCCGGCAAGGTGGCGGCGATGAAGTCGGCGGCCACACGCAGCGCACCGGTACCGCCCGGCGTCTGGGCCGTCACCGCGCGGCCGCTGCTGATGATCTCGTGGCCGTCGCCGAAGAGCAGACGCTGGGTGGCCGCGGCGTAGGCCGGACCGCCGTCGATGGGCAAATAGGATTTGGTCGTCTCTTCGGCCAGAATCTTGGTCTCGGCCTGCTTGACCGAGTTGAGCACCGGCGTCTTGCCGCTTGCATCTTTGTAGACGCCGACGCCCAGGTTGATCTTGTTGGGGTTCGGGTCATTTTTGAACGCTTCCGAGAGGCCCAAAATCGCATCCGGTGGTGCAGCAACGATTTGTTCGAACATGGTTCCTGATTTCCTCGTAGGATGAAATAATGTTGGATGACAGATGATTACGCGTCGACAAACAAATCCACAAAATCGAAGGCATCCACATCGACCAGGCCGCGGTCGGTCAGCTTGAGCTTGGGGATGACTTCCAGCGCCATGAAGCTCATGGCCATGAAGGGATCGTGGAGTTCCGCCCCCTGGGCATGGGCCGCGTTCAGGAGCGCATCGTAACGGCGCCGGACGTCGCCGATGGGCCGGTCGCTCATCAAGCCGGCCACGGGCAGGGGCAGCGTCGCCACAACGTTGCCGCCGTCGACCACGACCAGCCCGCCGCCCAGGTCGGTGACGGCGCGGCCCGCGGCGGCCATGGATGCGTCATCCGCGCCGATGATGACCAGATTGTGGTGGTCGTGGGCCACGGTGCCGGCGATGGCGCCCCGTTGCAGGCCGAACCCCTGGATGAAGCCCAGCCCCACGCCGCTCTGCCCCGAGTGCCGATCGATGACGGCCATCTTGAGCAGATCCCGGTCCGGGTCGGCTACGGCCAGCCCGTCCACCACCTTGGCGTCGACGATCTGCTCCTTGGTCACCAGTTGGTCTTCCTGCGAGACCATGGCGCGCAGGCGGCGACCATGAGCCGGCACCCGCAGATCGACCTTGCTCCAGTCGATGTTGACCCGCCCGGCCAGTGCCGCCGGAATCGGCGCTGATTTTGGTGTGACAGTCAAGATGCCGTGCTGTGCGACCAGTTCGCCCCCGGCGAAGACCATGGCGGCGCGCGGCGCGTACAGGTCTTCAAAGACCACCAGATCGGCCGCGCGTCCCGGGGCGATGGCGCCGCGGTTGCGCAGGCCAAACCACTCGGCGGCATTGAGCGTAGCCATGCGGATAGCTGTCACCGGGTCGATGCCGAAGACGATGGCCTCGCGCACCATGTAGTCGACTGTGCCCTGATCCAGCAGATCGCCGGGCATGCGGTCGTCGGTGCAGAAGCAGATGCGCCGGCTGTTCATGAGCGTGATCAGCGGCAGCAGAGTGTGCAGGTTGCGTGCGTTGGTCGCCTCGCGGATGAGGATGTAGAAGCCACGGGCCAGCTTTTCGGCGGCCTCCGCCACCGTGGTGCACTCGTGTTCGCTGCCGATGCCGGCCAGCGCATAGGCGTTGAGCGTCGGCCCGGTGAGCGCGGGCGCGTGCCCGTCCTGGGGCCTGCCTGCGAACGCGGCCAGCTTGGCCAGCACCTCGGCATCGCCGTGGATCACGCCGGGGAAGTTCATCACCTCGGCCAGGCCGAAGACCGTGCCGTCCGCCAGCAAGGGCGCCAGATCCTGCGCGGTGAGCGCGCCGCCATTGGTCTCCATGTGGGTGGCCGGCACGCACGACGGCGCCATGATGACCACGTTGAGCGGCAGGTCGCGGCTGCTTTCGGCCATGAAGCGAATGCCCGCGACGCCTGCCACATTGGCAATTTCATGGGGATCGGTGACGACGGTGGTCACACCGCGGGGGAGCACGGCCGCGGCAAATTGGGGCGGCGTGCAGAGGCTGCTTTCGATGTGCACGTGCGCGTCGATAAAGCCGGGCGCCACGTAGCGTTTGCCCAGGTCAACGGTCCGCGCGGCGTGGTAGCCGTGCCCGATGCCCACGATGCGGCCTGCCGCCACGGCGATGTCGGCTTCTTCGATTGTGCCGGAAAAGACGTTGACGATGCGCCCGTTGCGCAGCAGCAGATCCGCCTCATGATCGCCGCGTGCAATCGCGAGCAAGGAAGAGAGTTGCATACCGTGCTCCCTGGATTGAATCGATTCCGGCCATTATAGCATAGGAGCGAGGCTTCACTTCCATTCCGGATAGGCGTTGGGCATGGATTTTCGCAGCCCCAGCAACGCGCACCAGACCAGCCAGAGGAGGAGGCCCGCGGCGATGGGGAGGGGATTGGGCAGCAGGAAGGGCGTGGGCAGAAATGCCAGGCCGGCGAGGAGACCGGGCAGCGGCAGCCAGGCGGGCATACTCGCCAGCCGCATGAGGTCGAACGCGATCCAGGCGGTGACGACGCCGACCATGAAGAAACCCGCGCCGAGAAAGGTGAAGGCGAGGGTGTCGACCAGGGCGACGAATTCGTTGGCCCTGGTCTGGTCCGCCGCCCACGGCAGCACGTTCATCCAGATGAGAATGCCGCCAATAGTCAGTGTGGCCGCGATGACCATGAGGCCGGACTGGAGCATGGAGTTGAAGCGATGGCCGGGCAGATAGTGCCACATGAGCGCGGTCAACAGCACCATCCACGTAAAGACGACCAGCAGCCAGAGCCACCAGCTCGCGGCCCAGACGGCCCGGTTCTCCACCAGCCATGCCTGGCGCGGCAGCAGCACGCCCACAATGCGCAGCCCCGTACGCGCATAGATGAGGGTGACGAGCAGGGCGACGATGCATGCGCTCAGCGCAACGCGCGCCGCATAGATGACTTTCATGGCGGGACTCTCACTGATACATGGTTGCGCAAATGCCACGGCAGAAACCCGGTGCGTCTACCACCGGCGGGAACTGGATACGGATTTCTGCCGGGATTTGCGAATCCGACGATCCGAACTCGGATGGCGAGATGGCCAATTTCAGGCGCACCCGCGAGGGGGAGTGATTTCGTGTAGAAAAATCGTGTGGCATCCCAGAGTCACTTGTTCCGGGAACGCCGGGTTAGTTTACTGCAACTTTGCTGCGCTGTCATCTGCCTGTTTCGCCACTTGCGAAAATTGATAGTTGAGTTTCGCGCGAAAATCCTTTACAATAAATGCACACACCCCTCAGGACGGATGACGCCCAGCCGGGCACACGGTTGGCGCTCCGTTTCTTTTTGATTCCAAATGCTGTGCCGCGAATCAAATACCCATCATGAAGATCGCGTTTCACGGCGCCGCGCGTGAAGTGACCGGCTCCATGCACCTCATCGAGGTGAACGACCGTCGCATTCTGCTGGACTGCGGTTTGTACCAGGGGCGTCGCGCCGAAACCTACGCACGTAACCAACATTTCCCCTTTGACCCGGCGTCCATTGATGCCGTGGTGTTGAGCCACGCGCACATCGACCATTCGGGCAACCTTCCCAACCTGGTCAAGCAGGGTTTCACCGGGAACATCTGGTGCACGGCGGCCACGCGCAACCTGTGCACTTACATGCTCATGGACAGCGGCTTCATCCACGAGCACGACGCAGCCTACGTCAACAAGAAGCGGCGCCGCCAGGGCGAGCCGCCCATCGAGCCGCTCTACACCCAACGGGATGCCGCCGCTTCGCTGCCTCAGTTCGTCGGCGTGGGGTTGCACCGCCCGATCATGGTGGCCGACGGGGTGGAACTCACCTACACCAATGCCGGGCACATTTTGGGCGCGGCCCACGTGCAACTGGACATCCGCGAGCACGCCACGGGCAAACGCTGGCGCCTCGTCTTCAGCGGCGACATCGGCCGCCCGGAAGCGCCGATCCTCAACCCGCCCGAGCCGCCCACCGAAGCCGACATCCTCATCATGGAGAGCACGTACGGCAACCGGCACCACGAGAGCTATACCCGGGCCCGCCGCGCACTACGCGATGTGGTCAACCGCACGGCCGGTCGCGGCGGCAAAGTGATCATCCCCGCGTTTGCCGTCGGGCGCACCCAGGAGTTGGTCTACGCGTTGAATCAACTGGACGCGGAAGGGGACATTCCCGAGCTGCCCGTCTTTGTGGACAGCCCGTTGGCCGTCAACGCAACCGATGTCTTCCGCATGCACCCGGAAGCGTGGAACGCGGAAGTCCAGGAATTTCTGACCGAGGACAAGCGACGCAGCCCCTTCGACTACGCCCAGATCGAGTACGTGCGCGAGGCGCGGCGCAGCAAACAGCTCAACAACTTGTACACGCCGGCCATCATCATCAGCGCCAACGGCATGGCTGAAAACGGGCGCATTCTGCATCACTTGAAAAACAACATCGGCAACAAGCGCAACACCGTGCTGCTGGTGAGCTTCATGGCCCAGGACACGCTGGGCCGGCGGCTCAAGGACGGCGAAAAGCACGTGCGCATCTTCGGCGAAGAGTACGATGTCGTCGCCGATGTGGAGTCCATCGACGGCTACAGCGCCCACGCCGATCAGCAGGAACTGCTGGCGTGGGCCGACCCGCTCAACCGGCTGCGGCTGCGCGATCTGTACATTGTCCACGGCGAGCCGGATGCCGCGGACACGTTGGCCGGTCTGCTGCGAGAACGAGAGTTCCAGCAGGTCCACGTGCCCGAATTGCATCAGGAATTTATCTATTGAACGCCGCGCCGGCGCCACGACGTTACGGCGCCGCTGCGGCAGTCCGACTGTCACTATCTCTTGCGAAAAGGTCCCAGTAGATTGCACCGGCGTCTTCGACAACGACCGGTGGCGAAAGGAGTCACACATGAATAATCAGTCTCAGTCTCGTTGGCGCATGGCGTCACTCGCAGTGGTCGTGGCGATGGTGCTGACCATTGTGCTGGCGCCCGGCGCGGTCATGGCGGCGCCGAGTGCTGCCGCCACGGCAAGCAGTAGCCAGTACCACGTCGTCCGGGCCGGGGAAACGCTCTCCGGCATCGCGATGATGTACGGCGTGCCCATGATCGCGCTGATGAAGGCGAACATGATCTCCGACCCCAACAAAGTCTATGCCGGCCAACGCCTCATGATCCCGGAAAGTGACATGGGCATGGGCGGCTGGATGGAGCCGGAGATGCCCATGGGCGGTATGAACGACATGGGGATGGGCGGTATGAACGACATGTCCATGGGTGGTATGGGTGGCATGAACGACATGGAAATGGGCGGCTGGATGGAGTCGGACATGGGTCAAGGCATGTGCCGCACCTATCACACCGTGGGCAAAGATGAAACCGGCTCCCAGATCGCCCGCATGTACGGCGTCAGCACGTACTCGCTGGTCCAGGCCAATGGGTTGATCGATATCAACAACGTGTGGGCCGGGCAGAAGCTGTGCATCCCCAAGAGTTCGTCGCCGGCCAACGAGTCATTCGAGCCGAAGCCTGAGATGCCGAAGCCCATGCCCATGCCGGAACCGATGCCCATGCCCGAGCATAAACCCATGCCTGAGCCGATGCCCATGCCGCCGGCCAACGGCTGCACCATCCATGTAGTCATGCGCGGCGACACGCTCTCCCTGATCGCCATGCGCTACGGCGTCAGCATGTGGCAGATCATGAAGTTCAACGGCATCCAGGATCCCAATCGCATCGATGTGGGACAACGGTTGAAGATCGAATGTGACATGGACATGGATATGGGGTGGAAACCCGAGCCGATGCCGGAACCCATGCCGATGCCCAAGCCCATGCCCATGCCGGAACCAATGCCGATGCCCGAGCATCGTCCAATGCCCATGCCTGAGCCGATGCCCATGCCTGAGCAACGTCCGATGCCTGAGCAACGGCCCATGCCGGAACCCATGCCCATGCCCGAGCATCGCCCCATGCCGATGCCGGAACCGATGCCCATGCCCGAGCATAAGCCCATGAAGCCCATGATGGACGTGGAGCAAGGCCCGTGGCGCGGCTACTACTACTGTGACAAGTACTTCGGCGGCGAGCCGGTGATCGTGCGCGAAGACTACGACATCCGCTTCAACTGGTATGGTGGCAGCCCGGGCGAGATGGTTCCCAACGACAACTTCAGTGTCAAGTGGGAACGCATGGCCAAACTTGCCGGCGGCTACTACCGCTGGGTCGCGGTGGTCGATGACGGCATCCGCATCTACGTGGACGACAAGCTGGTGCTGGACGCCTGGCGCGAGCAGCCGGCCACCGAGTACACGGCCGAGTTCTTCGTCGAGCCGGGCTACCACAAGTTCCGGGTCGAGTATTACGAGGAAGGCAACATGGCCAGCATCGACGTGCGCCTGGAAGCTGTCTGGAAGTAGGGTGTTTTCTGCCAACACAAAAGGGGACCGGCCGCGCAGCCGGTCCCTTTTCTATTCCACGTGGTTGCGATTGTCGCGGTCTTGCGCAGATTTACGAAATGGCGCTGATCACGCGCCGACCCGCCTAAGCCGCCACATCCGACACGGTCAGCGTGTCCAGCGCGGCGCTGAGCTGCCTGGCCGTGGGCGTCATGCCGGCCGCGTCCACGCACGCCAGCGCCTGGCGCAGCAGCCACACGGTGGGCGCCTCGGGCGGATTCAGGCGCACGATCTCCTCCACCACCTCCACGTATTCTTCGATGAGGCTGCGTTGGCCGGCAAAGCGCAGCGCCTGGCGTAGGAGCGCACAGCATCGCTCCGTGTCACCCAGGCGGTCGGCCAGGTTGGCCAGCCCCAACAGCCCCTGCACATGGGTGTACGGATAGAGGTTGATGGGGTCCGCCAATGCGTGCTCCAACAACGTCTGCGCCTGCTCGTAGTCGCCGTATCCCAGCGCCACCAGGCCCAGGCCGATGGCCGCGCTGTTGCGGTGGTTGCGGAATGCATCGCTCGTGTCCAAGTAGTTGAGCACCCGGCGCAGGCGCCGTTCCGCCTGTTCCACATGCCCCGCGTGGAGCGATTGGAAGGCGCTGGCGATACGCGGCCACATGCTCACCAACTCGCGCGCGTTGTTTTCGCTGCCCTGGTTGAGCAGACGGCTCTGCTCGTTCAGCGTTTGGCTGCGGGCCGCATCTCCCTGCATCCGCGCCATCACGGCCAGTTGAAAATAGGCGATGCTGGCCAATGCGCGCTGTCCCGTCTCCTCGGCCAACTCCACTGCCTTGGTCAAACACGCGGTCGCTGTGGTCAACTGGCCTTGAACACGCAGAGTCCACCCGTAGGTCATCAGCGGCACCACCGCGTGGACCGGTTCCAGCGCGGCGAGGATGTCTTCCACCGGGCGCGCCGGGGCGGGCGGCGGCTGCACGAACTCGCTCCACTCGGCCCGGTCCACCGGCGCATAGGGGGCGAAAATGGTGCGCCGGCGCTCCAACAGGTCGTTGATGGCGGCGGACTGGAGGGACACGTCCTGTTCGGCAAAGACGTCGAGCAACTCGCGCAACAGTCCGTTGCTCTCCCGCTGCTGGCCCAACAGTTCCAACATGAAGGCCAGCCGGCTATGGACCGTGAGCATCAACTCCAGGTCACCCCGCCGCCGCGCCCACTGCATGAGCCGGCGATAGGTCTCGGTCACGCCGTCGGGATCGAGCAGGCTCTCGTAGGCGAGGCCGCGCCCCTGCAAGGCCCGCCGCATGAGGTCCGACTCTTCGGCGCTGCTGCCTTCCAAGATGGCCAGTGCGTTGTTGAAATGTTCAATCGACTGGCGCAGCCCAAAGGACTGGAGCAGCTTCTCGCCGGCGAGCACGCTGTAGCGCGCAAAGTTGAGTTGGCTGCTGGACCCGGCCGCGCCGTAGTGGAACGCGATCTCCGCCGCGTTGCGATCCTGCTGCTGCAGCGCCACCAGTGCATCCGCCACGCGCCGGTGGAGGCGGCGACGCAGCAGGGTGTTCATGTTGTCGTAGACCGTCTGCCGCACCACCTGGTGGCTGAAGTCCAGCCGTTGATCGGCCCGCTCCATGAAGAACTGGCGCTGCAGGAGCACATCCAGCGCATCCAGCGGATCCTCTTCGGACGATGCCTCCAGCAGATCCAGGCTGAAGTCGCGGCCGATGACCGCGCCCAGTTGCAGCACCTTGTAGGCGTGTTCCGGCAGGCGGTCGACCCGTTCCAGAATGATCTCGTTGACCCGCTGATTGCTGCGCAGCGTGAGCACGTGGCGATAGATGTGCAGCCAGTCTTCGTTGACGTTGTCCCGCTCTTCTTCGCTGGCGGCTGAAAACCGTTCCTGCAGGTCGCGCAGCGCCTCGGTCACGAAGAGCGCATTGCCCTGGGTGGCTTCGTACAGGAAGCCGGCCAACTCTTCACTGCCCGAACTGGGCTCGCCGGTGAAACGGTCGATCATCTCGGCCACCTGTCCCTGGGTCAGCCGGTGTACCTCGATGGTCTGGTGCAGGTTGCCGCGGTTGAGCCCGTAGAGCAGCTTGACCAGCGCGTCGTTTTCCACCATGTCATCGCTGCGGAAGGCCAGCAGCACGAAGATGGGCACGTCGCCCAGTTGTTGGGACAGGCGGCTGATGACGGCGAGGGTGT
Organism: Caldilineaceae bacterium; assembly: GCA_041391205.1. Classification (GTDB taxonomy): domain Bacteria; phylum Chloroflexota; class Anaerolineae; order Caldilineales; family Caldilineaceae; genus JAWKOK01. Next base: position 58,953 of record JAWKOK010000027.1, read on the forward strand.
CGGTGTCCGCCCAGTGGAGATCGTCCAGAAAGAGCAGCAGCGGACGCAGGCGGCTCAAGTCCACCAGCAGGCGGCAATGGCGTCGATCAGGCGGTGGCGGTTTTCGTCCACGCTCAGCGCGCGTCGAGTACACCGGTCTCCGGGTCGAGCAGCCGGTCCTGGAGACTGGGCACGATCTGGGCCAGGATGGCCAATGTGGCGCCGGGCAACTGGGTCAACACGGCGTCAGGCAGCGTGCGCAGATAGCGGCCGATGCTGTCGGCCAAGGCGGCGAAGGGCAACTTCTGCTCCAACACCTGGCACGTGGCGCTGATGACGGTGGCGCCGAGTTGGGTGGCATGCTGCAACGCGGCATAAGCCGGGCGTCTTGCCGACGCCGGCCTCGCCTTCCAGCACCATGAGCCGGCCGCGTTCCACCCAGCGTGTTGCATGGCTTGGGTGAGCTCCACCAGATCCTCGTCCCGGCCCACAAACACGTCCAAGTAACGGCTGTCCAGAATGGGAAGCAGCGTATGTTGGGGCAGCGCCACCGGCTTCGCTTCGGGCGCAGACGGGGCATGGCGGCGCGTGCCGAAGCCGCCGCGCTCCGTGTGCACCGGCGTCACTTCACCGTTGAGGATCTGCTGATGCAACTGTTGCGTCAACGGGCTGGGGTCTGCGCCCAATTCCTCGGAGAGGACGTGGCGGCACCGTTCATAGGTGAGCAGGGCCGAGGCGCTGTCGCCCGATTCGGCCTGATAGCGCATGAGCAGTTGGTAGGCGTTCTCGCGCACTTCGTCCCGCGCCAGAATGCGCCGGCGCGGTGATGGCGTCGGCGTAGTTGCCCTCGGCCACCTGTAACTCGGACAGCTCCATGAAGCGCGTTGAAGTAGCGTTCGCACAGGCGTTCTCGCTCGTTCTGCACCCAGTCGGCGTACGGATCGCTGATGAAATAGTCGTCGGCGTAGAGCGTCACCGCCGCGTCCAGATGGCGCCGGCGTGGCGCGTCATCCAGAACCGGTGCGCCTGGTCAAGCTGGTCTTCGAACTCCTCCACATCCAGCCAGATGTCCGGGTGAAGGGCGAACGCATAGCCGGGTGACTGGGTGATGATGTAGTTGGAGGGCGCGGTTGGGGCGGTCCGGTTCGAGCACGTTGCGCAGCGCGTTAATGGCGCTGCGCAGGGTGGTCGCCGCGGCCGACGGCGTGCTGTTGGGCCAGAGGATCTCGATCAACTGGTCGGTCGCCACCGGCCGGGGGCGCTCGGTGATCAATATTTTGAGCAATTGGCGCGCTTGACGTGTGTGCCAATCGCCTTCGGTTACGGCGTGGCCGTCACGCACGACGCGCAAAGTGCCAAGTGTGCGAATCTCAATTTTGGGGAGCATATCCAACCCTTGTCATGCGCCGATCTGCACCGGCGCATCTATCCAAACGCACCACCGTTGGTTCGCCGCCAAGTCTACCAGCCAATCCGCACAGATGAAAACGGGACAATCTGCGCCGGGAGAGCGTGATGGACTCCGGCATGCGCTCTTCTATTTTAGCGCAGCCGGCGGCGGATGACAAACGTTTATAACGCAGTGCGGCATGAAATTGCCGCGCTTGGACGGGAACCATGCGCCCGCACGCCGCGTTATGAGTCCATCCTCAATGACGCTCTGCGCAGTTGAATTCCAAGTTGTCGCCCCTCGGGAATCGTGCTAATGTAGTGTTTCGCATCCTGGCGGGATGCGTGGAGCCTGAAATCACTCGTTGCGTGAAAGGATGTTTTCCGCATGGTCGTACGTTCTGCGTTCTATCATCGCTGCGCAGCCGTTGCCGCGCTGTTGATGCTCCTGCTCCTCGGCATGATGACCGTGTCCACGGCGCCGACTCATGCCCAAGAAGCGGAGTCGACAACATTGCGCTCTACCATCTTGCGCGGTTCGCTGACGGAGCAATATGACACCGATTTTCTGGCGGTCGAGCCGCTGATCCGCGATGGCACCGTCGTGCTGACCCTGGCCTATGAACCCTACGACGACCCCAAGTTGCAGGGGCTGATCAATCTCTACGTCCTGGATGAGGACGGCCTGCGCAAGTTCATCGCGGGAGGCGACCTGGACAATGAAGAACTGGCGGCCGGCAGTCCGGCGCCGTTCGATCCCTACGGCAACAAGATGCGCGCATCGTTTGCCGACTCCGGCCGCGGCAGCTACACTGTCGCCGTCTTCAACAATTCGACCACGCCGGTCAACTACACGCTTTCGGTGGTGGGCGGCATGTTGGTGGACGGCAGCGGCCAAACCAGCGTCCCCACGGAGGTCGCCAACGATCTCCTGCCGCCGACGCTGCAGACGCCCACCCCCACGCCCACGCCGGATCCGCTGGCCAATGTGGGCTATCTGCCCGTGGCCGCGCGCCGTGTCACCGGCACG
>JAWKOK010000028.1:0-60100 GCA_041391205.1 Caldilineaceae bacterium
CGTGCAACGCCACGCCCGCCATGGTCAGCAGGAAGACGCCCGCGCCAAACCAGTCCACCCACGGCACGCGGTCGTGGCCCAGAACGTACAGTCCGGCGTCACTCGTGGCCGGGCGCACCATCAACTGTCCGTCGTCGGTGACGATGAAGTCGTCCGGCGCGGCGGTGTTGGCGTCGCTGACAAAGCTGGGCAGGATGCCGCCCGGGATGTAGCCGGCCAGTTGGAAGGGGGCCGCCAGCCGTGAATCCTCGCCGTGACACGCCTGGCAGTCCTTGGTTGCCCAGTCGCCGTGGGTGACGTTGTGGCTCACCGAGTAGGGCTGCACCTCGGCCTGAATGCGGGGATTCTCCAGCCCCAACGCCGCCAACGCCGTGGCGACGAAGGCCACGTCCGCGTCGGCCGTCAGCGCCAGCTCGTCGTCCTGCAGGATGCCGTCGCCGTTGTCGTCCAACTGGGCCACGACGTCGGCACGATAGCCGTCGCCGTCCAGGTAGACCCGGCGCAGATCCTCCAGGCGCACCGGCCGCGCCGGGTCGCCGTAGACCCAGAACCAGGAGGAGACCAGGTTGTGGGGCGCCAGCGTCGGGTCACCGTCCACCCGGGTGCGCGGCAGCAGAATCGGGCTGTAGCCTTCGATGAGTGTGGTCACGTCCTCCAGACTGCCGTCGACGCCGCGCAAGCCCAGGCGTGGTTCGCCCGCCGCGGTCAACACGGTCCAGTCCACCTGCTCGGCCGCGGGCGCGTAGAGCGTGGGTACGTGACACGATTCGCAGCTCACCGTCTCCATGTGGCGGTCCTTGTAGGGCAGCCACTCGTGGGTCGCGTCGATGCTGTGGCACGACTCGCAGCGCCGCATGGTGCCGCTCAACTCGGGCGCGACGGTGTTCTGCGCGCTGCTGCCTTTGGCAAACTGGTGCAGCGGCTGCAACAGGTAGTCGCCGATGTCCATGCGCCGGGCATCAAAGATCAGGTGCTCCGGCCGCGACTCCGGGGACTCCTCGTAGTAGATGGGATTGTTGAGCGAAAAGTGACAGTCGGTGCAGTTGACCACTCGCTGTGCGTGGATGTCCCAGGCGCGGGAGAGATCGGCCTTGTCGGCCAGGTTCATGCCCGACTCTGCCAGCCGCTGGGGCGAGAAGATCTGCCCGGTGGTGAGCGTGCTCCACGTGTCCAGGCCCACGTCGTCCAGCACCAGCGGCACGTCCAGATCGTCATGCACCACGCCGTGGCATTGGCCGCAGTTTGCGTTGGACGGATCCTGCACCGTGACGTGTTCCTTGGCCAGTTCGCCGTCCTCGGTGAACGCGGCCGGGTTCCAGGCGAAGCCGTCCACCGTCTTGGTGACGATGCCCGTGTTGAGCAACGTGGCCGTGTTGGCCCAGGCGAAGTCGCCCGTCCGCAGTGTCTCCATGCGCGCGTCGTTGGCCGGATTGGGCAGGTGGCAGAGGAAGCAGTTCATCTCGACCACGCCCGACTCGTGCCAATCCCACGGAGTCAGCTCGCCCGTGGCCGGGTCGACGATGCCGGTCTCCACCGTGGGCGCGGCGGGGTCAACCGGCAGATCGAGGAGGGGCGTGCCCTCGCGGCTGGTGACGGCGGGACCGCCGCCCACATGGCGCAGCCCCAATGTTTCGAGCCAGGCCGCCGTGGTCAGGTCGATCACCGCGTTACCTGCCGGCGAGAGATAGCGGTACGTGAGCGGATTCCATTTGCCGAAGAGGCCGCCGCTGCTGTCCCAGGCGCGTCCGTCGGCGCGACTGCCGGGGACGTCGAACTGCGCCAGCCCCACGTCGGCGTGAAAGCTGTGCTCGGCGATGAAGGCCGTGTCGTGGCAGTTGCCGCACGTCTGCATGGTCGACAGCGGCGCGCCCGAGTCGAGCACGTTGACGCCGTCCGCATCCAGCAGCGGAAAGGTGGGATGCAGCGTGGTCGACTGGGCCAGGGCCGGTCGCGCCACGGTCAACATGACCAGGGCTGTGACCACGATGCCTGCCGTCAAAAGGGCGGCAACGGTTATCCGGCGACGGAAGCGAAAATGTGCAAACATGCTACTGACCATCCTTCCCCGCGGTGAGGCTCTTGCCGCTGATGAGGCTTGAGACGGCGCCCGTGTTGCGGCTGCCGCTGTACATGGGATCGCCCGGATAGCCCAGGGCCTGCCAGTCCATGCGCCCGTTCTCGTCATGACAATCCTGGCATTGCAGCGCGCGTTCGCCCGGCTGCACCATGTGGGTCAGCGGCCAGTACATCTCCGTCTCGGCGAAGTCGTAGCTGCCGCTGTAGGCCATGTTGGTGGCTTCCGCGCCCAGTTCCGCCGCCAGATCCCAGTCGAACTCGGTCCAGAAGCCGCCTTCGCCCACGGTCTTGGGCTGGAGCAGATAGTCGTACTCGCTGTCGTAGATCTGCTTGGCCACGTGGATCTTGAAGGGGAAGATGCGCGCGGTGGGGTCGTCAATGCTGCCGTTGGGCGTGTTCAGCGACGTGACCGTGGTCGGGTCGATGGTGTCGCCCAGCAGGTAGCGGTCGGCGGTGCCGTTGTACCACGTGTACTCCGGCTCAATGTCGGTCTCGTAGACAAAGCTGCCCTTGATCTTCAGGTACGTGTAGTGGTCTTCCTCGATGTCATCGCGCCCGGCGGTGGACCAGTCCCAGTAGGTCTTGGTCGGCTTTGAGCGCGACGGCCGGCACGTGACACGTCTGGCACGCCACCGTGTCGGTGTGCGCGTTGATGCGTTCGTCTTCGTGGAGGTTCTGGTCGTGGCAGTCGGTGCAGTAGACCTGGTTGGCGTCGTCCACGCTCACCGAAATGGAGCGGCCCTTGATGTTGTGGTCGGTGGCCTGATGGCAGTCGGTGCAGAGGAAGTCATACTCGCCCATGTGCACGTCCAGGTACGCATCGGGGAAGTAGAGGCTTTCGTCCAGGTCGCCGTGCTTGACGCCGTTGCCGCCGCCGCCGTTGAAGTGGCAACTGCCGCAGTTTTCGCGCGTCGGCGCGCCCACGCTCTGGGCGACGGCCAAGAGGTCAACGCCCTCAACGGGATTGCCCGCCTGTCCCTTGGCATAGCCGCCGCTGTTGTCGTGGCAGACCAGGCAGTCCACGTTGTCACCGTTGCTGAAGTCGAAGTTGGCGTCCTCCCAGCCATAGCCTGTGTGACAGGAGGTGCACGACGGCCAGTTCCCCTGGACGCCGATGCAGAAATTGTTGATCTGATTCTTCTTGCCGACGGTCACCGGCTCGTCCCGACCTTCCAGGAGCACCGGCTCGCTTTCCCAGGTCCAGTGTGCCGTGTGCATGACCTGATCCGCCGCATCTTCATGACAGTCCAAACACGCCCGCGTCACATCCGCGCCGGTCTCGAACGGTCCTTCCATCAGCGCACTGTGATCAGTGTGATGGGGATGGTCCGGCACACCGGCCCACGGATCGGTTGTGGCGGCGCTGTGGGGCAGGAAGAGGAAGATGGGGATGAGGATCAATGCTGCGGTGACAACAAGACCGATAATCCAGATGAACTTGTAGTTGCGCATACTGTCCTGAAATCGTTAGGTGTTCGCGGCGGTCTGCATTGTGCAGCCGGTCCACGAACGGTACATTGGTTGAAGTGCGCCCACTCCGAGCGCACGGTGGCAACGTCCACACGCCGGGTCGTCAAGCAGGTCGTCCGCCCGATCCACGCCGTCTCTCCCGGACGCCGGCGCGGTCGAACACGGCGCGTCACAAATCCAACGGCGGGAATGTCGCATCTCTGCCGTTGGCGAAACTCCATGGTCCGTTTCTGTCGGGATTTACTCGACTTCGGTCAACTCCACCCGGCGGCTGAAGGAGGTGGCCATGACCCCGCGCATGATGTCCAGCGCCTGCAACACCTGGGGATACGCCAGTTCGTAGTAGATGTAGGCGCCGTCCCGCTCGGTGGTCACCAATGCCCGGTCGCGCAGGATCTTCAGGTGGCGCGACACGGTGGCCTGGGGCAGATCCAGCGCCTCCACCAACTCGTTGACATGGCGCGGCCCGCTGCCCAACTCGTACAGCAGCGCAATGCGGTTGGGATCGGCGATGGCCTGGCAGATGGTGGCGTGCAGCTCGTAGAGCTCGCGGATTGCGGTCTATCCATGAAGCGGTCCTTTGCTGGCGAACTACCCCGTGTCCTTCTTCAAGGCGACATCGGGATATTCGCATATCCGAATATCTGTCTTTGTGAAAAAGATAACAAAGATGGCGCGCAAGGATAGGGACAGATGTCCCGAAAAACTCGGGATATGCGTCCGTGGCCGCAGGAGGAGGCGAATATGGCGATGAAACGATCGGGGTAAGCGGGAATTCCACCGGATGTATTTGTCGCCCGAGGGATTGGGCGTTGAAACGTCCGGGGCAGCGCTACGCCCGCCACGAGATCGGGCAGATACCGCGTCCACAACTCGAGCCACGGCGGGGCGATCGACTTGTAATGTTCCCACGTGCCGGGCGTGGGGTCGGTTTCGCTGCTCGTCTCTTCCATGAGATGGACGATCACAAAGCCGTGGCTCGCCAGCGCGTTGACCACGCCGCTCAAGGTGTGACGAAATTCGCGCGGGCCGGGAACCCGCTTGACCGAGCCGTCGGCCTGCTCCACGTCCCAGAGGTCATCCTCAAAGACGACTTCGGCGCCGTCCACGTAGGGTGGCGCAGCCGATAACCGCGTCCGTCCCAGTCGCGTTCGTCGCTGCCCACGACGAAGGATTGCTCCACTGCATGCGATAGACGCCGCCCGGGCGCAGGATGCGTGCCACTTCGGCAAAGACAGGCAAGCGGGTCGGGATGAAGGTGATGGAGAAGGCGTGCCAGACGATGTCGAAGCGCGTCGACGAACATGGAGAGATCGCGCATGTCGGCTTGAATCAGGGTCACGTCAAAGCCGTAGTGGTCGGCCACCTGACGGTCCTTGGCGAGCTGGCCCGCGGTGATGTCCACCACGGTGACGTGCGCGCCCAGCACGCCGAACGCGGCCGACTGTTGGCCCCCGCCCGCGGCGAGACAGAGGACCTCCTTGCCCGCCACGTCGCCCAGCAGGCCGTACGGGTCCACGGTCGCCCGTGCGCCGGCCGTGTCCAGGTCGAGCAGCGGGCGCGCATAGGGCACGTCGGCCGCCACCAGCGCCTCCCAGCGGTCGCGGTTGAACGCGGCGATGGCGTCGAGGCCGGGTTCGTGTGGCTGCTGTTCTTCGGTCATGGCGCTGTCCGATCTGTGCTGATGACGCTTGCGTGATGATGTCATGGTGCCCAATCGGACCGGCACCTGTCAAATCACCCGCGCCACGCCCGGCACACGGCGCAGCAGCGCCACCGTGCCCCAACTCAACGCCAGCGCGCCGGCAAAGACAACCGTGCCCTTGGCGATGGCCGAGAGTTCGACGCCCAGCAACGCGTATTGCAGCCACATCACAAACGCGTAATGGACGATATAGATGCCGTACGCGTTGGCCGTCAAGCTGTCGAAGATGCCCACACGCCGGGTCGCAAAGCGGAGGAAGAGCGCCGTAAAGCCGAGGACCAGCGTCGCGCACGCCACCGTGAAGGCGACCGCGTCGACCATGGGCCGGCTGGGTCCGCCGACCACCGACACCAGCAGCACCACAAACGCCAGCAGACCAGCCGGCAGCCAGATCCACCAGCGTCTGGCCAGGACGCCGCCGGATTGCAACAGGCTGCGCTCCAGCCCGTACGCGCCCACGGCCACGCCGGCCAGAAAGTATACGAGGTAGAAGAAGATGCGGCTGGCCTGGGCCACGAACGGTCCAACGCCGATCCATGCCAATGGCCCGAAGATGCGCACCATGGGCAGGTACGCCGCCGCCGACGCTGCGAGGATGACAGCGAAAAAGAGCCATGGTCGCTCGAACACCGCGCGCCGCCGGGTCTCCCCAACTTGCCGTGCCGGCCTGAGCAACGAGTAGATCACGGCGGCCACCGCGTCGAAGAGTAGCAACAGCCACACAAACCAGAGCGGCCCCGCGGTGCCAAACCCGTTGCGCGCCAACGCACGCCAAAATTCTCCGTAGCTCACGTTGCCGCCGTAGACAAGTTGGACCGTCAACTGCGCCGGGTAGTAGGCCAGCGGCACCAACACGAGCACGCCGACAACGAAGGGGATGCCCAGCCTAATGAGGCGATCGCGCAGGAATGGGCCGACGCCCTTGCGCGCCAGGCTGCGCCACACGAAGAGGCCGGAGATGAAGAACATCAGCGCCATGAAGAATGTGTCGTTGAAGCCGGTCAGCACGTCGAAGCCGAGCCAACGCTGCACGTCGGCCACCGGCGTGAAGGTCGCGATGGGGTTCTCGGGATTGATGGTCGCGGACATGGCATAGGCCAAGACGGCGTGATGCCAGACCACCAGCACCACCACAAATGTGCGCAGATAGTCGAAGGCGACGCGCCGCGTTCTTGCCTGAACTGCGGCGACGGTGCTCCGCGGTTCAGCTTGCCTGTTGGCGACGGCTTGCACGATCGGCCCCTTTCATGATGATGACGACCTTGCCACACGGTATCTCGTCGTCGAGATAGCCCATGGCGGCGGCCAGTTCGTCCAGTGGGAAACAACGGTTCACCACGGGCGTCACCTTGCCTGCTTCGATCAGGTCGCGTACGGACGCCAGATCGTCCGCCTTGGGTTTGTGCATAAACGACGTGACTCGTTTGCCTCCCTTCTTCGACAGCAACGGACCGAGGAAGAGCGAGGTCGGATTGAACGCGCAGGCAACATAGCGTCCCGTCGGGGTCAGTGCGCTGGCGTACGCCGACGTGGACCGGTTGGCCACGATGTCGAAGATCAGGTCATAGCGCGGCGCGCCTTGGGTGAAGTCCTCTTGCGTGTAGTCGATGACATGATCCGCGCCGATTCGACGCACCATCTCCACGTTGCGCGGACCGCACACGCCGTTTACGTCGGCCCCATAGGCCTTGGCAATCTGCACCGCAAAGTGGCCGACGCCGCCGGACGCGCCGTTGATCAGCACCTTGTCGCCCGGGGCAATCTCTCCCTTGTCGCGCAGCCCTTGCAGGGCGACCACGGCCGCCTGCGGCACGCTTGCCGCGGCCGCAAAGTCGAGATTGGCCGGCTTCCGTGTCAGGGCCGCGGCGGGCACGGCCACATACTCGGCGTATGCGCCCAGGCCGCAGTCGCCGATGTCGGCGAAAACCTCATCGCCCGGCTGCCATTCGGCCACACCGGTGCCGACTGCCGCCACGCGGCCGGCGATGTCACCGCCGGGGATCTCGTGTTTGGGCCGGCGCACACCGTAGCCCATGAAGCGCACGAGGAAGGGCTTCCCGCGCACCAACGCCCGGTCGCCGTAGTTGACTGACGACGCATGGATCTCGATCAAGACTTCGTCGGCTTGGGGCTGCGGTGTGTCGATCTCTGCCACGTGGAGCACGTCCGCCGGCGCGCCGTAGCGTGTGTAGACCATCGCTTGCATGGGAATCCCTCCATTCCTTGTTCTGACCATTGGCGTCACTGCCTGTCATGACCAGTATAGGACGGAGGGCGCGCCGTGTCCCCACAAGAAACTGTGGTTCAAGAGAGGAAATGTGCAAGTGATTGGGAAATCTACACCGCCGGCTGGACATCCTCCGGCGCACCCGCCTTGGAGCCTTCCGCCCAGCGCATGAGGGCCAGCGCAGTGAGGCCGAGCACGGCGAAGCCGGTCACCAACGGGGTGACGGTGCCGTTGTACGCCTGGCCGATGACCATGCCCAGCGGCGTCGCCAGGAACGTGGCCAGCGCGCCCACCACGGCCGCGCCGATGCCGGCAATGTGACCCAGCGGTTCCATAGCCATGGAGTTCAAGTTGCCGAAGAGGATGCCCACGCAGAAGAAGCTGAGCATCAGGTAGGCCATGAAGAGCCACAGCGGTGGGTGCCCGCCCATGGCCAGCGCCAGCGCCAGGAAGCCCACCGCCAGGCCGCACATGGTCACCAGCGCGACGCGGGAGAGCATGCGCATGCCGTAGCGCATGACGAGCCGGCCGTTGGTGAACGAGGCCAGCCCGATGGCCACCGCATTGAGGGCGAAGATGAGGGGAAAGAGTGTGCCCAACTCGTATTGGAACTGGAAGATCTGCTGGGCCGAACTGAGATAGCCCTGGAACGCGCCGGAGACCAGCCCGGCCATGAGCGTGTAGCCCAAGGCGATGTGGTTGCCCATCACTTCGCGCAGGCCGCGGCCGATGCGCCGCGCCGACAGCGGCACCCGCCGCGACGCGGGCAGGGTCTCCGGCTGGCGCAGCGCAAACCACGTGAGCGAGCCGACGCCCAGGAGCAGGAGCGCCACAAAGATGGCGCGCCAGTCGGCCACCAGGAGAATGGCCTGGCCAAAGCTGGGCGCGATGATGGGCACCAGGATGAAGACCACCATGATGAAGGACATGACCTGGGCCATGGCCCGCCCTTCGTATTGATCGCGAATCAGCGCCACGGAGACGCTGCGCGGCGCGGCCACGCCAATGCCTTGCAGCAGCCGCCCCACGAGCATCATGGGGAAGTTCAGCGCGAAGATGGACAACAGTGTGCCCACGATGAAGACGCCGTAGCCCAGATAGATGGCCGGCTTGCGCCCCACACTGTCCGACAGCGGCCCGTAGAGCAACTGCCCCGTGGCCAACCCCAGAAAGATCATGGTGACGATGAGTTGGTTGGCGTTCTCGCGCGCCACACCCAGGTCATTGCCGATGTCGGCCAGCGCCGGCAGCATGGAATCGATGGACATGGCCACCAGCGACATCATCAACGCCATGAGGGCGACAAATTCACCAAAGCTGAGTTTGGCGCGTTCAGTTGACATGGTGAGTTTGTTCTTTCTAAATGAAACGTGAAACGTGATGCGTGAAACGTGAAACGTGATGCGTGAAGGTGAGATTGAGAGATTGATCGTCGCCCACGTGACAATCTCCCAATCTCTCAGTCTCCCAATCTCCGTTTCACGCATCACGTTTCACGCCTCACGCCTCACGTCAACGTCGTCCCATACACCGTGTGCCCCACCACGTTGCTCCGGTCCAGCAGATCGAAGTCGGCGTGGATGGCGCGCAGGACGGCGACGGCGGGCGCTTCGTCGTGGCTGTGATCGTAGGCCGTCATCAGCGCGACGGCGTAGGGACGGCGCGGCAGCAGCACCAGCCCGGCGTCGCACCAGGCGCCCGGCACTTGCCCCGGCTTGTTGGCGATGGGCGTATCGTTGTTGATGGCCCGGCGCAAGAGGTCGTTCTTGGGCAGCTTGAGCATCTCCAGCGTGGCGGCCGCGCTCTGCGCGCTCGGTTGGCCGCCGCGCAACAACCGCAGGAAAGCCACCAATTCGCGCGGCGTGCTGTAGTTGTCCCGGTCGGCCTGGGCCGCGGGCTGGTCAATCATACGGCGCATGAGGCGCGTGTCGGGCAGCCCCAGCGTGTCCAGCATGGCGTTGACCGCGTCGATGCCGCAGCGGTCGATGCAGAGATTGGTGGCCGTGTTGTCGGACAGCCCGATCATCATGACGGCCACGTTGCGCCAGGTCAACTCGACCGGGTCGGCCAGATAGTAGAGGATGCCGCTGCCGGAGACGCCGTCGCCGCCGCCCTGCACCTGCACCGTCTCGTCCAGGTCCAACTCGCCCGCTTCCGCCAGTTGCATGAACTTGGCCAGCACGTGCATTTTGATGGTCGACGCGGTGGGGAAGCGCGCGTTGCTGTTGACGCCGAACTCGGTCCCCGTGGCCAGATCGCAAACGTGCACACCGATCACGCCCGGGTAGGCAGCGCACATTTCGTCCAGACGCTGCTGCATGCGCCGCCAAAGCGCGGCGCTCATCGGACCTCCACCACCATTTCCACTTCCACGGCATAGTCGAACGGGATGGTCATGCCCACGGCGCTGCGTGCGTGACGACCCGCTTCGCCGAGGACCTCCAGCAGCAGGTCGCTGCAACCGTGGACGACGCCGGGCGTGTTGTTGAACCCGGGCGCCACGTTGACCATGCCCAGCACCTTGACGATGCGGACCACGTTGTCAATGCTGCCGGTCAGGGTGTGGACGGCCTGCAGGCAGTTGACGGCACAGAGGCGCGCCGCTTGGTAGCCTTCTTCCACCGTCAGTTCCTGGCCGATCTTGCCCTTGATCTCCTGGTCGCCCCAGCGCGGCACCTGCCCGGAGGTGTAGATCAGGTTGCCCGTGCGCACGGCGTGCATGAAGCGGCCGGTGTCCATGTTGATGGGCTGCAAGTCGTAGCCCAGTTCGTGTAGCTTCGCCAGATAAGACATCCGTCTCCTCCTGTGTGATTGGCGCCGGGATTCACCCACTCTGTCCGGCCACGATGGCCTGCATCCACGGCAGATGTTCGCTGATGTGGTGGTACGAATTGCCCACGATCCAGCCGACGATGGGCGCGCCGTCGCCGTCGTCTTCGGCCGCGTCGGGCAGGAAGGATGCGTAGGGGCGCTGCAAGTCGGCGTCGTCCAGGTCGGTCAAGGTTTCGTTGAAGGCGTCCAGCGTCGCCATGTAGTCGCCCCACACCTCGTCCCATGACTTGTCCCGATGCCGGGCGTAGATCGTGGCGTTCATGCGCTCGAAGTCGCCGGACTCGAAGTCCGCCGCGTCCACGCCCATGGCGGCAACCCGGTCCTCATGCCGGAGCAGCGCCACCATCCCGCGCAGCCAGACGTCCAGGTGGGCGACGTGGTCCTTGACCGACCACCCTTCGGCGCCGGGTGTGGTCCGCTCGTCTTCGTCCAGATCCTGGATCCATCCCACCAGAGAAATGGCAGCCATGGCCATGGCCTTGTTGAGTTCTTTGCAGGTCTGCGGTTCTTGTTCGTCGCTCACGGCTATGCCCTCCGCCAGATGAATTCGCGTTCGGTAAAGATCGTTGTGAACCCGAGTTTACCATAGAGGCCGACACCTTGCGATGACGCTTGCAGGCACGCGTGATGGAATCCCCGTTCTTGGGCCATGGTCATAGCGGCGTGGGTCAAGGCGCCGGCAAAGCCCTGGCGACGAAATCGAGTCGGCGTCGCCACGTCGAAGATGCCGGCCATGCCCGGGCTGAGCAGCAGTGTGCCGACCGTTGCGGGCTGGTCATCGAGATAGCCGACAAAGTGTTGCGAGGGCGCGTCGGGGCTGAAGCCTTGGGCCGCGTAGGCATCGTACCAGATGCGCGCCATGTGCATGGATATGCCGTAGCCGGCCGCGGTGACCACCATCCAATCGTCCAGCGTGGCGAGGTCGTAGACCCGTTTGACGTGGAACCCGTCGGGCGTCACCGGCGCGGGGGGCAGTTGCAGCAGACTCGCGGCCATCCACGGATCGCCGCTGGCTTCGACCAGCCCCGCTTCGATGAGCAGCCGGTCCAAGTCGGGCGGCGTGGACGTGGCGAAGACCAGCCAGCGGAAGTGGTCGGTCAACTGCTCCAGCCGACGGAGGGTGGCGGCGATGCGCGTGCGGGCGGCGCCGTCCGCCAAGCGGGTGCGCAACACGTGCTGGCCGGGCGCGGTGGGCGCGACAAACCAGGTCAGTGCCGGGTCGTCCTGCATGACCATGCCGGGAAGGGAGAGAAATTGGCGGAAATGCGCGATGTAGTTCGCCTGCATGGCGTCGATGAGCGCGGCGTGGTTTGGCGATTCTGTTGGCTCCATGGAGGTCACCACGGCTCGATGGGCCGCCACTCCACCGACAGCGACCAGGTGAGGTCCAGCGGCGGCGTGGCGGGCAGGCGCAGGATCATCGCCTCTTCTTCGCCCGCGGCTTCCTCGCCCGCGGCTTCCGTGCCACGTCCGTGCGCACCAGAGCGGCCCCTGCCACAGCTCCCAGCCGAAGCGGGCGTAGAAGGCGGGGTCCGAGGGGCTGAGCGCGGCCAGGTCGTAGCCGTCCTGGATGGCGGCGCCCAGCGTGCGCATGACGGCCGAGCCGTAGCCGCGTCCTTGGAGTGCGGGCAGAGTGGCCACGGCTTCCACGTACGCGGTGCGCAGTTGCAGCCGGTGGTCCGCTTCGAGGATGCGTTCGATCCACAGCGTGGCTGACCAGGCGTCCGTCCTCTTCGGCCAGCACATGGATGGGATCGGAGAAGAGGTCGGCGTACTGGCCGAAGTCCTCCTCATAGGCTGCGCTGCAGAGCGCCAGGATTTCGTCGGACTTGCGCGGGTCCAGATGTCGCGCCGGAATGGTACGCAGCGTGAGGGTCATGGATGTTTTACCAGAAACGTAAGGTTTGAAGCCCAAGCAGGGCCAAACTGGGATCGACGCCAATGCTGAACATGGTCCGGAACATGGAGGTCCAGAATGCCTCCTGAAACGGATCGACGTACCAGAAGAGGGCAATGAGAATCATAAAGCCGAACTGGCGCAACGGCCACATGGCCGCCACGATGTTGTCCGGCAGCACCGGCTCGAGGATGCCGTAGCCGTCCAGCCCGGGGATGGGCAGCAGGTTGATGCCGAGGGCTGTAATTTGCAGGAAGACCTGTGTGGCCAGCGCTGACCAAAAATAGGGATGGCCCCCGAAGCCCATGAAATCGAGGTCGGGCCGCAGGATCCAGAAGGGCAGCGCAAGCAGCAACGCGCAGATGAGATTGGCGATGGGACCGGCGGCCGAGACCAGGCTGTGCATGCCGCGCGACCGGATCGCGCCCCGGTTGATGTAGACCGCGCCGCCGGGCAGGCCGATGCCGCCGATCATGAGGATGGCCAGGGGCAGAACGATGCTCAACAGCGGATGGGTGTACTTGAGCGGGTTGAGGGTGAGATACCCTTGACCGACGACGCTGGTGTCGCCGCCGATGTAGGCGACCAGCGCGTGCCCGAATTCATGCAGCGCAAGGGAGACCACCCAGCCGGTGACGATGAAGACGAACAGGAAAAAGGTGGGATTCAGTTGGCCGTACCACAGGATGACGAGACAGCCGATGGTGACCGCCAGCAGGCCCAGAAAGATGGGGCTGACGCGCACCACTCGGGCGACGCCGGGGCGTGCTTGCTTCCGCTTGGGGGTGACCGGCGGCGCGGCCGAGTCGGTTTCGTCCACCTGTTCGGGCGCCGTGCGCACACCGTCGGCCGTGACGCCGTGCTCCACCAGCGTCGTCTGCATGGCGGGCGTGGCATAGGCCATGGCGCCCAGCAGCAGCGCACGCGTGGTGACCTGGGGCGTGGCCGCGGCGATGGCTTCGGTGCGCGCCGTCTCCAAGGCCTCGCGAATGTTGCCCGCGGCCGGCTCCTGGCCCGGCGTGCTGACGAAGACCACATCCGGCTGCAGGCCGGGATGGACTGCCTGCAGCGCGCCCTGGAGTGCATCCACGTCCGCCCCCAGCAGGGTGAGGGTGGCAACGGCATCATTGGTCGTGTCGCGCAGGAGCGCGTAGAGCAGATGGTCGGCCGTCAACGTCCGTGCACCGCTGCGGGCTGCCACCTGGGCCGCGCGCTGCAAAGCCGTACGCGCCGCCGCCGTCAACTGCGATTCATGCAGAGCCATGGGGGACTCCTGGTGGTGATGGCCTGGATGAGAGGCCGGGTTGGAAGTGGGGCGGTGTGAAGCGTTTCACGCATCACGTTTCACGCATCACGCTTATCCACCACGACAGATTCGAAAACTGACGCACTTCCTGAATGGCGAAACCGCACTCAGCAAGTGCGGCGGTGGCGTGATCCACGTGCCAGAAGAACTCCTCGTCAAAGTCGAGGATGAGTTCGGTCATGCCGGCGGCGCTGTAGGCGACGCGCAACGCCTGTTCGGCGGCTGCGTCGCGAAACATGAGATCGCCGAAGGCGGCGCGTCCACCCGGCGGCAGCGTGGCGAAGATGCCGGCAAAGAGCGTCTCCTTCTCGGCGGCGGTCAAGTGATGGATGGCATAGGTGCTGACCACCGCGTCGCAGGCAACGGGATCGTTCGCGTAGTATTCTAACAAATCAGCGATGACATAGTCGACTTGCGGCAGGTGCCGGAGTTTCGGGCGCGCCAGAGCTGTCATCTTCTCCGAGATGTCCACACAAACCACGCGCCGCGCCGTGGGAATGAGCGCGGACGTGTTGCCCGTACCCGCGCCCAAGTCGACCACCACGTCGTCCGGGCCGATGGCGGCCTGCGCCACGGTCCAGGCCAGGGTGTCGGCATAGCCGGCGCGGATGGGATCCTCTTCATTGCGCACATTGCGGTCGTAGTCATGCGCCCAGGGATCATGGTTGAATTCGTCAACGTGGCGGCTGCGCATGCTCTCCCCCAAAAACGGCTAGTCGACATAATCCGGCAAGCTCGCCGCACCAATCTGCTCCAGCACCTGGCCGCAGAACAGGTCGCGGATCTCGGGCGCCTCGCGCGTGTTGACAAACGCGGTGATGCCGTCGCCCACTTGAAAGACCGTGTCGCCGTGGGGAATCAGCATGCGGCCACGACGGCGGATGGAGACGAGGATGCAGTCACGGGGCAGTTGCCGCGCCACTTCCTGCACGGTGTGGCCCACGGCGCGGTCGCCCTCCTCCAGCCGGATCTCCATGAATTCGGTGCCGTCGATGTTGCGGATGCGCATGCGCTTGGCCCGATGTTGCAACTCCGCCCGGCGCGCCAGCGCAATGTTGTAGGCGCGGATGATGTCGTGCCGTTTGACGATGCCCAGGAGCCGGTTGGGATCCTTGTCGTCGACCACGGGCATGCGTCCGAAGCCGCGCGTCCCCATGCGCGCCAACACGTCGCCCACGGTCTCGCTGGCCGTCGCGGTGATCAACTGATCGCGCGGCACCCCGATTTCGGACGCGGTGGTGCGGCGCGGCATTTCCTGCATCACGGCCCGGTCGAAGTCGGTCACCGTGATGATGCCCCACAGGCTGCCGTCGTCGTTCAGGATGGGGAAGCCGTGGCTGTGGGTGGCCGCGAAGAGATCCGAAAGGTCGGGCAGGGTGGCGTCCTTGTGCACGGTCTGCACATCGCGTCATGACTTCGGAGACGGTGACGCTTTCCAGCACATCGATGTCGCGCCCCGTTCCAGCGAGATGCCCTTGCGCGCCAGCTTCAACGTGTAGATCGATTCGGGGAAGAGCAGTTCGGCGACGATGGTGGAGAGCACCGTGGCCAGCATCACCGGCAGGATCAGCTTGTAGTCGTTGGACATTTCGAAAACGATGAGCACGGCGGTGATCGGCGCCCGGGCCGCGCCTGCGAACAGCGCCGCCATGCCGACGATGGCGTACCGCCGGGATTCACCGCCACGTTGGGCCAAAGCTGGTTGGCGATGGTGCCGACGATGCCGCCCAACAGTGCGCCCATGAAGAGGCTGGGCGCAAAGACGCCGCCGGAGTTGCCCGAGCCCAACGTGAACGAGGTGGCCAGCAGCTTGCCCACCAGGAGGATGGCCAACATGCCGATGGCCTGATCCACATTGACGGCGATATTTTCGCCGATGAAGTGCAGGCCCGGCCCGAGCACTTCGTTGCCCGGAATGGCCAGTGCAATCACGCCCGCGGCCAGCATGCCCACGGTGGTGCGCACCGGTACCGGCACTTGCCAGTTGTCGAAGCGTCCTTCCAAGTAGTAGAGCGTCTGGATGAAGGCCACGGCCACCAACGCCGCCAGCAGCCCCAGCAACACGTAGATGGGGATCTCGGCCAGATGGCTGAGCGGATACGCGGGCACCAGGAAGGCGGGGCGTTCGCTCAGCATCATGCGGCTGATGACGCTGGCCGCCACGGAACTGATGACCACTGCGCCGAAGTAGCGCAGGGTGAAGCTGCCCAGGATCACCTCCATGGCGAAGATGGTCCCGGCGATGGGGGCGTTGAAAGTGGCGGCAATGCCCGCGGCCGCGCCGCACGCCACCAGTGTGTTCACTCGCTCGTCGGAGAAGCGCAAGAACTGGCCCAACGACGAACCCAACGCCGCGCCCACCTGGACGATGGGACCTTCGCGGCCGGCGGAACCGCCCGTGCCGATGGTCAGCGACGAGGCCAGCACCTTGGCGGCCGCCACCCGCGCACGAATGCGCCCGCCCTTGATCGCCACCGCCTCCATGACTTCGGGCACGCCGTGGCCCTTGGCCTCGCTGGCAAATTTGTCGATGATGAGACCGACGGCCGCGCCCGCCAGCCCCATGGCCAGCAGTGTACCCACGACCATGCCGATGGATGCGGTCAGGCGTTCGGTCAACATGGCGATGAACTCGAGCAAGTGGATGAAGATCACCGCGCCCAGCCCCGTGCCGATGCCGACGAGCAGGGCCGTGCCTACAATGATGAGTTCCTCCGGGATCGTGCGCCGGTCGAGGAAGCGGTTGAACTGTGCTCGTAGACGACCGCCGAGACCGCGGCCGGAACTCGATTCACGAGTAGAAGTGCGCTCTTGAGCCATGGGAAAACGATCTATCTTGTCCTATGCGGCGTGACTGCCGTGACTGCGTTGAATGCTGTACTGCGTTGATGCTGTACTACGGGAAGCGCCGCCGCGCCTGTTCCACTTCGATGGCGCGTGCGGTGAAGCGGTACAACTTGGCCGGCCGGTGGTCGCCTTCGCGTAGGTTGCCGGTCTCTTCCAGGAGATCGGTGGCCAGCATCTTGCGGCGGAAATTGCGTTTGTCCAGCTTTTCCGCCAACACCACTTCGTAGACCTTCTGCAATTCCGAGAGCGTAAACTCGCCCGGCAGGAGCAGGAACCCGAGCGCGGTCCACTCCAATTTCCAGCGCAGACGCTGGAGCGCATAGTCGAGAATGCGCGCGTGGTCGAACGCCAGGTCCGGCAGCGCGTAGACATTCCACCAGCGCGCGTCGTCGGCGTCATCGCCGCCGCGCACCTCTTTGGTGGCCAACTCGTCGGCGCTGAGCAGCGCAAAGTAGGTCACCGTCACCACCCGTGTACGCGGGTCGCGGTGTGGGTCCCCAAACGTGTAGAGCTGCTCCAGGTAGACGTCCTTGACGTTGGTCTCTTCCGCCAACTCGCGCAGCGCGGCCTCGTGCAGATCCTCGTCCATCTCCACGAAGCCGCCGGGCAACGCCCACTTGTTTTTGAACGGCTCGTTGCGACGCTGGATGAGCAGCGTCGTCAACTCATCTGCCTGAAAGGTAAAGAGGATAATGTCAACGGTTACCGCCGGGCGGGGGTGGGGATAGCAATAGCCGGACACATTCGACTGCGCCCTCGTGATCTCAACCATCGGCCACAACTTTGAAGATTGGCTCAAATTTCGGAGTTATCGTCATACCTACACCATCCATGGTAGTACTCGGACCGGCATTTGTCAAAACTGCTTTTCATAGGCCAGGCGCGCTCCGGTCGGCTCGAACCCCATCTGTAAATTGATGGCGTACATGGGGTTGTTCTCTTCGTTGCCGGTGGAGACGGTGTGCGCGCCGGTCTCCTTGGCATAGGTCAGGGCCGCGGCTTTGAGCGCAGTGGCGATGCCGCGGCGACGGTGACTGCGCGCGATGCCGGTGAAGCCGGTGTGCAGGTTCTCCGGGTCGACCGGGTTGAGCGGCAACTCGGTCATGCCCACGGCGCGGTTGTCGTCTACGGCCACAAAGATGCGCTCGGCGCGAAAGTTGGGATTGGCGAAGACAAATTTGCAGTAATCCTCGAAGCTGAGGGGCGTGGGCGGCGTGGGCTGCGGCTCGTCCAAGGTAGCCTCCCGGTCGACATCATAGATGCTGCGCTGCCAGTCGGGATTGCGCATGGCGAACTCGGCCGCGGTGATGATCTCCACGCCCGCGGCGGCCAGCTTGGCCAGCAGCGGCGCGTACTCCTCCGGCGCAAATGTGGCCAAGTCCAGCCGCGAGTCCCACCAGCGCATGACCTGCACAAAGCCACGCGCCTCCAGAAAGCGGATGCCCTGGGGCGTTTCACTGCGCGTGTGCGCGTGGACGACGCTCACCGCCTCCTCCTGTTGCGCCAGTTGCTCCAGCGCAAAGTCATAGAACGCGCTGCCGATGCCGCGGCGTTGGAAGGTGGGATGCACGGCGATGTACAGCGAGTACCGGCCCGGCACGTACGCCCAGTACGGCACGTAAAGCATGCCGTAGCCGGCGATCTCCTCGTCCCAGCGCAGGACGTAGCGTTGGTACAGATAGTCCGGGTTGCGCGAGCTGTCGTAGTGGCGCATTTCTTCCACGTTGGAATCGTCGTCCGCGTACAGCGCGTGGTTGACGGCCACCACCGCGGCATACTCAACGTCGGTGGCGGCAAAGGGATCGATGTGCAACATGGTTCCTCCAGATGAAGATGGTGTGCTGGCCGGTTGGTTCGCCGCAACAGACCAGGTTTCTCCAAGAAACCTGGTCTGTCTGCCTGCTCAGATGCCCGCTGCAAGCGCCACGTGAACTTCGTCCGCGGCGTACCGATCCAGCCGCCCCCCGTCCATCTGCCAGAGCTCGCCGGCGAAGCGACTCAGGAAGTGGCGGTCGTGGGAGACGGCGACGATGGGACCGGGGAACTCCAGCAGCGCCTGCTCGAATTCGTCCAGCACGTCCAGGCTGATGTGATTGGTCGGCTCGTCCAACAGGAGCACGTTGGCCCGCTGCGCGATGAGCATGGCGATCTGCAACTTGCGCTGTTGGCCGATGCTCAGCGTCCCGGCGCGTTTCTCCAGTTCGGGATAGGTGAAAAGATGATAGCCCATCAACTCGGCCTTGATCTCTTCCCATTCGCCGCTGCGCCCTTGGCGGAAGTTTTCCAGCACCGTCGCCGCCGGGTCCAGGTTCTGCTGCTCCTGGTCCAGATAGCCGACCACCGCGCTGCCCGCCACGGTGACCGTGCCCGCGTCCGGCGTCTCTTCGCCGGCGAGGATGCGCAGCAGCGTGCTCTTGCCCGCGCCGTTGGGCCCGACGATGGCGATGCGCTGCCCCGCGGTCAAGGCGAAGCTCACGTCTTGCAGCACGGTGCGGCCCGCGTACGCCTTGCGCAGCCCCTCGACCACCAGCGGCGTGTGATTGGCCAGCGCCGTGGGGTCGAAGTCCGGGTTGATGCGCAGCGGCCGCGGCGGGCGCGGGATCGGGTCCGCTTCGATGCGATGGAGCTTCTCCTCCGCGCTGCGCAGGTTGCGCGAGACCGCGTCCTGCACCCGCTCGCCCTTGTGGGTGTACGCAAACTTCTCGTTGTCCCGGGGCGCACGGTTGTGGGCCACCTGGCGCGCCTTGCCGTGGATGAAACGTTGCAGCAGGCGGATCTCTTCCTGCTGCGCGGTGTACTCCTCTTCCCAACGCCGGCGCGCTTGGGCCTTGACCTCGGCGTAGAAGTCGTAGTTGCCGCCGTACTGTTGACCCGTGCGCGTCTGTTCGTCGATCTCCACCAGCGCGTGGACCGTGCGGTTGAGAAAGCGGCGGTCGTGGGAGACCACCAGCACGCCGCCCCGGTAATCCTGGAGATAGCCCTCCAGCCATTCCAGCGCGGCGAAGTCCAGGTGATTGGTCGGCTCGTCCAGGATGAGCAGATCGGGCGCGCCGAGCAGGAGCGCGGCCAGCCCGACGCGCGACTTTTCGCCGCCCGAGAGCGTGGCCAACGGTCGCGCCGGCGCGATGGCGTCGATGTTCAACCCGGCGAAGACGCGCGCCCGCCGGTGCTCCAGATCGTAGCCGCCGCGGCGCTCGAAGAGCTCGCTCAGCCGCCCGTATTCGGCCAGCACGTCGTCGAGGTCATCGTCGGCCATGGCCTCCAGGGCGCGCATGCGTCTCCACCGCGCGCAGCTCGCCCAGCGCGCGGTCGATGGCCTGGGTCACGGTGCCGTGCGCCGCGTCCTGCAACGCCTGGGCCAGATAGCCGATCTCCACGCCGGGTCCCAGGTGCACGGTGCCGCCGTCGGCCTCCTCGTCGCCCACGATGATGCGCAGCAGCGTGGATTTGCCCACGCCGTTGGCCCCGACCAGGCCCAGAATGCGGCCCGCGTCCAAGCTGAACGAGACGCCGTTGAGCACCTGGTTGTCGCCGTAAGCTTTGGTAATGTCGTCAACTCGTAACAGCATAAAAGTCGCTACTCCTGTGCGCGGGGCGGGCGTGGTGCACGTGGCGACTGGTTCTGCGGCGGGAACGGCCAGCCGCGCATCGTGCCGGCGGTTCCCCATGCCAACAAAAAAGCGGCCACGTACGAGAGCACGTGGCCGCTGGTGATCGGATCAAAATGACTCAACGCATGGCGTCGGCAGGGTGGTCCAAACCCAATAAACGCTCCGGTACGGTATGAGGGAGGTGGCTCCATTGTGTCGGTACATGTCGTCTCCACTTACGAACAGATGCGGCAAAGCAGGTGGCCCGGTCGGCCGAGAACGTTGAATCTGTCCGCATCTAACACGGGTACGGGTCGGTGTCAATCGTAACGTGCCGCCGCTCAAGTGGGGGACACCGGTTCACCTTGCCCGCGGGCGCGACAGTCGAGCGCATCCTTGCCGGTCAACGCGACCGGGGCGCCGCCGATTGTGCCTTCTGCGGTGCCGGCGGCGGCCGTGACCGGGCCACTGGCGAACCAGAGATTGTCCACCAGCAAGTTGCTGATGCCTTCGCCGTCGGTGGTCGCCACGAGATCCAGCAGAATGGTCTGGCCGGCATAGGCGCGCAGATCCGCGGAAACCTCTTCCCAGCCGACCGTGTTGGTCGCAGTGCAGAGGGTATAGTCCATGAGCCAGTAGCCGTTGACGCCCACGCCACCGAAGTCGTAGCCGCAGGCATCCTCGGATGCAATCCAGCGGTAGTAGTGCAGAATACGGCGCGGCCGCGGCACCGTGACTTCCTGGCGCACATACGAGACTTCATCGTCGATGCCGCCGAGCCAGACAGCGCGTGCGCCGTCCTGCGCCGACGCGGAGGGCAGATCGCCGCGGCGTAGATGAGGCCATAGCCCTGGAGCGACACCTCGTCCCAGGCCGACGGCTCCTCCTCGAAGCTCGGGTCCAGGATGACGTTGCCGGGCGCGGCGGCGGCCACGCTGACGGCGTAGCTCACGTCGTCGCCGAAGACGGCGGGATCATAGCCGGCGATGCGCAGTAGAACGTCCCATCCGCAGGGGGCACGAAGACGATGCGGGAGGCCAGCCCTCGCCGTCGTCATCGCTGGACCGGAGCCAGTTGCCGTCGGCGTCATAGAGCTGGATGACCGTGTCCGTCGCCGGGCCGAGGTTGGCCGTGGCAATGA
This sequence comes from Caldilineaceae bacterium, assembly GCA_041391205.1. Taxonomy (GTDB): domain Bacteria; phylum Chloroflexota; class Anaerolineae; order Caldilineales; family Caldilineaceae; genus JAWKOK01. Next base: position 21,092 of record JAWKOK010000028.1, read on the forward strand.
CGTACTGTTGACCGGCTGTGCCCGCAAACCGGATCCAGTCCACATCGCCGGGCTGGTGGAAGGTGTGGGCCTGAGGCTGCCGTCAGCGGCGATGGTCGACGCCTGGGCCGTGGTGTCATCCGGCTCGTGCGCGCTCGCCGCCCGGATTCACCGGGGTCACACGCAGGTCGTAGCGAGTGTCGGCTCCGGCCGCGGCTGCGCAGTGCGTGACCCGCACGTAGAGCGTTTCGCTGCCCGCCGGGGCATATTCGAGCCGGGACGCCAGTCCTTCGCCGCCATCGTCGTTGGTCGCCAGTTCCGCCTGCGCCGCGTTGAAGAGCTGGAGCACCGTGTCGCCGTCCGGGCCCAGGTCCACCGTCTCGATGACGTGCGGTAGCCGGGTTGGGCCACAAAGCGAGCCCCAGTCCTGGTCGCCGGCCACGTGGAAATCGTGGGCTTGGCGCGCCGTCGCCGGCGATGGAAGAGCCGTCACGGGCGTGTCGTCCGGTTCGTAGGCGTCGCCCGCGGCGGGGCGCCCAGCGCCGTCACGCTGACGTCGTACTCCGTCGCGCGCCGTATGCGGTCGGGTTATAGTCGCGGATACTCAAGGAATATGTCTGGGTCGCCGCGGCCACGAACTCGATGCGTGAGGCCGCGTTGTCACCGCCGTCATCGTCCTCGGCTACGAGGTTGAGCGCACTGTCATAGAGCGCGATGACGGTGTCGCCGGCCGCGCCCAGATTGGCCGTGGCGATGACGTAGGTCGTGCCGGCGGTGGCGGCAAAGCGGATGTAGTCCACGTCGCCGGGCACGTGGAACGTGTGGCGCTGGGGCGTGCCGTCGGGTGCGATGTCCGTCGCGTCGGCGGCGACATTGTCCGGCTCGAACGCATCGGGCGCGGTTCCGCCGGGGGACGCGCCCGCGGTGATGCGCAGGTCGTATTGGGTTGCCGGTCCGAAGGCGTTCTCGTCGTAGTTGGTCACACGCACGAAGTAGACGCCGCCGGTCGCCGCGGCGAAGGCCAGCCGTGCGGCCAGTCCGTCGCCGCCGTCGTCATCCACGGCGATCTGGCTCAAGCGCGCGTCGTATAACTCCATGAAGGGGTCGGCGTCCGCGCCCAGGTTGGCGGTCTCAATCGCGTACGTCGTGCCGGCCTGCGCTGTGAAACGCACCCAGTCGGCGTCCCGGGTCACATGGAAGTTGTGGGTTTGCGCCGTGCCGTCGGTGGCAATGGTCGGGGCGGCGGCCGCGTCGTTGTCCGGTTCGTACTTGTCGGCATCGCTGCCCGGCTGCCGGCGCACGCTCACCGTGTAGTCGGTGGCGGCACCGCCGGCGCCGGCGCGCGCATGGGTGACGCGGGCAAAGTAGTCGGCCGCCGCGTCACCGGTGAATTCCAGGCGCGAAGCAAAGCCGGCGCCGCCGTCGTCGTCCTCGGCCAACAGCGCGCCCGTAGCGTCAAAGAGCGCCAGTTGCGTGTCGGCGTTGGCCCCGAGATTGGACGTTTCCACGACATAGCTGCCCGTCGTCGGCACGGTGAACTGGAGCCAGTCCACGTCACCTGCCACGTGGAGCGTGTGGACCTGGCTCGCGCCCACGTCGATGACTCGTGCCGTGGCGCGGGTGTCGTCCGGTTCGTATGCGTCGGGCGTACCGCTGGTCTGGCCCGTCTGTTGCGCGATCCAGTCGACGAACGGAACGACGCGCGCGTAGACGCCGGGGAAATCAGCGCGTCCGCAGCCGTTGCCCCAACTCACCACGCCGATCTGGGTCCAGCCACCGGGCGCAGTGGAGGGCACCATCAACGGGCCGCCGCTGTCGCCCTGGCACGAGTCTGCACCGCCGCGGCCGGCGCAGAGCATGTTGGCAGTGATGCTCCCGCCGTAGCTGGCCACACACGCTGCCGTGCTGACAATGGGCACGTCGACCTGCATGAGCACGTCGGAGGCCGAGGATGAGACGCCCTCGGCCGTGGTACCCCAGCCGATGACTGTGGCCGTGTCGCCTGTGGCAACGGGAACGGGCGCCAGCGAGACGGTCGTGTCTGCCAGCGGGCGCGCCAGTTGCAGCAGCGCAATGTCGGCGTCGCTGTTCCCGTCGTTGTACTGCGGGTGGACGAGGATGCGCGTCACGGCCACGACGCTTCCGGCGCTGCTGGTCAGATCGTGGCGGCCGACGAGGACGTAGAGTGTGGTGGCGGCATTCCAGTCGACCACGCAGTGGGCCGCTGTGAGCACCCAGGTGGGGTCGATGAGCGCGCCGCCGCAGAACTGGGAGCGCCCGTTGTCGGGGTCGAAGAGCAGCGCCGCCTGCCACGGCCATGCGCCGGGCACGGCCTCGCGCCCGCCGATGATCGCGGGTGCGGCGGCTTGCGCGCCCGTCACGCCGCGGGCGTGCGCCAGGAACGGCAGGAAGACCGTGTTGCCGCCGGCGCTTGGGCTGTGCGGCGTCACCTCCACCGTGGCCCGGGCCTCGGTGGTCGTCCCGTCGGGATTGATGACGGCAACGTCAATTTCCTTGGGTCCGGCGGTGGTCCACGTAAAGGTCGCCGTGCGCTTGCCCTGTCCGTCGTCGGGGAAGGGCGACCAGATGATCGACACATTGGCGGCCGCCGTGGGCGTGATGATCAGGCCGGCCGTCAACGGCGCGCCGACTGGGACCGTCGCGGACGCCACGCGGATGGCGGCCGCGGTGGCGGGGGTGGTCTCCGGGACGACCACGTCGATCTGCATGTCGGCTTCGTGGACGGCGCCGGTCTGGTCGGTGGCGGTCACTTTCACCGCGTGCTTGCCCGGCGTGGACCAGCGGTAGAGCGCCTGCACGGTGCCCTGCCCCTTGATCGGCGCCGGTGACCAGACAAAGGTGGTCGTGTCCACTGCGTCTTTGGGCTCAAGCAGCGCCGTGACCCGGTATTTCTCGTCCACAAAGCCACGCGCCGGTCCGTTGAGACGCACGGCGTCGACGGTGGCGGTTCTGGACTGGACGACGGCGTCTTGGGGAAGCACGGCCGCGTCCGTAAGGCTCGCAGGCAGTGCGGAGACGAGCACAATCCCCAGCGCCGTGACGATGCGCAGCGCGGCCGCCGCGAACGTCGACGCGTTGCGGCGCGGGCGCTCGGCAGAGGAGATGTGGCGCAGGCGTGGGCGTTTCACGAAGGGTTCCTTTCGGCTACGGGAGATCCGGGTACAGGTGATGGATTGCATATGCGACCCGGCGCGGTCATGCTAACATTTGGGCGAATGTTTCAACAACTGACGCACGGTGCAGACCGCGCCCGATCATTCGCCAAATCGACCGCTTCGTGCTACAGTGGCCTGTCGTATGCCGGGGCATGACGCGAACCTGAGTGACGCCTGGAACGTTAGCAGGAACGGGTCATGATGCACCTCCCGCGAGCGATTTTTCGAGGCAGACGATGACATTCATCTCCACAACCGGATCGAGCCACGTGACACGCGTCCGCAACGGCGGGACCCTGCCCGTATGAACGCGCGTCGCATGCTGCGTCTCCTCCAGCCGGCGCTGGTGGTCATCGCGCTGATCTTCGTCGGCCTGCTGTTGGCGACCCAATGGCAGGAGTTGCGCGCTTATCCGTGGACGCTGCGTCCCGGCTGGCTGCTGGTGTCGGCCCTCTTGTTGTTGGCGAGCTGGGCCATGGAAATCGGCATCTGGCGCTCCTTGCTCCATGCCGTGGGCGCGGGGCTGCCCTTCGTCCCGGCCGTGCGCATCTGGTTTCTCAGCGCGGTGGTGCGCTACATCCCCGGCAACATCTGGCAGCCCCTGAGCATGACCATCCAGGCCCAGCGGTGGGGCGTGCCGGCAGAGGCGACCATCACCGGCGTGGTGCTCTACCAGGCCGTCATTTTGCTGGCGGTGGCGCCGCTCACCGCGCTCTACCTCATCTTGACGGGCAACCTGGGCCTCTTCACCGACTTCCTGGCCGCGTGGACGCCGTGGATCATTGCCGCGGCCATGCTGCCTGCGCTGCTCTTTCTGGCGCGGCCCCAGTGGCTCATCGACATGATCAACTGGGCGCTGGCCAAGCTGGGGCGCTCCCCGCTGGCGACGCGACTGACGACGGCGCGGTTGCTGGGGTTGCTCGTGGTGGCGGCGCTCAACTGGCTGCTGTGGGGCGCATCCTTCGCTGCGCTGGCCTTCGCCCTGAGCGACGATTCGGCCGCCGACATGTTGCGGCTGCTGCCGCATCTGCTCTTTTCCTACCCCATTGCCTACGCCATCGGCTTCCTGAGCTTCATCACGCCCAGCGGCTTCGGCGTGCGCGAGGGCGCGTTCTACGTGCTCCTCGCGCCCATCATGACCGGCGGCGTGGCCACGGCCATCGCCCTGGCCATGCGCCTGTGGACGACGCTGGGCGAGGTGGTCATGGCGGGGCTGGCCGCGCTGTTCGTGCCCGCGGCGCCGCACGGTGCACCGGTGGTTGCCGACGACCCGCTCCACGAGGCGCCGTAGGTGACCATGTCCGCACTGCATCGTTCGACGCCCATTCGATTACTCTTGCTGGGTCTGCTCCTGGCCGGCTTCGCGCTGCGCGTCTTTCGGTTGGACGCACAGAGCCTCTGGTACGATGAGGGCGTCACCGCGTGGGTGGCGCAGATGACGCCGGCGGACGCCATCGCGTGGACGGCCGACGACATCCAGCCGCCGCTCTACTATTTGACCGTGGCGTTCTGGGGTCGTCTTGCCAGCTGGAGCGAGTGGAGCCTGCGCTTCCTGGCCGCGTGGTGGGGGCTGCTCGTGCTGCCGCTGCTCGGCGCGGTCACCCTGCGTCTGACGCGGCGACCGGCCGCGGCCGTGGTCACGGTGCTGCTGGCGGCCGTGCACCCGCTGCTGATCTACTACAGCCAGGAAGTATGTACGCCATGCTCACTGCGCTGGCCGTGCTGGCCGGTTACCTGACCGTGCGCCATGCCGACCGCCCCGACGAACGACGCACGCTGGTCTTCTACGTCATCACCGCGCTGGCGGCAGTCTACACCACTATTTCGCGCCTTTGTTGCTGGCGCTGGGCGTGGCGTACGCAGGCGATGTGGCGAGGGGCGGGGGCGAGGGGCGGACGGTGTGCGACGTGTGCGAGGGTTTGCGCCGGCGAATGTTGGTGCTGGTGGGGGTATGCGCCGGCTGTGGGTGATGCGGCGGCTGGCCGTGGACAACAGCTACTGGCAGGGGCGACTCAAGCTCAACGAGGCGCTGCGCCATGTGCTCATCAGCTTCACCAGCGGCGAAACCATGCGCGCAGGGGCCACGGCGCTCTGGCTCCTGCTCGGCTTCGCCCTGGTGACGGTGCTGGCCGGCGCGCCCCGGGCGCCGGTCCCGCCGGGCGCCGCACGTTGCTCTACGGCCTGACCTGGCTGTTGATCCCGTCGCGCAGCCACGTTGGCGCTGACTGCCTTTGCTCCCTGCACCAACCCGCGCTACGTCATGGCCGCCCTTAAGCCAGGGTTGGTGGTGGTGTGGGAGTGGGGATAACAAGGACAAGATTGAAGATTGAAGATTTGGGGAGGACGAGGCCTGACGAATGCGGATGTTGCGAATTCTGCCCGATCCCGTGGGCGCATCATCACCCAGTCGTTTCACGCGGCCGCAACCCAATCTTCAATCTTCAATCTTTAATTGCCGCACTTGCCCTCCTTCCTCCTCCTCTCCGCGCCCTCTTTTCCCTGCGCAACTGGTTCGTCGATCCCGCCTTCGCAAGGACCAGTGGCGGAGTTGACGGCGGATCCGCGTACGCGTGGGGCCGGAGGAGGCGGATCGCTTTGGTGAGCGGCCATGCGTGGCCGGTGTGGCACTACTACGCGCCGGACTTGCCGGTGGTGCGCCTGCCCGCCATCGATGTGCTGGACGTGGACGCAGTGCTCGACTTTGCGGACACGGCCGGACCACTGCGCGCGGCGCTGGACCCGCTCTCCGACCGCCCGGGCGCATGGCTGGTCGGCTGGCAGGACGACGTGGTCGATCCCATGCACGTGGTGCCTGCCCAGCTGGAGTTGGCGGGGCGTGAGAAGGGAATGGACTCCCGGTACTGGGGCACTGGATCTGCGCTGCTTCTCCCAGCTCAAGACCAACCGGATTCCCGATGCGCCGCCCATCGAGGTGCCGCTGGACGTGGCCTTCGGCGCGATGCGGTGCGCTTGGTGGGCTACAACTCGCTGGACAACGGCGACCTGCTGCTCTTTCTGGCAATTGCTACCCGGCGGCGCGGACGCCGATCTCTCCGTGGCGGTGACCACGCTGGATGCGGCCGGCAACATGGTGGCTGCGCCAAGCCGCCGCGCTGGTTGGCGGGCTATGTCTACCCCACCTCGCTGGTCGCCCGGCCGCACCGGCGTAACCTATCTGGCTGCGACAGATGGCTCGGCCCGCAACCGCAGGCGGGGGCCACACGCGTTCCGGTTGCAGGTGAGCGCAGCCGCACAGCCGCGGCGTCCACTGCCCCTGGTCGATGGGACGGATACGCTGGCCGTCGGGCCGGCTGGGATGTGGTGATCGATTGAACTGCGAAGGGGCGGTTGAACCGGCGGTGTCGGGCACAGGCAACGGTTGAAACCGTCGCTCGCCACGGGAAACAGGCTGGAAGCCTGTTGACGCTGCCACAACGTGCTTGAGCACGTTTGTCGTAGCCGCGCCGAATTCATTCGGTGCTGCTTTGGGCGGCCACGGCCAAATCTGCTAGACTGACGCGCCATGAATAGACACACGACTTTACCGAGTTTGACAGCGAAATTGAGGCCGCAGGCGCAATCCTCGGCCGGCCGGCCGGCAGACGATGAAAGTTGTCGCGGGCCCGACCTGCTCCAGTGGATTGTGCGGCGGCGGGGGCATCCCGTGGTGCCAGGTGCTCTGGATCGTGGTGATCGCCGTCTTCCTGCTGGCCGGCTGCGGCCAGTTGGAGTTCAGCGCCGGCCCGGTGCTCTACGACGTGCAGGCGTCACGCCCACGTTGATTTCACCAACGCCGACGGCGACACCGACGTCACCGATATCTTCTACAGCTTGCGCCGTCCGGCCATGGTGAGCATCTACTTCTGACGACGCCGCGGGCAATCGTTTCTACTTTCGCAGGCTCCGTCGATCGAAGCCAACGGCGACTACAACGTGCAGTGGGGCGGCGTGGCTGATGAACCACAGGTGGTGGAGACCGCCGGCGGCACCCAGGAGATCCCGAGCCGTGTGCTGCCTGACGGCGAGTACACGTGGACCATCGAAGCGACTGACGACGACGGCGTCACCGAGACTGCCCGGGCCGCGCGCAGTTGAGAACGGGGACTCGGAAGTGCCCGAGCTGCACAACTTCGCCGTGGTCCCCGACGTGTTCCGGCCCAACCAGGACGGTCTACGCGACGACTGGGTCAGCATCAGCTACTACCTGACCAAGGATGTGGACGAGGTGCTGGTCTATCTCATCGACCGGCCGAGCCGGACGTGCGCTACTTCATTCCCGAAGAGCCAGGCGTGGCCGAGCGAGGAACGGGGCTATCACGAGTACCGCCGAAGGGGGCGTCGACCTGAACGCGGAGCCGCCGCCCGACGGCACGTACGCCATCGTGGGCGAGGCGCGCGACCGCTCCGGCAACGCCGTGCGGCCACCCGGGAGTTGACCATTGCCGAGGGCGGCAAGCCGTGCCGACGTGGCTCAGGGTGAAATCAACTGGCAGAGGGAGATGAACCGCGGTTAGCGCCGCTGGGTGACAAACTTTGCTTCTCGCCATCGTCACCAACGAGGGCACGGTGCCCATTCGCACCACCGGCCGTGGCCGGGCCAGGAGTACCAGTTCACAGAGAACTACAACACGCTGGCGTCCCAGGGCAACGAGGAATGGTTTCAACAGGCCGGTGTGTGGCGCTTCGGCATCAACTACGACACCACCGGCATCGACTTCCCGTATCGTTGGGCCGGCCGCCCGGAAGACCTGGAGATGCGCCTCATCGACGGGCGCGAGCAGTGGTATCTGCTGCCGGGCAAATCGGGCGAGGTCAGCGGCTGCATCGTCATGGACGAAGAGCCGCCCATCGGCACCAACTTCTGGTGGGGCGGCCTCATCCATGAATTTGTGGGCGTGGAGAACAACTACATCGACCCGATCTGGTGGATGTGGGGGCGCCGTAAAGCAGAGGCGATTGAAGACTGAAGCTTCAGGGCGCGAACACTCGGCGCGGGCATGTGTTCGTGTCATACCTGATCCGTGGAATGAATTCCACGGTTACATTGCAAAAACGTTCGTTGACCGTCGGTATTCGTCCCATGCCCAACGTGTTTCAACACGTTTCGCAACATAGCTGTTGAATTCATTCAACAGAACCGTGCAGACGCACCTGAAGATTGAATCCATCTCGGATTCGTGGAATTCATGCAACTGACGCACCCAATGACACACCTCGCCGTCGTTATCGTCTCCTACAACGTCCGTGACCTCCTGCGCACCTGCCTGCGCAGTGCAGATCGCCGCGGCCACGGCGCCTGATCTCGCCGTCGACATCATCGTCGTCGATAACGCCAGTGTGGACGACAGCGCCGGTAGCGGTCGCGCGCCGGTTTTCGACGTCCACCTGCTGGCGCTGGACACGAATCTGGGCTTCACCGGCGGCAACAACCTGGCCCTCCATCTGCTGGGCTTCCCCGTGGACAAGCCCGCCGTCGACTTCCCGTTGCTCGACCCGCTGCCCGCGCCTGACGCTGTTCTGCTGCTCAATCCCGACACGGAGCTCGCTCGGATGCGCTGGCGCGCCTGACCGCCACGCTGGATGAACACCCACGTGCCGGCGTGGTCGGTGCGCACTTCACCTACGGCGACGGCCGCTTTCAGCACGGTGCGTCGCACTTTCCCACCGCGGCTCAACTGCTCATCGACTCTTCCCGCTCACCGGCGTGCGTGGCGCATCGTCTGCACGACAGCCGGCTCAACGGGCGCTATCCCTGGCGCAGTGGAGGGGTGACACGGCCTTTCCTGGTCGACTTCGTGCTGGGCGCCGCCATGCTCGTGCGCTCGCCGCCATCCGGCAGGTCGGCGGGTTGACGACGGCTACTTCATGTACTGTGAAGAGATGGACTGGTGCCTGCGCATGCACGACGTTGGCTGGACGATCCTGGCGTTTCCCGCTCATGTGATCCACTTCGAAGGGCGCAGCAGTCGCCAGACGCCGTGGACGTCGTTCGAACGTCTCTGGCGCAGCTGCTCTGCTTCTACACCAAACACGTCGACCGTTTCCTCGCCGGGCCACCTGCAACTGACGCGCCTGCTCGTGCGTCTTAGCCTGGCCGTCAAGGCGCAGGCGTGCCGCCGTTTCGCCCACGGCGAACTGGACGGCACGGCATTGGGCCGGGAATTGGCGGCCTACAAGACTGTGAGCGCGTTCTGATGGTCGAAAACGGTGCGCACCTGATTGCCGTCATCCTCACCAAGAACGAAGCACACAACGTCGGCGCGCATCGCCGGCCTGCGCGATTGGACCGACGCCGTGGTCGTGATTCGGGCAGCACGGATGCCACCGTTGCCGTAGCCCAGGCGGCCGGCGCGCAGGTGGTCATGCGCCCCTTCGACAACTACGCCGCGCAACGGCAGGCCGCTGGACACGCTCAACGCGACGTGGCTTCTCTTTGTGGATGTGGACGAGCGCGGCCACGCCCGGCATGGGCGCGAGATCCGCCAGCGCATCGCCACGGATGACGCCGTGGGCTACTGGATTCCCCGGCGCAACTTCATCGTCGGCCACGAGATGCGCGGCGGCGGCTACTATCCCGATGCCCAGTTGCGCCTGCTGCGGCGGGACGCGGCCCGCTACGTGGCCGAACGCGAGGTCCACGAAATTGTCGCGTTGACGGCGCGGAGGGGCAGCTCGACCACCCCTTCATCCACATCAACTACACCAACTGGCCCCAGTTTCACGCCAAGCAGCGCTTCTACGCCGCCTATGAAGCGCGCATCCTGCGCAGCCGCGGCATCCGCCCCCGGCCGCACAACTTCGTCCTGCAACCTCTGCGCGAATTCCGCCGTCGCTTCTTCACCCTGCGCGGCTGCCAAGACGGGCTCCAGCGCCTTCGCCTCGCCGCGCTTCCTCGCCTGGTACTATGGATTTATGCCCTATTGGATCATGCTCAAAGGACAAGATTGAAGAATGAAGAGTGAAGATTATCGATCAGTGGTCGCTTCTCTGGACGGCGCCTGGTCGAGCACCCAATCTAATCTTCAATCTTCAATCTTGTACTTCACTCACGCCGTTGACCTGCGCCACCCGAATCTGAATCAAATTCTCCGTCGCCTGTTCGAAGGTGTCGTCATGGCTGATGACGAAGAGCTGGCGCAGGCCGTGGTTTTGGGTGATCTGCTGGGCCAGCGCGCCGCGACGGGCCTCGTCCAGGTTGCTGGTTGGCTCGTCGAAGAAGGCGACGTCGATGTTGCTCATGGCGTGGAGCAAGCCAGGCGTACGGCCAAGGCCGCGCTTCATCTGCTCGCCGCCGGACAACTGGCAAACTGGCGTGCGTTCCCGTTCACGCGTCCAGCGTAATCTCGTAGTCCTCGCCCACGCCAGATGACGCGGTGGTCCTGCATGAGATCGCCGAAGATCTGCGCCGCCTCGGTGCTGATGCGCTGGATGACCATGCGCCGCACATACGGCCCCGCCTGCCTGAGCACGCCACGCAGATGCTCCAGCACCTCGGCCTGATCCGCGGTGCTACGGGCGCGGCTTCCTGCGTCGTCAGCGTCGCCTGCACGGAACGCAGTTGTCCGATGGCGGCTTTGTCGCGCATTCTGTTCGCCCAAGAGCCGCAGTTCGGTTTTGAGCGCGTCACCGCTGCGCTGTTGCATCTCCTGGGCCTTGGCTGCCAGATGCGCGTCTTCGTCGTACGCGGCCTTGGCTTCCTGGAGCGCCTGCTGCGCTGCGGCTTGCGCCTGCGCGGCCGCGGTGACTTCGTCCCGGCAAGTGGGCCACGGCTTCTTCCCGCGCCGGCAGCGTCTCGGTCAGCCGGCGGTTGCTGAGCACGGTCTGGTACGCGCTTTCGTGGTCGCGCAAGGTCGCGGCCACAGTTTCGAGCTGCGCGTCCAGGTCGGCGAAGTCCGCCAGCGCGCTGTCGACCTGGCCAGTTCGCCTGCACCGACTCCCGCTGCGTGGCTAGTTCGTCGTGCTGCTTGGCCAACGCCGCTTCCCGTTGCGCCGTGGCCTGGGCGACGGCCAGCTTGCGCGCCGGATCGCCCAAGGTCTGCAACTCGGCGTCCAACGTGGCCACCTGTTCGGCCGCGGTCGCCAGGGCATCCAGCCGCGTCTGCAACGTGGTCAGCGTTATCTCCTGCGCCTGGATCGACGTGTCGACCTGTCGATCCTCCTGGGCGCGGCAACCGGCGCTGTTGCTCGCTGAGCTTGGTCAGAGCAGCTTGGGCTTCCTTCAACTTGGCGCGCGCCGCGTCCACCTCGTCCCGGGCGGCGCGATAGTCGGCGCGCATGGTCGCCAGGCGGGACTCGTTGCGTTCCAGCATCGCCGTCCGGTGCGCGGGCGTGAGCGGCTGCTCGCACACGGGGCAGGTGCCCTGGTCCGTCTCCTTGAGTTCGGCGTTCTGCTTGGTGACCGCGTCGGCCTGGGCCTTCAGCGTCTGCTGCACGCCCACTTTGTCCTCGATGGTCGCCTGCAACGCGGTGATGGACTCCTCCGTGGCCTGGTGCTCCTGGTCCAACCGGTACTTCACTGCGCCGTGGCCAATTCCTGCCGGCGCTTGGTGAGGCGGGCCAACTCCTGCTCGGTGCGCGTCGCCTCCTGGGCCACGGCGTCGCGCTGGGCGGCCTGGGCACGCGCGGCGGTCAGTGCACGTGTCAACTCCTCCTGCCGCGCGGCCGGCGCGGTGAGCGCGGCTACGTCTGCCTTGGCCGCTTACGTCACCTTGCGCCTGCTCGACGCCGGCCATTTCGGCCTGGAGCCGGGCCAGGGTGGTCTCCAATGTGGCGCGCTGTTGCTGCCATTGGGCGCGTGCCGACCTGCGCATCCAATGCCCTGTTTTCTCGGCCTGGGCCGCGGCGTAGGCGTCGAAACCGGCCTGATGCGCGGCCACCAATACGGCCGCCTCCTTGCCTCGGCCAGGGCCTGCTCGGCGTCGGCTGTCGTTCGCCCGCCCGGGCGCAGTCCGCCGGCGGCGCGGATCGGCGGCACGTGTCAAGCTGTTGACCGCTGCGCGGCCGCGTCCATGATGGCCAGCGTGGCTCTGACCTCGGTCGTTCTTGCTCGATCTGAGTGGCCTGGGTCTGCTTGGCCGTCAACTCTGCGGCACGCGGCCACGCCTTCCTCCAGCGCCGGCAATTGTTCCAGCCGCGCGTAATCCGGCCAGTTCCACGTCCAGCGCCTGCACGCCTGGCAGGGTGCGCACCGGCTCGCGCAGGCGCGTCCACGCGGTGTCGTAGTCGTGGACCTGAAGCAGCGGGTCAAAGGTCGTGACGCGCCGGCTGGCCACGTCGAGAAACGCGGCGGTCAGCGTCCCCTGGAGCACGCCCACCGCATCGCGGAAGAGTCGCTCCAGGTCGGCGTTGACATCCGCGCCCAGATGCATGCGCAGGAAGCGCACCATATCGGCCTTGCCTTCGACAACGCGGGTCTCGGTTTCGGGGTCGAACGCGTAGTAGAGACTGCTGCCGCCGCACTTGCGCACCACGTCGTAGGGACGGTCGTCGTGGCTGCTGCGAAAGCGCACGGTGACGGTCCCCGTCTTGACGCCCTCGCGCACGAAGTCGGCCTGTTTGTAGGGCAGCGTGTCGAAGAGGGCGAAGCCGATGGCTTCCAGGATGGTGCTCTTGCCCGCGCCGTTCTGGCCCACGATGGCGTTGGTGCCCGGCGTGAACTCGATGGCGGCCCGGTCGTAGCTCTTGATGTCTTCCAGCGTCAGGGAGAGAATCTGCATGGTCGGGGTCAACTCTCGTCGGTGGGGACTGCGTCCATGGCATCCATGCGCGCCGCCAGTTCGTCGATGATGGCGTCGCCGTCCGCGCCGTCCAGGGCCAGGTGCTTGAGGGTGAGTGCCACCTGCGTCCACTCGGCGCTGTGCGCGCGGTAGCGCGCGTCCCGGCTGAGCAGGTCGTCGATGACGCCGGTCTCCAACTCGCGGCGGCCGGCCCGGTCGTCCACGTCGATGCCGAACTCCACGGCGCGGGTCATGTTCTTGACCAGCGCGTGGAGCGGGGCGCAGCAGTCGACCACCAGCGCCTCAATGGCCGCCATGTCCAGCGCCTTGCGGTCGAAGGGCAGCACGCCGGTCAGTTGCAGTTCGACCACGGGCCGATCCTGCGTGTCCAGGCGATCAAGCTTGCGTCGCTTGGCCTCGTCGCGCAGATGGCTCTCGCAGGCGGCCAGGAGCGCGTCGGGCGTGGCCAGGTGGTCCACTTGCAGGCGCAGGCGCACGAAACGGCGGCGGGGATTGGCGTGCAAGTGGACGGTGTGGCGCGGCGCGTCGTCAGCGACCGCCGTGTCCACCTCCACCAGATAGTAGCCCCGCTCGGGCCACTCGGCCTCGGCCACGCTGCATGTCTCCGGGCTGCCCGGGTTGTAGACCCAATCGTCGAACTCATAGGGCTTGTGGATATGGCCCAGCGCGAGATAGTCCACGTGCGGCTTGATCACCGACCACTGGCGCATGGAGAGCCCGCCCGACGCGCCGTCGAGCACGCCTTCCACACCCGCATGGCTGACGAAGACGGCGTATTCGATACCGTCACGCGGCGCGCCGGCCAGGGCGTCGGCGTAGCGTTCCAGATTCTGGGCCGTGGCCGATCCCATCCAGCCCATGCCGTAGACGCGCACGCCCGGTGCGGGGTCGATGTACGCGCCGGTCCGGCGGGTGTAGGGTGCAAGTTGGAGCTTGCCCTCGTGGAAGGTGGGGTGGAGCAGGATGAGCAGGTCGCGCAGGGCCAGGAAGCGCAGCCAGCCGACCTGTTCGTCGTAGTAGGCGCGCTCGTGGTTGCCCTCCACCGCGATGACGGGGATGCCGGCTTCGGCCAGCCGCTCCAGCCCGCGCATGGCCTGGTTGAGCGTGAAGCGTCGATGCTGCGCTTTTCAAAGAGATCACCCGCCGGAGATCACGAAGTCGACCTGGGCGTCGATGGCCGCCTGGATCACCGCCAGGTAGGCCCGGGCGAAATCGTTGTAGCGTTCGCTCTGATTGTACTGCCGAAAGCCGAGATGGACGTCGGCAAAGTGGAGAAAGCGTGTCTGCATGGGATTGTCTTGGGTCGCTGTGACTTGGTGGGCGTTCCGGCTTTAGCCCGTGATCGCTTGCGGCTGGACCGGCTTGCGCATGGTCAGAAGCGTGCGTGACCTGAAGCCCAGGGCTTGAGCCGTCCATGGCTTGGGTGTGCTCGGTGTTGAGTTCCAGCGTCACCGGGAAGCGGGGATACTCGTCCAATGTGACCAGCGCCCAGCGCAGCAACGGCGCTTCGAACTGGCCGAAATTCTCCGGCCGCGCCCACAGGCGTACCTGGTGCTCGCCCGCCCAGCGCTGCGCGGTGAGGACGATGGCGGCTTCAAAGCGCCGGCTCACCTGGATGCAGCCCCGGTAGACGCGCCGCCGGCCCAGCGCCTGCGAACCATTCGCCGACCTGCTGCTCCAGCGTGATCTGGTAGTCGTTGCGGCGGATGCCGCGCCACCACTGGGCCTGCGCGCTCAACTGGTGGTTGGCCAGTTCGTACAACTCCTGCCAGTGGCCCGCGCCGAAGGTGTAGAAATTGGGCACATCCTCGTCCATGGTCGCCAGCACACGGTGAGACGGCACCGACTCCAGGCGAAGGTCGGCGTGGCCGCCTACGTACTCGAAGTTCATCTTGTCGTAGAGGGTACGCGCCGCGCGGTTGGCCGCGTACACCTGCAGGACGGCCCAGCGCCCGCCGCCTTCCTGGATGTAGCCGATGGCCCGGTCCATCAAGCGTCGGGCGATGCCGCGGCCCCGGTAGGCCGGCGCGACCGCCACGTTGGCGATCTGCCAGCGGCTGGCGTAGCGGTCCGCCCGCTGCACGGTGACGTTGCCCACCACCCGCCCGTCTTCCACCCAGACGAAGCCGTTGAAGACGTCGTTGAAATCGCCGGTGGTGCGGTTGAGCAGCTTGAGAAAGCCGCCCATGTGGCTCATGACGCGCATCTCGCGCAGGGCCGCATTGCCCCGCGGGTCCAGTTCGCTGGCAAACGCCTCCGCGATCAGTTCCGCCACGGGGCGCAGATCGCGGCCGATATCGAATGGACGGATGCCGCTGGCCGGGTCGTCGCTCAACGCACCGGGCGTGGCGTGGATGGTGGTCATGTGCCCTCAGCGCGGGCGCGGGTCAACTGGCCACGCGCACCATGGCGGGCCGCAGCACACGGCCCTTGTACTCGTAGCCGGCACGCAGCGTCTGGATGATGTGGCCGCTCTCGATGTCGTCGTGCGGCTCGCTGGTGATGGCTTCGTGCAGATTCGGGTCAAATTCCCCCTCGGCACGGATGGGCGTCAGGCCCTGCTCGGTGAGAATGTTGACCAGCTTCTTCTGGATCTGGCGGAAACCGTCGACCCAGCCTGACTCTTCGTCGGTCAACTCCGCGGGGAGATTGCCGAAGGCCAGGTCGAAGTCATCGATCACGGGCAGCAGTTGCTGGATGATGTGACTGCCGGCCCGGTCGATGGCGTCGCCCAACTGCTTCTCCTGGCGGCGTTTGCTGTTTTGGAACTCGGCAGCGAGCCGCTGCAATTGGTCGGTCTGGGCCGCGGCCGCAGCCTTGACCTCGGTCAGCTCCGCTTCCAGCGCCGCGATGACTTCGTCCATGGTTGGACCGGCGTCGCCTTCCGCAGCAGCGGCTGTCTCTTCTTCGGCCGCGATTGAAGTGGCCGCTTCGTTCTCCGCCGCTGCGCTCTCCACCGTAGACTCGTTGATCGTGGCCTCGCCGGCGGCTTCAGGTTCGGTTTGGGGTTCTTTTTCTTGCTCTGGCATACGTCTTTCAGTTTCGTTCTTTGCTGGCCGCATCGTGCGGCAAGTATCCGTAAATATCCTGTACCATGTCGCTCATCAGCCCGGCCACAAAGCGGACCACGCTGATGTTGCGCCCATAGGCCATGCGCAGCGGGCCCATGACGCCGACCACGCCCACGGCCCGTTCGCTCACGCCGTAGCTGCCGATGACCAGACTGATGTCGGCCAGGTCGTCGTAGCGCCCGTCGCCGGCAATGACCACGTGCACGTCGCCGTCCACCAGGTAGTCGCCGATGATCTGGTCCAGCAGCGAGCGGTGCTCGAAGACCCGTACGATCTTGCGCATGCTGGCGCTTTCCACAAACTCGGGCGCTTCCAGCACCTGCGTCAGACCGTCCCGGTAGATTTCCCCGCCGGCCTGGTGGTCGTGGCGCTGCATCACGTCGCGCACGAGCAGGGCAACCTGTTGCATCAGCAGGGCGTCGCTGCCGTCGGGCGGCAGGCCGTCCAACCGCGCGTCAACCTGGTCGGCCGTGGCGTCGTGCAGCTTGGCGTTCAACTCGTTGCTCAACCGGCTCAACTCATCTTGACCCATGGCGGCGTCCAGGTCAAAAATCTGTTGCTTGACCGCGCCTTCCTGCAAGACCAGCACCAGCAGCACCTTGGTGTCGTGGATTTCCACCAGTTCCAGGTGCTTGAAGCGGCTCTCCACGGCGCGCGGCGGGATGGCCAGCGCCGCGTTCTGAGAGGTGCGCGCCAGCACCGCGGTGCTCGTGCGCAACAACTGGCCCAGTTCGCGCTGGACCTGGTTGAACTCGCCCCGGATCTGGGTGCGCTCGGTCGTCGACAACTCCTGGTCGGTGAGCAAGCGGTGGACGAAGAAACGGTAGCCCGCATCGGTGGGAATGCGACCCGCACTGGTGTGCGGATGGGTCAGCAGGCCGTCCCGTTCCAGCGCGGCCAGGTCGTTGCGGATGGTGGCCGCGCTCACGCCCAGTTCGTAGCTGTTGGCGATGGTGTGGCTGCCCACCGGCTGCGCGTTCTTCGTGTATTCCTGGATGACGATGCCCAACACCCGTTGACGCCGCGCGCTGACCGGGTCAAGCGCCGCGTCCGATGCGTCCAGGGGGCCAAGGTCAAGTGTCATGGCGTCAATACGCATTCCGATTGGTGCCGAGTATCATCTGGACCAGGGTGCGAATCAGGATTTTGATGTCCAGTCCCAGCGACCAATTTTCGATGTACCAGAGGTCGTACTTGGTGCGCTCCACGATGGAGGTGTCGCCGCGCAGGCCGTTGACCTGCGCCCAGCCGGTCAGGCCGGCCTTTTCGCGGTGGCGGTCCATGTAGCGCGGGATGCTCTGACGGAACTGTTCCACGTAGACCGGGCGCTCGGGCCGCGGGCCGACGAGGCTCATGTCGCCCAGCAGCACGTTGACAAACTGGGGCAGCTCGTCGATGTTGAACCGGCGCATGATCGTGCCCAGCTTGGTGCGGCGCGGGTCGTCTTCCACGGTCCAGCCCGGCCCGTCGTCTTCGGCATTGGGCCGCATGGACCGGAACTTGATCATGCCGAAGGGCTTGGCGTCCAGCCCCATCCGCTCCTGCACGTAGAAGACCGGACCCGGGCTGTCCAGCTTGACCAGCAGCGCCGTCAGCAGCATGAAGGGCTGAAGAGCACCAGCGCCGCCGCGCTCACCACCACGTCCATGCTGCGCTTGAGCGTGAGCTTTCCACCCCTGCAACGCCACGTCGCGGATGGTGAGGAGTGGCAGGCCGCCCAGGTCGCTGATGGTGACTTCGCTGGCCATGATCTGGAAGACGTCGGGGAAGGCGCGGATGCCACCTTTTCGCGCTCCACCTGGGCTGATGATGTTGACGATCTCCTGGTGGCTGCTCTCGGGCATGCCGATGATCACTTCGTCGACGTTGTAGCGCTCGATGATGTGGGGGATGTCCGCCAGCGCGCCCAGCGACGTGACCCGGCTGTCTTCGATGGGCGCTTCGTACTTGCTGACCAGGCCGACGACCTGATAGCCCATCTTGGGATTGGTCAGGATCTTTTGCAGCAGCATCTTGCCCACTTCGCCGGAGCCGACCAGCAGCACCCGGTCGTCGCCGATGCCGTGGGCCTGAGCTTGCCACTGAATCTGCGCATGGATGGTGCGCGCCACCGCCAACAGGGCCACGTTGGCCACCCAGGCATAGAGCAGCAACGTGCGGTGATAGACGAAGTCGGGCAGGACCAACGTGAGCACGGCCACCGTGAACAGCAGCGCCAGGATGTTGTCGACGATGATGCGGAAGAACTCGTCCAGATGGCCTACGGGCCGGCGACGCTGGTACATGCGCTGGAAGAAGAAATGCCGACGAGCAGCGCCGTGTAGACCGTGGGCAGCGGCCAGAACTCCTGGAAGGGGCCGATGATCACGTCCGGGTTACGGTCGAGCAGCCACCAGCCAGCGTAAAATGCGACCCAGGTGCAGGCAATGTCCAGCAGCACCAGTACCGCCACAAACGCAAATTGCGCCCGCTTCATCAAGACAGGGCGCTGGCTGCGGCGAACTCCGTACTCTTCGTAGGTTGTGTTGTCCGTCAGACTTTGCTGCATGGTGACGAGCGCGTACCAGTGCGCATGAATGAATTACTGCCGAGCCGGTTGCTTGGCATCGGGCGTCAACGGCGTGGGCGCATAGGCGGTCGCGGCGCGGGACGAATGTTGCGCCGCACCGGGTCTGCGACAGAAGCGCCACAAGTGCCTGCCCACGTCCATGGACCCCTTGCCCACGATGCCCAACATGATCAACTTGTCCAGCAGCCAGTTGGTTTCCGCCTGATAGTGCTTGCGGTAAAAGATCCACATGGCTTCGTAGAAATCGATGCGCGCTTTGCTGCTCTGGCTGCTGGCCGCTTCCTTGACGTGGGTGATCTCCACCGCACCATTGTGCCAGACTTCCCAGCCGGCGTCCTTGATCCGCTTGGCCCAATCCAGATCTTCGCCATACATGAAGAACGCCTCGTCCAACAGACCGGCGTCGGCAATCGCCTCGCGACGCAGTTGCATGTACGCACCGACCACCGAATCCACCGGGTGCACCGCGTCCTCGGGCAGGTAGGCCAGGTTGTGCGCGATTGGCGCGGACTGCGTGAAGAGTCGGCTCAGGCCCAGCATGCGGTAGAAGCTCACCTGGGGCGTGGGAAAGCTGCGCCGGCAGGCCTTGTCCAGTGTGCCGTCCGGGCGCCGCACGCGGGGCGGCCACGCCGATGGCCGGGTTGGCGTCCATGTAGGCCACCATCTGCGCAAACGTGGCGGGCGGCACCACCGTGTCCGGGTTGAGCAGCAGTGCATAGCGCGGTGCCGTTGGCTGGAGCGGGCCTTCGCTGCGCCCGTGCAAGCCGAACCAGCGCAGCCCCACGTTGTTGCCCGACGCTGTAGCCGATGTTGGTCGTCTGCCGAATGAGGTGCGCTTGGGAATTCGCCCGCCACCATGTCGGCGCTGCCGTCGGTGCTGGCATTGTCGACCACGCAGACCTGGACGCTCAGCCCATCCGCGTGGGCGAAGACGGAACGCAGGCAGTCGCGCAGGAGGTCGCGGGTATTGAAGTTGAGGATGACCACGGCCAGGTCAGATTCGGTTCCGGCCCATCGGCAACGCTCTGGTTGTGCGAACGTACGTCGTTCATAGAACTCCCGAGCCGGTCGCGTCCAAAGGAAAATTCCAGCTCATCATGCGAAGGTGCGGTTCAGCGAAAATGCACCGGAATTTTGTATAGCCCGCGGTCAAAGAAGTGAGGAATTTTCGCTCGATCCGTCTACAGAGCGGCGGTCTGTGTCGCAAACCGTTTCGTTGACGACATCGGCAATCTTGACGATAATGCAGGCTGAGCGTTGCGCAAGGCAGGCTATTTGCCGGTGTTATGCGCTTTCTGGCATCGACGAAATTGGCGCATTATCGCTGCTGTGAGGTTGCCTGCCTGATTTGGACTATGATCGCTGGTGGGCGTTGCATTTGCGCGTGGCGAAGAACGAGCCTTTGTCGCAAGGGGAACAAGCGTTCTCGAAGCTGGTTTACGGCAATTTGAGAGACGAGAGCGCCGCGCCTGACGCCGACTTTGTCGTACCTACGTGCGCTGCGTGCTTCCATTACGCGCGGCAACCCAAGGCTGAACTCGCCGTACGCAGTCGCGAACTCGATCGCGAGATGGCGCGGCAGATCTCATACAGCGGGTGACCAGCGAAACCCTCGACGTGGAACCGCATGCCCGACCTGGCTTGATTCGCCAGAGATACGCGTATGCCTGCGGCTATTGCGGCGTCTCCGAGACGTCGGCGGCGGTATCCTCACGATTGACATTTCGGTCTCTGGCAGCCGGCGGCGACGATGATCTTGACAATCTGGTCTATGCCTGTACGCGCTGCAATCAGTACAAGCATATGTATTGGCCCACGCCAGACGACCTGGCGCACGGCTTCCGTGCTTCATCCTCTGCGCGATGTCCGTGCTGAGCATCTTCACCTCAACTCCCAGAATGCGTCTGGAGCCGTTGACGCCGACGGGACAGTTCCACATCGCCGTTTGCGCTCAACCGGCCTGAACTGGTGAAATACAGAATGGCGCAACAACTGCGCGAACTTCTGGAAGACAAGCTCAGTCTGCTGGAACAACAAATCCGTGACCAGGACATTGCCGCGCAGGAACGTTACATCGCGGCGCTGGAAAAGCGTCTCCGTGACTGATTCCCCACGCCCCCTGAGCTAGGTCGGGCTTTGCGACTGGCCATCGCGATGGCCGGTTCGACGTCGCCGGCAAACCGAGCAGCTTCAACGAATGCGCGGCCGCAGCCAGGACCCATCCTGGGGCAGCAGGCCGATCAACTCCGCCTCCACGAACGTGGTGCCGTGCTCACGCCAGTTGGTCCACCGTTTCGCTGAGTACGTGCAAGGGCGTCTGCCGGTAGTCCACCAGATTGACGCTGACCTGGGCGCCCGCCCACCAGCAGGCCGATGGCCTTGACGCCGGGAAGCCCACGCTGCTCTGGCGGATGGCGCTGGCGATGGCGCGGGGCGATGTGCACGTCGGCCGAGTCCAGGGAAGAAATTGTAGGCCACCAGGAAGTCGCGCGCGCCCGACCACCGCCTGCCGGTCCCACTGCACGCAGGCCGAAATCGGGGGCGGTCAGGCAGAAGGATCTCTTTGACCAGCGCTTCGTACTGGCCGCGGCGCACGTCGGCCAGGTTGCGCCGCTCGGGGCGGGTGGCCGCGGCCTCGTAGAGATAGACGGGCAACGCCAGCTCCGTGCCGATGCGATGCCCCAACTGCCGCGCCAACTCGGCACACTCGGCCAGCGTGATCCCCTCCAACGGCACCAGGGGCACCACGTCCGTCGCACCCACCCGTGGATGGACACCGGCCTGGGCCAACAGATCGATCAGTTCAGCCGCCACCGAGACCGCGCGGAACAGCCCTTCCAGCACGGCCGCCGGTTCGCCCGCCACGGTGATCACGCTGCGGTTGTGGTCGACGTCGCTGCCCGCGTCCAAGAGCAGCACGCCCGGCGCCTGGATCGCCTCCACGATGCGGGCCACGACCTCCGGCCTGCGCCCCTCGGAAAAATTCGGCACCGCCTCGATCAGCGCCATCGGTCACTCTCCCCCTCTCTGGTTGTGCGCTTTGCCACGCCGCAGTCTCCTCGGCTCACCCGCGCTATGGTATCATACCCGCCATGATCGAAACCACCGCGCACCAGGATACAAAGACAAGTTCGCCCATGCCCAAAGCATTCCACCGTTGATCACGCCCCGCCAACGCCGGAATGGGGCGCGTTCGTCGCCGCCCATGACCGCGGCCACCTGCTCCAGACGAGCCGTTGGGGCGCGCTTCGGCCGCGTTCGGCTGGCGCTGCCGGCGCGTGGCCCTGCGCAATGAGGCCGGCACGTGGCTGGTGGCGGCGCAGGTGCTCTTGCGCCGGGCCGCCGGGTTGACCCTGGCCTACGTGCCGCGGCCCGGTGGTGGACTGGACCGATCGCGCAGCCCGCGACGCCACCCTGGCCGCCGTCGCCGAGTTGGCCCGGCGAGAGGGTGCGTCGGTGCTCAAGCTGGAGCCGGACTCCTTGACACCGCGGCCAATGGCTGCTGCACCGGCTGGGCTGGTGCCGAGCAAACAGACCATCCAGCCGCCCAGCACGATCATGTTGGACATCAGCGACGACGAGGACGCCATTCTCCAGCGCATGAAGAGCAAGTGGCGCTACAACGTGCGCCTGGCTGCGCGCAAGGGCGTCACGGTCCACGCCATGGCCCGAAACGATCCTGCCCGCATTCGACGCCATGATGCAGACGACCGGCAGCCGTGACGGCTTCACCGTACACGCCCGCGTACTACGCCAAGGCGTTCGCCCTCTTCGTGCCCGACGCAGCCGCCTTCCTGCTGGCCGATTCCAGGGACGCCCGCTGGCCGCCATCGTCGTCTTCGTCGTGGGCGACACGGCCTGAGTACCTCTGGGGTGCGAGCAGCAACGACGAGCGCAACCGCATGCCCAACCACGCTGCAATGAGCCGGCATCCAGTGGGCCCCACGCCCGGCGCCACCCGCTACGACCTCTGGGGCATTCCCGATGAAGTGGGGCAACTGGCCACGGCCATGCAGGGCGATGCCGTGGGCGTGCCTGCCGAGGAGCTGCCCGTGGACGTGCAGCACCTGCCCGACGGCGAACTCTGGGGCGTCTTCCGCTTCAAGCAGGGCTTTGGCGGCCGTGCCCTGCGCACCGTGGGCGCATGGGATCTGCCGCTGCATCCACTCGGCTATCGTGCTTACACGGCGGGCTTGACTGCATTGGACGCGCGGCGCCATCCGCGTGGACGCCGGCGACATTGGCGCAGCGGGCCGGTCTGGGCGGCGCCGACGTGCTGCCGCCGGACGTGCGCAGTGTGGACAGCACCGGCTGCGTGGTCGACGGCGCTGGCTGCGCTGCCGGAGTCCCATGTGCTGCAAAGCTGGGAATGGGGCGACGTCATGGCCCGGACGGAGTGGCAGGCGCACCGCTACACCGTGACAGGGCGGCGGTCGACCGTGTGCCGCGTTTCAGTTGCTGGCGCCGGCTGCCCGGCAATCTGCCGTTGCAGATCGGCTATGTGCCCAAAGGCCCGCTGGTCGACTGGGCGGACCCGACGCTGGTCGAGATCGTGCTGCCAGCGTGCGGCGGACCGAGCTGGCCCGGCGAGAGGGTGCGTCGGTGCTCAAGCTGGAGCCGGAGTTGCTTGATACCGCGGCCAATCGCACGCTGCTGCACCGGCTGGGCCTGGTGCCGAGCAAACAGACCATCCAGCCGCCCAGCACGATCATGGTGGACATCAGCGACGACGAGGACGCCATTCTCCAGCGCATGAAGAGCAAGTGGCGCTACAACGTGGGGCTGGCCGAACGCCGCGGCGTCACCGTGCGCCACGGCCGCGCCGTCGACCTGCCCGCGTTCTATGCGCTCTACGCCGAGACGGGCGGGCGCGACGGCTTCATCATCCGGCCCGAAGCGTACTACCAACTGGTGGCCGACACGTTCCTGACTGCCCAAGAAGATCCCGCTTCACCCGCGGGCGGTGCGCTGCTCTTCGCCGAACACCCGGATGAGACCGCGCCGCTGGCTGCGCTCTTTCTCCTGCGCTACGCTGAGACCGCGTGGTATTTCTACGGCGCCAGCAGCGACCTGCGCCGGCGCGACATGCCCAATTATCTGTTGCAATGGGAAGCGCTGCGTTGGTCCATGGCCCAGGGCTGCACGCGCTATGACTGGTGGGGTGCGCCCACGGATCTCGATGATCCCGACGACGGTTTGCAGGGGGTGTGGCGGTTCAAGCAGGGATTCGGCGCCGTGTTCCAGCCCCACATCGGCGCCTGGGACTTCGTCGTCGCGCCGGCGCTCTACACCGCGTACAACGAGCTGATGCCGCGGGGCATCTCACTGCTGCGGCGTCTCCGCGGCTGATAGTTCCGCGACCCTAGGCAGAGCCATTGTGGAACCGTTTTGCTCGAACGGCTGTGTCGCATGCAGCAGTTCGTGGTGGACCACCATGCCGCCGTCCTTGCCGTTTTCAATCATGTCCACAAACTGGCTGTCGAAGCGCACGTCCTTGGACATGTAGAGATGGCGCGCCTGGACCGTCTGCAGGAAGGTGCCGTCGGTGCCGCTGAAGGCGACGACGATGAACACAAGATTTTGGTTGCAGACGTTGGCATTCATGCCGTAGAGCGGGCTGGCGCCGTCCAGCGGGTGCAGCGCGTTCCACGCCACGGTGAAGACCGGCATTTCTTCCCGCTCCAAGACCAACTTGTGCATGCGACGCATCGGTGTCCTTCGGCCGTGGTCTCCTCCGGCGGCACGTGCGCATTCATGTGCGCGGCGAATATTTCGTTGCGCCGCTGGTTTGGCCGCCGGAACTGCAAGGTGGGCACGCCGTTGCGGGGATGGACCACCATCACTTCGCTGAACATCACCCGGGCCGACGGGCGCGAAAACGGCGAAGATGATGCCTGTTCCTGCCACCCGCCAGCATACCGGCGAACGATTCCGCCGTCGCCAGCGCATGGGCATAGGGTGTTTGGGGCTGAGCACGCCGTAGCCTGGTGGAAAAGGTCTGGACGCTGGAAGTAGAACGCGTCAAAACGAGCCCGGCTGCGCCGCCCTGGATGCCGTCGCCGCCAGCCAGTAGAGCAGGGCGAAGCCGCCGTTGATGACCCAGATAACCGACAAACGCCGTAGCCAACAACCACGGCCACGGCGGGAAATCAGCAGGTAGTAGATGTCGGACAGAGGCGCCTGGCTGATGCCGGTCAAACGATAGTTGAAGCGCCCGCCCCGGTATTGCGCATAGCGATCGTCGGTCTTCTGCATGGATATGGTTCCTGGCGTGAAACGTGAAACGTGATGCGTGAGGTCGAGCAGGAGCACCCTGCCGTAGTCGGGCCAGCAATCCCCAGTCTCTACAATCTGTAATCTCACGCATCACGCTTCACGTTTCACGCATCACGCCACCACTCGACACGTATTCACCAGCCGCCCGATCCCCTCAATCTCGACCACGATCTCGTCGCCGTCCTGCATGTAGACCTCCGGCTGCCGGCCCAGGGCCACGCCGAAGGGTGTGCCGGTGAGGATCAGGTCGCCCGGTTCCAGGGTGAAGGAGCGGGAACAGAACGCGATCAGCTCGGCCACGCCGAAGATCAGCTCGGACGTGTTGCTGTCCTGCATGACTTTGCCGTTGAGGATGCTGCGGATGGCCAGCGCGCCGGGGTCGGGAATCTCGTCGGCGGTGACCACGGCCGGACCCACGGGGCAGAAGGTGTCCAGACTCTTGCCCCGCACCCACTGGCCGTCGCCCAACTGGATGTCGCGCGCGCTCACGTCGTTGGCCGCGGTGTAGCCGAAGACGCGCCAGCGCGTCGTCAACGTCCACATTGCGTGCCGTCTTGCCCATGACCACGGCCAGTTCCGCCTCGTAGTCGACCTTCTGGGTCAGGCTCGCGCTCCAGACGATCTCGTCGCCCGGTCCCACCAGCGACGTGTTGAACTTGGTGAAAACCAGCGGCGATTTCGGCACCTCCATCCCCGTCTCACGGCAGTGATCCAGGTAGTTCAGCCCGATGGCCACGATCTTGCCCGGCGCGGGCACAGGGTTGAGCAGCGTGGCGAACTGCTCCGATGGCGACGTCGTCAGGTAGGTCGGCGTGACGCCGTTGAGCAGATCGTCCCACGTGTCGCTCGTCAGCCGGATGGTCTCCCCGTCCAAAACGCCGTAGCGTGCTCCGCCGTCATCGGCAACGCGAACCCATTTCATCGGTCTCTTCCCTTCGTTCTGGATGGTTTACTTGGCTTTTGTTTTGTTCTGCGCGGTGTTTGTGATCTCTCTGCCGCATCCGTTTCCCGCCGTCGTCAGGACAGGCGTCCATCGGCTGGCGCAACGGAAATGGTCCACGGTCTTGGCCACGCCGTCGACCAGCGATGTGTCGGGAGTGGCGCCCAGCGCAGTGCTCAACGCCCGGTCGTCAAAGCCTTGGGGAAGGGCAGCGCCACGCTCGTCGTAGCTGATGCGGCCGGCCACATCCGGCGCGGCGGCCTGATGGCGATGACCGTGGGCATGTCCGCGATCGCGCCGCGCAGGTTGAAGGCGTGTGCGCCCTCCACGGGCGTGCGCATGGCCTGCACGAAGATGCGCGCCACGTCCTCCACGTGCTGATGCCCATGACGCCGCCAGAGGATGTGATAGCCGTCGCCCAGACGCGGCCAACATGGCCTTGGTCGGCTCAGAGGTGAGGCCCTGGTCGCGCGCCGGGCCGTAGATGGTGTACGGACGCAGGGCGACGCTGGCGATGCCGTCGTCCTGCCAGAAAATGCGGGCGGTGCCTTCGTTGGCCTGTTTGTAGACGCCGTAGTGGGTTTGGGGAAAGAGCGGCGCATCGGCCGGTAAAATCGCATCGGCGTAGTGGCCGGCCGGCCCGTAGACCGCGATGCTGCTGGCGTAGACGACCTGGCCCAGCCCGGCCGCCTTGGCCGCTTCGAAGACGTTGACCGTCCCGACCACGTTGACGCGCGCACCGGCCACCGGGTCGGCCTTGCAGAAGGGCACTTGCAGCGCCGCCAGGTGGATGATGTGGGTGATGCCCTGTGCGCTCACGCAGTCCACCACCATAAGCGCGGTCGGTGATGTCGCCGCGCTCGAAGTGGACGGCGGCGAGTTCGTCCGGCGGCATGACCAGTTCCAGACGGCTGCGATTGATGCCCAGGTCAAAGGCGATCACCTGCGCACCGTCCCGCACCAGCGTGCGCGTAGCCCGCGCCGGTGCAGCTAACGCCGGTGACGAGCACGCGTTCCGCACCGGCCGGCTGTGAAGCGTTTCCATGAGTCTCTCCTATCCGAACCGGCGGCGCAGGTAGTCCAGCGCCAGCCCGTCGATCGTCGGCAGTCCCATTCGCTCTTCCAAATTTTCGCGGCCGACGAGCGCGCGCAGGGCGGTGCGTGGCCGCGTCAAACTCGCCGTGCTGGGGCCCGGTGTAGTCGCCGGTGGCTGCAGCATGGCCTGGAGTTCAGCCGCGATCCCGGCCAGGGGCACCACGTTGGCGGGATCCACCGCCAGTGAGGTGATGCATGGCGACCAACTGTTGCAGGCGTGCAATGGGCGTGGGATCGTCGTCGTCGCGCAGGTCCAGGTAACGGTCATTGTTGCCGCCGTGCGCCAGCCGCCGCCGGCGCGCACCACCGTCACGGCCACCAGCCTGGCGGCCCCGGCTGTCGCCGCCGCGGCCTGTCCCGCGGCCAACGCCGTCACCAGCCAGTCAGCCAGTTCGCCCGGTCCGCGCCGCGCATCCTCAAGCGCGGTAGCTTCTCCGCGTCCACCGTGCCCGGCACGAGGATGTTGCCCTGGCGAGCGTACCCGTCGCCCACATGGTGTCCGGCCCAGAAGTGACACTCGTCGCCGGTGAAGGCCGCGGCGCGTCCCGCCCGGTCGACGAGGCCGGCCTGGCGCTGGGCGCGCCCGGGGTCGGCGTCGGTCAGGGTTGCCAGCGTCTCTTCGGCGGACATGCCCTGCGCCATGAGGTCAAGTCCGTCGGGACCGTAGGCGAGATTGGCGTAGGATTGGGTGGCGACCACACCGGCACCCGCGCGGGCCCACGGCACGACCGCGCCCACAGCCAGGAACTTGGACTGCACCGCGACGCCCCATTCCACGCGTGCGGGGTCGTAGGCGACGATGGAGAAGGTGGCGATTGGTTGGCTGGTGTTCATCATGCGGTCGTATCAGTCATCGATGCCGATGGCGAACATGCGCTCCAGGTCGTGCTCGGAGAACGCCTTGAACGCGATGAGGGTCTCGGTGTTGTCGATGTTGTCCAGCGCGAGCATGTCGTTGGTGACCAACTCGGCCATCTGGTCGTTGTTCTTGACGCGGATGATGGCGACCAGGTCGTAGCGCCCGCCCACCGAGTAGACCTCGGCCACGCCCTTCATCTCCACCAGGCGCTCGGCGACGTCGTTGACGTGGCCATGCTTCACGTTGATCAGCACAATTGCGGTGACCATGCAGGATTCTCCTTGATGCTGTGGTTCGTCCGGCGGCAGTCCGCCGTGGATTTGAGCTTTGCGTGCGACTGAGGTCGATGTTA
Organism: Caldilineaceae bacterium; assembly: GCA_041391205.1. Classification (GTDB taxonomy): domain Bacteria; phylum Chloroflexota; class Anaerolineae; order Caldilineales; family Caldilineaceae; genus JAWKOK01. The sequence continues at coordinate 49,146 of JAWKOK010000028.1, forward strand.
CCACCGGACCGGACGGCGTGCAATCTCACTGTTCGAATGGGGTTGCATCACGTTTTGGGGGGGACTTCCCGGAAGACCTCAAGGGATCTCCCGTGGGCAAGAAGCATCGGAGGTCTTCCGGGAAGTCCCCCCCGAATCTGGGATTGACCCGTTCGAATGGGGCGGGCTGTACGAATCCCGCCAATGCAAAAGCCCGGGCCGTGACGTGACCCGGGCTGTGGTCCCTCGTGCAATGGGATGGTGACAGACGGTAGAGTTGATGGCGGTGACCGGTCGCGGCCCCGATGCGTCGCCGTTGACGCACCGGGGTCACAGCCGGTCACCGGCAGGAGACAGGTTAATCGATGGCGTTCAGGGCCACTTCCGCGGGCGCTTGCGCGATGGCGTCCGGCTGTGCAGCACCAGCGCCGTCGCAGAAACCGGTGACACCCACCACGCCTGGGTCAATCAGCTTGCGGCCGCGCCGTCACCGCAGCCACAGCGCTCCAAGTCACGCCGTCCACCACCTGATCCAGGCCGCGGCCCGTGCCGTCGCGTACGTAGACGAAGCTGCGGGTGACCGTGTCGGTCGCGCCGCCGAGCCAATCACGCCCCGGGCCAGCCGTTGCGTCGCCGTCGCCGTGCTCTACCAGCACCAGACCGTCGTTGTCGTAGATCGGCGTGGTGACACAGCCGTGGCTTCGTCCAGCGCACCGTTGACCATGGCCGTGCCTTCCACGGTGGCGTGGGCCAAGGAATTCGGCCAGCGCATCAACCTTCACATAGGCGTCACGCAACTCGCCCTCGAGGGGATGAACACCTGGGTCGCCATGGTGCCGTCCATGAAGGTTTCCGGAAAGATCTCGGTGTGGGCCACGCCGTCCAGCAACATGCCCTGGTCGTTGATGGTCATGACGCCGTGCACGGCGAGCGGGGTGATGTCCATGCCCGCAGCGGCCCACCAGCCCGGCATCGGACGCAGCTGCACCACCGGCGCGCAGGAACAGGGGCTGGTTTTCGCCCATGGCGCCGGTGAATTCCACGCCCACGCTGTGGCGCAGCGGAATGCCACTGGCCAGGTCGGCTGCGCTCAGCCACTCGCCCACGAACGCCAGCTTGCTCGTCGTAACGCAGGGTGAGGTTGCCCGCCAGATAGGCGAAGGGGTTCCTCGGTGTCGATGATGAGCGTGGCGCGCTGGCCCTGGGGAATGTTGATGGCCAACGTCCGCGTCTCACCGTCCGCGGCGACGTGGTCCGCCGTCAGGTCCAGGCCCGAGCCGAAGTGGATGAACATGTACTGCCGATCCGGGTCCAACGGCGCGTTGAGGTCAGCCAGATTGGCGCCCCGCTCGAAGCCGATGTCCGCCTTGACGGGCCCGGTCAACGCCACGTTCTCCAGGATGCCCAGGCGCGGCAGCGGCACTTCCGCCGTGCCGCGCAACTGCTCCACGGCGCCGTCTTCGCCCAGGGTCATGGTGAGGTCGGCGTTGCGCAGCAGGATTTCGCCCACGGGCAGCTTGACGCTGAGGCTATCGGTCAGGTCCAGGGTCGTGCCGTCGGGGAGGAAGGTCAGGTTGTTTTCCAGCTTATCGATCGCGATCTGCGCACCCAGCTTGGGCAGCGGCGCCAGCTCCAGCGGCACGTCGAGCGTGCAGACGCCGGCGGCGCACGCCACATCGTAGGCGCGCAGGTTGGGTGTCGGTTCATCGCTGCCGGTGGTGGCAGCGGCGGCCGGCCGGGCAAAGCCGAACCAGGCCGCCAGCGCAATGATCAGCGCCGGCAAAAGGTACAGTGTTCGTTTCATGGACGCTCCTCCCACGGTTGGTGCAGGGCCCGCCTGCATGGACGGGTCCGGTTGTGATAGACCGTAGCCTGCAACAGAACATACGACGCAGCGCGCCATAAGCTACGGTGGGCAATTGCCGCTTCTCAGTATGGCAAACCCGTGTGAGTTCCGTCTATGCACCGCGTTAGCGTTGCATTTGCATCTCTGCACACCGGCCGGCCACCGAGATGACGCAGCGCGGCGTCAATTGGTTCCGCGGGATGGAAAATTGGTGGAGAAAAGGCGCGAAGGCACCACGCGTCAATCGTGGACGTAGACCGGCGTGCCGACCTCGGCCCAGTCGAAGAGCGTGGCGGCTTCGTCCACGCGCATGTTGACGCAGCCGTGGCTGGCCACGCTGCCGAAGTCGTCGTGCCAGTATGCGGCGTGGATGGCGTAGTTGAGGAAGAAGTACATCACCGACGTCACATTGGGGAGATCGTAGCCGGGGCCGACCATGCGTTGGCGTTCGAGCTTGCGTTCCACGCTGAAGACGCCCGCCACGGTCGGCGTCTCGGCGCGACCCGAACTGATCTGCGTCTGCATGAAGATGCGGTCGCCGTCCCACGCGGTCAGGCTCTGGTCCGAAATGTCGACCTCGATCCAGCGGCCGCCGGGCGGGGGCGTGAAGGTGAGATTGTTGGCCTTGGGCGCGGGCACGCCCGGTTTGGCGACCGGTTTGACGGCCGGCTTGGCGGCCGGCACATTCGCCTCGCCCACGGCGAGCAGCTTGTCCTCCTCCGCATCGGTGAGCGAGGCGATGGCGGCCGGACGTCCGGCATTGCCGATCGCACTGTTCTTCACCGTGATGGGGACAATGTACTCGTCGTAGTTCAGATTGCTGTGGACCACGCGCAGGCGCAGGCTGTGATTGCCGTCGGGATAGCGCCGCGTGTCAATTGTGGCCAGCGTCATCGGCGTGTGTACGGGGTCTTCACCCACTGCCAGAAACGTAGCCTGGGCCGGGTCGCCGTTCAGGAGCAGATCCAGTTGCCATTTGCGAAACGTGGGGTGATCGGCGTGGCCGCTGACCTCGACCAGCCCGCTGACGGTGCTGCCGTTGCGCGGCCAGGTGAGACCGTTGTCGGCTTGGGCATGGACCGGGGACCAGCCCGCCAAGACGAAGATTGCACAGGCGAGCACGAGTGCACGCATGATCGTGAATCTCGGCAGAAGTCCTTGTCCGGTTACCACCAGAGGGAGAAGCGCCGAATTTCTGTTGTCGTCTTCACGCCTGTCTGAAATCGCGTTCTGCGTCGGACCGAAACCAAACGAAAAAAGAGTGCGCATGCATGACTCCGCTGCGGGTTGAATTTGCGCTGGATATTGTATCCCATGGCCGGAAAATGCAGAAACGGCGTACCGGTTGTGAAGAATCGCACAGACGCGCCCCCTGTCGGTGTGGTATCCAAGTTTGTGTGATCGGGGCGAATTACGGTACCGTGGGACCACTACTGTAGTGGCGGCGTAAGTACCACGGCGGAATCTCGGCAGGTGTGCCGCTGGCAGAAACCGTTGCTCCATTTCCGCCGGGGTTCCCTACTGTACCGTGTGTCAGGTTTGTTTTGGCGAGAAGGAAGTACGTCCATGCGTTTGTTCCGGACCACGTTCGTGGTCGTCATAACTGTGCTGTTCCTGGCCGCCTGCGGGGGCGATGCCAAGAACTCCGACGCCCTCTCCGGGCGCATCCTGCTTTGGCACAGCTACGACGACGCGGCCACGGCCGCGCTGGAAGACATCCTGGCCCGCTTTGGCGAGTTGAATCCCCACACCGTGGTCAAGGTCCAGCGGTTCGACGACGAAGCCGCGATGATGGCCCAATTTCGCGCCGCGGCGGCCGGCGGCCTCGGTCCCGACGCGCTGTTGACGTCCAGTGACTGGGTGTTGCCGCTGGTGGAGGATCGGCTCCTGCGTCCGGTGGACGCGGCGCTGTCGGAGAACGTGCGCGGGCGCTTCATGCCCGACGCGTTGAGCGCGCTCCAGGTGGACGGCCGGCTGTACGGTCTGCCCCAGTCGGTGAACACCACGGTGCTCTTCTACAACCGCGACCTGGTGGAGGAACCGGCGACGACGTTGGATGACCTCGTGGCGGAGGCGACGTCGGGCAACTATGTGGCCATGGCCTCGGGCTTCGTGGATGCGTTTTGGGGCGTCAGCACATTCGGCGGCCAGTTGACCGACGATACCGGCCGCATCATCTTGGATCGAGGCGGCTTCGCCAACTGGCTCGAATGGCTGAAGAACGTGCGCGACCGGCCCAGTGTGGTGCTGGACGCCGACGCCGACTTCCTGCGCAGCCAGTTTGTGGACGGCGCGGTCGCCTACCTCATCGCCGATTCCGCGCTCTCACCACAACTCGCGGCTGAGATGGGCGATAAGCTGGGCGTGGCGCCCCTGCCCTCCGGTCCCGTGGGCAGCGCCGCCCCCTTCCTGACGGCCGACGCCATTCTGCTCAACTCTGCCTCGTCGCAGGAGCAGGCGCACCTGGCGACGACGCTGGCCGAGTTCATCACCAACGTGGAGCAGAGCGCCACCTTTATGCGCCGCACGCAGCGGGTGCCGGCCAACGGGCAAGTGCGCATCAACCCGCGGCTGAACCCGGCCGTCAGCGCCATGGCCGCGCAGGCGCGCAACGCCGTGCCCTTGCCCAACACGCCGTTGCGCGACACGATCTTGGGCGAACTGGCCGACGCCCAGACGCGCGTGCTGGAAGGTGTCCTCGAACCGGCGACCGCGGCCCGGGAGACGACGCAAACCCTGAACAGCGAACTGGGCTTCGGCGAGACGGCCACGCCCGTGGCCACGTGCAGCACGGTCGGCGTGATCCGGGTCGCCAATCTGCTGCCGGCGCCGAGCGCCACGGTGCTGGACGACCTCACCCGGGATTTCCGGCAAGTGTGCCCCAGCATCGTGGTCCAAATGACGATGGTGAGCACCGACACGGTGTCGATCAACGGTGCGTCCAATGACAGTGTGACCAACGACAGTGCAGCCGTCGATCCCACGTCCACGGACAGCGCGCCCATCGACAGCGCGGTGAGCGGTGGTGCGGCTACGCTCGAGCCGTCCCCGCGCGACGTCGCCGAGGTGCGGTCGCTGGCCAACAGCTACGATCTCATCATCGGGTCGCAACGCACGTTGCTCGCGCTGGTGCAGAGCGATGGCGTGCAGGAGTTGAGCGCACGCGCCGACGCGGAGCAATTGCAACGCTACTGGCCCCAATCCATCGCGGCCATGCGCGTGGACGGCGGTCTCTACGGCCAGCCGCTGGCCGCGACCACGTCGGCGCTCTACTTCAACCGGGCATTGGTCGAGACGCCGGCGCGCAACCTGGATGAACTGGAGCGCCAAGCAACGGACGGCGTCCCGGTGGTCCTGGACGTCAGCTTTGCCGACGCCTTCTGGGGCATTTCCGCCTTCAGCGCGCAGCCGTCCACGGTCGGCTTCAACGTGGTGCTCGACATTCAGGCCCAGGCGGACTGGCTCGACTGGTTGTTGACGTTGGAACGCGATGCGCGCGCCCAACTGGTCTTCACGTCGGACGCAGCGCGCCGGGCGTTCATGGACGGTGGGTCCGGCTATTTCGTGGGCCGGCTTTCGGACTATGCGGCCTTGGCGGATGCGTTGGGCACCGACAATGTGGGGGTGGCGACACTGCCGTCAGGCCCCGGGGGCGACGCCGCGCCGCTCATGGAGGCGGTCGGCTTCATGTTGACCAAACGCGTGCCGTTGGCCGAAGTCGATCTGGTGGCCGAGTACACGCAGTACCTGACCGCGCCGGAGAACCAGCAGCGCCTGGCCCGCGACGCCGCCGTCATCCCCGCCAACGCCAGCACGGACCTGGCCGATGCGGACGTGGTCGTCCAGTTTGTGGAACAGATGCAGACGTCCGTCGTCGTGCCGAACTCCGGCGCGGTTGACGACGTCGTGACGCTGGGCGATGCGCTCTACCGTGCCGTGCTCCAGCCCGGCGCCGAGGCGACCACCGGTGTGACCACCGATATGACGACCACTGTGACCACAACGACGACCACGACGGTGACCACGGGCGGCGACTCGTCTCCCGGGATCACCGCAGGAGCAAACGTGACGGAGACGGTCACACTGATGACCGAGGCGTTGGGAGCAGCGCCGGCCACGCCGGAGCCCTAGCTCGACGTGAGGAATGAAGATGGATTTTGACCATGAACGGTGAAACGCCGCTACAACTTCTGCTTGACTTCTACGATCGCGTGCTGATCGTATTGGCGCGACCTGTGGTGCAACGTCAGTTGGTGGCGTTCCTGCTGCTCTCCTTCGCGGCCTGGTTTGTGCCGTTTCTGCTGGAGCGGCTGTGGCGTCACCGGCAGCGGGGCCAGGCGGTCACCGAAGTTGACGGCTCGTGGCAAGGACGGCTGCTGCGTTTGGCCCGGGGCATCGAGTACACCTTCTTTCCCATCCTCGGCCTGGTCTTCAGCGAAATCGCCATCGCCCTGTTCCAGAGCCAAGGCTGGCGCACCGGCCTGCTGGAAGCCTTGCGCCCGGTCTTTTGGCTGCTGCTGCTCTACCGCATCATCGCCGGTGCGCTCTTCTTCATCTTGTCCGACCAGCGCGCCCGGCGCTACACGGGACGGTTTCTCTTCCCGCTGCTGATCTTGGCGGTCTTCGTGCTGGTCAACAACCTCATCGGCGACACGTTGGGCCTGGGCGACATTCCGCTCTTCAACCTCTTCGGCGCGTCGATCACGCTGCGTTCGCTGGCCACGTCGGTCATCGTGCTCTACTTCTTCCTCGTCTTCGCCTGGATCGTGCGCGACTCGCTCAGCCGCGCGCTCTTCAACCGGCGCCCCGACACGGACAAGGGCCTGGCGAACTCGGTGGTCGTCAGCACCTACTACGGCATCATCGCGCTGGGGATTCTCACCGCGGTCAGCACCATCGGCTTTGACCTGTCGACCCTCACCATCGTGTTGGGCGGTCTCTCCGTGGGCATCAGCTTCGGCTTGCAGGAACTGGTGGCCAATTTTATCAGCGGCATCCTGCTGGTCTTCGAGCAGTCGCTGCGTCCGGGCGATGTGATCCAGGTCGCGGGCCATGCCGGCACGGTGGACAAGCTGCGCCTGCGCTCCACCGTGCTCAAGACGCTGGACAATGTGGAGATCTTCGTGCCCAACAAGACGTTGCTGACGTCGACCGTAGAGACCTACACCCACACCGACCGCAAGGTGCGTGTGCCCGTGGACGTGGGGGTGAGCTACGCCAGTACGCCGGAAGACGTGCGCACAATCCTGCTGGAAGTTGCGGCGCGCCACGGTCTTGTACTCAAGGATCCGGCGCCGACGGTCTTTTTCACCGGGTTCGGGGATTCCAGCCTCGACTTCAAACTTCTCATTTGGATCAACGATCCACCCCGTTCTGCGCAGATTTCCAGCGATCTGCGCTTCATGATCTTCCGCGAGTTCGCGCGACGCGGCATCGAGATTCCCTTCCCGCAGCGGGACATTCACCTGCGCAGCGACGTGCGCCTGGCGTCCGGCGCCGACCGGCAGACTGCTTCCACGTCATCGGACGCGGCGCAGTCGACTGCATCCGGCCAGGCGGCAGGTACCGGCAAGCGGACCTCTTCTGGGCAGGATGCACAAGAGATTTAAGTCGCGTTTAATGCAACACGCGATTTGCCAACTCCCGCCAAATTCGTCACAATGTTCACTTGGTTGACCCCAGTTTTGGGCGCGTCACCTGCATTGCGGACTGTTGCCGTGTAGAACCCGGCGTATTTGGACCGACGGTTTTCCCGCGGTCCCGCAGCAGAAATTGCCGCCGTGGCATTGACACTGCACGGTGCAACCGTAGTGCATAGCGATGAACTGTGTCTGGTTTCAGATTGTACTCAGGAGAGAACGACGATGATCAAGCAAGATACGCTTAAAAATAAGAAGCAGGTGAAGGTCACCTTTGTCCAGCCCCATGACCCTGCCCAGGAGGCGGTCTCGGTGGTGGGTGATTTCAACGATTGGGACCCCAACGAGACCAAGTTGGTGAAGCGCAACAACGGTACGCGCAGCGCCAGCATCACGGTGGACACGGGCAAGAAGTACCGCTTCCGCTACTACTGCGCCGACGGTACGTGGTTCAACGACGAGGCCGCGGATGAATACGAGGTCGGCGAGCACGGCAGCGAAAACTGTGTCGTCCTGACCTAACAACGCCGCCGCCCACGCACCCGTTGGTCGAACCCGGAGGCGTGGGCGGCGTTTTGACGATGTTATAGACTTCAACGCAAATTCCACAGAACCGGACACAACGCGTCCGGCAGGTCTGCGCTGCGCCGGCAAGCGGGCCCGCCGGACGCGTCATCGACCGTTACGCCCTCTCCGTCATCACCAGATATTCCCATGCACTCACCGCGGCCTTGGCGCCTTCACCCAGCGCAATGGGGACCAGTTCGGCGTGGATATTGGTCACGTCACCGGCGGCGAAGATGCCCGGCATGGAGGTCTCACAGCGCTGGTTGATGGCGATGTGGCCGCGTTCGTCAAAGTCAACAAGCCCGCGCACCATGTCATTGTTGGGCAGCAGCTCCAACTGCACGAACACGCCTTCCACCGGCAACTGGCGCACCTCGCCGTTGATGCCCACCAGTTGTATGGCCGTGACAAAGTCATCGCCCACAATGGACTGCACTTCCCAGTTGCTGAAGATGGAGACTGCGGGATGGCGCAGCACCTGCTCCGCACCCGGCAGCCCGGACAGGTCCCCCAAGCGGGGGGTGACCAAGTTGACGCGGCGGGCGACTGACGCCAGTTCCAGGCCGGCCCCCAACGCGCGCGGCCCATCCCCGATGACGGCGACGTCGCGTCCGACGAAGTGCTGGGCATGGCTGATGGGGGAGAAGCTGACGCCCCGGCCCCAGTAATCCAGTTCGCCCTCCACAAACGTGCGCTTGGAGCGGGCGCCTGTGGCAATCAGGACGGCGTTGGCCGTGAGCGCGCCGCCGTCGCCTTCCAGCGTCAACGTGAAGCTGCCGTCGTCGTTGCGCACGGTCGTGGCGACGTTGTCCTCGATGAGCGCGGGGTCGTGGGACCGCACGACCTCTTCCAGTTGATAGGTCAGTTCGGCGCCCCAGACGCCGTCAACCTCGCTGAGATCACGCAGGGAAAAGGGATAGGTGACCTTGCCGCCCAGCGTCTTGCCGACGATGACGGTGGACCGCCCGGCGCGCACCAGGTAGGCTGCGGCGGCAAGTCCGGCCGGCCCTCCACCGACGATGGCCACATCGTATTGCACCATGAAAATGCCTTTCTGTGCAGGAGGATGACTGTATGCGGTACTCCCCGGCGGACGTGAAGCCGCGGCGCCTGCCGTGGGACAGATGCCGCCCTCCGCCGTGGTATTTGCGCTGCAATGAGCTAGGCCATGTTAATCGATTGCTGGGCTTTGTGCAACGCGGCCAGGAGTCGCTCCGGCGGATCGGCCTTGCTGACAAATCCATTGGCGCCGGCGGCCAGCGCACTGGGGATGGATTCGGGGCGTCCACTGAGCACGATGATCTGGAGGTGAGGGTTGCCGCTGCGCAGGGCACGCAGCGCCGCGCGCCGGTCGGCGATGAGCGAGAGGCCGGGCAACTCCCAATCGAGCAAAATCAGATCGGGTGTCTCTGACTTGATCAATTGACGCAGGCTGGCGACGTCGGCGGCTTCACCGACGGTCTCGATTTCGTTCTGCTGTTCCAGAAAAAAACGAATCGCGGACCGAAGCCATGCCTGATCGTCGGCCAAAAGGACACGCATGCATTCCTCACAAGGGGTATACGCGCAGTTCACGTCAACGACGCCCGGTTTCACGCAAAAGTGTACCCCAGTTGCGAATTTTCGCTGCTATGCAAACGGTGGGACGTTCGCCCGCGCGCGCGGCCAGTCCGTGACCTAGTCATCTGGGCAGGTGGACGGGCGTGTTGGTGATGGGGAAATCGCTAGCGCACAAGGTTGTGCTGGAGCGCGTAGGCGACGGCTTCGGTGCGGCTGGTCACGTGGAGTTTGGAGAGGATGTTGCTCACATGGAACTTCACCGTGGACCGGCTGACCACCAACTGTTCGGCAATGTCCGTGTTGTTGAGGCCCTTGACCATGAGGCGCAGCACCTCGCGCTCGCGTTCGGTCAGATCGTGCCCCGGTTCGTCCACGGCGTTGCGCGTGGCGGTGTGGATGAGCGCCTGGGCCGCTTCGGGCGCCAGCGTCGGCCGCCCGGCGTAGGCGGCGCGGATGGCGTCGGCCAGTTCGGACGTGGAGACGTTCTTGAGCAGATAGCCGATGGCGCCCGCCTGGAGCGCACCCTGCACCAGGTCGTCTTCCTTGAAGCTGGTGAGCACGATGACCTGGATTTCCGGGTGCGCGGCGCGGATGGCGCGGGTCGCGGTGGCGCCGTCCATCTCCGGCATGACCAGGTCCATGAGCACTACGTCCGGCTTGACGCGGGCGCACATGGCCACGGCCTCGGCGCCGTCGCCGGCTTCGCCCACCAATTCCAGATCATCAAATGCCATGAGGAACGCGGCCAAGCCACTGCGCACGACGGCGTGGTCGTCCACCAACATCACGCGGATTCGATCGGGTTGTACGCTGCTCATGCAGGCTCCTTGAGATTCTGTCCGTAAAGTCACTGAGATACGCCTATGCGTCGGCCGGACGTCGTCGCCCGGACACCGGCCTACGCGTCATGCTGCCTTGCCGTCACCGCATCCGGTGGCGTGATCTCGGGCTGGACCACGCCCGGCCACGTGACGGTGATGCGCGTGCCCTTGCCGATCTCGCTCTGCACTTCCAGCAGCGCGTGCACCCCTTCGGCGCGCTCGCGCATGATGGTCAGCCCCAAATGTTCGGCCGTGACCGCGTCCACCACGAAGCCGCGACCGTTGTCCTCAATGCTCAGCGTGTGGCGCCCGTCACGGCAGGTCAGGCGGACCGTGGCTTCGCTGGCGCGGCCGTGTTTGGCCACGTTGTTGAGCGCCTCTTGGGCGATGTGATAGAACGCGACCTTGACGTCGGGCGGGGGCGCGCAGTCGCTGTCCACGCGCAGTTTGACGGGGAAGCGGGCGCGGCCCGTAGCGGCTTCGGTCAACTGACGCAGCAACTCGGCGATGTCCACCTCGATCAGGGTGGCCGGTCGCAACTCC
>JAWKOK010000029.1:0-57619 GCA_041391205.1 Caldilineaceae bacterium
GCAAAGGAGCAATCGGCATGGATTTCCGGCTGAATGACGAACAACGCATGATCCAGGACTCGGTGCGCAAGTTTGCGCGCGAGAAGATTCTGCCCAACGCCCGTGACTGGGATCGCCAGGGCTTCTTCCCGCGCGAACTGCTCCGGGAGATGGGCCAACTGGGCTATCTGGGCGTGCCCGTTCCCGAAGAGTACGGCGGCACGGGGCTGGACTACATCTCCGAAGCCATCGTCTTCGAGGAGATCGGCTATGCCGACTCCAGCGTGCGCACCACGTTGTCGGTGCAGATGTCGTTGGTGGAACTGACCATCCTCAAGTGGGGCACCGAGGAGCAGAAGCAGCGCTATCTGCCCGGCCTGTGCAGCGGCGAAGTCATCGGCTGCTTTGGCTTGACGGAGCCCAACGCCGGCTCCGATGCGGGCAACGTGCAGACCACGGCCAAGCGTGACGGCGACGACTGGCTGCTCAGCGGGCAGAAGGTCTGGATCAGCAACGGCACCATCGCCGACATGGCCATCATCTTTGCCCAGAGCAACCCGGGCAGCAAGCACCGGGGCATGGTCGCCTTCCTGGTGGACACGGACACGCCGGGCTTCTCCAGCCGCAAGATGACGGGCAAGCTCGGTCTGCGCGCCAGCGACACCGGCGAACTTTTCATGGACAACGTGCGCGTGCCCGACAGCGCGCGCCTGAGCGACGTGGGCGCGGGCTTCAAGATCGCCATGAGCGCGCTGGACAACGGGCGCTATGGCGTGGCCAGCGGCTGCGTGGGCATCATCCAGCACGCGCTGGACGCGTCGGTCAAGTACGCGCAGGAACGCATCACCTTCGACAAGCCCATCGCCTCCTACCAGATGGTCCAGGATCTGCTGGCCCAGATGATGGTGGACGCCGAGGCCGCGCGCCTGCTCGTCTACAAGGCCGGCTTCGTCAAGAACCAGGGCGAGCGCAGCACCATCGAGGTCTCCACCGCCAAGTACTACGCCACGGAGGCCGCCAAGCGCGCGGCGGACATGGCCATCCAGATCCACGGCGGCTACGGCTACTCCGACGAGTACGTGCCCGAACGGCTCTGGCGCGATGGCCGCGTCGCCAGCCTCTACGAAGGCACCAGCCAGATTCAGAAGCTGATCCTCGGACGGCATTTGACGGGGATTTCGGCGTTTGAGTAGAAGGGCAAGATTGGGGAATGAAGATTGAAGATTGGGTTGCGTTTCGGACCATGCACCTTCTCTCTTCATTCCTCCCTGTCGCCGGTATCCAATCCAAGCCGTCTCTCCCCAATCTTCAATCTTCATTCCTCAATCCACAACCTCGTCACCGAAAGGAGACCCACCCCATGCCACCCCTCCGTTTCGCGATCTTCGGCACCGGCTTCTGGGCGCGGTTTCAATTGGCGGCGTGGCAGGAGTTGGATGGGGCCGAGTGCGTGGCGCTCTACAATCGCACGCCGGCCAAGGCTGAGGCGCTGGCGGCGAGTTCGGTGTGCCCGCGGTCTACGGTGACCCGGAGGAGCTGCTGGACCGGAGCAACTGACTTCGCCGACATCATCACCGACGTGGACACCCACAGCAAGTTCGTCCACATGGCCGCGGACCGAGGGCTGGCCGTCATCTGCCAGAAGCCCATGGCGCCGACGCTGGACGCGGCGACGCGCATGGTGGAGCGCTGCCGGGACGCGGGCGTGCCCTTCTTCGTCCACGAGAACTGGCGCTGGCAGACGCCCATCCGCGCCTTCGCCGCCATGCTCAACGACGGGCGCATCGGCACGCCGTTTCGGGCGCGCATCCACTACGTGAGCAGCTTCCCGGTCTTCGCCAACCAGCCCTTCTTGGCCGAACTGGACCAGTTCATCCTCACCGACATCGGCAGCCACATTCTCGACGTGGCGCGCTTTCTCTTCGGAGACGCCGAGACGCTCTACTGCCGCACCCACCACGTCTTCCGCGACCTGAAGCAGCAGCCGGTCCGGGGCGAGGACGTGGCCACCGTCATGCTGGGCACCGACCGCGGCATGACCGTCACCTGCGAGATGAGCTACGCCAGCCGCACCGAGATCGAGCGCTTCCCGCAGACCTACATCTACGTGGAAGGGTCCGAGGGCTTTCTGGAACTGGGACCGGACTATTGGCTGCGGCTGACCACGGCCGAGGGCACCTTCTCCCAACGGGTGCCGCCGCCCATGTACCCGTGGGCCGACCCGGCGTACGCGCTCATCCACAGCAGCATCGTGCCCTGCAACGCCGACATCCTGGCCGCGCTGCGCGGCGAGCATGCGGCCGAAACCACCGGCGCCGATAACCTCAAGACCATGCAGCTCGTCTTCGGCGCGTACGCGTCGGCGGCGAGTGGGGAGGTTGTGCGGCTAGGAGACCACCATGACCACATACCTTGAACAATGGGATTTTTTCGAGGCTGCGCTGGGCGGGCCGGCGGAGGGCAATCCGTTCACCGACGTCACGTTCGGCGCGTGCTTTGTGCACAAGCATCGCGTCGTGGAGGTGGACGGCTTCTACGACGGCGCGGGGACGTACCGCGTGCGCTTCATGCCCGACACGCCGGGCGAGTGGCGCTACACCACCGTCAGCAACCGGGCCGAGTTGGATGGGCAAACGGGCGCATTCACCTGCGTCGATCCCGGGCCGGACAACCACGGCCCGGTGGGCGTCCACAACACGTTCCACTTCGCCTACGCCGACGGCACGCCCTACATGCAGATCGGCACTCCCTGCTATGCATGGGCACATCAAGGCGCAGACCTGGAGGCGCAGACGCTGGCGACGTTGGCCCAAGCGCCGTTCAACAAGCTGCGCATGTGTGTCTTCCCCAAGGACTACGCCTACAACAAGAACGAGCCGGAGCATTATGTCTACCAACGCCAAGATGACGGTAGTTGGGACTTCACCCGCTTCAATCCCGCGTTCTTCCACCACTTCGAGGCGCTACTGGACCGGCTGCGCGCCCTCAACATTGAAGCGGACCTGATCCTCTTCCACCCCTACGACCGCTGGGGCTTTGCCGACATGGGCGCAGAGAACGACGATCGCTACCTGCGCTACGTGGTGGCGCGACTGGCCGCCTACCGCAACGTCTGGTGGTCCATGGCCAACGAGTTCGACCTCATGCAGGCCAAGTCCGAAGCCGACTGGGACCGCTTTTTCCGCATCGTCCAGACCGAAGATCCCTATCAGCATCCACGCAGCATCCATAACTGCCGCAGCTTCTACGACCACGCCAAGCCCTGGGTCACCCACGCCAGCATTCAGCACAACGACGTGGACCGCGCAGGGGAATGGCGCGCGACCTACGGCAAGCCGGTGGTCATCGACGAGTGCAAGTACGAGGGGAATATCCAGCAGCAGTGGGGCAATATCTCAGCCCGGGAGATGGTGCACCGTTTCTGGCTGGGCACGGTCAACAGCGGCTACGTGGGCCACGGCGAGACCTACCTGCATCCCGACGACATTCTCTGGTGGTCCAAAGGAGGTGTGCTTCACGGGGACAGTGCGCCGCGCCTCGCGTTCCTGCGGCGCATCCTGGAGGAGAGCGGCGCCGGCGGGCTGGACCCGATCCGGCGCTGGGGTGCGGGCGTGGAGGGACGCTACTATCTCTACTACACCGGCGTGGCCCAGCCGGGCGAGTGGAAGCTGGACCTGCCCGCCGGTACCTACACGGTGGATCTCATCGACCCGTGGGCTATGACCGTCACCCGGCTGGACGGCACGTTCCAGGGCACGTCGACCGTGCCGCTGCCGTCCCAAGCGTACATGGCGTTCCGCGTCCAAGCAACATAGCCGGTGGACCCGATCAGAGCGTACGACTGTCCCACCAGATGGCCGGCAGGCGGCGGAGTTTGCCCCATTTGCTGACCGAGGCGCGCCGCGAAAAGACATCGTAGTCGTGGCGCTCAATGTCGTCCAGGATGGCGGCGTAGAGGTCGGCGGCGGCGGCGATGGCAAAGCGCCCCGACGGATCGAGGCAGGCGATGCCCGGCCGCGCTTCCCGGTAGAGGCGACGGTTGCGCTCAAGCTGAAAACGCATGAACGCCCGCCAGTTGTCGGTGACCCGGCCGGCGGCGATGAAGTCGTCGGAGAGGCCGTAGGCGGCCAGTTCGTCCTGGGGCAGATAGACGCGGCCACGGGCGAAATCCTCGGCCACATCGCGCAGGATGTTGGTCAGTTGCAGCGCCACGCCGAGCTTGATGGCGTAGGGCAACGCCTCCGCACCGCTGTAGCCGATGATGTGCATGGACATCAAGCCCACGGTGGACGCCACGCCGTAGCTGTACGCAGCCAGTTCTTCGAACGTGGCGTAGCGGGTTTTGGAGAGGTCCGCGGCCACGCCGTCCAACAATTGTTCAGCATAGCGCAACGGCACCCGATAGTTGAGCCGGGTGTCAGCCCAGGCCACGGCGACGAGATCATCCGCGGGCGGAGTGCTCGTGGCCACGCGCCGACGCCAGTCAGCCAAACGCGCCGCCGGGTCGCCCCCCGGCGTATCCACAATGTCGTCGCTCACACGGCAGAAGGCATAGAGGGCGCGGACAGCCTGCCGCTTGTCGCGCGGCAACAGACCCGATGCCATGGAAAAGGAACGACTGTGAATCGCCGTGACTGACTCACAGTAGGCATAGGCATTTGACAGCAATGCAGCATCGAAATAGTGGCGGTCGGTGTCGGCGTGGGTGCTGCGCGCTTCGTGCGCGAGCGAAAGCAAGTTGTGCTCCCAGGCATGTGTGTGAAGCTGCATCAACTGATCCTTCCTGGCGATGATTCGGTTGAAACGTGAGGCAATCGGCGTGATGCTCAGACGAATCTTCATGCCGCGATCCGGTGTGGTGACTGCCGGCCTGTTGGCTCGCACATGACATGGAGGAAAGCTATCATCTCCCACGGACGGCGTCAAGGTATTATCCATACATTTGTCGAAGGCTTGCCGCAGCTTACACTGGAAAAAGTATGGACAAATACTTGACGACAGCACGCAGGAATGGTATATTTTGCGCACTGGAAGCATGCGAATCAGTTCCTTGCCATTGTAGCACAAAAGGCTCATGAATCATTCTGATCGAACGCCAATCTTCAATCTGAAAGCGGTTGTGCAGGAAACCGGCCTCAAACCGGATACCCTGCGCGCGTGGGAACGCCGTTACGGCTTGCCCACACCCCAGCGGACCGACAGCGGGCACCGGCTCTACTCGCAGCACGACATCGATGTGGTCAAGTGGTTGATGGAGCGCCAGCAAGAGGGCCTGACCATCCGGCGCGCCATCGATCTGTGGCATCAATTGGAGAGCGAGGAAGGTGATCCGCTGGCGGCCCAGGAAGCGGCCGTGCCCGCGCTCTTTACGGCCCCGCCGGCCCACCTTGAGGCGACCGGGGACACCAACGTGGCCGAATTGCGCCGTGAATGGGTCCACGCGTGTCTCCAGTTTGACGAGCAACGAGCTGACCACACGTTGTCCCAGGCATTCGCCCTCTTCTCGGCCGAAACCGTCTGCACCCACATTTTGCAACGGGGCTTGGCCGAAATCGGGGAAGGCTGGCATTCCGGCCGCGTGACTGCACAGCAAGAGCATTTCGCCTCGGCCCTGGCCATTCGCCGGCTGGAAGCGCTGCTTGCCGGCACGCCCGCGCCCTACCGCGCCGGCCGCATCATCGTCGGCTGCCCGCCGGAAGAGGAACACACGTTTGTGCCGGTCATGCTTTCGCTGCTGCTGCGCCGCCACGGCTTTGACGTAGTCTACCTGGGCGCAAACATCCCGCTGCGCAGCCTCGAAGCGACCGTGGCCGCGGCCAAGCCCAAGCTGGTGATCCTGGCCGCGCAGCAACTGTACACGGCGGCCAGCCTGCTGGAGATGGCCCTGTTGCTGGAAGAGCACCGGATCCCGCTGGCCTACGGCGGCCTGATCTTCCGCACCATCCCAGAGTTGACCAAAGTGATTCCGGGCCACTATTTGGGCGACCACGTCGACAGCACCCTGCAGGCCATCGAGCAGATCATGCTCAATCCCAAGGTGCATCATGCCGTGCGCCCGCGCGATGACGCCTACGTGGCCGCCCACGATTATTTCCGGCAGCATCAGGCCGACGTGGAAGCCAGTCTCTGGCGCCGTCTGGCCGACACCGACATGCCTCACCGCCGCTTGGACGCGGCCAACGCCATCTTGGGCCGCAACATTCGCGCCGCGCTGCTGTTGGGCGATATGGATTTTCTCAGTCCCGATCTAGAATGGATCGAGAATTTGTTGGTCAACCATTTCCAGATGCCCGCCGACATGCTCAACCGCTACCTGGAGATCTATTACGAGGCAGCGCGCGACAATCTCGACGCACGGGGCGATATCATCGTCATGTGGCTCGCCCAAGTGGCCGGGATTCAGCCCGAGCGTGAACGGGTGGAACGAGTACGGGTCAGCCAAAATCGTTAAATGCACGCGACAGATCGCCTGGCCGACAATCGCGTGACTCAAGCGCACGAACGAGGAGAGCGAGACAAATGCGTGTCATCATCACCGGCGGTACAGGACTGATCGGCAGGCCGCTGGCCGCCTCATTGGTCGCTGACGGGCACGACGTCATCGTGCTCAGCCGCAACCCCATCGAAGTCACCCCGCCCATGCCCGACGGCGTGAGCCTCCACCGCTGGGACGCCAAGACCAGCGAAGGCTGGGGCGAGCTCGTCAACAACACCGACGCCATCATCAACCTGGCCGGCGCCAGCATCGGCGGCGAACTCACGTCGCTGCCCGGCAGTACGGTCGGCGCCATCCTCAGCATGCCTGTGAGCATGTTCCGCAGCCGCTGGAGTGCCGACCGCAAAAAGCTCATCCGCGAAAGTCGCATCCAGGCGGGACATGCGGTGGTCGAAGCCGTGCGCAACGCCACCAACAAGCCCAAAGTCGTCATCCAGTCGTCGGCCGTGGGCTACTACGGAGGTGAGACCGGCGATGAAGTGGTCACCGAGTCCCACTCACCCGGCTCGGATTTCCTGGCCAAGGTCTGTTTCGACTGGGAAATCTCCACGGCGCCCCTGTCGCGCATGGGCATCCGCCGCCCCATCATCCGTACGGCCGGCATGGTCATGAGCAACTTTGGCGGCACCTTCCCGCTGCTCAAGCTTCCTTACAACATGTACGCCGGCGGCAAGTTGGGGGACGGCCAACAATGGCTTTCCTGGATGCACATCGCCGACGAAGTCAAGGCGATTCGCTTCCTGCTGGAGCACGACGCGGCCGACGGTCCGTTCAATCTTTCCGCGCCCAATCCGGTGCGCTATGCCGAACTCGCCAAGGCATTGGGCGACGCCATGGGTCGCCCCGCGGCCATCCCGGCGCCTTCGTTTGCCCTGAAAGCCGCTTTGGGCGAATTGGCCACAGTTGTGTTGGACGGCCAACGGGTCATCCCGCAGCGGTTGGAGGAGCTGGGCTTCACGTGGAAGTATCCCACCATTGAAGAGGCGCTGGCCCACCTGGTCGAAAAGGACGAGCCCGCGCCTGCGGAGCCGGTCGCAGCCTGATGATCTACACCCACCAGTTCGTCGTCGACGCGCCGTTGCACGACGTGCGCGCTTTCCACAGCCGCTCCGCGAGCATGGGCGCCATCACGCCGCCGCCGGTGATCGTGCGGGTGCACCGTGCCCCGGAGCTGCTGGGCGAAGGTGACGAGATGGACTTCACCATGTGGCTCGGGCCGCTGCCCATCCGCTGGCTGGCGCGCATCGAACAGGTGACGCCCGTCAGCTTTGTGGACCGCCAACTGCGCGGCCCCTTCACCCGCTGGGTGCACACCCACACCTTCGAGCCGGTCGACGCGCGGACGACCATCGTCCACGATCGCGTCGAGGCAGAGTACAGCGACCACTGGTGGTGGAAGCTTGTGGGCATGGGCATGTGGTGGAACATGCCCGTGCTCTTCGCCTTCCGCCAATGGCAGACCCGGCGCCTGTTGGCCAAGGCCGCGCCCACGCCACTCCGCACCTGAGCGTCATCCGCACGCAACCCGGCGCATTTTATTCGTAGAATGGACCTGACATGAACCCACCACGCGTCGTCGTCATCGGCGCCGGCATCGGCGGGCTGACCACGGCCGCGCTCCTCGCGCGCGCCGGTCTGTCCGTGACGGTGCTCGAAGCCCATGTCTACCCGGGCGGCTGTGCCGGCACATTCTTCCACCAAGGCTATCGCTTCGACGCGGGCGCCACCCTGGCCGGCGGCTTCTATCCCGGCGGCCCCATGGATCTGGTGGCGCAGCGCGCCGGCATCTCCCGGTGGCCGGCCGAGCCGTCTGATCCGGCCCTGGTGGTGCACTTGCCCGACGGCGCGACGGTGCCGCGCTACGGCGACGATCGGCGGTGGGGCGTGCGCGAAGCCGCGTTCGGCGCGGCCGGTGTCGACTTCTGGCGCTGGCAGGAGCGCACGGCCGACGCGCTGTGGGATCTGGCGCTGCGCAACATGCCGTGGCCGCCCCAGAACCCGGGCGAATTGGTGCGCCTCGCGGCCAAGGGCATGGGCTGGCTCGGCAGCCAACTTTTCGCCGGCCTGCGCCCCGGTCTCGTGGCCGATGCGGTGCAGTCGGTGGCGGCCCATCTCCGCCACGCGCCCCGGGACCTGCGCCTCTTCGTGGACGCACAACTGCTCATCGCCGCCCAGGTCACCAGCGCCCGGGCCAACGCGCTCTACGGCGCGTCGGCGCTGGATTTGCCGCGCCGGGGCGTGGTCCATCTCAAAGGCGGCATCGGTGCCATCGCCGAGACCCTTGCGCAAGCGGTGCGCGACCAGGGCGGCGCGGTGCACCATCGCCAGGAAGTCACCCGCATCGTCACCCAAAACGGGCGGCCCGTGGCCGTGGAGACCAAGCGCGGTGCGCGCTTTCCCGCGGACCTGGTGGTGGCCAATCTGCCGCCGTGGAACCTGGCCAAACTCTTCGTCGATTCGGCCGAGGCCCCGCCCCGGCTGCGTGACCTGCCGCCGCTGCCCGAGGACGGCTGGGGCGCGTTCATGGTCTACGCGGGCGTGGACGACGCCGCCATCCCTGCGGATGCGCCGCTCCATCACCAGGTCATCGTGCGCGAGCCCATGGGCGAAGCCAACACCGTCTTCGTCTCCATCAGCCCGGCGTGGGACCGGAGCCGTGCCCCGGACGGACGCCGCGCCGTGACCATGAGCACCCACACGGGGCTGAAGCCGTGGTGGACGCTCTTCAACGTGGACCGCAACCGCTACGAACTGCGCAAGGATCACTACACGGCGCGCATGTTGGCCGCGGCCGAACAAGCGCTGCCCGGCCTGCGCGGTCGGCTGCACCTGGTCAAGCCGGGCACGCCGGTGACCTTTCGCCGCTTCACCCGGCGCGAGTGGGGCTGGGTCGGCGGCTTTCCCCAGACCAGCCTCTTCCGCACCTGGGCGCCCCAGTTGGCCCCCGGTCTGTGGATGGTGGGCGACAGCATCTTCCCCGGCCAATCCACCGCGGCGGTGGCACTGGGCGGCCTGCGCGTGGCCGATGCGGTTCTGGCCCAGACCGGACAAGTGGCGCCGGCGCAACGCCGGCAGTGGCAGCCTGAGCTGTCGGGAGGAGATTGAGTCATGTTGAAAACAGGCAAGATCGGCATTGTGGGCAGCGGCTTTGTGGGCTCCACCGCGGCCTACGCCATGGTCATGCGCGGCGTGGGCCGGGAGATCGTGCTGGTGGACCTGGACAAGGCACGCGCCGAGGCCGAGGCCGACGACATCCAACACGCGGTGCCCTTCGCCGAGCCGCTCACGGTGCGCGCCGGTGAGTACGCCGATCTGGCGGGCTGCCGCGTCGTCATCATCACCGCGGGCGTCAACCAGCGGCCGGGCGAGACGCGGCTGCAACTGCTGGAGCGCAACGCCGCGGTCTTCCAACAGGTGGTGCCCAGCGTGCTCACCCACGCGCCCGACGCGGTGCTCGTGGTCGCCACCAATCCGGTGGACGTGACGACGCATATTACCGCACGTCTGGCCCGGGACTTCGGCGTGCCCAGCAGCCGGGTCGTCGGCTCGGGCACCACGCTGGATTCGGCCCGCGTCCGCGCGTTGCTGGGCCGGCTGCTGGGCGTGGACGCGCACCACGTCCACGCCTACGTCATCGGCGAACACGGCGACTCGGAGGTGCTGACCTGGTCCCAGGTCACCATCGGCGGCATGTCGCTGGCAGAATTTTGCGCACGCCAGCAGATCGAACTGACGGACGAAGTGCGGACGCGCATCGACCACCAGGTACGCCACGCGGCCTACCACATCATCGAAGGCAAGGGCGCGACCTACTACGGCATCGGCAGCGCGCTGGCGCGCATCGTGGAGGCCGTCCTGGAAGACCAGCGCGCCATCCTCACCGTCTGCACGCCCACGGCCGAGGTGGCCGGCGTGAAAGACGTGACGGTGGCACTGCCCCGATTGGTGGGTGGCGAAGGCGTGCTGGACACCTTTCCCCAACCGCTGGACGAGCGGGAAACGCCCCTGTTGCAACGCAGCGCGGCCATTGTCAAGGACGCCATCGACAGTCTGGAGCTCTTCAAGTCATGACCCGTGCGATTTGGTGGATCCGGCGCGATCTGCGCTTGACCGACAACCAGGCGCTGCACGCGGCGCTGGACCATGCCGACGAGG
This sequence comes from Caldilineaceae bacterium, assembly GCA_041391205.1. Taxonomy (GTDB): domain Bacteria; phylum Chloroflexota; class Anaerolineae; order Caldilineales; family Caldilineaceae; genus JAWKOK01. The sequence goes on from JAWKOK010000029.1 coordinate 10,631, forward strand.
TGCTGCCGGTCTTCGTGCTGGATGAGGCGTTGTTGGCGTCGCCGTATGTGGGGGACAAGCGCACGGCGTTTCTGTTTGACGGACTCCGCGCATTGGATGCGGCGCTGCGAGAACGGGGCAGCTACTTGATCGTGCGGCGGGGCGACCCGGTGGCGGAACTGGCCCGGTTGATCCGCGAACACGCGTGGCGCGGTCTTCGCCGAGCGGGACATCACCCCTAGCGCGCGCCGCCGTGACGCCCGCGCGGCCCGGGAGTTGGGACAGGTGCGGCTGGAGTTCACGCCCGGCCTCACCATCCGTCCGCTGGACGCAGTGCGCAAAGATGACGGCGCGCCCTACACCGTCTACACGCCCTTCAGCAAACGCTGGAAGAGCCACCCGCCGCTCAGCCGCGCGCAGATTCTGCCCGCGCCCAAGCGCATCAACACGCCCGCGGACGTGGACGGCGTGGCCATCCCGGGCGCGCCCTGCGCTGCCCGCGGACGTGCCATTTCCCGCCGGGGAAGACGAGGCCAAGAGCCGCCTGCGTCACTTCGTGGACGGGGATGACGCGCCTATTTTTGGCTATGCGAAGAATCGCGACCGTCCCGACGTGGACGCAACCGCGCGCCTGTCGCCCTATCTGCGCTTCGGCATGATCTCGCCGCGACTGGCGGCCCTGGGCGCGCATACGGCGCTGGACCGTGCGCCGTCCAAGGACGCAGCCAAGGGCGCGCAGACGTGGCTCGACGAGCTGATCTGGCGCGAGTTCTACCAGGTCATCCTGGCCGAGTTCCCCCACGTGCGCCGCGGCGCTTTCCGCCCGGAATACGACGCCATCGCCTGGCACAACGACGCCGACGACTTCGCCGCCTGGTGTGAGGGGCGCACGGGTTACCCCTTCGTGGACGCGGCCATGCGCCAGCTCAACACGACCGGGTGGATGCACAACCGGGCGCGCATGGTGGTGGCGTCATTTTTGGTCAAGGATCTGCTCATCGACTGGCGCTGGGGCGAGCGCTACTTCATGCAGCAGTTGGTGGACGGCGACCCGGCGGCCAACAACGGCGGCTGGCAGTGGACCGCCGGCACCGGCACGGATGCTGCGCCCTACTTCCGCATCTTCAATCCGATCACGCAGGGGGAGAAGTTCGATCCCGACGGTGCGTTCGTGCGCCGGTGGGTGCCGGAACTGGCCCACGTGCCGACCAAGGCCATCCACACGCCGTGGACGCTTGCCCGCAGCGACCAGATCCGCGCCGGCTGTCGCATCGGGGAGGACTATCCCGCGCCCGTCGTGGATCACAAATGGAAAGCGGGAACGCACGCTTGATGCGTACAAAGCCGTCAAAGGCGAGTAGCGTTCATGTGACAAAGGCCGCGGCACGGACTGGAAGCCCGTCCCTCACAGCGAAAAGTGCCCGCAGGCACTCGATCTTAGTCGCTGAGGCGACTTATCACTGTTAGCACCGGTTTCAACCGTGACGAACGGCAAACTTCGTCCAACCCTACGAATCCGCCGCGCCGATCTGCCGGTTCACCCGGGCGGCCTGCTCCTCCAGCGCGCGCAACTCCAGCTTCTTGCGCGCCAGCTCATAGTCCAGCTTCTGCCGCTCCAGTTCGAACGCGGTGCGCAGGTGATCCAGCTCCATCTGCTGCCGGTCCAGCGCCAGTTCGTGCTGCTCCAGTTCCAGCCGGCGACGCTGGCGCCCGGTCTCGTGAAGATCGGTGCGCCACTTCATCAAACTGGTGAAGACCAACCCTACGAACGTCACCAACGCCGTGAACGCGGGCAACTCGCCGACCAGCCGGTCGATCCAATCTTCCTGGGGTTCCGGCTGCACGGTCACGCCGCCGTCGATGGGCGGCGCCGGCGTGGAGACGGGCGGGGCCGCGACCACCGTCTGCGCCGCGTCCATCACGTCTTCCATGGAGTCGACCGGGTTCTGCGCGGCCGCGGCCAGCGTGGCCTCCGCGTTCGCCACTGCGGCCGCCACCGCCGCGGCGTTGACGGCATCTTCGGGCCGGGGCACGCCGATGGCGCCGGACGATGCGCCGCTTTCGGGCGCGGGCGCGGTGGCCGGCGTCAACCAGGCCGGCGGCTGCACCAACAGCCACCACAGCAGCAGGATGGCCAGGGCGACGGCGAAGGCGATGCCCCATCCATATTGACGTCGCGCCCAGCGCTCGGAATCGGCGGGCATGGGCAGTTCTCCGTTCTGTGGACAATCGTCTGTGGACAACGAGTTGAGGTCGGGCCGTTGTTGCGACTAGCTTACCATAACAGCGCGCGCGATGCACAGCCCCGCGCAATTCTGTGATAGTACGTTCGCAACGAATCTCTGCCCCGAATCGAGATACACCCGTTCCCACCTGCGCATCTGGCCCGGGCGCACCACGTGGGTTACAATGACGGGAGAGAATCGACGGACCGGTCGTAAGCCGCCATACCGCATAGCCACGGCCGCTTTGCTACACTATCAACAACAAAACGACCACCGTCTCCATCCGGTTTCACCGCCGCACACAAAGGATGCCACGGCATGAATGCACAAGCAGATATCGGCCTCATCGGGCTGGCCGTCATGGGCCAGAACCTGGTGCTCAACATGAGCGATCACGGCTTTACCGTGGCCGTGAACAATCGCACAAAGAGCAAGATCGACGACTTTCTGGCCGGCGAAGCCAAGGATCGGTCCATCCTCGGCGCCTACTCCGAAGCGGAGCTGGTGGGCATGCTCAAGCGCCCGCGCAAGATCATGATCATGGTCAAAGCCGGCCGCCCCGTAGACGCGGTCATCAGCCAGTTGGTGCCGCTGCTGGAGCCGGGCGACATCATCATCGACGGCGGCAACTCCCACTTCCCCGACTCGACCCGCCGCGAAAAGGAATTGGCCGAGCACGGCATCCTCTTCGTGGGGTCGGGCGTCTCCGGCGGCGAAGAGGGCGCACGCTTCGGCCCGTCCATCATGCCGGGCGGCGCGGCCGCGGCGTGGCCCCACATCCAGCCCATCTTCCAGGCCATCGCGGCCAAGGCGGAAGACGGCGCGCCGTGCGCGGACTGGCTCGGCCCCGGCGGCTCGGGCCACTTCGTCAAGATGGTCCATAACGGCATCGAATACGGCGACATGCAGCTCATTGCCGAGGCGTACGACTTGCTGAGCAACGGCTTGGGCATGACGCCCGACGAGATGAGCGAGGTCTTCGCGCGCTGGAACCAGGGCAAGCTTAATTCGTACCTGATCGAAATCACGGCCGAGATTCTGGCCTTCAAGGACGACGACGGCGCGCCCATCATCGACAAGATTCTCGACACCGCCGGTCAGAAGGGCACGGGCAAGTGGACCGTCTCCGCCGCGCTGGACATGGGCACGCCGCTGACGCTCATCGGCGAGGCGGTCTTCTCCCGCTTCCTCTCGGCGCGCAAGGAGCAGCGCGTGGAAGCGGCCGGGGTGCTGGGCGACGCCGTGGGCCGCTACCAGGGCGACCGCGCCGCGTTCGTCGACGACATTGGCGCCGCGCTCTACGCGTCCAAGATCGCGTCCTACGCGCAGGGCTACATGCTCTTCCGCGCCGCGGCCGACGAGTTCGGCTGGCCGCTGGCCTACGCCACCATCGCGCGCATCTGGCGCGCCGGTTGCATCATCCGTGCCGCCTTCCTCAACGACATCACTGCGGCCTACGAAGCCGACCCGGACCTGCCCAACCTGCTGCTCGCGCCCTACTTCCGCGATGCGGTGCTCACGTCCCAGGACGCGTGGCGCCGGGTGGTGGCCACCGGCGCGCAACTGGGCATCACCACGCCGGCCATGTCCAGTGCGCTGGCCTTCTTCGACGGCTTCCGTCGCGGCCGTCTGCCCGCCAACATGATCCAGGCTCAGCGCGACTACTTCGGCGCACACACCTACGAACGTGTCGACCGCCCGCGCGGCGAGTTCTTCCACACGAACTGGACGGGCCAAGGCGGGACGGTGACGGCGAGTGAGTATAATGCGTGAAACGTGAAACGTGATGCGTGAGATTGGGAGACTGAGGGGATTGGGAGATTAGTGCGGTTGCACCGGATTGTTCTCCCAATCCCGTGAATCTCGTAATCACGCATCACGTTTCACGCATCACGCATTCATGGCAACCCAACACAGGCATCGTCTCATGACCGACTGTGACGTTTCACCATTGGCGCGGACACAATGCGCTCGTCTGCGCCGGGTATCTGGCCCGGGCCGGCTACAAGTCATCATGCTGGAACGGCGGCACACGGTGGGCGGCGCGGTGGTGACCGAGGAGATCGTGCCGGGCTTCAAGTTCGACTTGGGCGGCTCGGCCCACATCCTCATCCACCACACGCCGGTGGTCCAGGATCTGAACCTGGCCGCCTACGGGCTGGAGTACATCGACGTCGACCCGCTCTTCTGGGCGCCGTTTCCCGACGGCTCGCACATCACCATCTGGCAGGACCTGATCGCACGTGTGAGAGCATCGCGGCCGTCTCGCCCGAGGATGCGGAGAACTACCGCGCCTTCGTCAAGCGGTGGGAACTCCATGGCCCACGGCATGGTCGCCAGCTTTTGGACGCTTCCACGCCCGGCAATCTGGTGCGCAACTTGATGCTCAAGACCGCGCCCGGTCAGGACCGCATGGAGCGGCTGAGCGACGTTGCGGGGCTACGGCCAGGTGCTGCGCCAGTCGTTCAAAGACCCGCGTCCAGGCCGTCATCGGGTGGATGGCGGCCCAGTCGGGACCGCCGCCGGGCGAACCGCTGAGCGCCCTTTGCACTCTGGCACCCCATGTACCACGTCAGCGGCGTGAAGCGGCCCCGGGGCGGCTCGGGCATGTTGACCCAAGCGCTGGCCCGCATGATCCAGGCCCACGGCGGCCAGATCATCGCCGGCGCGCCGGTGACACGCATCCTGACGCAGAACGGGCGCTGGGCGCGGAGACCGCGGGCGGCATCCGCATCACGGCGCGGGCGGTGGTCTCAGGCGCACACATCGTCACGACCATGCAGATGCTCGAGGAGAGCGTCGTCCCGGCGCAGGCGCAACCTGGTGGACGGGGCGCATCGGCAACGGCTTCGGCATGATCGCGCTGTGCCATGGACGCGCTACCGGACTACACGGCCCTGCCCTCGCCCGAGGACGGCGCGCCCGGCCCCAACCACCGCGCCCAATTCATCTGCCCGGACATGCACTACCTGGAGCGGCCTACGGCGACTATCTGGGCGGGATGCCGTCGCGCGACCCGGCGCTCATCGCCATGACCTTTTCGGCGGTGGACCCGACGCTCGCGCCGCCGGGCAAGCACACGCTCTTCATCTGGGGCCAGTACTACCCGTACGAACTGGCCGACGGCCGCAGTTGGGACGACATCGGCGACGAAGTGGCCGACCGGATGCTGGACAAGCTGGCCGAGTACGCGCCCAATGTCAAGGGCGCGGTCATTGACCGGCTGGTGGAGCACCCGCTCTATCTCGAACGGGAGCTGGGTCTGCTGCGCGGCAACGTCATGCACCTGGAGATGTCCATCGACCAGATGTTCATGCTGCGCCCGGCGCTGACCATGAGCCAATACCGCGGCCCGGTCAAGGGACTCTACCTCACCGGCGCCAGCACCCATCCCGGCGGCGGCATCATGGGCGCGGCCGGCCGCAACGCCGCCACCACCCTGCTCCACGACCTGGAGCGCCGCAAACTCTAGCTCGACAATCACGTTTCACGCATCACGTTTCAATTTTCACACAACCACCAACCCAATCTCGCATCCACATGCCCATCGAACTCCAAGCCTACCAAGGCCCCGAACACGAACCATTTCTCTGGGAAGGAAACGGCACCGCGGCCGTGCTGGTCCACGGCTTCCCGGGCACACCGGCCGAGATGCGCCCGGTGGCCGACGTGCTCCACGCCGCCGGCTGGACCGTCAACGGGCTGCTCCTGCCCGGCTTCGGCCGCGACTTCGCCAAGATTGCCCAGTACAATCACAAGGAGTGGCGGAGCGCGGTGGAGCGCCGTCACCGACCTGCGCGCGGAGCACGAACGCGGGTGCTGGTGGGCAATTCCATGGGGATCGGCGCTGGCCATGGCCGCGCAGCCGGCGGCAGCGGCGACGCGCGCTGCTCTTCGTTTCGCGCTTCACGGCCGCTGGGTCAACGCCGCCTTCCCTTGATCGGACTCTTCCTGCACGAGATGCGCCCTTCCGCACCGCCAATTTCGACGACCCGCAGTTTCGGGCGGGCGTCCATCGTTTCCCGCCCGACGCGGACCTGAGCGACGAGGAGACCCAGGAGGCGATCCGCGAGCTGTCGCTGCCCATCAGCGTGTTGGGCGAGGTGCGCAAGGCGCGCAAGACCGGCTACGCCAAGGCCAAGCGCGCACGCCAGCCGGTCACCATCATCCAGGGGCTGGAGGATGAAGTAGCCAGCCCTGACCTGACCTGCGCCATTGCGGCGCGACTCCCCAACTTGACCCATCTGCACATGGTGGAAGGCGGCCACGACCTGACGCTGCTGCCCGCCACGTACCGCGACGTCCTCGTGGACATCATTACGGGCTTCGTTGACAACGTCAACGCCATGCCGCCATCCGCCGGAGAATGAACGCATGCGCAGCGTGGGAACCGTGACTCCTGCCGGCGCGACGGCGCCGGGACCGCAGCGCCCGTGGCGTGGTTGGCTGACCCAGCCGGCCGCGTGGCTCATCGTCGCCTGGATGCTGACCATGATCGCCGTGCCCATCCTCGGGTGGACCGGCGGGCCGCAGGCCGTGCGCGCCGGCGTGATCCTGGGCGTGGTGCTGCAAGCGGCGGCGGTGCTGGCCGTGCTGGTGCAGGCGTGGGGCGCGGGCCGCACCGCCGCGACCGCGCTGGTGGTGGTGCCCGCGACCTGGGCCGTGGAATGGCTGGGCAGCCACACCGGCTTCCCCTTCGGCGCCTACAGCTACACCGACGCACTCCAGCCGCAACTGGGCCACGTGCCCCTGCTCATCCCCCTGGCGTGGCTGATGATGTTGCCGCCGGCGTGGGCCGTGGCCGCCACCTTGACCGGCCCGCGCCGCCCGTGGGCCTTCGTGTTGGTGAGCGCGTTGGCCTTCACCGCCTGGGACCTCTTCCTCGATCCGCAGATGGTGGCCTGGGGCTACTGGGTGTGGCACAACCCCGGGCGCTACTTCGGCATCCCGCTGGTCAACTTCGCCGGTTGGCTGCTGGCTTCGGGCGCGGTGACCGCGGCCGTGCTCCCACTCCTGCGGTCGCGACCCCTGCCGGTGCAGCCGCTGCTGGTCATCTACACCATCACGTGGGCGCTGCAATTCATCGGCCAACTCTTCTTCTGGTCCATGGTCGGGCCGGCGCTGGCCGGCGGCGCGGCCATGGGCGCATTCGTGTTCTTGGCGTGGCGGAAGGCGCGTTGAGATGACACCCGTTTTGCTGCTCTGGCTGGCGGCGGCGTTTGTGGCCGGTGCGCTGCCCTTCTCCGTGTGGGTGGGGCGCGTGGCGCTGCGCACAGACATCCGCACGGTGGGCGACAGCAATCCCGGCGCCACCAACGTGTTGCGCGCCGGCGGCAAGGGCGCGGCTGCGCTGGCCCTCCTCCTGGACTTCTTCAAGGGTGCGCTGCCGGTGGGACTGGCCACCTACTGGGCCGGCTGGAGCGGGTGGCCGCTGGCCTCATCGCGCTTCATGCCGGTGCTGGGCCACGCGCTGCCCTTCCTCGGCTTCCGCGGCGGCAAGGCCGTGGCCGTCACCGGCGGCATCTGGTGCGGGCTGACCGGCTGGGAAGGGCCGACCGTGGGCGGGCTGTTGCTGGGGCTGGGCGTCTACCTTTTCGGCGCCAACGGCTGGGCGGTCATGACGGCCATGATCGGCATGCTGGCGTACTTCTTCCTGGCGCCGGCGAGTTGGAGCATGGCCGGCCGCCCGGACATGGCCACGCTCACGTTGATCTGGGCCGGCAACATGGCCATCCTCATCTGGAAGCACCGGGCCGACCTGGCCGCGCCGCCCCATCTCCGGCGGCGCAGGGTGAAGTCCGTATGATCGCGCTCGCCCTTGCCACCGTGGTCACCGGCGCGCTGCTGGTCATGCTGGCCATCGCGCTGGACAATTTCTGGGCCTTCCCGCGCCTGACGCAGCCGACAACGTCTTCGACGTCCGACGTGCCGCGCGTCTCGGTGCTCATCCCCGCGCGGGATGAGGCCGCGATCATCGGGCGCACGGTCGGCGCGCTGCTGGGCCAGCAACCGCCGGTCCACGAGGTGCTGGTGCTGGACGACGGCTCCATCGACGGCACGGGTGGCGCGGCGCGGGCGGCCGCCGGGGACGATCCTCGGCTGCGTGTGCTCAAGGGCGCGCCGTTGCCCGCGGGCTGGGCCGGCAAGAACTGGGCCTGTCACCAACTGGGGCAGGCGGCCACCGGCGATGTGTTGCTCTTCACCGATGCGGACGTGTGCTGGGAACCGGGCGCGCTTGCGGCCGTCATCGGCTTGCAGACGGCGCTGGACGCGGACTTGTTCACCGTCTGGCCGACGCAGGCGACGGTCACCCGGAGCGAGCGGCTGGTGGTGCCGCTCATGGGCCTGGCGGTGATGGCCTACCTGCCGGTGCAGCTGGTCCACCGCACGCCCTACGCGGCGGCCGCGGCGGCCAACGGCCAATGTCTCGCCTTCCGTCGGGCCGCGTACGCCGCGGTTGGCGGCCACGCGGCCGTAGCCCACGACGTGATCGAAGACGTCACGCTGGCCAAACGCATCAAGCGTGCCGGGCTGCATCTGCGCATGGCCGACGGCGCGGGTCTCGTCCGCTGTCGCATGTACGACGGCTGGCCCGCAGTGCGCGACGGCTACGCCAAAAACATTTTGGCCGGCCACGGCAATTCCATCCCGCTCCTGCTGCTGTCGGTCTTCTTTCACCTGGCCGTCTTCGTTTGGCCGTGGCTCTGGCTGGTGCTGCGACGTCCGGCATGGGGCTGGCCGTTCTGGCCGCTGCTGCTGGTGACGCTGGGCGTCGGCGTGCGCGCAACCACGGCGCGGGCCACGCGCCAGCGGGTACGTGACGCGGTCTGGATGCCCGTCTCCGCGCTGCTTATGACGCGCATTGCGCTCCACGCCATCGGGTGGCAACTCCGCTACGGCGGGCCGCGCTGGAAGGGGCGCACGTTGCCCCGCGGCGCGACGACCCGTCGGGCCGCGGCGTCACCCGACATCGACGTCGCCGCGTTCGATTCAGCCGCACGCACGCCGGCCGACATCCACGCAAGCCACATCGATTCAACCCAGGTCGACGCGGACGAACCCGCGCCGCTCCACCACGCCACGTAGCATCATGGACAGTCTCGTCATCGTCATCGGCGCCGGCATCGGCGGACTGAGCGCGGCCATCCGGCTGGCGGGCGCGGGCCGGCGCGTGCTGGTGCTGGAGCAGAACCCGCGCGTCGGCGGCAAGATGGGCGTGGTGGAGCAGGACGGCTTTCGCTGGGACACGGGGCCGTCGGTCATCACCATGCGCCATGTCTTCGAAGAGCTCTTTGCCGCCGCGGGGCGACGGCTGGACGACTACCTCACGCTCCAGCCGGTGGACCCGCTGACCCGTTATTTCTACCGGGACGGGGTGGTGCTGGACGCCACCAGCGATCTGGCCCACATGGCCGCCCAGATCGACGCCATCGCGCCGCGCGATGTGGAAGGCTACCTGGATTTCCTGGCCTACGCGGCCAAGCTGCACCGCATCACCGGCCCCACCTTCATCTACGACCGGCCGCCCGGTCTGCACACGCTGGCGCGCGTCTCGCCGCTCCAGTTCCTCCAAGTCGACCCGTGGCTGACGCTGGACCAGGCCATCCGCCGGCGAGTCGGGTCGCGCCATCTGCGCCAGTTGCTGGGACGCTTCGCCACCTACGTGGGCGCAAGCCCGTACGCGGCGCCGGCCACCTTGGGCGTCATCGCGCACGTGGAGTTGACCGGCGGCGTCTGGTATCCGCGCGGCGGCATCTACGCCATCGCGCAGGCCATGGCGCGCCTGGCCGCAGAGTTGGGGGTGGAGATCCGCACCGGCCGGCCGGTGGCGCAGATTGCGGTGGCGGGGATCGGGTGTGCGGTGTGCGCCTGCCCGACGGCACGCTGGAAGAGGCCGCCGCGGTGGTGGCCAACGTGGACGTGACCACGGTCTACCAACATCTGCTGCCGGCGACGGTGGCCACGCCGGCGCGGCGTCGCGCCCTGCGCGCGGTGGACACGTCCTGCTCCGGCTACGTGCTGCTGCTGGGCGTGGAGGGCACCCATCCGCAGTTGGCCCACCACAACATCTTCTTCTCCGACGACTACCCGCGCGAGTTTCGCGAGTTGTTCCACGACGGCCGGCCGCCCACCGACCCCACGGTCTACGTGTCCATCACCGGCAAGAGCGACCCGAGCCACGCGCCGGACGGCTGCGAGAACTGGTTCGTGCTGGTCAACGCGCCAGCCACCGATCCGCGCTGGGATTGGGCGGCGCGGGAAGCCGGCTATCGGGCGCTGGTCTTGCAGACGTTGGCCAGCCACGGCGTGGACGTGCGCGGCCGCATCCGCACCGAGCACGTGCTGACGCCGGTGGACATTGCCCGGTTGACCGGCGCGTGGCGGGGGGCGCTCTACGGCATCTCGTCCAACCAGGCGCTGAACGCGTTTCGCCGCCCGCACAACCGCTGCCCCCACGTGCGCGGGCTCTATTTCGCGGGCGGCACGACCCATCCGGGTGGCGGCGTGCCCATGGTGACGCTGTCGGGCAAGGTGGCGGCCGATCTGCTGCTGGAGGATTGGGCGCGAGGCGACTGAGCCGCGGGACGGTCAGCGGGGGTCGACAAACCAGGTTTCTGGGAGAAACCTGGTTTGTGCGTGGATGTTTGTGTGTGGAATGCCGGTGGCGTTCAGCCGGACGGTGCGTCGTCCAGGGCGAAGATGTCGCGTTTGCGGAAGGGCGCCATGAGAAAGCGGCCGAAGATCTTGGGCTTGGTCAGCCAGACGATGTGCGCGCCCCGTTCATCGTTGGCCAGCACCTTGTCCGCCAGCCACGGCGTGACCGTGTCGACGGTATCGGCCAAGATGTTGAAGATGCGCCGCGCGTTGTCGGCCCGGTCCGGCGCGATGGAGTCCCGCAGCATGTCGGTGAGGACCATGCCCGGGTTGATGGAGCCGACTTTGACCGGCAGGTCCTTGGTCTCTTCCACCAGCGCATTGGTCAAATACGTGATCCCCGCCTTGGTCGCGGCATAGGTGGTCAGCCCCGGGGCAACACGACCGTCGCTGCCGAACCCCTCCATGTTGTAGACGAAGCCGCCGCCCTGGGCCGCCATGCCGCGGATGGCGACGCGGCAGCCGTGTAACGTCCCCGCCAGATTGGTGGTCACCACCTGGTCGATCTCCGCCGGCGTGACGTCCCACAGCAGCGCGCGCAGTCTCCAGTCCGGCGTTGTTGATCCAGATGTCGACGCGGCCGAAGCGCACCGCCGCCGCGTCCCAGAGCGCCTGGACCTGGGCCGCCACGCCGATGTCGCCGGGCTTCGCCGAGAATCTGGCCCGTCGGGTGGTCGGCCGCCAGGGAGTGCACCGCGGCATCGACACTGGCGGCCGTGCGCCCGTTGATGACGACGGCGCACTGTTGAGCCAGGAAGGCGTTGGCCAGACCGTAGCCGATGCCGCGCGTGCTGCCCGTCACCACGACGACCTGCTGCAGTGAGAGAATCTGCGTCTGCTGCCGGTTGCGCCGGCGCGCCGTTCGTGGTCATGATGTCGCCCAGAATTCGTCCAGGGCCGCGGTCGTCTCGGGCAGCTTCTCCAGTGGGGCAAGCCCTTGGTCGGTGCATGCGCACGGCGGCGGCAGTGGTCATTGGCCTGCAACATACCCGGGCAAACGCTCGAAGCTGATGTTGGGATCTTGGTCGTAGAGGATCAGGGTCGGCACGGTCAACGGCGCGTAGAGTTTGTTGAGCGCATCCGGCGTGAAGAGCTGGCCCGAGAGGAAGTAGAGCGGCGCGTGGCGCGCGCCCGGTTGGTGGGAGGTGGCATAGGCGTAGTCGGCGAAGGCCACCGACGGCTCGCCGGCAAAACTCAGGCCGGTGTAGTAGTCGATGCTCTTGCGCGAGGCGACAAGATCGTAGAGGGACTGGCTCAGCAGCGGCAGGGTAAGCCGGTGTGCACGGCGCTGCTCACCAATCCGCCCCCGGCCAACGCCTGAAATGCGCGCGTCTCTGCGCTGAAGCCGGTGGGCGAAATGAACGTCAGCGACGCGACCAGGTCCGGATAGCGCAGCGCGACGCCGGCCGCAAACTCCGCACTGAGCGACAGCGCCACGACATCCGCGGCCGTCCCGATTTCTCGCTCGATCAACTCGGCGATGGCGGTGATGAAGAGGGCCGGTGCATAGCGGCGGGCGCTGCGGTCGGAGAAGCCGAAACCGGGCAGGTCCAGCGCGTAGACAGGGCGCGAGGCCCGGTAGTGGTCGAAGAGCGGCTTCATCTCGAAGGCGCTGGGCGCGGCGTTGATGCTGTGGACCAGCACCAGCGGGCGACCCGACGCCTGGGGATCTACATAGTAGCTGACCTGTCCGGCCGCGGGTGAGTTGAACGTCACCCGGGGCGCGTCCAGCGCCGGGGGCAGGGGCACGTCATGGTCAACGATGACACGGCTATAGGCGATGCCGGCGCCGACCGCGGCAACGGCCAAGGCGCCGGCTTTGTACACGCCGGACTTGTCTGACACCGACGTACCGGGAGCGGCATGGGACTCTTTTTCTTGCATCTATATCACCTCAATTGTGGACTTGACCTATACGTTTCAGGATAACCGATGGTGTCACATCGCGCCGCCGCGCCGGCACGGAATTCCATCCCCAAGCATAGCGCCGCCCCATGACCATGTCAATGGATTTGGGACAAACCGGGCATGAAACATGGTCAAATGACACCTAAACCCACGAAAACAGTTGTGATAGCATAGGGCCATTCTACGGCAGCGTTGGAAACGGCTGTGTTTCGCGACGACTGACGTAACCGTGTCGTTGTGACGCGGGACCTCTCATTTGACAGCGAAAGGGACAGACAATGAAATACCTAGCCAAGGCATGGCACGGGTTTCTTGCCGTGCTGAAGACACTCCGTCTTGCACTGCCCAAGATCGGTGTCGGCTGGATGTTCGCCCTGTTGACGATCGACTTCAACCGCATCGCCATCGTGGAACTGGGCATTACGGCCATCTTGATCACCGGTCTGCTGAGCGTGCATTACTTCCTGTCGCCCTTTCAAGTCATCTTCGGACGGTACGCGGACCGCCATCCGGTCTTTGGGCTGCGCCGCACGCCCTATCTCGTCCTGAGCGGCGTGGTCACCAGCGCCATCTTCGTCATGCTCCCGCGGCTCGTGCACCAGATGGCCGGCGGCAGCCTGCTCGCCTATTTGACCGCGTTCCTGGCCTTTGTGCTCTTCGGCGTGGCCATCGCCATGATGGGTGACTCCCATCACGCGCTGATCGTGGAAGTGACCGAGTCCAAGTGGCGCGGGGCCGTCATCTCGGTGGTGCAGATCGTGACCATCATGAGCACCATCATGGCTGCGGTGGTGATGAACATGGTGCGTCCGATCTATACACCGGAGGCCATGCAAGCTCTCTACAACTTGACGCCCATGATCGTCATCGGCACCATCCTGCTGGGTGTCATCGGGCTGGAACGTCGCTTGAAGGGTCAGGCGCTGACAGATGCCATGCGCAAAGCCCAGGAAGCGGCGCCCGACGGCAGCGCCCTGAGTGCAGCGTATCACACATTGCAGCGTAACCGCCAAGCGCGCAATTTCTTCTTCTTTATCTTCATCGCCATCTTTGCCATCTTTCTCCAGGACAACATCCTTGAAGTCTTCGGCGCAGAAGTATTCGGCATGTCGGTGGAACAGACCACACGCTTCCAGCCAACCTGGGGCGGCGGCGTCTTGCTGGGCATGCTGGCCATGGGGTTGCTCAGCATGGTGCTGCCGGTGACCAAGAAGACCATCACCTTGATCGGCGTCGTCGGCACGGCGCTGGGTATGGCGACCCTGGCCGTCGCGGCGCTGGTGGGCGAAGTCAGCCTGGTCCACCCGGCGCTCTTCGGCATGGGTGTCTTCACCGGCTTCTTCAACGTGGGCGCGCTCTCAATGATGATGGACATGACCGTCGAAGGTGCGACGGGTCTCTTCATGGGCATGTGGGGCATCGCGCAGGCGTTCGGCAACGCGTTCGCCTCCCTGGGCAGCGGCGCGCTGCACACCTTCCTGATCGAGTCGGGTCTTGCCGCGCCGAGTACAGCTTATTTCACCATCTTTGGCATCGAAGCGGTGGGCATGCTCGTGGCCGGCCTGATCATGACCCACATCAGCGTCACGAGTTTCCAGCAGATCCAAGAGTCACGCTTGACGCCGCAAGAACTGTCGCGCACCATGGAAGCGGGTCTTGCCACGTAACATGGCGCAGAGCAGTGTGAGCAAACTGGACTATACGTTCGACGCGCGCGTAGCTGGCCAATACGAGGGCCAGCGCGCCCATCCGGCGGCGGTGTCCGATGCCATTGGCGCGGCCATCGCCGCCGTAGTCATGCCGGTGCCCGGCCCGAGTGTATCGATCTTGGAACTGGGTGTGGGCACGGGGCGCATGGCCCGGCCGCTGGCGCAACACGGCTGTGATGTCTGGGGTATCGACCTGTCCCGGGACATGTTGGAAATCACTCGGGAAACGGGCACGGATGGCCTGCACCTGTGCCAGGCAGACATGCATCGGCTGCCCTTCCCCGACGCCCGTTTCGATGCCGTCCTGGCCGTCCACGTACTCCATTTGGCTACAGACGTGCGCACCGTCGTGACGGAAGCGGTGCGCACGTTGCGCGCCGGGGGGTGGTTCCTGCAAGGGCGAGACTGGCTTGATCCGGAATCGGTCGCGGGCAAGTTTCAGCAGCAACTGCGGCGCACGGTGCTGGAGCTGCGCCCCGGCATGGCGCCGCCGGCGGCCGGCAGTCGCCCCAGCGACATCCTGGCTGAGTTGGGCGGCGTCAAGGTGCGTGACGTCATCGCGGCAGAATGGACAACGACGGCGTCGCCGGCCGCGGTGCTGGCGTCCATTGCGGCCAAGACTCACGCCGAAAGTTGGATTCTCGACGACGACCTGTTGCCACAGGTGGTGGCGCGCTTGACCAGATGGGCGGAGCAAGAATGGTCCGATTTGTCCCAGGCCAGCCGGTCAACCGTCGTTTCGACCTCACCCTGTTTCAGGGCGACTGGGGCAAGTAGGCCGGAGCCCCAGGGACAGCATGGTTGCCCACGTGCCGTGGCATGCGAACTGACGAACCTCTGCGCCAAGATTGAGCCGGCTGCAGCGGGGAAAATTGGGGGTAGACAAGCGCCGGGAATCCGATATACTAATAACCGACACGTCGTAACAGGTTTCAAATCGAGGCTGTAGATTTTGACGGTTGCGTATCTTCAGAGACGGCACGCAACCGTTTTGCGCGTTCAACCCATCTAAAGCCTCAATAGTTTGGAGGAAGCAATGATCAAGCCCCAGTTCTGGATTCTGCCGCTCGTTGGCACCATTGTTGTCTGGCTCTGGATTTTCGCCCTGGTCTATCTGATTCCCGTTGGTTAGTAGAGCCAGGCGGACTAGGAGTCGACAGATCCTGCCAGTTGTGAGGAGCTTTCGATTTCCGCCGTGGAGTTTACACCGCTGTAGTACGCCTACGGAATCGCCTTGCAGCAATCAGGCAACAGAAGAAGGCGTGGCAAGACTTATCTCGGCCACGCCTCTTCTGTTTTACTGGCCGTTTTCCTCGCCGTCATCCTCTTCCGTTTCACCTGGGCAAACCGTGGGCAACTAGACAATCCATAGACAAGAGGCCGACAAGTGTACCTGCTTGAGCCAAGAAACGCTCCTGAGGTGCCGCTGCGCATAGATTTGCTTAGATTTGGGACAAAAACGGGAAGTTCTACAAATTAGGGACATTTGTACCATATACGTATGCAGCGATCAAAGCTACAATAGTTTCATCGACACAGGATTGTTCCCCATCAGGTCAGTAATCTCGTGTCGCCGGCGTCTTGTAAGTTTGCGCAAACCCAGCGCAACGCAGACTTACAGCGTGAGGACGCCAATCGATTCTCCGCAATTGCCCTTCTCCTACTCCAGCGCATAGGGGCACGGCAGTTACCGACATCCACTTTCGTCAATGAGCAAGCCGTTTGCACTCTCAGCAGCGCCAATCTCATCACACTGAAGAAAGCAACGCCGTTGAATTTTGCGCCTCAAATTTGGAAATCGGTTGCGACGTGTCAAAGTCTTTTCCACTGAGTTGGCGTAAATGAGTTGGCGTAGAAATCACATCCTGGATGTGACGTACAGCAATCGGCAGAAGGGCGACGAATCGACTTCTGCCCTGGCGCACGAAAGCATATGTCGGAGCTATCCGGAATCCGCACCCATCATCGGCCGGACTACTCAAACTGTGTCTGCATGCAGGTAGCCGTGCACACGGAAATGTTAGGTGGAACGAACCATGCAGCAAACTGAATCGGCCCCACAGAGTTCTAACTCATCGGTCCTGACGTCGCTTCAGGTAGGTGGCCTTGTCTTTGCCGCAATCGGCATCATCCTCGCGGTCTTTGGCGCGGTCACAAACCTCGAGCGCTTCTTCCCCAGCTACCTTCTGGCCTTTCTCTTCTGGCTGGAAGTTACACTGGGGTGCCTAGGCTTTTTACTTGTGACGGGTCTTATCCAAGGCGATTGGACCGTTGCAACCCAACGAATTTTATCCGCCGGTGCACGTGTCGTTCCACTCATGGTTATCTTGCTGCTCCCGATCCTGTTCGACCTGGGAGGTCTCTATCCGTGGGTAGACAACGCGGCCGGCGGGACGACGCATGCCTATCTCAATGTTCCGTTCTTTGCCGTACGCACCGCACTGTCGTTCGTCATCTGGATCTTCTTGGCCTACTTGATTGCGCACTGGAACTTCCAGCTTGACAGCGACAACGACGGCAAATATCTCCGCTGGATCGGGCGCGCCGCAGGCCTCGGCCTCGTGCTGTTCGTCATCACAGCGTCGTTTGCCGCGTTTGACTGGACGATGTCCTTGACCGACACGTGGTTCTCGAGTCTGTACGGACTGCTGGTCATCAGTCGGATGGCTGTGGCGGGCTTTGCGTTCACTGCGGTCATTCTGGCACTGGTCTGGAAACAGTCAGGCTTGGAAGCCATCATGTCACAGCGATTGAAGAACGACATGGCCAACCTGTTGCTGGCCACCGTCATGGTCTGGATGTACATGCAGTTCATGCAGTTCCTGATCATGTGGTACGGCAATTTGCCCAAGGAAGTCGCCTGGTACGTGTTGCGCCTCACCGGCGGCTGGGGCGGACTTGCTGTCGCCCTGGTGGTACTGCACTTCTTCGTGCCGTTCTTCGTGTTGATTCTTCCCGGCCCGAATCGCACAATGGGCCTGGTAGCCACAGTTGGTGTCCTTCTGCTTGTTATGCACTACGTTGGCCTCTACTGGGTCGTCATGCCCAGCTTCACGCCGACCCTTGCCTTCCACTGGCTGGACATTGCGCTGGTGTTGGGCATGGGCGGAATCTGGGTGGCGCTGTTCGCATGGCTGCTGAAGCAGCATCGACTTCTGCCGGCCAACAACCCCTCTGTGGATCATGCAATAGAGCGAGCTGAACACGAGCACGAGTTGCTCGAGGAGATCGGCATGGCTTCCTGACGGCGTCGCCACGTCTACGGCACCAGCGCAGCGGTAGACGGAGCGCCCGGCAGCAGGACGATGCTCCGGAGTCAGACCGAGCCGATTTTCTAGACTCAACGCCTTGTCGACGATTACACATCAACTTGATTGGTTGCCAACATGTCACAACAACTCTTCAAACCCGGTGCGAATAACCTGGCCAAGGTGAGCATTCTGGCCGGCGGGCTGATCACCGCACTGGTTTTGGGGTTCATTCTGGTCACCGTGCGCTCGCCCTTCACCAAAGCGCCGGTCGGCATTCCGGTTCCTCAGCCCGTGCGGTTCAGCCATGAACTACACGCCGGGACGCTCAATGTCGACTGCCGTTATTGCCACAGCAGCGCAGAGGTTTCCCCGTATGGCGGCATCCCCGATACGCACACGTGTATGTCGTGCCATTCGCAGATCGCCACATACAGTGAACTCCTGGAACCCGTGCGGAATAGTTATGCCAGCGACGAGCGTTTGGTTTGGAATCGAGTCCATGCCGTCGGTCAGTATGTCTACTTCAACCACAGCGCCCATCTCAACAATGGGATCGGCTGTGAAACATGCCACGGACGTATCGACCAAATGCCGATTGTCTGGCGCAACGAGACCATGACAATGCGGTGGTGCCTGGACTGTCATTTCGAACCGGAAAAGTACATCCGCCCTCTTGACGAAGTCTACACCATGGGCTGGACGCCACCGATTCCGCAGTCCGAATTGGGACCACAGCTTGTCGCTGAGTACGACATTCACAAAGACGGGCTGACAGACTGCGCAGTCTGTCACCGTTAGGACAGGGGATAGAGTATGTCAAACGCAACATTCGATCGGCCCGACACGGCCGACGCGCAAGATCAGCGACAGAATCTGTCCAATCTGTCAAGCGAAGAGGAATTCGAAGCGCTCCTGACGCGCGAGCAACCACGCCACGCGGCCGTGTGGAAGCGCAGCCAGTTGGATCGACGCTCCTTCATGAAGGTCATGGGCGCGACGTTGGCGCTGACCGGCCTGGCCGGTTGCACGCCGCGGCCGCCCGACCAGCCGATTGTGCCCTATGTCCGCACACCTGAATTCGTCATCCCGGGCAATCCCATCTTCTTTGCCACGACGATGCCCATGGGCGGCTACGGCATGGGCGCCGTCATCGAAACCCATGAAGGACGTCCGACCCGCATCGAGGGCAATCCGTTCCACCCCGCCTCGTTGGGATCGAGCGACCGCTTCCTGCTCGCCTCCATCCTGGACCTGTACCATCCCGACCGCCTGACCGACGTACGCAACGCCGACGGCCTGCAAAGCTGGGATGCTTTCAACAGTGCGCTCCAGACGGCGCTAGCGGATGCCCCTAACGGCCAGGGCCTCTACCTGCTGACCGAAGCAGTGAGTTCGCCGACCATGAAGGCGCAGATCGATGCGCTGCTGGCGGCCTACCCTGACGCGCAGTGGCATCAGTACGAGCCGGTCAACGAGGACAGCGCCTTCCTCGGCGCGCAACTGGCGTTCGACGAGCCGGTGAACACGGTCTACCACTTCGACCAGGCCGACGTGGTGCTGGCGCTGGATGGGGATTTCCTCACATCCATGCCCGGCAGCGTCCGCTACGCCCGCGACTTCATGGACGGTCGCCGCGTGCGCATGGCCGCAGACGGCGCAGCCCCCGCGATGAACCGGCTCTACGCCGTGGAGAGCACCCCCACATCCACCGGCGCCGTGGCCGACAACCGTCTGATCCTGCGTGCGAGCGAAGTCGAACTGCTGGCCCGCGCCGTGGCGCAGGCGTTGGGTGTGGACGGCGGCGCCGCAGTGGACGGCCCGTGGGATCCGAACTGGGTCAGCGCCGTGGCCGAGGATCTGCAAGCCCACGCCGGGAGCAGCATCATCATCCCCGGTCGGGAGCAATCGCCGGTGGTGCACGCCCTGGCCCACGCCATGAACGCGGCATTGGGCAACGTCGGCAGCACCGTGACGTTGATCCCGCCCGTGCTGGCCAACCCGGTCGCCATGGTGGAGGACTTGCAGGCGCTCACCGATGCCATGACAGCCGGTGACGTCAAGGTACTCTTGGTGCTGGGCGGCAACCCCGCCTACTCCGCACCGGCGGACATCGACTTCGCCGGCGCATTGGGCCAGGTACCCTTCAGCGCCCACCTCTCACAGATGCAGGACGAGACGTCCATGCTCTGCATGTGGAGCCTGCCCCAGACCCACTTCATCGAAGAATGGGGCGACATCCTGGCCTACGACGGCAGCGCCAGCCTGGTGCAGCCGCCCATCGGCCCGCTCTACCCGGACGCCAAGTCGGCGCTGGAACTGATCGCCGGCCTCGCCGGGGACGACCGCACGAGCTACGACCTGGTGCGTGCCACCTGGGAAAGCGCGGCAAACGGCGACTTCGAGAGCTTCTGGCGCCGGTCGCTACACAACGGCGTCATCGAAGGGAGTGCTCCCGAAGCGCTCAGCGTGCAGCCGGCGGGCAATGCCCTCCCCGAAGCAGCGCCCATGGACAACGGACTCGAAGTGATCTTCCGGCCGGACGCCACCATCTGGGACGGACGCTTTGCCGCCAACGGTTGGCTGCAAGAGCTGCCCAAGCCCCTGACCCAACTGACGTGGGACAACATGGCGGCCATTGCGCCGGCCATGGCCACGGCCATGGGTCTCAGCCGCGGCGACGTGGTGGAGTTGAGCGTGGACGGACGCACGGTCAAGGCCCCCATCTACGTGCAGCAGGGTCATCCCAACAATGCAGTCACCGTGACGCTGGGCTACGGCCGGACGGCCGGTGCGGGTGCGGGGACCGACGCCGGTTTCAACGCCTACGCCATCCGCCCGAGCGGCGCCCAGTGGAACATGGGCGGCGCGGCCATGCAGGCGACGGGTGAGACGTACGTGCTGGCGACAACCCAGGACTTCCCGTACATGGAAGGCGCCCACGATGCGGTGGAGGTGGCTACACTCAGCGAGTTCATCGCCGATCCCGAGTTTGTACACAAGCCGGAAAAGGTCGTCAACATCATCCCGGAGAAGGAATACAACAGCTACAAGTGGGGGATGTCCATCGACCTGACCGCCTGCATCGGCTGCAATGCCTGCACCATTGCCTGCCAGTCGGAAAACAATATTTCGACGGTGGGCAAGCACGAGGTTGAGATCAACCGGGAGATGCACTGGATCCGTGTGGACCGCTACTACGAAGGTCCGGAGGACGATCCGGCGACCTACTTCCAGCCGGTGCCCTGCATGCAGTGCGAGAAAGCGCCGTGCGAGATGGTCTGCCCGGTCCAGGCGACGGTGCACAGCAGCGAGGGCCTGAACCAGATGGTCTACAATCGCTGCGTCGGCACCCGCTACTGCTCGGCCAACTGCCCCTACGGCGTGCGTCGCTTCAACTTCCTGGACTTTGTCGACCCGGCGTTGGTGCTGGTGGACATGCGCAACCCGGACGTCACGGTCCGTGCTCGTGGTGTGATGGAGAAATGCACCTACTGTGTGCAGCGCATCAGCGAGGCGCGGATTCGGGCGAATCGGGAAGGGCGCATGATCGAAGACGGCGAGGTGACGCCGGCCTGCGCCGCAGCCTGCCCCACCCAGGCCATCGTCTTCGGCGATCTCAACGATGCCGAGAGCCGGGTGGTCAAGCTCAAGCAGGAACCGCAAGATTACGCAATGCTGGCGGACGAAAATACGGTACCGCGCACGACGTACCTGGCGCGCATCTACAATCCGAACGAGCAACTCACATCTTCGGAATCGTGAGAGTAAGGGATTGCCATGATTACAGAATCTCTACCCAAACGCTACGGTGATCCGGAGCAACGGCCACAAGGCGAGACGGGGGCCAGCCGCCCCAAGACTGCCACGGACCGCATCAGCGACATCGTGCTGACGTTGCGCACGCCCGGCTGGTGGTGGCTCGGCTTTGCCGTCTCACTTGCGCTGCTGCTGTCTCTGGTCTACCTGATTACCATGATCTTCACACGAGGGGTGGGAATCTGGGGCATCAACGTTCCGGTCGTCTGGGGCATTGCGATCATCAACCTGGTCTTCTGGATCGGCATCGGCCACGCCGGCACATTGATTTCGGCCATCCTCCTGCTCATGCGGCAGGAATGGCGCGGATCACTGAGCCGCTTCGCCGAGGCAATGACGCTCTTCGCCCTTGCGTGTGCCGGGCTCTTCCCGATTCTGCACCTTGGCCGTCCCTGGCTGGCCATCTGGTTGCTGCCCTATCCGGACTCGCTCCAGTTGAACCCGCAGTGGCGCAGCCCGTTGGTGTGGGATGCCTTCGCCATCAGCACCTATCTGCTGGTCTCGCTGCTCTTCTGGTTCATGGGCATGATTCCGGATCTAGGCATGATGCGCGACCGGGCCAAGAACCGGGCCGTGAAGTACTTCTACGGCGCGCTGGCCCTGGGCTGGCGCGGAGATGCGGTCCACTGGGAGCGCTACCACACGGCCACATTCCTGCTGGCTGCGCTGGCCACACCGCTGGTCATCTCGGTGCATAGCGTCGTCTCGCTGGACTTCGCCGTGAGCTTGCTCCCGGGTTGGCATCACACCATCTTCCCGCCCTACTTCGTCGCCGGCGCCGTCTTCTCCGGTCTGGCCATGGTGCTGTTGGTCGCCATTCCGCTGCGCTCGGCGCTGAAGCTGCAGAACATCATCACCCTGGGCCATATCGATGCGGCCGGCAAGGTGATGCTGGTGACCGGCCTCATCGTGGTCTACGGCTATGCGATGGAGATCTTCGCCCCGATCTACACGGGCAACCCGTCGGAGTGGGCGCTGACGATCTCACGCTTTACCGGGACCTACGCCGGTGCCTTCTGGGCGCTGTTGATCATCAACGCCGGGCTGTCGCAGTTGCTCTGGTTCAAGGCTGTGCGCACCAACATGGGCATGATGATGTTCATCAGTTTGTTCGTGATGGTGGGCATGTGGCTGGAACGCTTCATCATCATCGTCACCAGCCTGAACATCAACCTGCAGTCGTCCATGTGGCGGGAGTTCATCCCCAGAGGCTTTGACTACCTCACGATCATTGCACCGTTCGGGCTCTTCTTTACGCTGCTCTTCCTCTTCATTCGCCTCCTGCCCATGATTCCCATGGCGGAGACCGAAGAACTGCTCCACGAGAAGGGACTCAGCAGCGTCGAGGCAGAAGTCGCAACATCAGGAGACTGAGCCATGTCCAAGAAGAATGAAAGCTGTCTCTACGGTTTGGTTGCCGAGTTCAACAATCCGACCGACATGTTGCGAGCCGCACGTCGGGTGCGCGAAGCGGGGTACAAAGACGTCAGCGCCTTCACGCCGTACCGGGTCGAGGGGCT
The DNA here is from genome assembly GCA_041391205.1 of Caldilineaceae bacterium. Taxonomy (GTDB): domain Bacteria; phylum Chloroflexota; class Anaerolineae; order Caldilineales; family Caldilineaceae; genus JAWKOK01. Next base: position 33,694 of record JAWKOK010000029.1, read on the forward strand.
GAGCCAGGTGCTCGGCAAACGCAAGAGCATCCTCCCGTGGCTGGTGGTCGGGGCAATCTTCCTGGGGTTCGGCGCCGGTTTCCTGCTCCAGTACTACACCGACGTCATCTCCTATCCGCTGAACATCGGCGGGCGGCCCGTCAACAGTTGGCCGGCATTCATGATCATCTGCTTTGAACTGGCCGTCTTGTTCGGTGCGTTCACAGCGTTCGGCGGCATGCTCATCTTCAACGAACTGCCGCTGCCCTATCATCCCGTGTTTAACACACCGCGTTACGACCTGTCGGCCAACGATCGCTTCTATCTGTGCATCGAAGTCACGGACAGCCGCTTCAGCCTCCAGCGAACCAAGCAGTTCCTCGCCGGGCTCGGACCGACAGCCGTCAATGAAGCCCAATGTTGAGGAGGAGGAGGTCACGTGTTCATTCCTGATTTCAGACGTTGCATCTCCAAAGCTGTGGTTGTTGCCAGTCTCGCGTTGGGCGTGCTCTTGGTGGCCGGGTGTGGAAACATGCGTGTTCAGCCCAAGTTGGCCAAGCCGTTCATGGAGAGCCCCGAGTTTGGTGTTGCGGCCCGGGACATTCTGCCCGAAGCAGTGGCCGTGGGCCAACTGAACGAGGACGAGCTCTTCTACAACGGGACCATCGACGGCGAACTGGCCGATGTCTTCCCCTTCCCGGTGACGGCCGACGTCATCGCCCGGGGGCAGAGCAAGTTCAACGCCTTCTGCACCCCGTGTCACGGCTACGGCGGCTACGGTGACGGCGTCATCTACGAAGAGGGGTATCCGACCCCGGCGTCGTACCACGACCCCGTCATCCGTGAGAAGCCGGTGGGCCACTACTACCAGGTCATCAGCTACGGCTTCAACAACATGTACAACTACGCCAATCGGGTGCAGCCCGAGGATCGCTGGGCCATCGTCGCCTACATCCGTACGCTTCAGCTCAGCCAAAACGCGCAGTTGGACCAGTTACCGCCCGAGATCCAGAGCGAGCTGGCTGTGACGGATCGCGAACTCGCAGAAACGGAGGCCTACGGTGTCAACACATCGAAATGAGAAATTCGCGAACCAAGATGTGGCCATCGACGGCAATCGCTACGAGGGCTGCGTCTTCAGCAACAGCACCCTGGTCTACGGCGGCGGCGAGTTGCCGGCCTTCGTGAACTGCACCTTCCGCCAGACCGGCCTGCGCCTGACCGACGTGGCGCAGCAGACGACGACCTACCTGTCGCTGCTCAATGCCACCGAGTTGCGACCGGCCGTGGGCAAGCTGCTGGGTCAGGTCGAGCGGGGTGCGTTGGCCAGTTCGCAGCGCCCCTCGCCGCCGACGCCGCTGGCCATGGGCCGGAACTACGGCCAACTGGCCGGCATCGGGCTGTCGCTCATGGCGGTGGCCATCGTTCTAGGCGTGGCGCTCTGGTACGGGTTCATCTACTTCCCGACCAACGTCACCCTCAACGCCGACCCGGCCCAGCCGCTCTATCGTGAGCCGCTCATGGCGCAGATGCCGGCGTTGCCGGACAGCTTGAGCGCCTCCTACGACCAGATTCGGGCGGACCAGATCGAGCGAATCAGCACTTACGGCTGGGTTGACGAGCAGGCCGGCATTGCCAAAATCCCGGTCGACGTGGCTGCAGAGTTGATCGTCGAGCAGGGCCTACCTGTACGAGAGGAGTAAGTCGATGATTCCCTCTACGCTAGAAGCGGCGCCCAGCGTCACCTACCGGGACGAACGGTTCTACAACGAAGAGATCGTGGTCGACGGCAAACGCTTCCAAAATTGCGTCTTTGACAACGTCTCGCTCGTCTACGCCGGCGGCGTGCTGCCGGAGTTCGTGGATTGCCGGTTCGCCTATGACGTGTCGCTCGAGTTCACCGGCGGCGCGTAACACGCTCCAGGTGCTCAGTGCCCTGGGTGGAGGCGGCTTCGCACGGGCCGTCGGTCGCATCGCCGAAGGCATACGCAGCGCACCTGCGAGCGCTGCATAGGAGTTGCGTGGGGCTGTGAGCCTCACACGGGCAGGCGTGCCCTGCCCACACTATCGGTTGCTGCTGTGACGTCTCAGCGTCACATTCCGGGCAAGCATCATTGTTTCACAGGTTGTTTCGTTTTGTTCTCCGGCCCTCTGGATACTGTAAAGGAGATTTCGTATGGCCGATCAATTAGTAGTAGACCAAGAGCGCAATGTCGTCATTGTCGACAACGACTTGGTGCCGGATCCGTGGAAAGGCTTGTTCACCAACGAAGAGTGGCTGATGCACGATATCGTGGTGAAGTCGACCTACGGCTTCCTGGTCATCGCTATCATTGCGCACACACTCGTCTATCTGTGGAAGCCGTGGCTTCCCAACATCTAGGTCAATCCCAGAAAAGGAGTGTAGTTTCACATGGATCCTGAGAAGAATCGCCCTATCGAGTTTCGCACGTCAATGATCCTCTACATCCTTCTCGGTGTGGTATTGGCTCTGACGATTCATTTCATTCTTTTGAGCAGCCCGGCCTACAACTGGCTTGGCTAGCAAAGACCCTGGGCGCTTCGCGGCGCATGCGTGGCGGAGCGCCCAGGATGCAAGGCCTGGCAGTCTCATGCGGGTCGGCTGTCGTAGACAAACAAGCCATCCGCACAAATAGAACTGACGAAACATCGCATCCCTTCCCGGTCCGCATGTCACATTCGCCCCAAGGCTTCGAATCCACGCCGGCGGCGGACGCCGAGACCGAACTGCGGAAGGTGATAGAAAGTGAGACGACTCGTGAGCAGTGAGATCACATCCGGAACCGCAACAACAAGCGAGTCAGACATCAGGGGCCAACGGATTGCCGTCAAGCGTGTGCGCGAGGGGAAACCGACGCCGTTTTCAGAAGTGGAAGCTCAGTACAAAAAGCCTGGCGGCACCCTGATGTACGCTCTCTTCGGCCACGACCCATTCGATTTCTGGGTTGGTCGATACTATGTAGGTACATTCGGCGTCCTGTCCCTGATTGGCATCTTCTTCGGTGTCGTGTTCTATTTCTATCAGGCCTGGATTGTGGAAGGCGCCTACAACATCCTGCGCGCCCGCATCGATCCGCCGCCGGTGAGTGCAGGGCTGAGATTGGTCTCGGCCAATGAACCCGGCTTCTTCTGGCAGTTGATCGTCTTCTCCGCCACGCTGGCGTTCATCGGCTGGCTGCTGCGGCAGGTGGACATCGCCCGCAAGTTGGAGATGACCTACGAGATTCCGATTGCGTTCGGCGCGGTCGTCTCGTCCTGGCTCACGCTCCAGTGGATGCGGCCGATCGCCATGGGCGCATGGGGCAACGGTTTCCCGCTGGGCATCACCCACCACCTGGACTGGGTCTCCAACATCGGGTACCAGTACTTCAACTTTTTCTACAACCCGTTCCACGCCATCGGCATTTCGTTGCTCTTCGCCTCCACCCTCTTCCTGGCCATGCACGGCTCGGCCATCTTGAGCACGGCCAACCGGCCCATGATCAAAGAAGAGAACGTGGACGGCTACTGGCGCAACATTCTCGGCTACAGCATCGGCGAGATTGGCATCCACCGGGCGGCCTTCTGGGTCAGCGCGGCTGCGGTGCTCTTCTCCAACCTGTGCATCTTCCTCTCGGGCACGCTGGTCTACGACTGGACCCAATTCTGGGAGTGGTGGGATAAGCTGCCCATTTGGGAAAGTGCCGCCGTGGCGACCGTCACGGCCGGCGCGGTGGTTGTTTGGCGGGGTCGCCGCGGGCGCAAGGTCGACATGGAAGCCGTGGAATACGGCGGACGCGGCCTGGAAGCCACCGCGGTCAAGGATCCGATCGAAGTCGGCTTCCTCCGCCGCCTGTTCGACATCGGCCAGGTCGGCCCGGTCTATCTCGGTGTGTGGGGCGCAATTGCGGTCGTTGCCGGCGCAGTGGCCAGCTTCTTCATTCTGGAAGACTTCCTCTTCCAGGTGGGCTACAACCCGATCATGTTTGTGCGGGAATTCCTGGTCCTCTCCCTGAATCCGCCGGCCATGGACTACGGCCTCGGGTTTGCCCCGTGGCGTGAAGGCGGGGCGTGGATCGTGGCCACGGGCTTCCTCAACATTGCGGTGTTGGCCTGGTTCATGCGGGTCTACACACGAGCACGGGCGACCGGCCTGGGCACCCATCTGGCGTGGGGCTTTGCGGCGGCGCTCTTCCTCTACTTCATCATTTACCTGATCCGGCCGGTCCTCATCGGCAACTGGGCCCAGGCGCCGGGTCAAGGGTTCAAGGCCATTTTGGACTGGACCAACAACGTCAGCGTGCAGTACGGCAACTTCTACTACAACCCGTTCCACATGCTTTCGATCTTCTTCCTGCTCGGTTCTACGCTGTTGTTGGCCATGCACGGCGCCACCATCGTGTCGACGTCCCAATACGGGTCGCACCGAGAAATCGAAGAGATGATGACTGAAGGCTCGGGGACACAACGTGCACAGCTCTTCTGGCGCTGGACCCAGGGCTTCATGGTCAACTCCAGAACCATCCACATCTGGTGCTGGTGGTTTGCCGCTCTGACAGCCATCACCGGTGGAATCGGCCTGCTGCTCTCGGGTACCGTGATCTTCGACTGGTACCAGTGGGCGCAACAGATCATGATCGTAGCGCCGATATCCTAGTACACTCGTACAGTCCGACGTACACGCCACGGCAGGAATCGGCGCCCGTATCACAAGCAGAGTTCCAGAGCCGATTCCGCCGGGCTTCACGAGTCCAACGTACAGGCCGATATGAAGCGCCGACCAAATGGAGATCGTTATGAATCGCTTGTCTAAACGTGAACGCACCACCTTCTGGATGGTCTTCGCGCTCGTTACTCTCATCCTGCTCGGCGCCGGATTCTGGGTCGTCTCTTTCGTCTACGGGCGCGTCGAAGTTGCACAAGAGCCGGACCCGAACCTGTCGCCATTCTTCGTCGATTACTCTGTGGACAACACGCAGTTCCTGCAGGACACATCACTCATCGCCATGGGCAACTGGATCCGCGATGTGCCCGAAACCCAGAATGTCCAGGTGTTGACCGGTCTCACCACGTCAGAAGTGGCAGGCTACATGGTGAACCAGGTCGCCAACGGATTGCAGGTTGACTGTAGCTATTGCCACAACATTCAGGACTTCTCCCAGGACGACATGGAAGACACGCTCGTGGCCGAGCGCAAGGCGACCGCACGTGCACACCTGCTCATGTCCCAAGATCTGAATCAGAACTGGCTGGCCCAGCTATCCACGCTCACCGATCTCAAGCAGCCGTCGGGCGTACAGGTTACCTGCGCCACGTGTCACAAGGGCCAGGCGCTGTTCAACACCTGGGCCGACCAGCCCAATGCGCTCCCGGATGACTATCGCCTGCCGTTGGGTAACCTGGACATCCTGTTGGTCAATGGCAACAAGGATATCTCGTTGGACACGGTACAGTACAACCAGTACACCATGTACCACATGAACGAGAGCATGAACGTGGGCTGCACCCACTGCCACAACTCGCGCTACTTCCCGAGCAATGAGCGTCCGTCCAAGCTCTACGCCCTGCACATGTTGCAGATGGCCGAATACATCCAGGCCAACTACAGCGACGTGATCAACGCACAAGACCCGTCGTGCAGCATGTGTCACAACGGCGCCATCATCCCGGGCGGCGCGGCCAAGTCAGTGGCGGATCTCCCCGCCATCATCTCGACCGATCCGACGGGCGGCGCGGTCAGCCAGGCGCAGCAGTAACAGTTTGACACGCGTGCACTCGGCCACGCGTCATTCAGTGGACGAACGGCCACCGCAGAGCAACGGCGGGTAGGTACAGACTCCTTCCCACCTGCGTGCGGTGGCCCGTTCCTTACGCACGACTCGACAAGTCAAGAATCGGTGATCGTCAGACGCCGGTTCACCGTAGAGATCGGACACTCCTATCGTGCAGCAGTCACTCGTGAAACCAAACGCAGCAACCGCAATGCAACAGCCACGCGTCTTGTCCAGATCCCTGGCCATCATGAAACCGGTCACCTGGTTCGGGCCGACGTGGGCGTTCCTATGCGGTGCTGTGGCATCGGGCGTGGTCCTGTGGAGTTGGAGTGACCTGGGTCGCCTGCTCCTGGGCATGCTCTTGGCGGGTCCGATCCTCTGCGGCTTTTCCCAGGTCATCAACGACTACTTCGACCGGGACGTGGACGCCATCAACGAGCCCAATCGGCTCATCCCCGCCGGGCTGATCTCGCCCCTCCAAGTGGCGGCGACGGCGCTGGCGCTGCTGCTGGGCGGGCTGTTGCTGGCCAGCTACTTCGGCCGCGACGTCATGATTCTGGTGGCCATCGGCGTCTTCCTGGCGGTTGCCTACAGCGTGCCGCCCCTGCGGGCCAAGCGCAACGGCTGGATCGGCAACGCCCTGGTGGCCATCTCCTACGAAGGGCTGGCATGGATGGCCGGCAGTCTCGTCTTCGGCCCCTTCAGCCCGGCCAATCTGCTGCTGGCTGCGCTCTACTCGTTTGGCACCCACGGCATCATGACCATCAACGACTTCAAGAGCATCGACGGCGACGCGGCCGTGGGCATCCGCACCATCCCCGTGATCCACGGGCCCAAGCAAGCGGCGTGGTTCGTGGTGCTGACCATGACCTTGGCCCAGATCGTCGTGATTGCGGCCTTCGTCTTTTGGGGCAAACCGGTCACCGTGGCCATTCTCGCCGTCCTCCTGCTGCTGCAACTGTGGCCGGCGCGCAAATTCCTGCGCCAGCCGGTGGAGCAACATCTCATGTTCAGCGTCCAGGGGTCCATGCTCTTTGTCATCGGCATGATGGTGGCAGCCGTCGGACTGCGTTCGCTCCTCTGACGCTGCGCTTTCGTGCTGTACGGAAGGTGAATTTCGATGAAACCGATCTTGGTGGTAGGGGCATCTGTCGCCGGGTCAACAGCCGCGAACGCGCTGGCGCAAGCCGGCATTCCGGTTATCCTGTTGGAACGTGATTTGACATGGGTGAAGCCGTGCGGCGGCGCGTTGCCGCCCATTGCCTTCTCCGAATTTGATCTCCCCGAACGGCTGATCTCGCGCAAGGTCCATCGCACGCTGGTCCATTCCCCGTCGGACCGGGTGGCCGAAGTGGTTGTCGCCGGGCTGGACAACAGCGGCGACGCCTACGTGGCCATGACCCGGCGCGAAGACTTGGATCCCTTCGTGCGTGAACGGGCCGTGGCCAACGGCGCCGACCTCATCGAAGGCAAGCTCGTCGACCTGGACGTCCAGCCCGACGGCGTCGTCGCCACGTACCGGCGCAAACAGGACGGCACTCTCCACATGCTGGAGGCGGAAGTCGTCATCGGCGCGGACGGGGCCTATTCCCCCACGGCCAAGGCGCTTGGTTTGCCCCGCCTGCCCCGCTGCGTCGCCATCCAAGAACGCGTCTATCTGCCCGACAATGAACTGGACCGTTGGGCCGACACGGCTGAACTCTATCTCGGCCACGACGTCAGTCCCGATCTCTATGCCTGGGTCTTTCCCAAATCCGACCATCTGGCCATCGGCTGCGGCGCAGGCAGCGGCAACACCGCCGACGTGCGCCGGTTGTTGACCAATCTCAAGCGGCGCGTCGACCCGGCGTTGGCCGACGGCGACGTCTTCCTGACCGAAGCCTATGCGCTGCCCATGCATCCCCGCCCGCAGATCGCGTTCGAGCGGGCCATGCTGGTGGGGGACGCGGCCGGGCTGGTGGCCGGCACCTCCGGCGAAGGCATCTACTGGGCCATGAAGAGCGGGCAACGCGCCGCAGAAACCCTCATCGACGTGCTGCCCGACACATCGGCCGCCGCGCTCCAGCAGTACGACCGGACCTGGTGGCGCGAGTACAAGACCATGTATCGCTTTCTCCGCTGGCTGCAAAAGTGGGGCTACGGCAACGAGCGCCAGATGGAGGTCTTCACCGACATGTGTCGCAACAAAGATGTCCAGCAGTTGACGTTCGAGTCCTACATGTTCAAGCGAATGACGCCCGTGCCGTGGCTCAGCCAGATGCGCATGACCGGCGACATCCTCGCCGCCCAAGTGCGCCACTACCTGCCCTACGCAGGTGCGCGGGCATGATGCACCTGTTTTCGCTCTACCTGGCGCCGGCGCTCTACAGCCTCTTTCTGTGGTGGTTTCTCACGGGGCTGATCATGGCCTTCTACGGCCGCGAGCCGGGCACCGTGCGCTGGGCCTTTGTGGGCGCGACGGCAGTGTTGCTGTTGGCGGCCGTGGGTGTGGTCGTCACGCGAGTCCACGCACACCGCAGCCGTCTACGGCGCGCTTACCTGTGGCACGCTGGTGTGGGCCTGGCTCATCGCCGGCTATTACCTCGGCTACGTGACCGGGCCGGACGTGGCCGGTTTGTCCCAACCGCCCCGTGCGGTCCGAGATTCAGGGGCGCGGCTGCGCCTGGCGTTCCAGGCCAGCCTGTATCACGAGTTGCTCGTCCTGGCCGTCTGTCTCCTGTTGGTGTGGCTCACCTGGTCGTCGGCCAATCGGCTGGCGCTCTGGACGTTTCTGGCGCTGTGGATCATGCACGGCATCAGCAAACTCAACGTGCTCTTCGGCGTGCGCAACTTCCACATCGAATGGCTGCCGCGCCACATGCACCGGCTGGGCAGCCTGCTGGTCCACCGGCCGGTCAACCCGCTCTTTCCGTGGACCATGCTCCTGGCGTCGCTGACCGTCTGGGCGCTGGTCGCCCGGGCCGTGGCGCCCGAGACCGGGCCGTCCCAAACCGTGGCGCTGGTGCTGATCGGCTTCATGATCTTTTTGGGCATGCTCGAGCAGATGCTGCTGGTCCTGCCGTTGCCGGCCGTGTTGTGGGGCTGGCGCGTCCGGCTCCTGCCGGGTCACGTTCGTGCCCGCGCCGAAGTCACGGCTCATGTCAACCATGTCCTGCCTGCGGGCAGCGAATGACACGCCGCCCTCGGTATTCTGTCCGTGACAGTACTGTGGCCGATGACGGCTTGTCCATAGGAACGGGAAACTCTTGACATGTTGCAGAGTGTTGAGCTCGCCGAAGTACAGACGCAGACCCGGGTCGACGGGATGGCGCTAGACGCCTCCGATCCAGACCGTACAGACGGTCCGGCGCGCGCCACTGCGGGCATGCAGACCGTGGAACTTGCCGGCGCGGCGGGTCCGCTGGTCTGCGATGTGTGGCGGGCCCGGCAGCCCGCGGGCAAGACGCCGGTGGTGTTGGTCCACGGCTGGGGCGGCAGCGGCATGTACTGGCGTGAGACCGCCGAGCATTTGGCCGCCACCGTCGACGTGATCGTGCCGGACCTGCCCGGTTCGGGACGCTCCATGCCGGTGGACCGGGCGCAGAATCTGGCCGATCTCACCCAGGCGTTGCAACAGGTACTCATGGCGCTGGACGTGCCCCGGGTGCAAGTGGTGGGCCATTCCATGGGCGCGGCCGTGTCGATCTTGCTGGCCGACGCAGCGCCCAGCCGGGTGGAGCGGCTGGCGCTTGTCTCCATGTCATTCTTCACCAGTTGGGTCCAACATCAGATCTACAGCACGGTGATGAGCGCATTCTCGCTGGGCATGATCTATCGCCCCCAGTGGCTGGCCCGGGTGCCGTACGTGCCGCAGATGGTCGCCATGCGCTACTTCTATCGTGTGCCCGACGATCCCGCGCTCCTGCGCCGGGGCATGCTGGACTTCTTGACCATGGACCGCGCCACCGCCGTCACCTGTGCCAACGACGCCAGCTCGGAGGCCATCCCAATTGCGGGCGCGCGCTTGACCGTGCCGACGCTGCTCATCGCCAGTCGACAGGATCTGGTCATGCCGGTGAGCAACGTGGAGTACACGGTCCAGACGATTCCCAATTGCCGGGTGCGCTGGATCGAAGAGTGCGGTCACTTGCCCATGGTAGAAAAGTCCCAAGAATTCCTGGAGATTCTCACGGAATTTTTGGACCTTTGACTCATGCAACGCGGCCGAAATCACTGTAAAGTAGCGACCACAGGCCGTGTCGCAATCGTTCCGGCCTGGTCCTCGCCCCAAACTCTGCCGGATGTGGAGTAAGTTCGTATGAGCACGACGGGATATACCCCGGAACAACTGGCCCGACGCAACGCCAGCGTCTGGACCAAAGTCCAGGCAATTCTGGCGCCGCTGCAATTCCTTGCCTTTCTCATCAGCTTCGCGCTGGTGGTGCGCTATTTGACCACGGGCAACGGCCTGTTGGCGGCCCAGATCAGCGTCCTCATCAAGATTGCGCTGCTCTGGCTCATCACCATTACGGGCATGTTGTGGGAAAAGGAAGTCTTCGGCCAGTGGTTCCTGGCGCCCGAGTTTTTCTGGGAAGACGTGGGCAACGCCGTGGCCATGGTCTTCCACAACCTGTATTTCGTCGCCGTCTGGCTGGGCTGGTCCGCCGATGCGACCATGACGCTCATGCTCGTGGCCTACACGACCTACCTGGTCAACTGTACCCAATTCGTCGTCCGTGGCATCCGTTCACGCAAGCAACTTCCGGTGGAAGCCCATGGCTAGCCCCATGATATCGACAACAAACGGTACCCAGGGAAGCACTCAAACCGGCACACGCACCACCCGGGCCGTGGTCATCCCGCAAGCCGGGACACTCGGCCTGCAGACGGTGACATTGGCCGAGCCAGGGCCGCGGGCGGTCGTGGTGGAGACGGTCTACACCTCCATCAGCGCGGGCACGGAACGCATGCTGCTGGCCGGGCAGTTGCCCCATCCCATGTTGGAATTCCCGGTCGTCCCCGGCTACGAGACCGTGGGCCGCGTGGTGGAAGTCGGCCCGGACGTCGCGCCCGAATGGCTGGGACGCTGGGTCTTCCTGGGCGGCGCGCATTGCTTCGAGAACGTCAACCCCGCCTGGGGCGGGCAGTCGGCCATGCTCTTCGCCAAGGTGGATCGGGTCGTGCCGCTGGACGACATCGAGCCGGTGCACGGCGTGCTGCTCTCGTTGGCCGCCACCGCGCTCCACGGCGTCGACCGGCTGAATGTGAGCGCAGGCCAGCGCATCCTCGTGCTGGGACAAGGCCCGGTGGGACAGATCGCCGCTCGCTTGGCAGCCCAGCGCGGCGCGTGGGTCGCCGTGACGGATCGCGTGCCCAGCCGGCTGGCTCGAACCCAGGCTGACCTGGTCATCAACGCCGACGAGGAGGACGTGGTCAAGCTGCTGGACGGTCCGGTGGACGGCATCATCGAGGCGACAGGCTCCATGGACGCATTGACCCAGACGCTGCCCGCACTCAAGCTGGGCGGCGCCATCCTGCTCCTGGGCTTCTACTCGACGTTGCAGGTGCCGTACATGCCGCTCTTCCTCAAGGAAGCGACGTTGCTCACGGCCAAGGAATGGGCGCCGGGCGATCTCCTGCGCTGCCGCGACATGCTGGCCGACGGCACGCTGGAGGTGGGTTCGCTGCTCACCCATCGCATGCCCGTGGCCGCGGTCCAAGCGGCCTATGACATTGCACTGAACGACCAGGATTGTCTCAAGCTCGTGTTGGACTGGATGTAGAGCAGACCGGCTCAAGGGAGGAACACTGTGGCGCCACGCATGGTCGCCGTCTACGGCAAGGGGGGAATCGGCAAGAGCTTCTTCACGTCGAATCTCACCGCGCGCCTGGCTTTTGGCGGGCAACGTGTCCTCCAACTGGGGTGCGACCCCAAGCATGACTCGTGCAACACCATCTTCGACGGTCACTCGCTGCCCACGCTGGGCGAAGTCTGGCGCGAGGCCAAGGCCAACCATGCCGAGGATCGGCTCCAGATCGGCGACCTGATCTTCCGCAACGACCTGGCCCCGGACGTGCCCATCTACGGCTGCGAAATCGGCGGGCCGGATGTGGGGCGCGGTTGCGGCGGCCAGGGCATCTCCCACGGCTTCAAGGTGCTGGAAGGCCTGGGCATGCAGCAGTGGAACCTGGACATGGTGGTCATGGACTTTTTGGGCGACGTGGTCTGCGGCGGCTTTGCCACACCGCTGGCCCGGTCCCTGGCCGAAGAGGTGCTCATCGTCGTCAGCCACGACCGCCAGTCGCTCTACGCGGCCAACAACATCGCCCGGGCCGCCCACTATTTCCGCTCCATGGGCGGCACGACCCAGTTGCTCGGTCTCGTGGTCAACCGGGACGACGGCACCGACACGGTCGACCGCTTCGCCCAGGCCACGGGGCTGCCCATCCTGGCCCGCATCCCCCACAACCACCAGGTGCGTGTGCTGTCGGACGCGTGCAAGCTGGTGCTCCACGTGGAGCCGTTCGGGGACATCTTCGGCAGCATTGCCGACGGCATCGTCAGCCGGAGCCTGCAACCGTGCACCGATTACACGCCGCTCAGCTACGAGGAGTTCCTGGCGATCTTTGACGCCCAGGAGCCGCCGGGACGTCCGCAACCCGCCGGCGCGGATGAATTGCTGGGCGTCGCGCCGCAGAACACCGTCGGCCTGCTCGACCTGGAACTGACGCCGGTGCGCCAGGTGAACACGACCACGCCGGAACAGACCACCGTGCTCGAGATGCTGGAAGCCATCGGCCTCCACATCACCGACATGGCCCAGACCGACGCCGACGGCATCACCGTCACGTCGGGTGCAACCGAAATCCGCATCGGCAAACCGGCCGATTTGGACAATAAGATGGCTTTTGTGTCGGCGCTTGCGCGCAGCGGCCAACCGTTCTCCATTATCGACGTGCGGTACGCCGATGCGCCGTCCTATCGCTAACCGTTAACCAAATCATTCAAGCGGCCGGCCTGGTTCCGGTCACCCATGTTGGTGGTGTACCACAACGTGTGCAAGAGCAGCCACGGCTCGCCGGTGGAAACCGAATGCACACAGGTTGGGACACCACAAAAGTCGGACTCACAGCGATACTCGGAGGATAGTATGCTTCTCGAAAACATGCCGCTATCAGGCTACGCCTTGTGCTATGGCCCGCTGGCACTCATCATCATCGGTTTCATCGTCTTCGCCGCCATGACCGATGCCGACGCGCGGCGACCGTACCTGCGCCAGACCGATCCGCGCCCCGAAGCGGAACGTGGCAGCGATCCGGTGGTCGAGGTGAGCGCGCCGCTGTCCGCAGAAACACCGGCGGGCGCCCGCGTGACTCTTTTGCCGCCGGATTCCTCAGGCGCATCCGGCACCGCAGCTTGATTGTTGTAGACAGACGAAACAGGAAGACCGCCAAGTCTCATGCCCGACGTCATTCCGTTGCAGGGCGCCCAGTCTGACGACCGCCCCTGCCAACTGCATCCCCAATCCATGTGCCCCGCGTTCGGCGCGCTGCGCGTGCTGACCCGCATCGAGGGCTGTCACCCGGTGATGGCCACCGACGCCGGCTGCCTCTACGGGCTGACCTTCGTGACCCATTTCTACGGGGCGCGCAAGTCCATCCTGGCGCCGGCGCTGGGCACCGCCGAACTCATGTCCGGCGAGATTGTGGAAGGCACACGCGCGGCCATCGACGCGGCGGCGCAGGAGCCGGGCTGCCGGCTGGTGCCGGTGGTCTCGCTCTGCGTGGCGGAGACGGCCGGTCTGCCCGAGGAGATGCTGCCCAAGCGGGTTGGTGACGCGGACGTGATCTTGGTGCGGGTGCCGGCCTACGCCGTGCACTCCCATCCCGAAGCCAAGGACATCGCGCTGGCGGCGCTCCTCCGCCGGCTGGGTGATCGGGAGGGCATTCCGGCGGAGAAGACGTTGGTCCTGCTGGGCGAAGTGTTCCCGGCGGATCCGCTGGCCATCGACGCGGTGCTGCGGCGCATGGGCGTGGAAGCGACCATCGTGCTGCCGGGTCGCAGCATCGGTGACCTGCGGCGCGCGGCCCGGGCCGGTGCGGTCGCGCCGCTCCACCCCTTCTACCGCGAGACCGTGGACCTCTTCCGCAAGTGGGACATGCCGGTGGTCGGCGGCGCGCCCGTGGGCATCTCGGGCACCTACGCCTGGCTCAAATCGGTGGGCGCGCTGCTGAACTTGGACCCGGATCTGGTGGAGCAGGTCGCCGGCGAAGAGCGGGCCAAGGCGCAAGGTCTCGTCCAGGGCATGCCGCTCCGGGGACGGGTGCTGGTCAGCGGCTACGAGGGGTCGGAACTGGCCTACGCGCGCCTCCTCATCGAAGCCGGGGCCGAGGTGCCGTACGTCTCCACCTCCATCGGCCAGACACCGTTGACCCTGCCCGATGAACTTTGGCTACGGTCCCACGGTGTGCAGCAGATCGTCTATCGCAAATCCCAGGAAGACGACGAGGCCGCGCTGGACGCGCATTCGCCGGATCTGGTGCTGGGCACCACGTCGTTTGCGGATGTGGCCAAGCGCCGGGGCATTCCGGCCATGTACTTCACCAACCAGTTGGCGTCGCGGCCCTTCTTCCTGACCGGCGGCATGGCAGCCACCATCGACTTCCTTCACAAGACGCTGGCGCGCCGGGATCGGTACGAACGCATGCGCGACTTCTTTGGCGCCGCGCCGGCAGACGTGCCGGAGGGAGCGATTGCAGACGAGGTCCGCCATGCCTAAGCTGATTCGTGACATCGCCGACACCAGCGGCTACTGGGCCGCCGCCTGGACCATGTGCATGTTCCCGGACGTACACGTCATCTGCGACGCGCCCATCGGCTGCTACAACCTGGTGGCCGTGGCCGTCTCGGACTACACCGACGCCATCCCCCGGCTGGACAACATCACGCCGTCGGTGATTCGGGAAGAAGAAGTGGGCGGCAGCGGCACGGGGCCGGCCGTTCAGCGCACGTTCCAGGATCTGCGCACCACGGGCAAGCTGGACGGCAAACAGGTCATCATCGTCTCCACCGCGGAGAGCGAGATGATCGGCTCCGACCTCTCCTCCCAGTTGGCGCAGATCGCGCCGGGCAGCGCATTCTACTACAGCAACTCGCTGGCCGAGGATGAATGGGCCGGCCGCGATCGGGCGCTGCTGTGGCTATGGCAGAATTTCGGACGGGACGCCGCGGCCGGCATGGCCGTCGCGCCGGGCACGGTCAACATCATCGGCCCCACCTACGGCTGCTTCAACAGCCCCGCCGACCTGCACGAGGTGCGCCGTCTCATCGAGGGCGCCGGCGGGCGGATCAATCTGGTGGTCCCTGCTGAGACCTCGCTGGCCGACCTGCCCAAGCTGGCCCGGGCCCAGGTGAACGTGGTCCTGCACAAGGAGTACGGCCACGGCCTGGCCGATGCGCTGGGCCAACCTTGGCTTCACGCCCCCATGGGTATGTACGCCACCACCGAATTTATTGAGGAGTTGGGGCGCCTGTTGGGGACCACGGAGACCGCGGCGGCCTTTATCCAACACGAGAAGAAGACGACGCTCCAGGCGGTTTGGGATCTGTGGAACGGTCCCCAAGGCGATTGGTTTCCCACGACCACGGTCGGCATCGCCGCCACCCGCACCTACACGGACGGGCTGACGGCCTATCTGGGCGACGAGTTGGGCATGCCCATCACCTTTGCCGCGCCCCGTCCCGCCGGCCCGAACGAGATGGACAACGACGCGGTACGCAACGAGCTGCACCAGAATGCGCCGACCTTCGTCTTCGGCTCCATCAACGAGAAGATCTACTTGAGCGAAGCGGGCGCGCGGTACACGAGCTTTATTCCGGCGGCCTTCCCGGGTCCCATCGTGCGCCGGTCGGTGGGGACGCCGTTCATGGGCTACCGCGGCGCGGTCTACGTGGTGCAGGAGATCGTGAATCGGCTCTACGAAGCGCTCTTCCAGTTTTTGCCGGTGGACGGAGCCTATGCGCAGACACGCAACGGCGGCCCCCCGCCGGCGCAGAGTGAACAGCCGGGCAATCTACCGTGGCAGCCCGCAGCCCAAGCCCGTTTGGATCGGGCGCTCGCGTCCATGCCCTTCCTGCCGCGCATCTCGGCCAGCCGCGAGGTGCAGATGCAGGCCGAATCCCTGGCCCGCACACGCAAACTGTCGGAAGTGACCCCCGACCTGGTTGACGAAATTCTTGCATCAGCCCGCAAATGATGCCGAAAAGGTGAAAGCGCCATGAAAGCAGCACCATTCTCACTCGCACAGATGCAGACAGCAGTGGCAAACGGCCTGGTCGCAGCGACCCTGCCCTCTCGCCGCTGGCTGACTGCACATCCGACCACACGCCAGTGGATGAGTGTGCTGCGCCTGGGCCTCTTCCAGTTCGGCGTGGGGCTGTCGCTTGCGCCCATCACCGGTGCGCTCAACCGCGTGCTCATTGACGAACTGCGCATTCCCGCAGCCGCGGTGGCCATGCTCATCGCCATGCACTATTTCGTGTCGCCCGTGCGCGCGCTGGTCGGCTACAAGTCGGACATGGCGCGCAGCATGGGCAAGTGGCGCACGCCCTACGTCATGCTCGGCGTCATGTTGACCTACGGCGGTCTCGCCTGCGCGCCCTTCGCCTTGATCCTGCTCGGCGGCGGGGGCGGGCTGCCCTTCTGGGTCGCCATGCTCATCTGTCTCGCCATCTTTCTGGCCTACGGCATCGGCATCAACATCGTGGAGACGATCTACCTGGCCCTGGTCAGCGACATCACGCCGCCCCAGTCTCGGGGCAAGGTGCTCTCCGCCCTGTGGACGCTGCTGATTTTGGGCACCGTGATCAGCGGCATGGTGGTGGGCTCCATGATCATGGACTACTCCCATCGCCGGCTGATCCAGGTCATGCAAGGTTCGGCCATCACCTTCGTCATCCTCACATTTCTGGCCTTGGTGGGACAGGAACGGCTGCGGCGGGACGGCAGCGTGGTCTCCAAAACGGAGACGGTCCGGGTGCGACTCTCGCTCTGGGAATCGGTGCGCATGCTGGGGAAAGAGAAGGCGTTGCAGGGTCTCTTCGTCGTCATCTTCATCGCGACCATGGCCTTTGTCACCCATGACGTGCTGCTGGAACCGTACGGCGGCGAGGTGCTCAACATGAGCGTTTCCGCCACCATGCGCCTGACGGTGCTCTGGGGCGTCAGCATGATTCTGGGCGTGGCGGCCGCCGGCTATCTGCTCTGGCGCAAGCTCTCACCGGCCGTGCTCATGGCCGTGGGCTGCGTCATCGGCCTGGTGGGCTTTGCCGTCATCAGCGTCGCCAGCGACGGCGCCATGGTGAACCTCTTCCGCGCCGGCGTGGCCATGATCAGCCTGGGCCGAGGCCTCTTCGTGGTGGGCAGCGTCATCCTGGTGATGTCGCTGACGGACATCGCCCATGCCGGGCTCTTCCTGGGCATCTGGGGCATCGTCCAGGCCATGGCCCAAGGCATCGGCACCATCGGCGGCGGGGTGATGCGCGACGTGGTGCAGTACACCAGCGGCAGCACCATTTACGGCTACACCGCCGTCTATGCGACCTCGCTGCTGCTGCTCGTGGTGGTCCTGTTGCTGGCCTTCCGCCTGCGCCGGCAACTCTATGTGGAAGAGATTCGCATGCCGTGGTCTGGTTTGGAAGAGATTCCGGCCGATCAACTGGCATTTTGAGCCAAGCCCGGTGACAGTGCCCGCCGCTAGCCGGTGACGGCGGCCGGCATTGTGAAGACTATGAATAACTGTATCAATCTATTCCAGTGGTGATAGGGAGAGCATCATGGCTACCCGTGTACAATCCAGTATCTCACACCTCAAGTTCGGCGTGCGCGTCGTGCTGCTGGTGGCGCTGCTCTTGGTGCTGACCAGTTGCGGCCGCGCGTACACCGTCATCGACCCGGCCGTGACTCTGCTCGACGAGGCCATGGCAACCGGGCAACTCCAGTACCTGGAAGACCTGCGCGAAGGCCCGCTCTACGGCTACACGTTCGATGTGCCGGCGGACTGGGTAGGCAGCGTCGAGTTGCGCAACGAAGGCAACCGCCTCTGGTTCGATTATATCGTAACGGAGGGGACGCCGGCGTCGCCCATCTTCTCGATCATGGCGCTCTCACGCAACCAGTTCTGGGAACAGACCGGCGGCTATCCCGGCCAGTACGGGGACATCGTCTTTACGGGCGACACCTACTTCATCTATCAACTGCCGGTGGACGCCCACTACTCCGGCCTGTCGGACGACGATTATGCCTCACTGTCGGCCCAGGTGCCGCAGGTGGTTACGTCGTTCCAGGTGGCAGCCCTGCCGTAGTCAGTATTCTGCTGATGTTCTGCCGCGGCAATCATTGACGGTCAATGCTCATCCCTATTTTGCTTCCCAGGAGGCTGTCTCATGTTATTCCCTGATCCGTTCCCTTGGTCCACCCTGTTGGATCCCACATTCTTGATCATGTTCGGCCTCGTGCTGGCCGCGTTTGGGCCACTGCTTTACAGCGTGTGGAACACCTGGAGCAAAAACTCCTGAGAATCGGCGTCGCTCCGGGTCAGTCCCATGGAGAGGAAGCGCAGGCTTCCAGCCCCGACGCCCCGGTTTGATTGACCGGTCGGGCTTCCGGGAAGGGGCCAGGCGTACCGTGATGCCCCACGGGGTCGTTTGACCCCTTCCCGGAAGTCTGACCGGCTGAAGACTCTGCCGGCGTTCTCGCCTGGTCGTTACACCGGTGCGTTGTCACGCCGGATTGTACTGTGTTGTCAGTGTTCTCTGTAGAGAGGTCATGTCGTGAATGCTCATGTCAACGGAACCCGTGCTGCCGCCCCCATCGCGGACGTAACCATGAAACAGATGCCGGTCTTCCCGTTTACCGCCATCGTCGGGCAGCCAGAGTTGAAGCTGGCCCTCCAGCTCTGCGTCATCGATCCCAAGATCGGCGGCGTGTTGGTCATGGGACATCGCGGCACGGCCAAGAGCACCATCGTCCGCTCCCTGGCGGACCTTCTACCGCCCATGGCATATCGCACCGACTGCCCCTACCGCTGCGATCCAGCCGCGCCGTCGCCCGATTGCCCCCACTGCACGACGCACCCGGCCGCGCCGGATCTCGTCGCGGCCGGGCCGGTGCCTGTGACGGACTTGCCGTTGGGCGCGACCGAGGACCGGGTGGTGGGTTCGCTGGATGTGGAACGCATTCTCGTGGACAACGTGCAGGCGTTCGCACCAGGGCTGTTGGCCCGGGCCAATCGGGGCTTTCTCTACATCGACGAAGTGAATTTGCTCGAAGACCATCTGGTCGATCTGCTTCTGGACGTCGCGGCCAGCGGCGTCAACGTGGTCGAGCGTGAAGGCATCAGCATCCGCCACCCGGCGCGCTTTGTGCTCGTCGGCAGCGGCAACCCCGAAGAAGGCGACCTGCGTCCGCAACTGCTGGATCGCTTTGGCCTGCATGCACGCATCACCACCATCGAAGCCATCGACGAACGTGTCGACATTGTGCGTCGTCGCCGTGCTTTCGATGCGGATCCGGTGGCATTCGCCGCCGCGTGGGAACCGAACCAACAGGAACTGCAGCAGCAACTGAGCGAAGCCCAGGGCAACTTGGCCCAGGTGGAACTCAGTGACGAAGCGATCAACGCTGCGGCCCGTCTATGTGTTGCGCTGGCCATAGACGGGCACCGCGGTGAGTTGACGCTCTGTCGCGCGGCTGTAGCCCTGGCTGCGCTGGAGGGACGTTCCACCGCGGTTCCGGATGACATCGCGCGCGTCGCGCCGCTCTCGCTGCGGCACCGGCTGCGCAAAGATCCGCTGGAAAGCGCCGGCGACGACGCACGTGTTATGCGCGCTGTGCAAGAGATGTAGCCGAATCCGCCCATCGTGCATCGTGGCGCAAGGACCGTCGGTCGGACCTGTTGGGTCACTTGCGCCAGGACCGACCAGGCGGATCTGACGCGTGTACGTCACCCAACTCACGCTCTAAGGCCACAGGTCTCATGGACGTCATGAGACCGTTGTGGCATCCCCAAGTTTTTGGTAACTCCTCTCCAGATGTCTCCGTCACAAAAAGGGAAAGCCCAAGGTCTGCCCAAAGATTGCATGGCATATGTCCCACGGTTCTTGGGACCAATGCCAGTGTCATTCTTGGTATGATTCGCTACAATGATGGCTGTACGACGGGCTGTCGTTCCCAACAACTGTTTTGTACGAAGTGAATAGAATCTCCCCGTGAATTCGGTGTTGACTCCCGAGTCTACTCATCGGTATTGGATCGCCGGCCGAGTTCACAGGCAGAGATCGAGGACATGTCATGAATGGGACAAGCATCCTTCGTGAGGATGGCGCTTACCATAGTTTCTGTGGCCTGACCTGCGTCGGGTGGCTCTATCAGAAGATTCAGGACAGTTTCTTCCTGATCTTGGGCACACACACCTGCGCGCACCTGCTACAGAACACACTGGGCGTGATGGTCTTTGCTCGCCCCCGGTTTGCCGTGGCGCTCATGGAGGAAGCGGACCTGTCCAAGCAGCAGCCGGAACTGGAAGGCCTCATCGACCAGATTTTAGCAGACCATCATCCCTCCGTGATCTTTCTGCTCTCCTCGTGCACGCCCGAAGTCATGAAGGTCGAGTTTGATGGGCTGGCCCATGCGCTGACCCGGCCCGACCTCCCGGTGCTCTTCGTGCCCGCCAGCGGACTGGACTACACCTTCAGCCAGGCCGAGGATTCGGTCCTCCAGGCGCTCTTGCCCTTCTGCCCCGTGGCGCCGCCGGACGACAAGCGCACCGTCTTCCTCGGCTCCGTCAATGACGTGATCGCGGCCGACTTCACCATGGAGGCCGAGCGGCTGGGAATTCCGGTGGCCGGATTCTTGCCCAGCAACCGCTTCGGCGACCTGCCGCCCATCGGCCCGGGCACGGTGATCGCACCCTTGCAGCCTTACCTGGCCCAGGTGGCCCGCCGCATCCAGCGGGAGCGCGGCGCCACCGTCATCTCACGCTCTTCCCCTACGGACCGGACGGCACGCGCATTTTGGGAGACTTTGGCCGCGGCGTTCCACAAGCCGGTCGACCTGCGTGAACGAGAAGCTCAGTCCTGGGCCCGCATCGGCGAGCACGTGGACCTTCTCCGGGGCAAGCGGGTCTTCTTCACGGCCGACACGCTCATGGAACTGCCGCTGGCGCGCTTCCTGCGCGCGGCAGGCTGCGAGATCGTGGAGTGCAGCAGCACCTACATCAACAAGAAATTTCACCAGGCCGAACTGGCGGCGCTGGCCGGCGTCCCCGTGGTGGAACAGCCCAATTTCGGCCGCCAATGGCAGGACATCCAACGCCTCCAGCCCGATCTGGTCATCAGCGCCCTGGCCACGACGAACCCGCTCATCGGCCACAGCGTGGTCGCAAAGTGGAGCACCGAGTTTGCGTTTATGCCCATCCACGGCTGGACGGGCGTGCCGACACTGGCCGGCATGTTTACCCGCAGCCTGCGCCGCCACGCGCAACTGGATGCGCTGGACGCGCCCGCGTGGCACATGGGGCTCACACCGGCGTTGACGGCGTAACGGGACATCATCCTCCCCACGAAATCCGGATGAACTCAAGCAGAAAGCGGCGCTCGTGAAGAACCCTTGGTCCTGGCGGACACAACCGGAGCGATATCGACTGGCAACGACCCGGTGCCCCGCCTGCGGAGATGCGGCGTTTCCGCCCCGGCCGATCTGCCCGACGTGCGGCGCCACGGTGCCACACAGCCCTGCGGACGCCGCCGTCCCGCCCCGGCAGTTGCCGCACGTGCTGGAACTGCCCCATGCGCACGCCGGCGTGAACGGCACAAACGGGCAGAACGGCAGCGCCCAGGCGCTCGTGGAGCAAGTGAGCACGTCTGCGTGACCGAACAACTGCGACCTTTCCGAGGCGAGTCAACATGCGTCTAGCGTATTGGATGTACGAAGGCACGGCCCACTACGGCGTGGCGCGCCTGGCCAACAGCATGAAACGGGTGCATGCGGTCTTTCACGCGCCCCAGGGCGACGATTATGTCAACACAATCTTCGCCATGCTGGAACGGACCGCCGACTTTCCGCAGATGACCACCAGCACGGTGAGCGGCCGCGATCTCTCCATGGGCACGGTACGCCTGCCCGACACCCTGCGCCAGGTTGACGCCGCGTGGCAGCCCGAGGTGATCCTCGTCTGCGCCAGTTGCAGCACCATCCTGCTCCAGGAAGATCTCCAGGGCGCTGGCCGCGAGCGCCGATGTGAAGGCCGAGGTCATCGTCATTGACGTGAATCCATACCGGCGGCAGGAGACCCAGACGGTCGAGGACGCTTTCACCACGCTGGTGCAACGCTTTGCCACGGCCCGGCCGCGCACGCCGATGCCCAGTGTCAACATTCTGGGACCGGCTTCCCTGGGCTTCCACGCCCGCCAGGACATCATCAGCCTGCGCCGCATGTTGCAGGCCCTGGGCGTGAGCGTCAACGTGCTGGCCCCGTGGGGCGCAAGCATCGACGACCTGCGCCGGTTGCCCGCAGCGTGGCTCACCGTGGCGCCCTACCGGAGTTGGGCTACGACGCAGCCCGCTTCTTGGAGACGACGTTCGGCACACCGGCGTTGACCGCCACGCCCATGGGCGTTCAGCCCACCCTGCGCTGGCTCCACGATCTGATTGACCGGCTCAACGAAATCGGAGCGGGCTTGGGTGCGACGCCCGTCGTCATGCCGCCGCTGACCGCGTTTTCGCTGGACGGGCTCAGCGCCCCCAGCAGCGTGCCCTGGTTCGCCCGCACCGCAGACATGGAGAGCTTCAGCAGCAAGCGCGCCTTCGTCTTCGGTGACGCGACCCGCACCGTCGGCGTGGTCAAGTTTCTCCGCGACGAGTTGGGCATGCAGATCGCGCGGCACCTACCTGCGCCACCTGCAGGAGTGGGTTGCGCAGGAATTGCAGGGTTACGTCGAAGAAGATCTGTTGGTCACCGACGAGTTCCAGACCGTCGCCGGGCTGATCGAGGAGCTGACGCCGGACCTGGTCTGCGGCACGCAGATGGAGCGCCACACCTGCCGCAAGCTGGAGATCCCGTGCATGGTCATCGCGCCGCCGACCCACATCGAGAACCATCTGCTCAGCTACACGCCCATCCTCGGCTTCGACGGGGCCGATTATCTGGCCGACAAAGTCTCCATGACAGCCACCCTGGGCATGGAGCAACATCTCATCGACATGTTCGGCGACGCCGGGCTGGACTACGCGGACGCCGCTCACGCTGCCTCCGACGATGACACCGGCCGGATCGGCAACGGCGCGGCCCTGTCGCCCGTCAACGGGTCAAGCAACGGCAACGGCGAGGACGTGGTGTGGACGCCCGAGGCCGAGAAGCTGCTGGGCAAGGTTCCCTTCTTCGTGCGCAAGCGGGTGCGCAAGAACACCACCCGCTACGCCCGGGAGCACCACCTGTCCACCGTCACCGAGGACGTGCTGCTGGAAGCGCGTGAGGCGCTGGGCGGCTAAGGCCTGCGTCCCAAGGAGGAACTATTGAGTCTCGTCATCGCAGTCTACGGCAAGGGCGGCATCGGCAAAAGCACCACCAGCGCCAACCTGTCGGCCGCGCTCTCCATGCAGGGCGCCAAGGTGCTCCAGATCGGCTGCGACCCCAAGCACGACAGCACCTTCCCGCTCACGGGCACGCTGCAGAACACGGTCATCGATCTGCTGGACGAGGTCGACTTTCACCACGAGGAGTTGGAGCCGGAGGACGTGATCCGCACGGGCTTCCACGGCGTCGACACGCTGGAGTCGGGCGGACCGCCCGCTGGCAGCGGCTGCGGCGGCTACGTGGTGGGCGAGACGGTCAAGTTGTTGCAGCAATTTGGGCTGTACGACAAGTACGACGTGATCGTCTTCGACGTGCTGGGCGATGTGGTCTGCGGCGGTTTTAGCGCACCCCTCAACCACGCAGACCTCGCCCTCATTGTGGCGTGCAACGATTTTGACAGCATCTTTGCCGCCAACCGTCTTTGCCTGGCCATCTCCCAGAAGAGCGCGCGCTACAAGGTGCGGCTGGCCGGCATCATCGCCAACCGGGTGGACCACGAGTACGGCGGCGGCACGGCGCTCCTGGAGAAGTTTGCGGCTGAGGTGGGCACGTCGGTGGTG
>JAWKOK010000030.1:0-55264 GCA_041391205.1 Caldilineaceae bacterium
CGGCCTACGTGCTGGTCATGGAATCGCCCCTGCCCGGCGGCGTGCTCAAGACGGCGCGCAAGGGCGGCGGCGGCTTCACCGTGGAGATCACCGGCCGCGCCGCGCACGCGGGCGTGGAGCCGGAGCGCGGCATCAGCGCCGTCCACGAATTGGCTCACCAGATCCTGGCCATCCAAGCACTCTCGGATGGGGAAACCGGCACGACCGTTAACGTGGACGTGGTAGCAGGCGGCACCAAGTCCAACGTGATCCCGGCGCGCGCCACCGCGCGCGTGGACATGCGCGTGTGGACCCAGGCCGAGGCCGACCGGGTCATCGCGGCCATGCAGAACCTGACGCCGGTCCTCCCCGGCGCGCGTGTGGACGTGACCGGCGGCGTCAACCGCCCGCCCATGGAACGGACCGCGACCGCGCCCCTCTTTGCCCGCGCCCAGGAAATCGGTGCGCAACTTGACCTGGCGCTGGAAGAAGGCGGCACCGGTGGCGGCAGTGACGGCAACTTCACCGCCGCGCTGGGCATCCCCACGCTGGACGGTCTGGGCGTGCCCGGCCACGGCGCCCACGCCGATCACGAACACATCGAGGTGGACCAGATTCCCGGGCGTGCGGCGCTGCTCACGGCGTTGCTCATGCAGTTGTAGGAGGAAGCGTTAGCCCAATTGCGCGGCGTACGCCGGGTCCGTCACCTGATTGAACCAGATGCGCACGCCGTCGGGGTCGACCACGCCGAAGGAACGGTCGCCCCAGGGGTTGTCGACCAGGCCGCGGGCAATGGGCACGCCCGCGGCCGTGAGACGGTCGTGCCACGCGTCCACGTCGTCGACTTGGATGACGATGGCAAAACCACCCCCGACGGGCGGCGCATCCGGTTCCGCGTAGGGTGCGCCGAAGAGTTCCAGCGTGCGGCCAGGGCCGATGCGCAGGATGATGCCGGGACCTTCGCCTTCATCGTGCCACGCGGTGATGCGCGCCATGCCCAGCAGGGTCTCGTAGAAGTCCACGCTGCGCGCAAAGTCGCGCACGTTCATGGCCAGGCGGAGTTCGAGTGCGTTCATGTTCACTGCTCCTTGTTCGGCCACGCAAGTGGCCGGGTGCTGATTTTCACCTAATCGACCGCGCCCAGTGCGCGCAGTTCCGCAACGCGCGCCGGGCTGAGGCCGGTGACGCCACCGATGTGCATGCCTTCGTAGGGCCGGGGCAGCCAAAGGGTGCGCAGGCATCGCCCCGTGCCCACATCCCAAAAGCGCAACGTCCCGTCGTAGCTGCTGCTGAGGATCTGCGCGCCGGCGCCGAGAAAACGGGTCGCGGTGACATCGGCCGTGTGGCCCCGCAGGCACAAGAGCTCCCGCGCGTCGGCCAGATCCCACAGCCGCACGCAGCGGTCGATGCCGCCGCTGACCAGTTGCGTGCCGTCCGGGCTGAAGGCGACCGGGCGGATGTTGGTGGCCGCGGCCAGCGCGCTGTGTCGGCCCAGTAGAAGCTCTCCGGACGCCAGATCCCACAGACGAATCCCCGTGCGACCCCCACCCGCCAACAATCGGCTGTCCGGGCTGAAATCCAGCGACCAGAAGCTGTGAACATCGTCCTGGAACACATGGATGCACGCGCCCGTCGCCACGTCCCAGACACGCACGGTGTTGTCCAGGCTGCAACTCGCCAGATAGCGCCCGTCCCCGCTGAAGGCAAGCCGGCGGGCGGCGCGGGTGTGCCCCACGAAGGCAGCCACCACACGGCTCCCGCCCGGTTCTCCCACCCGGTGGAGCGTGATGGTGTTGGCGCCGCCCTGGGCGACGTGGATGTTGTCCGGATGAAATGCCACGCTCGCACCCAGACTGTCCGGTGCGTGCCAGTGGGCGATGCACGTGCGGACGGCGACGTTCCAGATGCGCACGGTCTTGTCGCGGCTGCCGGTGGCCAGCAGGCGGCCGTCCGCGCTGAATTGCAGCGTGTCGACGAGATCTTCATGGCCGCGCAAGAGGCAAAGCGCCGTCGCCTCGCTCGTCGCCACGTGCAATGTCCACAGACGCACACGGCCGTCAGGTTCGCCGGTAGCGAGGAGCGTCTGCGCCGGATTCAGGGCCATGGCATAAAAGGGGGCAACGTAGCCATGGAAGCTGCGCAGGGCGTTCTCGGTGCTGGGATTCTGCAAGTCCCACAGATGCACCACGCCGTCGCTGCTGCCGCTGGCCAACGTGGTGCCGTTGCCGCTGAGGCCGATGTCCACCACCTGGTGATGGTGTCGGTGCAGGATGCTCAGCGGGCGGCCCGTCACCGAATCCCACAGACGGATGGTGAAGTCATCGCCGGCGCTGGCCAGCAGACGCCCGGAGCGGTCGAACTCCAGCGCGCGCACCTCGTTCTGGTGGCCGGCAAGCGTCATGAGAACGCGCTGCTGCGCCACGTCCCACAGCCGCACCATGTGGTCGGTGCACCCCATGCCCAGGCGTCGGCCGTCGGGGCTGAAGACCAGCGCGTTGATGCGCGTGGCGTCGCCCGGCTGGGCAAGCGTGACCGGTGGGGCCGGCGGCGTCTGGTCGCCGTGGAGGATCTCGTCGACCCGCACGATGAGGCACGTGTTGCGCGCGTAGCCGGCCGTGGCCAGGCGCGTGCCGTCGGGGTGAAAGGCCAGCGCCGTGACCCAGTCCTGGTGGAGTTGCCGGCTGCCGATTTGGCGCTGCGCGGCCACGTCCCACAGGCGGACGGTGCCGTCGTGTCCGCCGCTGGCCAGCAGCGTGCCGTCCGGACTGAACGTGACCGCCTCCGCCCCGTCCGCGTGGCCCTGCAACCGGCCGAGGACGTCCCCGGTGGCTACGTCCCAAAGAAGGATCGTGCCTTCCAGCGAACTGCTGCCCGCCAGCAGGCGGTTGTCCGGGCTGAAGGCCACCGATACCACCACGCCAGTGAAGCCCAGCAGCATCCGTTCCAGTTCGCCGTCGTCCACGCGCCAGATGCGAACCTCGCCGTCGTCCGTGCCCAGGGCAAGACGTGTGCCGTCGGGGCTGACGGCCATGGATTTCACGCGCCCGAAGTGATTGGTGAAACGACAGGCCGAAAAGTGCGCGCCGCGGAAATCGACGCGGTGGAGCGTGACTTCCTGCAAGTAGGCCTGGCGGATGTCAAGCTGGGAAAAGTCGGCGTCGCTCAAATCCGCGTGCACGTGCACCAGCAAGTTGAGCAGATTGCCCGCGGCAAAGCTGGGCGACTCGCCACTCTCCGCCCGGAGTGTGCGCAGACGCTCACGGAGCAGAACCGGCACCTGGGCCTCTCCATGCACCGCGGCCAGGCGCGCGACAATCGGCGTGATGATGAGGCGGGTCTGCGTCTCGCGCACGTAGACCTTGGCCTGGGCATTCAGGAGGGCAACCCGGTGCATGAGGCGGAATTCGCCGGATTCGAGCTCGGCGCGCACGGCGTCTGCTAGCCGGTCGCTCAGGTACTCGGTGACCACATTTTGCAGGCCGAACCCTTGCGCTTGGCTCTCGATCAGCGAGCGGCGCTGAAGGCTGCGCAGCGCTTCCAACAGCCGGGCCTTGGGGATCGAATGCAGCAGCAGCGCGCCAGGCGCGGGCGGACAGGGGTTCACGTCCAGCGCCAGCCGGTAAGAAGTTCCTGCTCCTGCGCGGGAGACGGTCGAACTGGACGTCGAGCACGGCGCGGATGTCGTCGAAGACGGGGTGTCGCGGTCAAGAACGCGCTGATGTCGCCTTGGAACAACTCGTCGACGGTGGTGGCGATCAGCTTGAGCGCCAGCGGATTGCCGGAGTAGCGGCGACCAGTTCGACGGCCGCCGTCGCCTCGGCGCGCACCCCGCGCCCCGACAGGAGACGGCGCCCGGCCGCGTCGTCCAGGCCCGCCAGCCGCATGGATAGACCTGCGCATGGTCACGCTGCCGAGCGCGCAAAGCCCATGTGGTCGCGCGGCTGGTGAAGAGCAGCGTGCCGGCCAGGTGCGGTTGCAGCATGGCGTGCAGGAGCTGCCCGTACTCGGCGTATTCAGGTCGCAGTGCGCGGCCGGCTCGGATGCGACGATGCTTTCCATGTTGTCCAGCACCAACAGCGCCCGTTGCGTGCGCATGTATGCCAGAAAGGCGCGCAACTGCGCATCGACGCTTGCGGGGATGTTGCTCAGTTGTTGCCCAGAGAGGATCTGCAATACAGGCGGCAGCAACTCGACCAGCGGCGGCGCGTTCACCAAGGTGAACCAGATGACGGCGTCAAAGTCGGGCGCGACGATCGCGGCGACGTGGGCCGCCAGCGACGTCTTGCCGACGCCGCCCATGCCGAAGATCCCCACCAGGCGGCCGCCGTCGTCGCGGATACATTGCACCAGTTCCGCCGTCTCACGGGCCCGTCCCAAGACTTCGCGGGGGACGGGCAGATCGAAGACACCGCCGGCCAGATGGATGCCCTGCGCCGCCGTGCGAGCAGGAATGTGGTCGCCGTCCGCCGGCCCACCGTCCCCCGGCACATCCTCCGCCGGACCGAGGCGCCCCGCCCTGATCGCTTGCAGCAACGCCTCGGTCTCCGGCGCCGGCTCCACGCCCAGTTCGTCGGCGAGCAGCGTACGCACCACGGTATAGTGGTCCAACGCCTCCGCCGTCAGGTTTTGGCGCGCACGCAGGAACATGACGTGGCGATGGCTCTCTTCGCGCAGGGGATCGAGTGCAACCAGGCGCATGGCGAGGTCGTGCGCCGTGGCGAAATCATGGCGCGCGGTGTGGGCATGGACCAACTGCTGCAACACCACCAAGGCTTGAAAGCGCAACTCCTCGCGGCGCAACAGCAGCCACTCCTCGAAGGGATGGGCGTCGGGCAGATCGAGGCCGGCGAGCAGTTCGCCCCGGTACAAGTCCGCAGCCTCTGCCAGCTTGGCCATGCAGGCGTCGCAGCGGGCGAGCGCGTCGTGGCGGTGCGCGCCGGCCTCGCGGATGAGACGCTCCATGGTCACGGCGTCCACCGCCAGCGCCGTTGCGTTGCCGCGGATGTGATGACGCGTCGCCTCGATGCATTGGTCGGGGAGTTGCGCGTCGATCGCGGCCAGCTGCGCGCGCAGGCGGCGTAGCGTCGTGCGCAGATTCCCCTGCGCGTTCTCCCGGGGGTAGTCGGGCCAGAACAGGGAGACCAAGGTGGTGCGGCTGTATGTGATCTGCGGCGTCAGGGCCAGATAGGCGAGCAGCGCGCCGACCTTGTTGAGGGGCAGCGGCAAGAACTGAACGCCATCCGTCGAGATTTCCAAGCTGCCCAGAACCCGCAATTGGTTGTCACTCATTGTCTTCAGGAGTCATGTGAACGGACGGAGACCACCCCGCGGACATCGATGTGGCACGTGGGGACCATTCTAGATGATCTCGTGAGGAATTTGAAACCTCTCCAAAACGGCCGGTGTCCGCACGCCACGCCCGCCAACGCCGGACACGATTCAGTCACGCGGCTCGGGTAAAGTGACGCGATGAAAAGTGACGAGCCGGTCGCCGGCGACCATGAACTGCTCTATCTGGCGTTTCTGATTCGCCTTTGGCGGGACACGCCGGACGCGCCCTGGCGCGCATCGGCCCAACGTGCGAGCGGCAAAGAGATCGTGCACTTCGGCTCGGTGGACGAGATGCTGCGCTTTTTCGCGATCACGTGGGCGGCACTTCCGACAGTGCATGACCCGTCGACGACTCAGAACCGGCGCCTGAAGGAGACCAAAATGCGCAACCGAGCACTGCGAATCGCCCTGTTCATCTTGGGGTCTGGTCTCTGCCTGGCAGGTCTTCTCTTGGTCGGCCCGCTGCCCCATCGGCCCGCTGCACGCGCAGAACACGGCCCATGCGGATCTCGCTGCGGTCTGGCAACGTCCGGCAGGCGGGCGCCTATCATTTCCAGCGCCGACATCGTGCAGACGACCGCCCCCGCAGCGACGATCGCCAACGCCGGTCGTGCGGGCAAACAGGACCGTCTCCACCTGGAGGGGACGACCGACCTTGCCGCGGAGTCGCTCCAGCTCTCGGTCTGGACCGACGGCGGCAGTGTGCTCAAGCCGGCAACGGGACTGGAGGTACGCGTCACGGGTGACACGGCCGAGGCGCGCCAGGCGAACGGCGCCTGGCAGGAGATCGACGACTTCACGGGTCTCTTCGCGCCCGGCGGCGATTTTCTGACCTACACGCAAGTGGCGACGGACGTCGTACGCCACGGCCCGGAACGCCTGGCCACTCCCCGCGCTGTGGACGTGACCCGCTACACCTTCACCATTGACGGCCGGCATTTCGCCCGCACCTTGCAGGCGCAGCTTGCGCAACAAGCGGTGGCCGACGGGCTGCCGGCCACGGTGCGCGTCGAGATTCCTCAAGCCTACGCCGCTATGACGGGCCACGGCGAACTCTGGGTGGACGACAACGGCCTGCCCCTGCGCCAGCGCTTCGTCCTCGACTTCCCGCCCGGCACGGTGACCGAACGACCGCGGAAGGCACGGTCGACTTCTTCGGCTTCGACGCCTCAGCCGCCGCAGCCCGGCCAGAGTGGACGGGGCGAGCATCGGAACTGTCCACTGGGACCTCGGTCGCGGGGACGCCGGTGTGTTACGCGGCGCGCTTGAGCTCTTCGCCGCGACGCTGGGTCTCTTCGCCCTCGTCCTCATGGTGAGAAAGCGCCGCGCCCGCTTCGTCTACGGCGCAGTGACCGGCACGGTCATCGTCTCCATGCTGACGGTCCCGCTCCTGCTCAACCAGCGCATCTACGCCTACAGCGTCACGCAGGACGTGCAGCGCGCGCAGCCAGCCGCGCCGAACATGGCCGAGGCGTTGGCCGCGCGGGAGTTCGACCCCCAGGCCGATGCGCTGGCCGCGGTGGACGCCATGGTGGCGGCGCAAGCCACGCCGGCGGACAACGGCGGAGGCTACTTCAACGCGCTCTGCGCCAACACGCCCTACGGCGACGCCGACGGCGACACCATCGTCAACCTCTCCGAGTGCCTGCTCGGCACCCTGCCGGACGTCAAGGACACGGACCAGGACGGTCTCGATGACAACATCGAAGTCGCCGGGGGCAAGGTGGCTGGCAGCAGTGAAATCTGGTACACCAACCCGCTGCAGCAGGATTCCAACAATGACGGTCTGGCCGACGGCAAGGAGTGGTATGTGGGCGCCGGCAGCGCGACGTTGCCCGACACCGACGGCGACGGTACGCCCGATGTCTGGGACGACGACAACGACGGCGACGGCGTGCGCGACAACCTGGACCTCTCGCCCTATCTCTCCACCAAGCCGGGCGTCGCCAAAGACGCCAAGACCTTTGCCGCGGACGCGCCCCTCGCCTTGCAGATCGATGATCTGGCAAACGACAAGCTGGTCAAGGTGGAATTCCAGATTGCGCCCACCGACGCCGGCCATCTGCGCTACACTCAAAACGTGCTCGACTGGCCCCTGGGCGACCGCCAGGGACAGCTTCAGGATGCGGACGGCAAGACCTTCTACGACGTCGACAACACCGTCGCGCCCAATCCCAATGACAACGGCGATGTGCGTCTGGCGCCCATGCTCGAGATCGAGATCCCCGGCTCCACCCAGAGCCTGCCGCCGCAAGAACTGCTGACCCAGTTCGGCATCTCGGTGCAGGAGGTCGTCACCGGCACCTGGGCCGCCTACGTGCCGTTGCAACTAGTCACCGACAGCGTGGGCGACAACAACGTGGCCTTCTATGCGCGCATGTATTACCAACTCGACAGCGGTTGGGGACCGGTCCAGAACGTGCGCATGGTCTGGGCCGTGCAGATGCTCAACGACGTCTGCTCCGCCTACGCCAACAACCTCTGCTCCGAGTACAGCCAGTACAACAAACTGGAGATCATCCAGACCTACGCCGGCGCGTGGTACGTCACCGGCCTGAAGGTGACCGAAGAGCACGGCGCGCCGATGTGGCCCTCATCTACGAAGACCCGGACGCCACCGCGTCCAGCGGCGAGCGCGCCCCAAATTACGACAAGCCCTTCTACATGGACGCGCTCTACGGCCTGCTCTACGGGCTGGACAGCAGCTTCCTGGCCGGGCGCTGCAGCCCCGTCGACAGTGACGGGCAGTGTGCAACCGACAGCAGCCGCGACATGACCGTCGCCACGATCCACGCGCGCTTCAATCACGCCACCAACAGCGGCATCGGCGCGCAGGAGCGCTGGAATCTGCCCAATGTGTTCAGCGTGCAGCAGACGCAGTTCCCTTCCATCGACGTCGGCCTCATGCAGACGGCCATCACCGACACCGTGCAGTTGCTGGACAGCCACTTCACGTCCCACTGGACGGCCGGCGACCCCATCACGCCCACGGTCATGCTCGCCTATGAGCAGAGCTATCGCGGTCTCAACTTGGATGAGGCGCTCAGCGGCGACGGCAACCTGGCCTGGAGCGGCAACAGTCTCACCGTCAAGCTGCCCACCGGCGGCGACGCTGCGGTCCCTCTCGACACCATGGCCGCGCTCAAGTGGACGCCCTATGCGTACCGCGCCGGCAGCGGCTGGACCGCGGCCGACATCAACGCCTTCTACAACGACCTGAGCGGCCAACTGAGCCGCGCCTTCAGCAGCATCACCGACCCGAACCAGGCCGGCGCTCAGCAGACCATGGCCCAGGTTCTCTACATGGCTGTGTACGACGGCGACAGCAACGTCGTCCAGATCGACAACCAGATCGTGCCCGGCAAAAGCCGCCGCAGCCGGACGCGCCCATCGCCCTCAGCCTGAAGCGCAGAGATCGGCAACGTGTTGGCGACGGCGGTGGACACCTATTTCACGTACAGCGGCGCGCTAGAGAGCATTGCCGACTCGTTCCCCGAGGACGTCGCCGCGGACGTTGTGCTGACCGAGTATCTCAGCCAGGACATCTTCACCCAGTTGGGCGCGTCGGACGGTTTCGCTTCGTTGACCTTTGGTGTGGTCGCGATGGTGATGCAGTTCACCGAGTTTCTCATTGCCGACGTGCTCCACGACGCCAACTCGCCCTTTGGCCAGAGCTTCGGCAACGTCGTCAACATCGTCACCGTCATCAGCGACGCCAAGACCTTGTTCAGCGATGTGAAGACCACGATTCAACTGGCCCAAAGTCTGGCCGATTTGGATGAAACCGTCAGCTTCAGCGACGCGCTGCTGGACGTGCTGTCCAGCGACTCCGCGCTCATCGACAGCTCGCGCCTGTTGGGCGTCATCGGCCTGGTCATCTCGGCCGTCGTTGCCATCGGGGTCTTCCTCTATGCCGTGGCCAGCGGCCAGGCCGTCAGCGGCGCGGCGCTGGGCGCGGTCTTCGCGGCCACCATCGCGGCCATCGTGATCGCCGTGACCATTTTCGTCCTGTCGCTCACGGTCGTCGGCGCCATTGTGGTTGCCATCGTCCTCTTTGTGGACGCCATCCTCACGCTCGCGGGCGTCAAGTGGACCGTCACCGAAGAGATCACGGATGCGTTGGCGAGCGTCATTTTCCACGAAGATCCCATCGAGAAATTCAGCGTCGCCACCGGCGCCATGCAACTCGCCCTGACCGATCCGGCCCTGGGGCTCATCGCCACCAATCCCATCAGCTTCTCGTTCCCGATCACGACCGAGATGACGACCGTCGACAATCAAACCGATTGCCAAGAGTCTCCGGGCTGCTATCAACAGAATCAGATGCTCTACATGCTCTCGGACCAGAGCGAGAGTCAAGACACGGTGTTGAACAACGGCATCTACCCGACCGTCTGGCACAACCACCACGGGACCACGTTTTACTCGTATGTGTCGGTCGTGTACCCGGAAGCGCCGCCGGTCGGCGTCAACACGGTCGTGCCGCTGACGCTGAGTACCTATTACGACGCGTTGGTCGAAAATTGTTGGCTGTGGTCCTGCGCCGTGCGCGATGTCCCCGGCACGACCGCCACCGATCTGGGCGACGCGGTCATCCTCGACGTGTTGCCCGGCACGCTGGACGAGTTCGTCGACGTCGCCGGCTGGGCCTCCGGCGATCTGGCCCTCATCGCCCGGGACGCGGACGGCGACGGTCTGCGCGCGGTGGCGTACGGCGGCGCGGATTTCAAGGACAATCTCTGGGACCAAGACGGCGACGCGCTCTCCGACGGCTATGAGCTGACCGCGTCCAGCCGGCCGGCCGACGCCGGCGGTGTGGATCTCGATGTGGCGAGCAAGGACACGGACGCCGACGGCCTCGACGACAACGTTGAGACGCGCTGGGGCACCAATCCCGGCAACGTCGATACGGATGGCGACGGATTGAGCGACTTGGAAGAGGTGCCGCCTGCCGCCACCTGGTCCATCGCCTACGCCTACGATCCCGCTACGCGGCAGATCACCAATGCGCGGGTCTGGAGCGATCCGCACCGGAGCGACGGCGATGGCGACGGCATGTCCGATCTCTTTGAGCAGACGCAAAATACGCTGACGACCTCACCCTGGGCCGATCCCAACAACCCGCGTCTACAATCCCATCGTCTGGAACGAAAGCCCGGTTGCGCTCTACGTGAGCGACACGTCGACCCAAGGCTATGTGGCGCCCGGTGCGACCATCGTCTACACCACGTCGACCGCCAACAATTTGAGCAGCAGCCAGGATTTGGCCGGCACGCTCTCCCTCGCGTTGCCCACCGGCGTCACCGGGGCGCCCCTCACCAAGACGGTGGACATCGACGTGGGCGGCGCCGACGCGCTCGTCAGCACCCTGACCTTCCACGGGACGAGCTCGCAAAGCCACCAACTGGGCAGTTCCATGAGCTTGACCGATTTCGACCAGACGCGCTGGGGCTGGGATGAGGCGACGGGCGCTGCCGTCAGCGGCTTTGCGGGCACGCCCGTGGCTGCCGCGGTGGCGCAAACCGCCGACTGGGACGGCCCCTACCTGAGTGCGACCCGCGAGCAGACGAGCGACGGCAAAGAGGCCATCAGCGCCTACGTCGTGCGCGGCGACGGCAGCATCGTCCAGTCGGAGGAGTTGCTGCTCGCCCAGGACAACTACACGCCCACCGATCCGGCTGTTGCGTGCAACGCCGGCGGCGCCTGTCTCACCTTGTGGGGCGGCATCTTCCCCAATGACGTCTACATGATCACGGGCTATCGGTTGGCGCACAATCTGTCCAACCCGACCTCCTTCTATCAAGAGGTGGACGGCGTCCTCAGCAACGTCGCGGTCGCCTCCGACGGCGCCGATTTCATGCTCGCGTGGATTCAAGCCGGCGACGTCATGCTCGTGAAAGTGCCGGCGACGGGCAGCATCGGCACACCCAAGCAGGTCGCGACCATCTCCGGCGCCGGCGCGGCCACGGCCATCGGCTGGACCGGCACGAACTATACCATCCTGTGGACCGGCGACGGCAGCATCCATCAAGCCGACGTGAGCACGGACGGCGACGTCAGCAACGCGGGCGTGCTCAGCGCGGGATCGGGCTGGCCCCAGAGCGACGGCAGCACCCACCCGCCGCTGCTCGCCTACGACGATATCAGCGGCCAGACGTTGGTCGCCTACCGCACGCCGACCGGAGAACTGGCCGCGCGAGCGTCGTCAACAACGCCGGCGCCGAGTTCATCCTCGCGGATGCGGGCGTCGCCGGCAATGACGTGACGGTGGCGCTCAGCCCGGACGCCAAGAACAGCGGCTGGGCCGTGGCGTGGACGCCTGCGGCCGCCGGTGCAGTCGAATATCGCGCGATCTCGCCGCAGGGCGCGCTGCGCGGCGAGATCGGTCTCATCGACCAGAGCACGGTGACCGCGCTGGCGCTGACCTGCCTGCCGCCGCGCCCGCTGCTCCTGCTTGCCTTCGACGAAAAGGCCGGCGAGACGGTCTTCCACGACTCCTCGGGCAACAACCGCACCGCCACCTGTAGCGACGACTGTCCCGAGGCGGGTGTCTCCGGGCGCTTCGGCAACGCCGCCGCCTTCAACGGGTCCAGCCAGGCGCTGACGGTGGACGGCATCGCGCTCACCTCCTTCACCGTGGCCACCTGGCTCCGGCGCGGCGACACCGGCCGCGGCCAGACGATTGCCGCGACCGGCGGTCCCACCCTGCGCTTCGGCTTCAACGAAAACGACACGCTCTTCTGTGATTTCGGTGATGCCACGTTCGACACGGTCACCACCAGCGATGTCTACGTGGACGAACTGTGGCACCACTATGCCTGCACATTTGACGCCGGCAGTCTGCGTCTGGTCCTCTATCGCGACGGCGTGGCCGTGGCCAGTGCGCCGACCGCGGACTCTTTCAGCGGCGACAGCACCTTCTACATCGGCCGCAGCAATCTGGCCGACAGCCAGGTGCTGAACTTCAACGGTGAAATGGAGAATTTCTTGGTGGTCGACCGCGCCATGACCGCCGCGGAGATGGCCGACGTCTTCGCCGACGCCGTGGCCGTCTACGATCTGGACGAGCCACCGAACGCCGCCCGCTTCGTCAATGCCGTGCCCACCGGCTTGAGCGGCGCGTGCTCGGGGACATCGTGCCCGGAGATGGGCGTCGAGGGCGTGGCCTTCACCGCCGCCAAGTTCGACGGCAATGACGATCTCATCGAGATCGTCGGCTCCGAAGCCGATGCCATCACAACGTACGCCTGGAACTTCGAGGACGGCAAGACCACCGATTGGTCCTTTTCCGACGGCGCCGCGTTGATCGTGCCCACGGCGGAACGCAACGGCGCGCCAACCACGTTCATCGGCTACGAAGACAACAGCGCGGGGAACAGGAAGTTGCTGCTCTCGCTGGCCGATCTGCCGGCCCACGACACCGTCACCATCGTCTACGATCTCTACGTGCTCGGCCCGGACTGGCGCGGCAGCCGCACGGACATCAACGGGCAGCCGTCGTCCTACGGCGTCACCGTCGACGGCGATCTCCTGCTGGACACGGACTTCTCCAACAACACGTCGAGCACGGTCGGCGAATATCAACGCTTTCCCGCGGACGGATCGTACGCCAATCGCGGCATAGGCTATTTCCTCGACGGGACGGACCGGTACAGTGGCTGCTCGGGTGACAACTTCTCCACGTCCATCGATCGCGCCTCGCTCAACACCAATGACGTTGATTTCAACAAGAATGTCAGTTGCGTCGAAATCACCACCGACACGGCCGCCCGGCTCTTCACGAACACGGGCTACGGCGGCACCTCGTGGCTCATCGACCTGGGCCGCAACCAGCGACCCGACTACGCCGACAACACGGTCTCATCCATGCGTGTCTGGCCGGCCGCCTTCGTTCCCCGGCACGGCAGCGTCGATGAGACGTTGACCACCCAGGCTTACGGCAACGCCGACACGTCGATCTACCACATCAGCCAGATTGTCGCCCACGCCGATGACAGCCTTCAGCTTGCGTTCAACGGCGCCGAGCGATTTGGCCTGGACAATGTCTCCGTCATCGTGGCCAACAGCGGGACGAACATCCTGCTGGACAATGCCTCCTTCACACTCGCTGCCTGGTCGAAGGCGACCAACAACGACGCCGCGGTCAGCTATCTCATCGCCCAGGGGCCGGGCACGCAAAACCAAGGGCTGCGTTTCGGCTTCCGCGGCAGCGACACGGCCGCGTGTTCCTTCTGGGGCAACGACCTCCGCGTGCCCATCGCGCTGGATACGGATTGGCATCATTGGGTCTGCACCTACGATGCCGGCACGAAGACGCGCACCCTCTACCGCGACGGTGTCCAAATCGGCCAGGACACGGCGACGAGCAACTACATCGGCCAGGGCCCGACCCAACTCGGCTCGCTCTTTGCCGGCATCATCGACGAAGTCGGCATCTGGACCGTCCCGCTCACGGCGGCGGAGGTGCAGGATCTCTACCAAAAGGTGAAGATCGAGGACGAATCGGTGCTGGTCTGCCAGATGCCGTTGCCCCAGAGCGACGCCAAGGTGACCTTCGGCGTGCTCACTCTGCGCGAGACGACGACGCGCCTGGGCGACGTCAACCAGACCCTCAACCGCACCATCACCGTCGACGCCGACACTCCCTCGGCTGCCATGTCCTCCGGCTTCTTCAGCAGCCAGGCGCCCGGTCCCTATGTCAGCAGCCCGGGCCGGCTGGTGGTGACCGGCAGCGCCGACGATCCCACCTCCTTCATCCGCACGGTGACGGTGAAGCCCGCGGGCGCCGATTGGCAGCCGGCCACCGGCACCGAATCCTGGAGCTACGTGTGGGACACCACGTCCACGAACGACGGGCCGCAGACGCTGGAACTCCAGGCGACGGACGCGGTGGGCAACGCCGGCGCGCCCGCCGCCTGGCACACCATCCTCGACACGACGCCGCCCGCCGCGGCCTTCGCGCCGGCGGCCACGGCCATCCGGCCGACGCGCAACAGCGCGGGACGCCGGCTCGTCGCCCTCAACGGTACGGTCGACGATCCGGCGGCGGGCGGTTTGGCGGGCAGCGGCGTGGCCAAAGTGGAGGTGCTGCTCCAGGGCCGGGACGGTCTGGGCGGCCTGGGGTGGCAGCCGGCCACGGTGGGGAGCGCGGGTACATGGCAGCTTGACTACGTCATGCCGGTCTTCGGCGCCGACGGCCAAAGCGTGCCCGACCCCAGCGGCGTCTACACCGCCACGCTGCGCGCCACCGACAACGTCAGCAACACCACGCCGCCCGCCGACTACGCCACGGTCGTCGTCCAGGTCGACGGCGACGCGCCGGCCGTCACGGCCTCGGCTGCCCTTTCCGACACAACCGTGATTTCCCGCGCGGTCCGTATCGACGGCCAGGTGACGTCCGCCGACACGGTGCAAGCGGTCGAACTCAGCCTCGTCGCCGGTGCGCAGATGGGCGCGCTCAACGGGGCCGTCCTCCACCTGCCCATGGACGAGAATCTGGCCGGCGAGTATTTCGACGACCAGTCCGGCACCAATCACGACGCCACCTGTGACGGCAGTGCATGCCCCACCGTCGGGCAGCCCGGGCAGCAAACTCTCGCCTTCCGGTTCGACGGCGTCGACGACGTGTTGACCGTGGATGACATCAACCTCGCCGGCACGTCCGTCACGGTGGCCGTCTGGGCCAAGCGTGACGCGCCCGGCGTCAACGTCGAGTTCCTGAGCCAGGGAAGCCAGGGCCAGGAGACCGAGCTGGAGTTCGGCTTCCGGGCGACCAACGACGTCACGTGCGGGTTCGGCGGCGATAACTTGAACACGACCGAGGTCTACCCGGAGACCGGCTGGCATCACTGGGCCTGTACCTACGACAGCGCCACGGGGCAACGCGCCATCTATCGTGACGGCGTCGCCGTTGCCGTTTCCGCCGCGGCCGGCGCCTACACCGGGAACGGCACGTTCTTCATCGGCAGCCAACTTGGCCAAACCAATTACTTTGCCGGCCTGCTCGACCAGGTCACCGTCCACCCGCGCGCGCTGGCAGCGTACGAGGTGGCCAATCTCTACGGCTACGGCCGGACCGATTGGCTGCCGGCGAGCCTGAGCGGCAACACGTGGAGCTACGCCATCCCCGGCGGTGACGACGGCATCGAGGGCCTCTACCAGATCAATGTGCGCGGCGTCGATGCGCTCGGCAACACCACGCCCCAAGGCGGCCGGCGCGTCTGGCGGGCTGATCGACACCAAGCCACCGAGCGTCACTGCGCCCGTCACCGTGACGACGGCGGGCAGCGCGACCAGCACCACGTTTGTCTGCCGGGCTGCCGACTTCAGTCTGGACGATGACACGAGCTGCACGGCCGACTGGGTTCCGCCCCAGTGGCGGGAGAGTGACCGCGCCTTCACCATGGTCGGGGACGTCAACCCGTGGTACGGCGCCACCTTCACCGAGACGCAGCGGCTCTATGCCATCGACGCCACCCGTGTCTACACCACGGAGACGCCGGTCCCGGATGTCAACGTCACCGCGTGCGACAGCTACGGGCACTGCACCACGGTCGCCACCGACGTGCACAACGAGACGCCGGCCACGCTCGGCACGCTCCTCCAGTCGCCGCTGCCGGGCGATGTGGTGACGTCGCTCGATCCCATCTCACTCAGCGGCCATCTTGTGGCCGCGGAAGGCGCGGCGCTGCTGGTGGTGAAGATCGATGGGTCGACGCGTTTTCAAGAGACCCGGCTGGACGGGACGCCCGTGGATGAAGAGTGGACGTTTACGTGGACGCCGCCGGGCAGTGGGCGCTACACGCTGCAAGCCGTTGTCTACGACTGGAGCGACTATCACGCCGCCCAAGCCACGGCGGAGACGGCGCCGCCCGCGCCCGTGGCCGGTCCTCCTGCCGGCGCGACGCACTCGCTCTACTTCCCCCTCATGGTGGGCGCGGGCAGTCGCTTGGGCGCCGGCGCGGATGGACGGACGCGCCAATATCTGCCCCTGGTGACGACCGGCAGCGGTGCCTTCATCGCCGGACGCGCGGCCACGATCTATGTGGATCTTGAGCCGCCGGTGATCACAATCGATCCCGTCGTGTTGACCGCCGACCGCGCCCGCGGGCGCAACGGGCTGCTGCTGGCGGGGCTGTGGCATGACGACGCGGCCCTGGCCTCGCTCTACATCAGCGTCAACGGGGCGGCGTGGCAGCGTGTCCATCCGGGCGCTGACGGGCGCTGGCGGTACATCCACTTCTTTGCGCACAGACCGGAAGGCCACGAGATTCAGGTCAGCGTGCGCGCGACCGATGTGGCCGGGCACGTCACCACGACGACCGATAACGTCTTCGTGGACGCGGACGCGCCCAGGCCCGGGGATCTCGCCTTGTTCTACATCGACCGGGCGGGCGTCCGTCACCCCGTCGCCCCGAACACGATCCACGTGGACGCCGCGGCCATCGGCGTGGCGTGGGGCGCGGCGACCGACGCCACCGACGTCGCATACCGGGTCGGTTTCAGTCATGACTTCGACGTCGCCGCCGGCGACCTGACGACCTACGCCGCGCCCGGCGAGGAGATCCGGCCGGTGGCGGCGGGCGAACGCTGGTATGCGCGCGTCGACTACGTGGACGCCGTCGGCAACACGGCCGGTGCTGTGTTGGGCCCGC
This sequence comes from Caldilineaceae bacterium, assembly GCA_041391205.1. Classification (GTDB taxonomy): domain Bacteria; phylum Chloroflexota; class Anaerolineae; order Caldilineales; family Caldilineaceae; genus JAWKOK01. The sequence continues at coordinate 16,965 of JAWKOK010000030.1, forward strand.
TCTTCGTCGGACCGGATCGACGCGCGGCGCAGTGATGTCGGTTCGTTCCGCGCCTCGTTGCAGACCAACATCATCGCCGCATGGGTGACGATCTTACTGCCTGCGCGGGGAAATCTGTGGTTTGCTTGCGGGTATGACGATTCTCGAAGCGCAGAACTTAACCAAGACCTACACCATCGACACGCGCACCATCACCGTGCTGGACGATGTGTCGTTTACGGTGGAGCCGGGGGAATTCCTCGCCGTCATGGGCAGCAGCGGCAGCGGCAAGTCCACGCTGCTCAGCCTGCTCTCTGGGCTGGACAGCCCCACGTCCGGCCGCGTCTGCCTGGCCGGCCAGGACATCACCGACCTCAGCGAAGACGAACTCGCGCCGATCCGCAACGAGACCATCGGCTTCGTCTTCCAGTCGTTTCACCTGGTGCCCTCGCTGGACGCGCTGGAAAACGTCATGTTTCCGGCCGAACTCAAGCGTGCACGCGACGCGGAAGACCGGGCCCGTGCCCTTCTGGACCGGGTGGGGCTGGGCGCACGCGTGCACAATTTCCCCCATCAATTGTCGGGCGGCGAGAAACAGCGCGTGGCCATCTGCCGCGCGCTCATCAACGACCCGGCCATCATCTTCGCCGACGAGCCCACGGGCAACCTCGACTCCAAGAACGGCGACGCCATCCTCGACCTGCTGCTCGATCTCCATCGCGAGCGCCACACCACGCTGGTCATGGTGACCCACAGCCAGGAGATCGCCGACATGGCGGCGCGTGTCATCACGCTCCACGACGGTCACCTGCTGTCCGACACCCGCCGGGCCCCACTTGCGGCGGGATAGTTCATGTTGAATTTGCGTTTCATCCGCCGCCAACTGACCGCCACCAAACAGCAATCGGCCATCTTCGTCGTCTGCGTGGCCCTCTCCATGGTCTCGCTGGTCGCGCTGCGCGGCCTGGGTGACAGCATCAACCGCGCCCTGCTCACCGATGCGCGCGAACTTCAGGCATCGGACATCATCGTCGAGTCCAACTTCGGCCTCTCCGAGCCGGTGCAGGCGCGCATCGACGCACTGGTAGCCGCCGGTGAGGCCCAAGCGGCGCGCCTGTGGGAGTTCTACACCGTGGCGCGCCTGCCGGACCGGGAGGAGACCCTGCTGGTCAACATCAAGGCCGTGGAGCCGGGCTATCCCTTCTACGGCCAGGTGGAACTGGCGTCCGGCCGCGCCTTTGCCGACGTGCTCGCGCCGGGCGACGTCATCGTGGAGCAGGCGTTGCTGGACCGGCTTGGCGTGGCCGTGGGCGACCAATTGCGGCTAGGCGAGGCGACGCTCACCATCGCCGACGTGGTCACCCACGAGCCGGATCGACCGGTCAACTTTTTTGCGCTAGGACCGCGCGTATTTGTCAACGCGGCCGATCTGGCGGCGCTGGATCTGGTGCGCGCGGGCAGCCGGGTCAGCTACACCACGCTGCTCAAGGTGGCCGACGCCGGGCAACTGGACGCGATCGCCGCGAGCCTGAGCGCCGTGCGCGACGTGGGCCAGGAAGACGTGGAGACGTACCTGACCGCGCCGTCGGGGGTACAGCGCTTCTTCGAGAACCTGCTCTTCTTCCTGAGCCTGGTCGCCATCTTCACGCTGCTGCTGGCCGGCATCGGCATCCAGAGCGCGCTGACCGCGTTCCTGCGCGAACGCTACACCACCATCGCCATCGTCAAAACCCTGGGCGCGACCCGTCGCTTCGTCACCCTCCACTTCTACGCCATCGTCGGCATTTTGGGGCTGCTGGGCATGGCCCTGGGTGTGGCGCTGGGGCTGCTCCTGCAACTGGCCATGCCCCTGCTCCTGGGCGACCTGATCCCGCCGGACGTGACACTGGCGCTCTCCCCGCGCGCGGTGTTGGAGGGGCTGCTGCTGGGCGCGTTTGTGGTGGCCGCGTTCACCTTCATCCCGCTGGCGCGGCTGGGCGAACTCAAGCCCCACTTTATCTTCCGCAAAGAGGAGATCGGGCTGCACCGGCGCTGGCCGTACCTGGTGGCGCTGCTGCTGATCCTGGCGGCGTTCGCGGCCATGGTCCTGTGGCTGCTGGACGACTGGCGCACCAGCCTCTACTTTACGGGCGCGGTGCTGGGGCTGCTGGCCATCGCCGCCGCGCTCGCCGAGGTGACGTTGCGCCTGCTGCGCGGGCGGCGGCCGCGTTCGTTGCCCCTGCGTCAAGCGCTGCGCGGCCTCTTCCGGCCACGGAATCCGACTCGCGCCATCATCATCACCCTGTCGGCCAGTTTGGCCGTGCTCTTCTGCATCTACCTGGTGGAGCGCACGCTGGACGCCAGCTTCGTGGCCGCCTACCCGGAGGACGCGCCCAACGTCTTTTTTCTGGACATCCAGCCGGATCAGGTGGACGATTTCGCCGCCGCGCTGGGCGAGAAGACCGAGTTCTTCCCAGTGGTGCGCGGGACCGTTGCCGCGGTCAACGGGGAGCCGCCCCGCCGCGTGGACGAGGACGAGCAAACCCGTGGCGGGCCGGACGGCCCCGACGGCGGCCGCGACTTCCAGTTCAACCTGACCTACCGCGACGCGCTGCTGGACGACGAGCGCATCGCCCAGGGCGGCAGCCTCTTCGACCCGACCTACGCCGGCGCACAGGTCTCCATCCTGGACGACGTGCAGGACTTCACCCACGTCAACCTGGGCGACACCGTCACCTTTCGCATCCAGGGCGTGCCACTGGAGGCCAAGGTCACAAGCGTCCGCACCCGTACCGAGGAATCGGTCCAGCCCTTCTTCAGCTTTGTCTTCCCCAGCGCCGTGCTGGCCGACGCGCCGCAGACCATCTTCACCGCGCTGCGCGAGGACGAGGCCGCGATCCCCGCGCTGCAAAATCGCATGGTGGCCCGCTTCCCCAACGTGAGCGTCATCGACGTCACCGCGGCCATCGCCACTTTCGCCGACCTGGCCCGCCGGGTGACGCGCATCATCCGCTTCTTCACGGCCTTCAGCATTCTGGCCGGGCTGCTCATCGTGGTCAGCGCGGTCTTCGCCACTCGCTTCGCCCGCATCCAGGAGGCGGCGTACTACAAGGTGCTGGGGGCCAAGAGCCGCTTTGTGCTGCGCGTCTTCACCGCGGAGAACCTGCTGCTCGGCCTGGTGAGCGCGCTCCTCGGCCTAGGCATGGCGCAACTGGGCAGTTGGCTCATCAACACGCGCCTCTTCGACCTGGACTTCCGGCCGTTCTGGGGCGCGAGCCTGCTCATGGTCGGCATCACCATGCTGCTGGTCACTCTGGTGGGCATGGCCGCATCCGTCTCCATCCTGCGCAGCAAGCCGATCATGTTTTTGCGCGAGCAGACGGGGGAGGAGTAGGAGGGCAGGAATGAAGATTGGAAGATTGGGGTGCGCAGGGGATTGAGAGATTGAGGGATTGGAGATTGAGGGATTGGGAGATTGGGTAGTGACGACTTCAGTCGTTGCGCAGCATTGGGGAGATGGGCGATGACGGTGACGCGGTGGATTGGTGTGCTTGGGATGATGGTGGCGCTCGCCGCGTGCAGCGGACGGGCGGCACCCACGCCTGCGCCGGCCACGGCGACTCCTGCCCGCGGCTGCGGCGCCGACCGTGATCGTGGCCATGGGCGACAGCTTGACCGAGGGCATGGGCGTGGATCCGGCGGACGCGTACCCGGCCCAGTTGGAACGACGGCTGCTGGCCGACGGCTACAACGTGGAGGTGGTTAACGCCGGCATCAGCGGCGAGACAACCAGCGGCGCGCTGTCGCGCGTCAACTGGGTGCTGGGGCTGGAGGCGGACATCGTATCCTGGCCACGGGCGGCAACGACGGCCTGCGCGGCATCGCGCCCGAGTTGACCGCACGCAACCTGGACCAACTGGTGACCACGTTTCAGGATGCCGGCGTCACCGTGCTTCTGGCGGGCATGGAGATGGTGGAGAACATGGGCGGGGAGTACACCAGCGCATTCCGCGCGTCTACCCCACCGTCAGCGCCGCCCATGACGTGCGGCTCATCCCCTTCTTGCTGGAGGCGTTGCCACCGACCCCGAGCTCAATCAACCCGACTTCATCCACCCCAACGCCGACGGCTACGCCGTGGTCGTCGCTACGATCTACCCTACGTGACCGACCTGCTGGCACGGCTACAGCCGCAGGACTGACACGAGTCCACTGCAAAAACAAGACCGAGCCACAGATGGACACAGATAAACACGGATTAAACAGCAAAAACACGGATCTCCATCCGATTTTCTAGTGAGAAACCGAATCGGCAGACGGATATAATCCATCTGTGTTCATCTGTGTTCATCTGTGGCGCATTGCAGTGGGTCATCCGTGGCTCGATTTTGCCTTGAGTGAATTCCCCATGCGTACTGTGTAACGATTTTGAAACGATCGGTTGCTATGATGGTAATACCGGTGCACAGACTGCGTCTACACGCCATTGTGGACGCAATTTTGCGCAGAGGACGGTGCGTACAACAAGCGTAAGCAACGCGACGCAATAACGCATGAATGGGATGCGTCGAACCCGTCTCTGGCGACGTTATAGAGGTGCACCATCGCACGGCTACCGGAATGGTCATGATGGGCCGTTCCCGCCTACGCAGCAAATACCGATCATGAGACAATTACTGGTTCGCATCATCGCACTATGCACGCTGATCGTTCTTGCGTCCAGCACCTTGGTCAGTTGCGCCGGCCGCGTCTGTGAAGTTATCGGCGCGGCCATGGAACCGACCTTCAGCGCAGGCCAATCCATCACCGCAATCCCAGTGGACCCGGCCACGTTGCAGCGGGGCGATGCGGTTGTCTACCGTCTGGACAATGGCGACATTCACTTGAATCGCATCGTCGGCTTGCCCGGCGACACCGTACGTGTCGAGCACGGCCGCGTCTTCGTCAACAACGAAAGCTTGGACGGGCCCTATCTGGCCGCCGACATAGCGCCGATGGATGAGCTAGCCGCAGGTCCTGCGTATAGCAAAGTCGTGTCCACCACCCTCAGCGCCGACGAATACTTCACGCTGGGCGACAACCTGGGCGCCAGCTACGATTCGCGCTTTCACGGTCCGGTCTCTTCGGATAGTATTGTCGGCCGCGTCAAGGTGACGTTCCTCAATCGCTTGACGACTTGGTGAACCTGCGCTATGTTATGTTAAGACAACTGGCGTGTTGCCGTCGCGGCCATGGCGCAATTTGACCCGCGGCAGTCGCCGTTGGCCAAGCTTCACATCGCGCAGGAGGAGCGCCGCATGAGTTCATCGACGCAGCCCAACGCATCACCCGACTCAGAGGCAGAGCCGTCCCCAAAGAACGCACCGGAACCACAGAAAGATGACGGCGCCACAGGCGGGCGGCGAGGCACCTGAGACCGATGCGGCAAGCCCTGAGGGAAGTGCCGGCGGGACGACTGAAAGTGAGCCGACCGAGCCCGAGTTGGTCGAGACCGAATCGCTTGAGTCAGAACCGATTGCAGCCGACGACGCCGTCCCCATTTTCCCTGAATACATCTTCGGCCTGCACGAGGCCGGTGGCGAACACCTCATGGTGGCGGCGGAGCGCTGCGGCTGGGTGCTTGAGCTGGCGGCAGTCGGGCTGGACGCGGCCGGGGCGCCGCGCCGATTATCGGGATTTGACGGCCCAAGGCCTGGGCGTGATGGTGCGCCTGGACCACGGCTACGCACCCCAAGGAACGCTGCCCCTGCCGGACCAATATCCGGCCTTCGCCCAGTCGTGCGCGGACTTCGTGGCCCGGTCGCGCGGCTGCCACATCTGGATCATCGGCAACGAGCCCAACCACGCCATGGAATGGCCCAACGGGACGCCCATCTTCCCCTGGCACTATGCGAAGGCGTATCGGCTGTGCCGGGATGCCATCCGCAGCCGCCCCGGCCATGCCCAAGATCTGGTCCTGCTGGCCGGAGCCCGCCCCTGGAACGCGCGCAGTTGACCTATCCCACCAACCCGGCAGGCGACTGGATCAATATTTCTGCGACACGCTCAAAGAACTGGCCGACAACGAGTGCGACGGCATCTCGCTGCACACGTACACCGCGCCCACGACCCGGCCATGATCACCGCCGACCTGTGGCAACTGCAGCCGGGCTACCAGCACCTGCGCAACGAATTCCGCACCTATCGGGATTTCGTGGCCGCCATCCCCTTCCGCTTTCGCCATCTGCCCGTCTTCATCACCGAAACCGACCCCACCGATCCGGCCCGGGGCTGGGAACCGGCCGACAATCTCGGCTGGGTGCAGACCGCCTACGCCGAAATCGCGGACTGGAACGCCGATCCGCAGCACCAGCCGATCCTGGCGCTGCTGCTCTTCCGCTGGCCCGCGGCCATCCACCACGGCCACGAGCAGTGGTCCATCGCCGACCGGCCGGGCATCGTCGCCGACTTCAAGGACGCGCTGGCTTTGCCCGACAGCGACCGCTTCCGTGTGCGCCTGCCGCACAAGCTGGAGCCGGTGGCGCCTGAGACGCTTCTGCCCGAGGACAAACGCTGGATCGGCCGGGTCACTGCGCCGGCTGGCTTGCGCCTCCGGCTCGGCCCGTCCACCGACCACGTGGAAATCACAACTCTCGAATTCGAGGCGTTGGTGGAGGTCTTGGCCGAGGCCGGTGAGTGGCTGTTCGTCCAGGCCGGCCAAAACCGAGGCTACGTCGCCCGCGCCTGGGTGACGGGATACACCGCCGCCCGCCCGCCCAAAGCCAATGGAGAACTCGCATTGCCGCCGCACAAACAGATCACCGTACCGCCGGACGCACCGCTGGCCGAACGCCGAGTCGCGGAGACATGGAACAAATACGGCGGCTTCATCCTGGAACAGAGCGATGCGCTGGACATCGATCCCGGCATCGTGCTCGCCGTGCTCATGGCCGAATCCCAGGGTGAGCCGTTTGCCGCCGACGGGCGCATGATCATTCGCCTGGAGCCGCACATCTTTTACCTCTACTGGGGCGTAACAATCGGGATCGCTTCTCCCAGCACTTTCGCTACAACCCGGACCTGCCGTGGAATGCTCCCAACCAGCAGGATTGGCGTCCCACGCCGACCGACGAGTGGCGCGCCATCCACGAGAATCAGACGAGCGAATGGGCTGCCTTCGACCTCGCCCGGCGTTTGGACGAGACCGCGGCCATGCAGTCGATCAGCATGGGTGCGCCGCAGATCATGGGCTTCAACCACGAAGGCATCGGCTATCCTGCCGTGCAGGAGATGTTCCAGGCGTTCAGCGCCGGGGCGCGCGCCCAGTTCGCAAGCTTCTTCCGCTACATGCAACGTCGCGGCCTGGTGGATGCCGTGCGCCGGCGCGATTTCGAGGCCTTTGCGCAGGCGTACAACGGCGCGGGCCAGGAAGCAATCTACGCCGAGCGCATGCGCATCTGGCTGGATGCGTTCAACGCCGTCATCGGCGCGGCGACCGTGGCGGACGCGGGTGTGGCGACGCCGCCCAGCCCCAGTGCAGTGCCGGCGCCGGCCCAACCGGGTGCGCTGCCCGTGCCCCAACTGCCCGGCGAATCACGTCCGCTCTCCGAAGTCGACCCGGAGTTGTATGCCGCCTGGCGCGCCCACGTGATCGAGGGCTACACCAACAATCGCGTCATGTTCGACCGCATCCTCAAGGGCTTCATGAACCCGTACTGGACCACGGTCACCATGTACACGATCCTCTTCGCGGTCGGCGTGGCGTCGTTCGTGGTGGCGGCCGTGCTGGCCTTCCAGGCGAACACGCCGGGCGATGCGCTGGGCACCGTCGCCGTCTTTGGCGGGCTGAGTGCGGCGGCGTTCCTGGCCTTCTTCATCAGCCGCCCGCTGCAGGCGCTGGAAGAGAATCTCCAGTTCATCACCTGGCTGGGCATCGTGTACAACACCTATTGGACGCGGCTGGTCCATGCCATGGATCAAGCCACCTTCCACCAGGAAATCGAGGACGCCACCAACGACGCGGTGGCCAGCATCGAAACCATGTTGACACGCCACGGCGAGCACACGGCCACTCGTCCATCGCCGCAGTAGTCAATCCGCGGAGAAAGTTCGACAGCAATAAAAAAAAGCGGGGCGCATCGGGAGCGCCCCGCTTTTTTTTACCGTTCTGACCCTAGCCGTTCGGGTTGTCCGACGGCCCCAGCCCCGGCACTTGCTCGCGCAGCGTGGGACGCCCGCGAGTGGACGCGGCGTGCTTGTCGATGAGCGTGCTGATCTGTTCGACTGCGTCGGTGGTCGCCTCGTCCAGCACCTGTTGCGCCGTCTTTTCGTCAAACGCCCAGGCCAGCCGCGTCCAATAGCTGTTGTAGATGATGCCCAGCCACGTAACGTATTGCAGATTCTCTTCCACGGCCTGGGTGGGCCGGCTGACGAAGTAGGTCAAGAAGGCGACGATGCTCAAGCCGCCGAAGACCATGCTGGTGCCGAGTGCGTCGCGGAACAGCGCCAGACTGGCGGCCACCACGAAAAAGCCCACGCCGACGCCAAAGAGCACCCAGTACATGATCACCGTCGACGTGTGGGAACGCATGAAGGCGTCCAGAATGCGCTGGAACACTTGGTCGTTGTTGCGATAGCCGGCCTGAATATGCTCAACCCACGATTTATAGAGTTCGGGGTGATTGTTCTTGAAGCTGGTGGAAACCACCGGTACGGGTGTTTGCAGCGGGTCCACCGGCGCGGGCGCCGGAGAGTTCAGCGGTGTCGGCGCCGGGGCAACTTTGGTAGAATTTTGGTCCATGGTCAACTTCTCCATTTCAGTGTGTCAACAATGCAAAGAGTACCGCTCCCAAACACAATCAGTTTAACATAAAATCGGATTTTGCCTAGCCCCCGATTTTCGACGCCGCGACACCGTGTACATGATGCTTATCATACGCCGCAAGCGCACATTTTTGCTATACGAAAAACACTGTTCATTGGCGCAAGTTGCCCAACGCGACCTGCCAACCCCGCCTGTTTGGGACGCGCTCCGGCCTTGGGCTATACTTGATGACCGGATGGGCAGATGTTTCACACATCACGTAGCGAACAGGAGAACCCGTGCGCGTCCTGGTGACCGGAATCGCCGGCTTTGCGGGCAGTCATCTGGCCGAATATCTGGTGCAGGCGACCGATGCCACGGTGCACGGCGTCATCCACCGGCACGATCGCCGCATTCAACACCTCCGCAGCCGGTTGACGCTCCACCGCGGCGATCTGCGCAACGCCCTCTGGGTGGACGATCTGATCCAGACGGTGATGCCCGACGTGGTCTTTCACCTGGCGGCGTGGAGCGATGTGGGCGGCAGTTGGCAGCAGCCGTGGACGACCTACGAGCTGAACATTCAGTGCCAGCTCTACCTGCTGGACGCATTGCGCCGCCACTGTCCCACCTGTCGCACGGTGGTGGTCACCTCCAACGAGGTCTACGGACTGGTGCGCGCTGACGAGCTTCCCGTGGACGAGGAGACGCCGCTGCGCCCTCACAGCCCGTACGGCGTCAGCAAGATCGCGCAGGACATGATGGCGCTCCAGTACTGGAACAGCCATCGCCTTCCCACCATCCGCATGCGCAGCTTCAACCACGTGGGCCCGGATCAGGCTGACGATTTCGTGACCAGCGCCTTTGCCCGCCAAATCGCCGAGATCGAGGCAGGGCTGCGGCCGCCGCTGGTGATGGTGGGCAACTTGGACACCATGCGCGATTTCACCGACGTGCGCGACATAGCGTGCGGCTACTGGTTGGCCGCGCAGCAAGGCGAACCGGGCCAGGTCTACAACGTGGGCAGCGGGCGTGCCCATTCCATTCGCTGGGTGCTGGAGACGCTGTTGGCCATGTCGCCGGCCGCGATCCGTGTGGAGATCGACACGGCGCGCCTGCGTCCCAGCGACGTGCCGGTGAGCGTCTGTGACAGCGGCCGCCTGCGCCGGGCCACGGGCTGGGAGCCGGCCATTCCGCTGCAAGAGTCGCTGCGCGCCACGTTGGATTTCTGGAGGCGCCACGTGCAGCGGAACATGGGCGACGACGAGAGCGTTCCTGCCGGGGCACCCGCCAAGGAGCGCCCGCAGCAGTGAATTGACCTACACTTGCAGTTTTTTCCGAGTTCATCCATGTCCATCCGTGTCCATCTGTGGCTTGCCCTCGCTGTCTGACGCGGAGCCATTGGTCATTGTCAGGGAGGTAATCTCATGCCGACTGCACTCGTTACCGGTGTCACCGGGCAAGACGGCAGCTATCTGGCCGAGTATCTGTTGGAACTCGGCTACACGGTGATCGGCATGGTCCGCCGCACCAGCACCATCAACTTCGACCGCATCCGCCACATTCAGGACCAGATCGAGATCGTCCAGGGCGACCTGCTGGATCAGATGAGCGTCATCGGCATCCTGCAGGAGTACAAGCCCGACGAAGTCTACAATCTCGCCGCGCAGAGCTTCGTGCCGACCAGCTTCACCCAGCCGGTGCTCACCGGCGAATTCACCGCGCTGGGCGTCACCCGCATGTTGGAAGCCATCCGCATCGTCGACCCGTCCATCCGTTTCTACCAGGCCAGCAGCAGTGAAATGTTCGGCAAGGTGGTGGAAGTGCCCCAGCGCGAGACGACGCCCTTTTACCCGCGCAGCCCCTACGGCGTGGCCAAGGTGTACGGCCACTGGATCACGGTCAACTACCGGGAGAGCTACGACATCTTCGGCTGTTCCGGCATCCTCTTCAACCACGAGTCGCCGCGCCGGGGCCTGGAATTCGTCACCCACAAGATCACCTACGCCGCGGCGCGCATCAAACTGGGGCTGGCCGACGAACTGCGGCTGGGCAACCTGGACGCGCGGCGCGACTGGGGCTACGCAGGCGACTACGTGCGCGCCATGTGGCTCATGTTGCAGCAGGACGCGCCCGACGACTACGTGGTGGCCACCGGCGAGACCCACAGCGTGGAGGAGTTCGTGAGCGAGGCCTTCGGCTACCTGGACCTGGACTGGCGCGAGTACGTGGTCCAGGACCCCAAGTTCTACCGCCCGGCCGAGGTCGACCTGCTGGTGGGCGACGCGGGCAAGGCCGGGCGCGAGCTGGGCTGGGAGCCGAGCGTGGACTTCCGTCAACTGGTCCGCTTGATGATCGACGCCGACATGGACGCACTGCGCGCGCAGTTGGCAGGCGACACCAGCCACCACGACGCGCTGCACCGGTGAGACGTGTGCGCGCAGCGGCCGGCTCCGTCCTTGACCGGACCGGCACACAGCACCGCATTTGACCATGCCAAGCATCTCCGTACACGGCGCATCCGTGTTCTACCGGCGACATCCGGCGCGTGAAGCCGGGGAAGCGGGGGACGTGCCGCTGCTGCTCGTCCACGGCGCGGGCGGCAAGTTGACCCACTGGCCGCCCCATCTGCGTCGCCTGCCGGGACGGACGGTCATTGCGCCCGATCTGCCCGGCCACGGCCAGTCGACCGGCGGCGGTCTGGCGTCCATTGCGGAGTACGGCACGTGGCTGGTCGCGCTGCTGATGCGCTGCACATCGATCGCGCGGCGCTGGCCGGTCACTCCATGGGCGGCGCCATCGTGTTGGATGTGGCCCGGCGCTTCCCGGCGCAGGTGGCGGCGCTGGCGCTGCTGGCCACCGGGCCCACGTTGCGCGTCCGCCGGCGTTGCTGGACGGGTTGCGCAGCGACTTCGCCGCGACCACGGCGCGCATCGCCCGGCTGGCCTATGCACGCACCGTCGCCGATGAGCTGGTTGCGGCCTATGCCGCCCAGCTACAGACGGTCGATCCGGCCCTGCTCATCGCCGACTTTCAAGCGTGCAACGCCTTTGACGTGCGCGGGCAATTGGCTGCCGTCACCGCGCCCACGCTGATTCTCGTGGGCACGGAAGACCGCATGACGCCGCCGGCCTTGAGCCGGGCGTTGCACGCGGGCCTACCCGACAGTACGCTCACGATCCTTGACGGCGCCGGACACATGCTCATGCTTGAACAAGAAGCGGCCGTCATGGCCGAACTCGACACATTCTTGAAGACGCACTCCCATGGCTGAAATTCTTCGTCTCTTCGTCAGCGCCACCAACGACCTCGACGCCGAACGGGCCGTCATCGGCCGCGCCGTGGCCGATCTGCCCGTGGAAATCCGCATGGAGATCCGGCGGACACCCGCGGCCGGCGCCAAATACGACGACATCTACGAGCTGATCGCCAACGTCGACCGGGTCTACTTTCTCATGGGCGCGGACATCACGGCGCCGGCCGGCGCGGAATGGCATCTGGCCTGGCAGTTGGAACGGGCCGTCTACCCGCTCAAGGACGGCAGCCCCCTCTCGCCCGCGGGCCGAGAGTTTATCCGCAGCGCGCCGGTCCAATGGCAGCGCTTCCGCCACGCCGGCGACCTGGCGCGCCTCGTCACGCTGGACCTGGTGCGCATCCTGCAACACCCCACCAACCGCTACGGTCTGACCGTCACGGAACTGGAGTTGCTGGCCCTGCACGCCAAGCAGATCCAGCGCGGCCAGACGGACATCACCGGGCAGGTGGCCGAGCCCGGCGGCGCGGAAGGCGGCGGCATCATCCTCGATCGTGGGCGCCGCGAACCGCTGGACGGCGTGGCCCTGGACGAAGACGGCTAATCCTCACATTCCCCTTACACAAGTCCCATAGATTTTCAGGTCGCTCGCGCGGGCGTGCTATAATCTGGCCCATGGATTTTCTGGGCAGACAGCCGGTGCGAGTGGGGTTTTGGGCGGTGCTCCTGGTGGGAGTACTGGCGTGGGCGCCCGCGACCTACCCCGGTTACTGGCAGGGGCTTGACGGCTTCATCCCGTCCTTCAATATCGTGCATTCAAGCCCCATCGCCGGGGTGGCGACCAGCGCCGATCTCTGGCGAGGCACGGGCAACGCGGCCTTCATTCTGGCACAGCCGTTGCTGCTCCTCGGCCTGACGCCCACGGCCGCGGTGCGGGCCGTCTTCGTGCTCTGCTTTGTGCTGGGCGGCCTGGGCATCTACGCCTGGCTGCGGCCCCGTTTCGGTGACCGCACCGCGGGCATGGCCGGCGTGATCTACATGTTCCTGCCGCCCGTCCTGGCCACGGTCTACGTACGCGGCAGCCTGAGCGACGCCATGATCCTGGCGCTGCTGCCGCTGGCCCTGGCGGCGACCGCCGCGTACGCGGGCAGCGGCGCGCTGGGCGTGGCCAGCTTGCTGGTGCTCAGCGTCCTGTGGATGTGGCGCACCCAGGCGGGCCTGGCGCTGCTGGCCACGTTGGTGCTTCTGGTCTACGCCGCCGTGGTGGAACGGCATCGCCTGGCCGTGTTGGCCGTCGGGGTGGCGGGCGCGGCCGGGTTGGTCAGCCTCGTGCCGCTGCGGTCGATCCAAGGCGACACACCCGTCCATTTCAGCGACCACTTTGTGGCGTTCTACCAGCTCTTTGCCCGCGGCTGGGCTGTGGCGCCGAGCATCCCGGGATGGCAGGACCAGTACCCGTTTCAGCTCGGTCTGGTGGCCGTGGTCTTCACGGTGATGGCGGGCTGGCTCATCGTCACCGGCTACGCGCCGGAGCCGACCGTGACCCGCTTCCGGCGCGACTTCTGGTTCGCCGTGGGCGTGACGGTGGTGCTCGTCGGCCTGACGTTGGGCTGGTCTCAATGGCTCTGGACTGTGACCCACGCCCAGCGCCTCTTGACCTATCCGTGGCAAGCCATGCTGCCGGCCATGCCCTTCCTGGCGCTGAGCGCCGCCATGCTCGTGTACACAAACCCGGCCCTACGCCGCGCGCCCGTCTGGCCGCTGCTGCTCACCATCACCGTGCTGGGCAGCTACGCGTACTTGACGACGGATTTCACCCAGGTCGAGCCGCCGGCCCGACCGCCCGCCGTGTTCGGCGACGCCAACAATCTCGCGCTCCTCCAGGCTGAGTTGCACGAGGATCGCGAGGCGGGCCAGGCTACGCTCGACGTGACGTGGCAGACGCTGCAAGCCCTGCCGGTGGACTACAACGTCTTCTTCCAGGCGCTGACCGACCCGTTGCACGAGCCGGCCGTCGTTGCGCAACTGGACATGCCCGCGGCCGGCGCCGAACGTCCGGCCACCACCTGGCGCCCGGGGACGATCATGCAGCAGAGCTATACATTGAGCCTGCCGCCCGTCTCCGAAACCGGCGAGCCGTTGACCTACTACTTCGGCTACTACGACTGGCGCGACGGGGCACGGTTGCCCGTGGACGGCGGCATCGACGACAAGTTGGTGTTCTATGGCCGTTGACGGCACGACGGCCAGGCGCACGCCCGGCGCGGACGTCACGGAGCAGCCGGCGCTCTGGCGGGATCCGCTCTTCTGGCTGGCCTTGGGGTTGAGCATCTTTGCCGTTGCCCCGTTTCTCCAGCCGGGCTATTTCTGGGGCGCCAACGACGCGCGGCATCACGTCTACTTCCTGTTCGAGTACGACCGTCTGGTGCAGGACGGCATCTGGTGGCCGCGCTGGAGCCCGGACTTCGCCTTCGGCTACGGCTATCCGTTCTTTAACATCTACGGACTGTTCAGCCATTTTCTGGCCGAACTGCTCCACCATTTTCTGGGCTTCGGCTTCGTGGCCGCCATCGAAGCGATCTTCGTCGTCAGCGTGGTCGGGAGCGCCGGGGCCATGTACGCCTTCGGGCGGGATTGGCTGGGCCGCCACGGCGGGCTGATCGCAGCGCTGGTCTACGTCTACATTCCGTACCACCTGCTCAACCTCTACGTGCGCGCCAATCTGGCCGAGAGCATGGCCTTTGTGTGGATGCCGCTTTGTCTGTGGGCGGTGCGCCGCGCGGTGACGCAGCCGCGCACCGTCTGGTTGATCGCCACCGCGGTCTGCTACGCCGGGTTGATGCTCACCAGCAACCTGGTCATCGTCCTCTTCACGCCGTTGCTCGGCGTCTACTTGCTGGTGCTCATCTTCGTCTACGGCGGCCCGGACGGGACCACCGACTTGAGTCTGCCGTGGCGGGCGCGGCTGTGGCTGTGGGTGCGCACCGCGTGGTTGCCGGTGGCGGGGCTGCTGGCCGGCATCGGGTTGAGCGCCATCTTCTGGCTGCCCATGCTGCTGGAGCGCCAGTACGTGCGGGTCGATCAGTGGTTCGACGGCCGCTACGACTTTCAGGGCAACTTCGTCTATTTCTTCCAGTTGTTCAGCCCGGTGTGGGGCTTCGGCATCAGCCGGCCGGGACCGGACGATCCCATCGGCTTTCAGTTGGGCGTCGTGGCGCTGATCTTCGCCGTCATGGGGCTGATCCTGGCGTGGCCGCGTCTGGGCCGGCAGCGCTGGGAAGCGGCCACGTTTGCGGCCGGTGCGCTGGCGGCTACCTTTGTCGCCACCACTTGGGGCGGCTTTCTGTGGCGTCTGCCCGTCGTCGGCACGATCTTAGCCTTCGCCCAATTTCCCTGGCGCTGGTTCAGCGTGAGCGCACTCTGCCTGAGCGTGTTGGCCGGGCTGGTCCTGCATCCGGCCGTCACCCGGATGGACGACCGGCGCAACATGAGCATGCCGCTGCTGGCGACCATCGCCGTGGTGCTGGTGAGCAGCTACCCGCTGCTGCGAGTTGAGATCACCGAACCGGTGGAAGGGCCGGTGAGTCTGGCCGGTCTCATGCGCTTCCAGCGCTCGTCCGACGAGATGACGGGCAGCACCGCGTGGGTGAAGGAGATTCCCCGCTGGAGTCCCATGGCCGAGTATTACGTGACCGAGGATGAAGCGGGCAACCCTGTGAAGCCGGTGGAGACCAAGCTCGACTACGGCCAGTTCGACTACACCACCTTCGCCGCGGATTCGGTCGCCAACAACACGGTGATGGAAGAGGTCTACTTCTTCAACGAAACGGGGGAGGAGCAGCGGTTGGTCTTCAACCAATTCTACTATCCCGGCTGGCGCGCCTTCCTGTTGGACGGACGTCACGGCGCCAGAGTGGAAGAGTTGCCCGTCATTCCCGAGGAGACCGGCACGCTGGGGCGCATGACCGTGCCCGTGCCCGGCGGTGAAGGCTATGTGCTGCTGGAGTATGGCGACACGCCGCCGCGCACCATCGGCCGCGCGATCACGCTGGTGACACTTGGGCTCTTGTTGCTGGCCGGGGCATGGTCATTGGGTCGTCGTCTGCGCGTCCGTCCATAACCGCTTTGCCACAGCCACAATCCGTCGAAAACCGCCTGTGCCGCGTACCTCAGTTTGCGGCGCGACCTGTCAACCGTCCACAGCCCAGACATGTCGGAGCATACGCGTATGCACCAGTCAGACCGCTCAACGTCCCCGACGACACATCTGCCCATCACCGACGCGACGGAGATCGACCAACTCGCCCAGCGCTACGGCGCGCCCCAACGCCGCGCCTTCAAGATCCAGGCCGACGACTACATCCGCGCCTACCGCTGGCGCAAGGACAGCGACCGGCGCGCCGAGGTGGTCTTTGCGGTGGAAGATCCCCAGGGCCGCATCTGGCTGCACGCCAAAGCCCACTACCCCAGCCACATCTTCCGGCTGCCGTCGGGCGGCGTCGCCTGGGACGAACCCGTGCTCGACGCACTCTACCGGGAGATCGAAGAGGAGACCAGCCTCCGCGTGGAGTTGAAGCACTTCGTGGGCGTGATTGAGTACCAGTTTGTGGACGGGCCGCGCATCGCCCACTTCGCCAGCTATGTCTTTCATCTGGTCGCCGGTCACGGCATGCCCGTGCCCCACACCACGGAACAGATTTCCGAATTTCGCGCCGTGCTGCCCGGTCAACTGGCGCAAGTGGCGGCCGACCTGCGCAATCTCATCGGCGACCGGCGTGGCTGGGGCCAATGGCGCGCCCTGGCCCATGATTTGGTATACCGGCACCTTACTGGGTAAACTGAACGGAATGCGGAGCCACAGATGAACACAGATAAACACGGATAAAACGGCACAATACAGATTCACAGTCGTTTTGTCTTCAAAACACAGAATTATCAAGTGAATTCGAGCCACCGTTATCCATCTGTGTTTATCTGTGTCCATCTGTGGCCGGCCTTTTTTGACTTCATTACTGATCTTGTAGCTTGAGGAGTTGTTATGCGCGTGCCGATTTCGTGGCTGAAGAGCTACGTGGACATCAACCTTCCCGTGGAGGAACTCGCCGAGCGCCTGACCATGGCCGGCCTGGAGGTGGGCGGCATCGATCTGGTCGGCGACTGGTGGGATCCCGCGACCATCGTCGTGGGGCGCGTCGTCGACGTGCTGCCCCACCCCGACGCGGATCGCCTGGTCCTGGTGGACGTGGACTTCGGCGGCGACGCCGGAGCGTGTGGTCACCGGCGCGCCCAACCTGTTTCAGTACCGGGAGGCGGCCACGCTGCCCACGCTCAAGGTCGCCTTTGCCATGGCGGGCGCCGTGCTGGTGGACGCGCACAGCGACCAGACGCCCCGGCCCATGAAGAAGCTCAAGCCGTCCAAGATTCGCGGCGTCAAGTCCAGCGGCATGGTCTGCTCCGAACGCGAACTGGGGCTGAGCGAAGAGCACGAGGGCATCATGGTCCTGGCCGAGGACGCGCCGGTGGGCACGCCCCTGCGCGACTACCTGGGCGAGGCGGTGCTCGACATCGAGTTGACGCCGGACATGGCCCGCGCCCTGTCGATCATCGGCGTGGCGCGTGAGGTGGCCGCGTTGACCGGCGCCGCGCTGCATCTGCCCGCGGACGAATGGCAGCCGCAAGGCGACGACCACGCCGCCGACTACGTGGCCGTGGAGATCGACGCCCCCGCGCTGTGCAACCGTTACACCGGCGTCATGGTGCTGGACGCCAAGATCGGCCCGTCGCCCAAGTGGATGCAGGAACGGCTGCTGCGCGGGCATGCGTCCCATCAGCAACGTGGTGGACATCACCAACTACGTCATGCTGGAATACGGCCAACCGCTCCACGCCTTCGACTACGACATTCTCAAGCGCCGCGCCAGCGTGGGCGACGCCAAGCCGACCATCATCGTGCGCCGCGCGCAGGACGGCGAGAAGTTCATGACGCTGGACGACGTCACGCGCATGCTGGATGACTCCATGCTCATGATCTGCGACAGCGCCGGGTCCATCGCCATTGCGGGCGTCATGGGCGGCCAGGAGAGCGAAGTCAGCGACGCCACGGTCAACATCCTGCTGGAGTCGGCCACCTTCGAGGGCATCAACAACCGGCGCACATCCACGGCGCTGCGGCTGCCCAGCGAAGCCAGCTACCGTTTCGCGGGCGTGCCGGCCACGCTCAATCCCATTGCCGCACGCCGCGCCGCCGAACTCATGCGGCTGTATGCGGGTGCGCGCATCGTGCCCGGCGTGGTGGACGCGTACCCCGTGCCCCAACCCGAGCGCGTCGTCTACACGACCATCAGCGACATGCGCCGCATTCTGGGCATCCCGGTCACCAAAGCCGACGTGGTCGACAGTCTGGAACGGCTGGACTTCGTCGTCACCGAAGTAAGCGAGCCAGACCTGGCCGCGGGCGCCGACGCGACGTTCGCCCTCCACCGCGACGCAGGCGAGCCGCTCTTCCAGTGCATCGCGCCGTGGCACCGGCTGGACATCAACATCCCGGCGGACTTGACCGAGGAAGTGGCGCGCATGATCGGCTACGAGCAGGTCGGCCTGACGCTGCTGGACACGGAGTTGCCCACCCAGCGGCGCAACGAATTGCTGGAGACCGAGACGCGCATCCGTGACGTGCTGACCGCGGCGGGCTTGCAGGAGACCATCAACCATCCGCTGACGTCGCCGGAGAACCATGACAAGCTCCAGCCGGGGCAGCCGCCGAGTCGCGAAGACGACTACATCGTCATCACCAATCCCATCGCGCCCGAACGGCGGGCCATGCGCCGCAGCATGTTGGTGAGCGCGCTGGAGAACCTGGCGCGCAACCTGCGCTACACCGACCGGCTGGCCACGTTCGAACTGGGCCGTGTCTACCTGCCCGAGCGCGGCGACGACGAGCTCCCCTTGGAGGAGCGGCGCATGAGCCTGCTCGTCTGCGGGCCGCGCCGGACGCCGTCCCTGTACCAGCAGGATGCCGACGAGGAGATGGACTTCTTCGACCTCAAGGGTATCGTGGAGACGTTGCTGGCCCGGCTCGATTTCGCACCGAGCGACATCCGCTTCGAGGCCGCGCCCGACAGCGCGCCCTTCGGCCCGCGCTGCGCCCGCATCCTGCTGGACGAACAGCCGGTGGGCGTCATCGGCGAGATTCACCCGGCGGTGCGCAATGCCTTCGGTCTGCCCAAAGTGCGCGTCGTCGCCGCGGATCTCGCCATTGCGCCGCTGGTCCGGCCCCATTGGCGGCTGGAACCCATGCAGCCCATCAGCAGCTACCCGCCGGTGGTGGAAGATCTCGCGTTCGAAGTCACCGAGGATGTGACCAACCGGCGCGTGCGCGACCTCATCCAACAGGCGGGCGGCGATCTGCTCGTGGATGTGGACCTGTTCGACGTCTACCGGGGTGAGCCGCTGGCGCCGGGGAGCAAGTCGCTGGCCTATGCGCTCACCTACCAGAGCTTGGACCGCAGCCTGAGCGACAAGGACGTGGCCCGGGTGCGCGACAGGATCATTCGTGTGGTGGAGCAGGAGACCGGCGGGAAGTTACGGCGCTGACCCGGAGAGCCGGACAGCCGAGGCGATTCACTTTGATGCAGAAAATCCAGAAGGTCCGCACCTATTTACGGCACGGTGACCTGTCCGGACTTGCGCGGGAGGGCGTCAGTTACCTGAATTGGCGCTTGCAGACAAGCTACAATACGCAACTCGACTTGACCGGCAGAATCCAAGATCTGCGCGCCAAATACGGGATCGGCAAAGAGAGCCAATACGGCGAAACCGCCATATTGCGTAAGCTGCTGCGTCATCATCCGCGGCCGTATCTTGTGGATGTGGGGGCGCACGACGGGCGCAGCTGGTCCAATTCGCGCGGCTTCATGTTGCGCGGTTGGCACGGCATTCTGGTCGAACCGCTGCCCAAAGTGTTCACACAACTGGCTTACATCTACCGCAACAATCCCAAGGCAACATGCCTGAACCTCGCGTGCACGGACAGGAGCGGTCAGCAGCCGCTCTATGTCGGGACGGATGGCGACATCGGGATGGGGTCGACGCTGTGCGAGGACGACAATGAGTGGTTTGCCGATATGCGCGGCGACACAGCGATCACGGTTAGGACCGAAACGCTGACCGGTGTTCTAAACCAAGCGGACTGGCCACAAGACTTTGCCCTGTTACTCGTCGATGCCGAAGGCATGGACTACGAAGTGCTCTGCGGGCTCGACTTCTCGCGCTACCAGCCTTCCGTCATTGTGACGGAAGAATATGTGGCCAATCCCGCCAAGCACCAGGCCAAGTACGATCTGCTGCGTACAAACGGTTATCGGCTGCACCAAGTGACGGTGGAAGGGGCGAACGCAGTCTGGCTGGCGCCGTCATTTGCGGTCGTAGCGTAGATTGGTGATGCGCACCGGCTTGTCACGCGTGACCTGGTAGTGGTCGAAGTCGTAGGCCAACGACGTGTCGGGGAAGATGGCCCGGGCTTCATCCAAAATGTCCTGGTTGCGGTAGCGCCGGCTCACGTGGTGGAGTACGAGATGGCGCACGCCGGCGTTGCGGGCCAGGCGCGCCGCCGCGGTCGCGGTGATGTGGCCGTGGTGCTTGGCCAACTCCTTGTCCGCATCCAGATAAGTCGCCTCGATGGCCAGCAGATCCGCACCCTCCACCACCTTGTGTAGCGGCCCCGTGTGGCTCACATCGCCCACAAAGCAGAGCTTGATCCCGCGCTGCGCCTCACCCAACACCGCGTCCGGTGTGATGACGCGGCCGTCGGCCAGCGTGATCGCCTTGCCCTGAGCCAGGTCGCGCCGCTCCGGCCCCTGGGGCACGCCCAGTTCCGCGGCCTTCTCCGCCAGGAAGGGCCGCCGGGCATCCTCCTGAAATGTGAAGCCGAAACAGCCCTCGCCCCGGTGGCGCACGGAAAACGCCTCCAGCACAAAGTCTTGCCCGGTGAAGACGGGGCCGGTCTCCATGGCGTTGAGGGACACGCCGACGTTGGGCACCTGCCCCGCGCCGAAGACCACATCCATCAGCGCGGCCACGCGGGTCAACGCGGGGGCGCCGGCGAAGATGTGCAGTTCCTCCAACGCTTCCCAGCGCCCCAGAGTCGAGGCCAGCCCGCCCAGGCCGAGGATGTGGTCCAGATGGCCGTGGGTGAGCAGGATTTTGTCCAGGCGGCGGAAGCCGAGGCCGCTGCGCAGCAACTGCCGCTGGGTGCCTTCGCCGCAGTCGATCATGAAGCGGTGTTCGTTGTGCATGACAATGGCCGACGACAGCCCGCGCTGGACCGACGGTGCCGACGCCGATGTGCCAAGGAAGACGAGTTCAAACAAGAGCGCTTACTCCACCACAATGTGCCACGCCCATCGCGCCGCTGGATGCGCGGGAGGAGTCCCCTGCGCCGGTGGATGAGCCGGGTTTCTGACAGGCCAATGCGGCCCGTGCGTTTGAATTTAGCAGTCTAATGGAATCCATGGGGATGGGCAAACCGGGAGGGCAAACCGCTGTCCGTGAAAGAAGCGCAGCGCGGATCAATTCACGGGATGGAGCAGCGATTCGTAGAAGTCGATGATCAACTGCTGAATGTGGCGGGCCATGCCCTGATCCTGGGCCACAATCTCGTCCAGCGCATCGAGCACGGTCATGTCGCCCACGTCGGCGTGGACGCCGGTGAGGTCCAGGCGCTCGTCGGGGAGGGCGGCCACGTACTCGATCAGTTGCCGGCGCACCTGTTCCCACTGCGCCAGCGACTCGCGCACGTCATGGCCGCCCAGGTTGAGGTCGGTGCGGCTGTAGCCGTCGAAGTACGGATGCTCGCCGGCGGCAATGCGCACCACCCGGGGGAAGTGACACTCCCGCTCCACCGTCACCAGGTGCGCGGCGAGAAAACGAAATGACCACTCCACGGGTTCGCGCTGCCAGTCCTGGACGTGCACCATGGACTCGAGCAGTTGGCTCACTTC
Organism: Caldilineaceae bacterium; assembly: GCA_041391205.1. Taxonomy (GTDB): domain Bacteria; phylum Chloroflexota; class Anaerolineae; order Caldilineales; family Caldilineaceae; genus JAWKOK01. Next base: position 38,955 of record JAWKOK010000030.1, read on the forward strand.
CCGCTGCGAGGCATCCAGTTCGTCGAGCAGTTGTTGACGGCTCTTCTCGGTCATGCCATGGATTATACGCGCTTTGTCTACGCGAACAAAATCAATTTTGCGGACAGCGCCTACGCCACCCCGGCGGCCTGCAATTGCTCGTGCAAGCGCGCAAGCGGCGCCAGGCCGTAGTTGATGGCCGCGGGACGGCGCTGGGTGTCCAGCACCACCGTCGTCGGCACCGTCATCACGTTGAAGTAGCGGGCCAGGTCCGGTTCGGCCACCGCGTCGATGGTGTGGATGGGCACCTGGTAGGCGCGGTGCAGTTGCTCCAGCACGGGCGCCTGCTGCAATTTACACTGGGCGCAATGGTCGGCGGTGAAGTAGAGCAGCGTGGGCACGCGCAGGTCCAGCGCCGCCAACGGTGCGGGCAGATCGTGGGTCTGCAAGCGTCGCAGCGCAACGACGCGCCACTGACGCCAGGCGAGCACAGCGATACCCACGCCTGCCAGCAGCATGCCGAGTATGATGAAGCGCTCGATCATCGTCGGTTCCCCCGGGTTGATTGTTTGACCGGCGCGGGCTGCCACTGGGGCAAATCGGCGTGAATCCCACGGCGCGCCAGTTGGTAGTAGATGAAGCAGCCGAGGCAGAAGCCGGCAACGAGGTTGACGCCGGCGAGCACGACCACAACCAACGTCAGCAGCCACGCCAGCATGGGCAGCCCGACGAACCAACTCACCACCGCCACGGCCAGCATCAGGCCGCCCAAGCCCTGGGCGAAGAGATGCGGCTGCGGATCGTCGGCGATCACATGGGGCTTGAGCAGGCCGGTCGGGCGCAGCACCCACGCGTAGACGAGCTTGAACAACCCAGCATCGGGCCGGACGGTCCCCACCAGCATGACCGCGGCCACAAACGCCACCAGCCAGATCGAGTTGGCGAGAAAGGCCACCAACAACAACGCAATAATCGCCGCCTGGTTGAACTTCAACGCAGTTTGGTCCACCCGCTTGCTGCTCCGTGCGTCACCCATTGTCCCCTCCGTCCATGTGATTCTCAGTCGAAGATCCCCAGACTGACGTACTTACTGCCGTCGTCGGGCAGGATGGTCACGACGACACCACGGGTCAGTTCCTGCGCGACGCGGATGGCGCCGGCCACGGCCGCGCCCGCGCTCACGCCGACGAAGAGACCGGCTTCGCGCGCCAGGGCGCGGGTCGTATCCCACGTGGCTTCGGCATCCATGCCCAAGTGCCGATCCACCAGCGCGGGATCGTAGATGCCCGGCACGATGGCCGTCTCCAGGTGTTTCAGGCCTTCGATGACGGCCAGTTCATCTTCGGGCTGCAAGGCCACCAGCTCGATGTTGGACCGACACTCCTTGAGATAGCGCCCCACGCCCATGAAGGTGCCCGTGGTGCCCAACCCGGCGACGAAGTGGGTCACACGCCCGCCGGTCTGCCGCCAGATCTCGGGGCCGGTGCCGGCGTAGTGCGCCTGCCAGTTGGCCGGGTTGTTGTACTGGTTGGCGTAGAAATAGCGGTCCGGATCCTCGGCCACCAGTTTGCGCACCACCCGGATGGCGCCGTCCGAGCCTTCCAGCGGGTCGGACTCGATGAGCGTGGCGCCGTAGGCCTTGACCAGAGCCTTGCGTTCGGCGCTGACGTTGGCGGGCATGACCAGATGGACGGCGTAGCCCTTGGCCGCACCGATGAGCGCAAAGGCGATGCCGGTGTTGCCCGAACTGCTGTCGATGAGCACCTTGTCCGGCGTCAACGCACCGCGGCGCTCAGCCTCTTCCACCATGCGCAGGGCCGCGCGTGCCTTCACCGAGCCGCCCGGGTTGAACCACTCGGCCTTGGCCAGGAGGTGTACATCGCGCGCCACGCCCGCGGCATGGGCGAAGTCACTGAGATCCAGCAGCGGCGTGTTGCCGATCTGGTCAAGAATGCCGTTGCGGGCGTGCCCGACCGGCTGCCACACAATATGCGATTGTCCTACGGTCAAGTTGCTCGGCAAACTCACGGGTCAATGCCTCACTTCATCTCGAAACTATGCAACCGCCACCGGCTCCGCCACGTGCCCGTTGAGGGACGGCAGCCCGCAGAACTGCTCGTAGTCGATCAGCTCCGTCACCGTGGGATGGTCGCCACAGACCGGGCACTCCTCGTTGCGTTGGATCCTCAGCGTGCGGAAGCTCATGTCCAGCGTGTCGACCATGAGCAAGCGGCCGATGAGCGATTCGCCGAAGCCGACGATGAGCTTGATGGCCTCGATGGCCTGGAGCGAGCCGACGATGCCCGGCAGCACGCCCAAGACGCCCGCCTCCGCGCAACTGGGCACCTCGCCCGGCGGCGGCGGATCCGGGTAGAGGCAGCGGTAGCAGGGACCGCCGGCGATGCCCTGCTCCGGGATGGCGGGCTGGTAGACCGTCACCTGGCCTTCAAACATGAAGATGCTGGCGTCCACCAGCGGCTTCTGCAGGAAGTGGCAGGCGTCGTTGACCAGGTAGCGCGTCGGAAAGTTGTCCGACCCGTTGAGCACCACGTCGTAGTCCTTGATGATCTCCAGCGCGTTGTAGCTGGAAATGGGCTCCCGGTACTTGACGACTTTCACATCCGGGTTGATGTCCTTGAGCCGATCTTCCGCCGAGTCGACCTTGGGCCGGCCCACGTCCTTGTTGCCGTGGAGGATCTGGCGCTGCAAGTTGGAGACATCCACGTCGTCAAAGTCGACGATGCCGAGAGTGCCCACGCCGGCCGCAGCCAGATACATGGCCGCCGGACTGCCCAGGCCGCCCGCGCCGATGAGCAGCACCTTGGCGTTGAGCAGCTTGAGCTGGCCCTCTTCGCCGATCTCGCGCAGCAGGGTGTGGCGGCTGTAGCGAATGCGCTGCTCGTCGTTCAAGACGGTGGGAATCTTGAAGTCGTAGCCCGCGTTCTTCCAGCCGTTGAAGCCGCCGACCAGCGAAATCACGTCGGTGTAGCCCATCTCTTTCAGGTTGCGCGCCGCCAACACGGAGCGCACGCCGCCGGCACAGTAGATGACCAGCGGCTGGTCGCGTTGCGGCTGGTGCTGCTCGATCTGCAGCTCCAGATAGCCCCGCGGAATGAACGTGGCTGACGGCAGATGTCCCTGCACAAATTCATCGCGCTCGCGGATGTCGATGATGGTCAGGTCCTCGCCCGCGTCCATGCGCTGCTTGAGTTCCTGCACGGACATCTCGCGGATCTCCGCCTTGGCCCGCTGCAAAAGTTGGTCCCGATTCAAAAGACTCACATGTTCCTCCCTGTATGACTGCATCCGGCGCAATGAACTAGCGCCCGCCGGCCATGGCCGGGACGATGGAGACCCTGTCGCCTGCACCGACCGGTGTGGACAAGCCCTGCAACTGGCGAATCTCGTCGTCGTTGACAAAGACGTTGATGAAGCGCTTGACGTTGCCGTCGCCGTCCAGCACCTTGTCGGCCACGCCGGGGAATTGGCTGTCAATCGCCGTGATGAGCGCGGCCACATCGGCGCCGTCGACTTCGACTTTGGATTGGCCGCCGGTCAGACGGCGGAGCGGTGTGGGGACCAGAACGGTTGCCATTGCTACATTTTCTCCTTGCGTACGTTGAATGAATATGACTGATCTTGACTGCGCTGCCGCAGATGCCGAGTTGTCCCGGCGCAAACAAAAACGCCGAGCCATCCGATGATGAACTCAGCGTTACAGGAGCAACCCGGTGCGTTACGGCGCACGTGGGTGTCAACTTCGCTTCAGTTGTGCCACTGCACTAGAGTACGCACGGCACACGGTTCATCATCTGCAACTCGAAGCAGCGGGTGAAGCCAGCGCCATGCTGACAACGCCCGCTAGCGACACAAGCAACAGAGTTTGAACAGGGTGTGCAGATCCGTGTACATCGTGTGCAGATATCCTTCAGATCGTCGTCAACTGACCGACGCCATTTTGCGCATGCGGCAGTATACCCGGACACTGACCGCTTGTCAAAGATTATCAATCGATTCGCAACTGCAAGCCGTGAGCCGAGTTACAGTCTCGGTGACAGGCGCGCCGCTGGACGTCATGCGGCGACCTGCACCGGATGTTCCACCAGCGTCACCACCCGACCTTCGGGCGCGTGGTCGTCCGCGTCGTCCTCAAAGTAGACGACGTAGAAGGGCGGTGCGATCACGTCCGGGAGGTTGGCGAAGATCGCGGGCAGCGGCTGCGCCGGGTCGGCGTAGTAGGCGAAGAGGCCGGGGCGTGTCTCGTAGAAGTCGAGTGCCGCCGTGAGCGCGGCCAGGTCCAGGTCGATGAAATGCGGGATCATGCGGAAGGCGCGGATCACCGGCGCGTCGTCATCTTCCAGCGAGCAGATCAGGTAGATGCTGTCGGGATAGGCGGCGTTCCAGGCATCGGTCGCGGATGGATAGGCCACGGAGACCGGATGGGAGTGGTAGATGCCCATCATCTCGTCGCCCTCATCCTCGAAGTCGAACTGCTTGAGCAACGTCTGCGGATCGACGGTGTAGTTCTCGATGCGCTCCGCGGCCACGTTACGCCCACGCACGGCCTCAAACGCATCCAGCCCGCGGCCGCGTACGATGCCGCAGATCTCCTCCGGTTTGCCTTCCCGCGCGTGTTGCACGATGGCCGCGGCCACGGCGGCGGGCAAGGTCACGGGGGCGGCTGTGCTGACTGCATGATCCATGGCTGATCCTTCACTGGGTCAAACTTATCTTTATGGCGATGCAGCGGCGCAGTCTAGCACGGAGTCGAAACTTGGTCAATCGAGCCGCAGATGTCCGAGTACAGCTCAGATTCGGGGCAGCGATGAGTTCAGTTCGCACGCCCTCGTGCGAACCGCCGTGCCAAAGCCAAGTCGATGCCACCGTTCGCACGAGGGCGTGCGAACTAAACAGGCCGCAGCGCGTCGTTGCCCCCAAATTGAGATGCACCCACGGCTGTCGAGTACAGTTTGATACTGGCGAGATTCGTTTGGCGCGGTACTGAACGGGTTGCTTGCGCACCGATTTACGATGAAATCTGCGCAACAAGATTGCACCGGGCCGGCCGCCACCTTGCGCAATGCGGACGAAGCGTGGCAAAGCGCCCTAAAGCTGCTGTGCAAGTTGACATTGCCCCTGGGGTCCGATAGAATCGAACTCACCTCGCTCTGAAAGTCCCGAAGCGGAGAAAACGATCTCATCAATCTAGTGCATGGGAGGAAATGCATGAATCGTCGTACCTTTCTTTCGAGCATGGCGACGGAAAGCCGCCGGTGGCGTTGTCATGGGTGTGGCCGCGGGTTGTGGCATGTCCGCCACGCCTGCTGTGCAGGAACCCAGCGAAGCCGTAGCCCAGGAGTCCGGCCTGCCGGAGATCTCCTGGCAGATGGCGACCAGTTGGCCGGTCGCGCTGGACACGATTTTTGGCGGTGCACAGGTCTTTGCCGAGCGCGTCAGCGCCATGACCGGCGGGCGCTTCAAGATCGAGCCGCGCGGCCGGCGAACTGGCCCCCGGCACCCAGGTGCTGGACGTGGTCTCCTCAAGGCGCGGTGCCGATTGGGCACACGGCGTCCTACTACTACGTGGGCAAGAGCCCGACGACGGCCTTTCGGCACCACGCTGCCCTTCGGCCTCAACGCGCAGCAGCAGAACTCCTGGCTCTATGAGGGCGGCGGCCTGGATCTCATGCAGGAATTCTACCGGGAAAAGTTCAACGTCATCCAGTTCCCCGCGGGCAACACCGGCGTGCAGATGGGCGGCTGGTTCAACAAAGAGGTGAACACCGCAGCCGATCTCCAGGGCCTGAAGATGCGCATCCCCGGCCTGGGCGGTCAGGTGATGGCCAAGCTGGGCGTGAACGTGCAGGTGCTGCCCGGCGGCGAAATCTTCCAGGCGCTCCAGACCGGCGCCATCGACGCGGCCGAGTGGGTCGGCCCCTACGATGACGAGATTCTCGGCCTGAACAAGGTGACCAGCTACTACTATGCCCCGGGCTGGTGGGAGCCGGGCCCCACGCTGGAAGTGGAGATCAACCTGGACGAGTGGAACAAGCTCCCCCAGATCTACCAGGAGATCGTCAAGACCGCGGCCTTCGAAGCCAACATGACCATGCTGGCCCGTTACGATGCCCGCAACAACGATGCGCTCCAGCGCCTGTTGGACAGCGGCGTGGAACTGCGCGAATACAGTCCCGAGATCATGCAGGCGGCCGAGGCGGCCTCGTTCGAGCTTTACGACGAGTTCTCCGCGTCCGATGCGGACTTCAAGTCCATCTTCGAGCAGTGGAGCGCGTTCCGTGAGGGCATCTACGCCTGGCACGACGTGAACGAAGGCTCATTCTCGTTACGTGTGGGGCATTTAGTTAGATCCAAAGAAGTCCGACTTCCGGCAGAAGTCGGACTTCTGGTTAAAAAGGGGCGCGGTCAATGTTGACCGCGCCCCCTTTTGTTGTGCCAACTTCGCCTATTTGACCGCGGCGTTGACCAGCCAACTGACCGTCTGGGGGAAGGCCAGCACCAGCGCCAGGACGACCACCTGGAGCGCCATGAACGGGAAGGCGCTGCGGTGGATTTCGCTGGTCTTCATCTCCGGCGGCGCCACACTTTGCAGGTAGAAGAGCGAGAAACCGACCGGCGGCGAAATGAAGGCGATCTGCAGGTTGATGGCCATGACGACGCCGAACCAGACCGGGTCGATGCCCAGCGCCTTGGCCGCGGGCACAAAGAGCGGCAGTACGATGTAGACGATCTCGATGAACTCCAGGAACATGCCCAGGAAGAAGACGGCGATGTTGGAGACGATCATGAAGCCGAGCACGCCGCCCGGGATGCCCGTCAACAGCAGGGTGATGAAGGTCTTGCCGCCCAGGCCGTCGAAGACCACGGCGAAGAAACTGGAACAGAAGATGATCATCAGCACGAGGCCGGTGATGCGCGCCGTGGAATTGGCTGCGCCGTAGAGATTCTCCCAACTCAGACGCTTGTTCATGGCCGCCAGGATGAGCGCGCCCACGCTGCCCACGGCGCCTGCTTCGGTGGGCGTGGCGATGCCGAAGAAGATGCTGCCCAGGACGGCGAAGATCAAGAGCAGCGGCGGCACCACCGCTTTCATCACCCGGCGAAAGAGCGCGCCGCCCGAGAGCGTGCGCATCTCCTTGGGCAAGGCGGGGACTTTCTTGGGCTGGGTGATGGCGATGAAGACGATGTAGAGCATGTACGACCCGGCCAGCATGAGGCCGGGAATGAGGGCGCCCAGAAAAAGATCGCCGACCGACACGCCGATCTGGTCGGCCAACACCACCAGCACCAAACTGGGCGGAATGAGCTGGGCCAAGGTCCCCGAGGCGATGATCGAGCCGGCCGCCACTTTCTTGTCGTAGCCGTTGCGCAACATGACCGGCAGCGACATCATGCCCATCATGATCACCGTTGCGGCGACGACGCCGGTGGTGGCCGCCAGCAGCGTGCCCACGATGATCACGGCCAGGGCCATGCCGCCGCGCAGCGGGCCGAGCAGCACGCCGATGGCTTCCAGCAACTCTTCCGCCAGCCCGGAACGTTCGAGAATCGCCCCCAGAAAGATGAAATACGGAATGGCCAAGAGCGTAAAGTCGGACATGGTGCCAAACCAGCGATTTGGCAGCAGCCTCAACAAGTTCAGGTCGAACGCGTCCAGCGACAGCCCGACCAGCCCAAAGACGATGGCGCTGCCCGCAAAGGAGAAAGCCACCGGAAAGCCTGTCAGCATGATGAGGAGGAAGCCGACAAACATTGCGATGGCAAGCCACTCAAAACCCATGTTGCATCTCCGGTTTGGTGAGGTGGTGATTCCTGAATGATCTAGGCGACCAGCTCGTGACCAGTGGCCTCTTCACGCAGCTCGTCTTCGACTTCGTGGTGCCCGGTCAAGATGGCGATGTACTTGATCACCTGGGCAATGGCCTGCAACAGCAACGCCGCAAAGGCGACGATGATGAGCGTCTTGATGGGCGCACGGGGCAGCCCACCCGGGTCCGGTGACATCTCCCACGTTCCCCAGCCGCCGCCCGGCAACTTGCCCCACGACGCGAGCACCGGGTTGACGGTGACGTACATCCCCATGATGCAGAAGGGAATGATAAAGATGATCGTCCCGATCAGATCGACCCAGGCACGCCGCTGGGGACTCCACTTGGTGTAGAGGAAGTCGACGCGCACGTTGACGTCATGGAGCAGGATGTAGGGAAACGAGAGGAAGAAGATGACCGAGTAGATGTACCACTGAATTTCAATGAAGACGTTGGAGGAAAGCTGACGGCCGATGAAGCGACCGAGATAGCGGGCTGCCACGTTGTAGAAGCCCACGGCCACCACCACGAGCACAAGCAGTGTCGCCACTTTGCCCAGGAAGTTCGAGAGGGCGTCGATGCCATGGGCAATTTTCAAGAGTGCGCGCATGGTAACTCCTTGAGGTCATACGTATGTGACCGGCGAGCGGAATTTGATTCTGCGGGTCAATCACCCAAGCGGGGTTGGATCTGCACGTATTGTAGCGGAAGTGGCGCGGCTAGCCAAACCGCTCTTCGCGCCAGGGGTCGCCTTCCATGTGATAACCGTAGTTCTCCCAGAAACCGGGGCGATCGGCGGCCATGAATTCCAGGCCACGCAGCCATTTGGCGCTCTTCCAGAAGTACTTCTTGGGCACCAGCAGCCGCAGAGGATAGCCGTGCTGCGCCTCCAGTGGTTCACCCGCGTAGAGATAGGCCAACATGGTGTCGTCGTCGTCAAGCACGTCCAGCGCGATGTTGGTGGTGTAGCCGTTCTCGCAGTGGGCCATGAGATGGGTCGCGGCCGGCGTCACACCCAGTTCGGCCATGAAGGCGCGCCAGGGGATGCCCGTCCACGTGGTGTCGAGCTTGCTCCAGCGGGTGACGCAGTGGATGTCCACCGTCTGGGTGACCGCGGGCATGGCCATGAGATCGGCCCAGGTGAAGACACGTTCGGCCGCGACCAGGCCGAAGCTGCGCAGCGTCCAGTCGTCCAGGTCAGCGTAGTGGGGCGTGGGGCCGTAGTGGAGCACGGGAAAGCGCTCGGTGAGGAATTGGCCCGGCGGCACGCGCTCGCCGTAGGCGCCCTCTGCAGGCACATTGGTCACACGCTTCAGGCGCTCCACACGTTTGAAAGGGTTCTCCAGCGGCATGATCGATCCTCCTTGAAAGAAACAAACCAGGTTTCTCGAAGAAACCTGGTTTGTGACGGACGGCGAAGCAACGACACAGCCTAGCGCATGGTCAACGCCATGACGGCCTTCTGCGCGTGGAGCCGGTTTTCGGCCTCATCATAGACCACCGAGTTGGGCCCGTCGATGACGCCGTCGGTGACTTCGATGTTGCGATCCGCCGGGAGGCAGTGCATGTAGAGCGCGTGTGGGTTGGCCAGGGCCATGCGTCGCTCGTCGGTGATCCAGTCGGTGTACTTGCTGCCGATCTTGGCGCTCTCGTCGTTGTCGGACGTGGTGAGCAGCGCCCCCCAGCTCTTGGGATAGACGATGTCCGCGTCCTTGAAGCCGGCATCGAAGTCGTCCATGATCTCGAAGCTGCCGCCGTGCTGCTTCACGTTGTCCTGGGCCTGCTGCACGATGTCGGGCATGAGCTTGTATTCCGGCGGATGGGTCAGGCGCACGTTCATGCCGAAGCGGGTCATCTGCAGGATGAGGCTCTGGGGCACGGAGATGGGCTTCTGGTAGCTGCTGGCGTAGGCCCAGCTCACATTGATGGTCTTGCCACGCGGGTCGCCCACTTTTTCGAAGATGGTCATGAGGTCGGCCAGGATCTGGAAGGGGTGGTAGACGTCGCACTGCATGTTGAGCACGGGCACGCGGCTGGCCGCGGCCACTTCGTTGATGTACTGGTTGCCGAAGTCCCAGTCGCACTGGCGGATGGCGATGCCGTCGTAGTAGCGCCCGTAGATCTCGCCGATCTCCTTGGCCGTGTCGCCGTGGCTGATCTGGGTGGTGGTGGAATCGACGAAGGCGGCGTGGCCGCCCAGTTGGGCCATGCCCGCTTCGAAGCTGGAGCGGGTGCGCGTGCTGGTGAAGAAGAAGAGCAGCGCCAGCACCTTGTCGCGCAGCAGCGGATGGGCCTGGCCCAGCGCCCGGTCGCGCTTGAGCTTGAAGGCCACGTCCAGTACCGTCTCGATCTCTTCCTTGCTAAAGTCCATGTCGCTGATGAAATCGCGACCGCGTAGATCCGTCTGCATGAATGAAATTCTCCTCGTTCAGTGTGGTGAAATCACATGAGTTCAGCAATTGCTTTGACCCTGCATGCGCCCAATTGTACTGCGGATGCGCGACTCCACGCAACGCTGCGGACAGTCGGGGTGCATCACGGATTTGGGGCAGACGTCCGATCGGTTCGAGCGAGGGCGTGCGAACTCAACAGGCAGCCTGCGTCATTGCCCCGAAATTGAGATGGACCCGACAGGTAGGAATGCTCCTCATTTTCGGGGCGGAGGGTTGTTGCGTTGCGCCGCCGCTTGCGTAGATTGGCCCCACTGTCGACAATCCATGCGCGTGGATCCACGCGCCCAGCCAGCCGAAGAAACCGGGACCATGACCGAACGCAAAATGTCGCGCCCGCGCGGGCTTACCTTTGAGGAATTTCAGATCGGCGACCAGGTGGAATCGGTGGGCCGCACGGTGACCGAGACCGACGTGGTCAACTTCGCGGCCATCTCGGGTGACTGGAACCTAATCCACACCGACGCCGAGTACAGCAAGGAGCAGATGTACGGCCAGCGCATGGCCCACGGCCTGCTCGTCCTCAGCATCGCCAGCGGCCAGGCCGTGCGCCTGGGCTTCATGGAGGACACGGTCATCGCGTTCCGCAGCATCGACTGGAGTTCCTCAAGCCTGTCTTCATCGGCGACACCGTCCACCTGCGCGTCACCGTGGAGGAGAAGAAGGCCATGCGCCGTCTGGGCGGCGGTCTGGTCAACTTCAAAGTCGAAGTCGTCAACCAGACCGGCGACGTGACGCAACGGGGGAATTGGGAGTTGTTGGTGAAGGGGGAAAGGTGAGGCGTGAAACGTGATGACGTGAAACGTGATTAGGAGATTGAGAGATTGTGGAGATTGGGAGATTAGGCGGCGAAGCATCCGCGAGCCGGTCTCCCATATCTCTTGTGCAATCTCTCAATCTCTTAACCACTTAATCCCCGCAACTCCTCATCAATCGCCGCCAACTTCTCCTTGGTCAGAATGTTGGGGACGAAGCCGGCGATGGCCTCCAGCGTCATGCCCATGGCCATTTCGGCTTGGGGCGAGGTCGGCCATGCCGGGCAGGAAGCGCGTCGAGCACGGCGCGACCGGCGGGCTGGGAGATAACGTCGCGCAGCGTGCTGCGGATGGAGAGCGCGACCGGCGCAGGCATGGCCGCCGCGACCTCGGCCGGCACGGTCAACGTGAAGCGGGCCGTGGCGCCGATGTCGGCCGACGAGAGACCGGCCAGCACGTCGAACTCGCCCGCCTCAGCCACCCAGGCGTGACGGGCGTCGTCGAAGAAGGAGAGCGCGCGCTGGTCCAGCGACAGGTGCACGCTCTTGCGCTCGCCCGGCTCCAGTGCGACCTTGGCGAAGGCCTTGAGTTCCTTCTCCGGCCGCATGACGCCGGCATCCACATCGTGCACGTAGATCTGCACCACCGCGTGGCCGGCCACCGCGCCCGTGTTGGTCACATCCACCAGCAGGTCCACCGGCTGCCCCAACGCGTACTCGTCGGCGCTCAGCCGCAGATTGTCCACGGCGAAGGTGGTGTAGGAGAGGCCGTAGCCGAAGGGGAAGCGCACGCCCACGTTCTTCTTTTCGTAGTAGCGATAGCCCACAAAGATGTCCTCGCCGTAGTAGACGCGGCCGTTGTCACCCGGGTAGTTGATGAAGGCCGGGTTGTCCTCCAGGCGCAGGGGCCAGGTCTGGGTCAGACGGCCCGACGGGTTGACGTCGCCGAAGAGCACGTCGGCGATGGCGTTGCCGCACTCCTGGCCGGGGAACCACGCTTCCAACACCGCCGGCACCTGGTCGAGCCACGCCATGTCCATGGGCGAGCCGGTGTTGAGCACCACGATGGTCTTGGGATTGACGGCCGCGACCCGTTCGATCAACTCCGCTTGCCGCCCCGGGAATGCCATATCGGGCCGGTCGAAGCCCTCGCTTTCCCACTCACCGTTGGTCCCGACAAAGAGCAGCACCGCGTCCGCGCCGGCCGCGATCTTCTCCGCCTCAAGCATCGGATCCTCGGTGGCCACAGGCAGGCCGCCCACCACCAGCGCGCCCAGCATGGAACTGTTGCGCGTGTACTCGACCACAATCTCGTGGGCCTGCCCCGCCACCAGGTCAACCACCGCGGTCTCCTCGTAGCTGCCCATGCCGAAGAAGGAGCCGCCCATGCGCTGGCTGGTCCAGTTGTCGATGACCAGCGCACCGTCCAGATAGAGACGGCTGAGGCCGGCGCTGGTGAGGGCGATGGTGTAGGGACCGCTCTGCGCCGGCGTCAGGCGACCGGAGAGGCGCAGCGCAAAGTTCACCGGATCCACGCCCGGCGCCGGCGCGCCGAGCCAGAGCAGGGAGAGGTCGCCGATCTCCTTGGACGCGACCACGTCGCCCGTGGGTTCGCTGCCGTTGAAGAAGTCGGCGCGCAAACCGGGCGCACCATCGGGCGTGGTCAACAGCGCGGCGTCGACGGGCGGCAGCGTGCGGTAGATGGCGCAGCCCTGGGTGTAGTCGATGCGCACGGTGTCGCCCAGGCGGTTGCGCAGCCCCTCCAGCGGTGCGACGCTGTAGTGCGCGTTGACCTGCGCGCTGCCGCCGCCCATCATGCTCGCCACGGCCGCGTTGGGGCCGATGACGGCCAGCGTGCCCAGGTCGGCCGCGTTCAGGGGCAAGGTGGCGTCGTCGTTCTTGAGCAGCACCGCGCCCGCAGCCGCGGCGCGTCGGATGAGCGCGCGATGTTCGGGCCGGTCGATGCTCTCCTCCGGCGGCTCGGGCGTTTCCGTCACGCCGGCGCGGAAGACCAGACGCAACACGTTGCGCACCTTGGCGTCGATGGCCGCCTCGGCCACATCGCCCCGTTGGACGGCGGCCAGCAGTTGCTCGCCCATGAAGCGGGCCGGGCCGGGCATCTCCAGGTCCAGGCCGCTGTCGGCAATGCCCATGGTGTCGTAGGTGCCGAACCAGTCGGACATGACCAGGCCGTCGAAGCCCCACTCGTCGCGCAGAATCGTCTTGAGCAGGCGTTCGTTCTCGCTGCAGTAGACGCCGTTGAGCCGGTTGTAGCCGGACATGACCGTCCAGACGTCGGCCTCCTTGACCGCGGCCTCGAAGGGCGGCAGGTAGATCTCGTAGAGGCCGCGGTCGCGTACCTCCGAGCTGATGCTCTGGCGCTGGAACTCGGAGTCGTTGGCGACGAAGTGCTTGATGCACGCGCCCACGCCCTGGCTCTGCACGCCGTTGATGTAGGCCACGGCCATGCGCGCCGTCAGGTACGGGTCTTCCGAGTAGCACTCGAAGTTGCGCCCGTTGAGCGGCGAACGGTGGATGTTGACCGTGGGAAACCGGGAGCACCTGCGCATGCTTGGTCTTCAGTTCCTCGGCCAGGGCGACGCCGATGTCCTGAATCAACGTCGTGTCCCAACTGGCGGCCAGACAGATGCCCACCGGGAAGCAGGCCGCAGTGGCGCTGCTGCGGTCGCCGGGCATGGCATCGCCGCGCGCACCGTTGGGCCCGTCCGACACTTTGAGTTGGGGGACCAGGCCCGGGATGGCCACCGTGCGCCACGTGTCCGACCCGGCGCACAGGCTGACCTTTTGCTCCAGCGTGAGTTGCGCCAGAATCGCGTCGATCTTCTCGTCCATTGTTTTCCTCGTTGGTTTTTCTCGCGGCAATGTCACCGCAATTGGGGTTTGGGCTTGGTGGGTACTTGTATCGTACACCCAATTTGCAGTGGAACGATAATCGAGGTGCTATCCGGCTGCGACGCATCCGGTTCGATTGCCATTTGCCGACGCCCACGGTTGGAAGCCGATGCTGACAGCGAAAAGTCGCCTCAGCGACTGCGTGTCACACTAGCTGCCGCGGCGCCACCTGGCAAGCTCGGCCTGATCCACCTTGTCGACAGTCAGCGTGCGCGTGCCGGTGACGGGATCATACCAGCCCACGGTGAGCGTGTACGCGCCGGCGGGCAACAGGTCGGGCAAGGTGAGCGTATAGCTGTCGCGCAGCCGGACGTAGGGCACCCAGTGCGACGCGGGGTAGAAGCCCTCCAGCGGCAATTTGTCCTGCTGGGCATACAGCATGCCGTCGGGCCCGGTCAGGTGCACGAAGACCGTGTTGTCCCGCTCCAGCGCACGCGACGTCTGCCAGTCGAGCGTGAAGTCCATCTCCGCACCCGGACGCAGCCAGGCCGGCAGGTTGGACACGCCGGTCAAGGTGATGCCGTCGTCCCAGTTCACGGCAAGGTGCTGCATGGGCGGGATCAGCTCATCACCCAGGCGGAACCAGTGAAAAGGCAGCGGTGGGCCAAAGGGATCGTGGGTGATGGCATCATACGCCACTGCCTCCAGGCGATACCAGCCATCGGGCAAGTCGGTGGGCAGCGCAAGCCGTTTGATGTCGGGGACAGGCTGATCGTGGTATTCCTCCGGCGGAATCCAGCCGTGGGCCGGGGGGCCATCCTGATGGGAAATGCGTGTGCCGTCTGCGGCCACCAGTTGAATGGAGGTGTTGATCTGCCCCTGCAACGGTGCGGCGGCCTGCCAGTAGAGCACCACGTCCAAGGACCGGCCCGGCTCGGCGGCGCCGGCCACCCAATCGGCCAGTTGCAGATTGCCGGCCTGCGCCGGGCGGTTCAAGCGGCCACGGCTGGTGTAGACCGGGCCTGTGCGCAGCCCGTCGGCAACCAGGACCATGCTATCGGCCACGCTGTAGACCTCGCTGAACTGTTCGAGGATGAGTTGCATGTAGGTGCTGTCGTAGCGGCTGGCCAGCCGGTCACGGTCGGTGACCAGCCAGACACGTTCGCCACGAGCCAGAGCCAGCCGCAGATCCGCGGCCGTGCGCAGCTGCAGCTCCGTCCAGCGGTCGACCATGCCCGCGTCAGTGTTGACGGCATACGGTGCATAGTCAAGCGCCACGCGTAGTAGTCACACGAGAGTCCAAGCGCAGGCAGTGGGCTGGGGTGTGGCCACGGTCGCCCGGCGCGATGTTGGGCCACGTAGGCGAAGGCGGCGGCGTAGCCCTCGGTCTCCTGCTGGAGCGCGCCCAGCGTGAGCGGCCAGATGAGCCAGACGAGAACCCCGCCCGCGGCCGCGGTCATCGCCCAGCGGGCGCGGCCGGATGCCCAAATCAAGTCGAGCGTCATGACAATCCCGGCCGCGCCCAGCAAGAGCCACGCCGGCTGCACGAAGAGGATGTAGCGCCCGTCGTGCCAACTCGGCCCCACCACCGTGGCCATGAGCAACCCGACGCTCGCCAATTGCAGCGCGAAGTAAAGGGTGGCCTGATCCGGGCCGGACAAGGCGCGCAACCGTCCACCAAGCCGCAGCAAGCGCAGCGCAGCGACACACACCGCCAGCGCGCCGAAAGCCGTCCACACGATCCGGCGCGGGTCCAGAAAGAGATGGGCATAGGCATCCCACGCCGTGCGCCACGCCAAGAAGAGACCCACGTACGGTTTGCCGCTCTGCACTGCGTCAAAACTGTCGACCGGCCCCAGACTCTCCACCCCATAGCGCGCCAGGAGCAGCAAGCCCAGGAGGAGCAAACTGACCCACACGGGTGGGTGGCGCAACACACGCGGCCCGTTCCACAGGAGCAGGGCCAGCACAATGCCGGGCACCAGCAGCACGGTCTCCGCCTGGGTGAAGAGGGCCAGCCCGAAGAAGAGCGCCATCAGCAGCGGTGCGCGCCAGCTTCCATCCGGGCGCCGGGTCATGCGATAGGCGGCCCAGAGCGTGAGCAGCGTCCAGAGCAGCAACTGGCCGTAAAAGCGCGCGCGACCGGCGGCGTCGATGGCTTCGGGCAGCAGCATCAAGCCGACGGCGGCCAGCAGACCCACCCGCGCAGTCCACTCACGGCGGCCCACGGCGAAGATGGCGATGATGCTCGCGGCCCCGGCCAGCACGCTGGGCAAGCGCCCGACAAACGCGGTCGGCTCCAAGAGCGCCAGCGCGCCGGCGGTCAAGTAGGAGGTCAGCAGCCCGCGGCCGTAGAGGACGCCGCTGGGCATGACGGGCACGCCCGTCTCGAGAATGCGGCGCGCGGCCCAGAGTGTGGTGAATTCGTCGACGTGGAGGTCCACCCGG
>JAWKOK010000031.1:0-54612 GCA_041391205.1 Caldilineaceae bacterium
CGTCATGCGCCAAAGCGTGCCCAGCGGGTTCACCCACATGGCGGGCCAGAGCAAGACGAAAGTGGCGATGGCGATGGCACCCCACAGCACGTAGGCCAGGGGCGAGGGGCGGGGGGCGTCGGGCATGCGCGGGCGGAGCCATTCGATGGCCATGAGCACGAGGCCGGTGGGGACCAGGAAGATGGCGGGCGTCTTGGTGAGCCACGCGAGGCCCATGATGATGCCGGAACCGACGAGATAGCGCCGTGGGCGGTGTCCGTCGGGGCTGGCGGCGTAGAGCCAGGCGAGGAAGAGGAGCAGCGCCAGAAACGACAGGCTGGCCACCAGACCGTCCGGGTGCAATTGGCGCGAGAGTGCCACGTAGAAGGGGGACCAGGCCAGGAAGAGGGTGGCGGCAAACGCGGTCTTCTCGTCCAACAGGCGGCGCAACGGGAGATAGCTGGCGGCGACGGCCAGGGCCACGCCCAGCACCACCCACCAGCGCCCGGCCGCCAGCATCTCCAGCGGGGTGAGCGCGGTGTTCTCCTTGAGCCACGCCTCGAGTTCTTCCCGCTCCCAGGCAAATTGACCGGGGCTTTGGGCCGGGTAGTCCGGAAACTTTTGCAGAAAGCCCAGCGTGCCCGCCCACATGACGGTGACGCCCGGATGCTCGCGCTGGAAGGTGTCGGCCCAGTCGCCGTGGCTGACGGCTTCGTAGAAATTGGCCGAGCGGGCCAGCCACTTGCGCTCGTCGATGGTGACGAACGCGTCCAGCGCGACGACGCGCGGCAGCCATGCCGCCACAAAGAGCAGCGCCAGGATCAGCCACGTGCGTGTGCGCACATTCCCCGTGCGGGCATTCACGCCGTCTACTCCTCGCCGACGCGGATGTCGGTCACATGGACTTGGGTGTCGATCGGCGCGCCGGTCTCATCCAGCACGGGCAGGCGTTCGTTGGTCTCTTCCAGGTAAAGTCCCGTGTAGAGCGGATAGAGGCCGTCGGGCGCATCCGGGTTGACAGGAATGTCGTAGACGTCGGTGATCAACTCGCCCGGATCCCAGCGCCAGGTCTCGCGGGTGTCGCAGACGGGGTAGCCGTCCCGCTGCGCGATCATGGGGCTGTCGCCGAAGTAGACCTGGTTGAAGACCTTCCACGAATCCCAGATCGGTTCCTGCGCGCGCCAGTAGAGCGTCAGGCGGATGGTGTCGCCCGGCCGCAGCGGCTTGGGGTAGTCGATGTCGTAGCCCTCCAGCCGGATGCGGTCGCCGAAGTTGACGTTCAGCGGATGGGCGATCTCGTTGTTGACCGCGGGATAGGTCAGCGGGAACTGGGCCAGGGCCGCACGGTCGAAGCCGGCGATGAAGTCGTCCAGTTGCAGGCGGGGGACATCGTCGGTCGGCTCCTCGGTGGGCATGTCGCTCTGCGCGCCCGTGCGCTGGTAGATGACCATGCGGTCGGTGTCGTTGATCTCCACGATGCCCCACTTGGAGAAGCCGTGGCGCAGGAAGTGCTCCATCTGCGCCTGGTCGCCGCTGTCCCACGGCTCCAGGTTGTCGATCTCGAAGTACCAGTCGGCCGAGCGCCCGCAGCGGAACTGGCCGCGGGTGTACCACGCAGGCACCCACGCTTCCTTCTCGTTGGTCTCGTAGTCGCCGCTGATGACGCCCTCTTCGTAGAGCCGGCCGACCACCTTCCAGCCGTTGGCCAGCGGGAAGCCGAAGAGGGCCTTGTTGTCCGGCTCGTCGTAGAAATCGAGATAGCCGCCGGGTGCCAATTGTCCCACGTGCGCAGGACCTCGGTGTCGTTGTGGATGAAGTACCAGTACGCGTAGCTGCCGAAGACGAGCACCAATACCGCCGCGGTCGCGCTGCCGGCCAGCAACGCCGGACGCGTCCCGACTCGGTTGCGTAACTGCAGCCACAGCCGCGCCCCGGTCCAGCCGCAGAGGATGAGCCACGGCAGGAAGAAGGTGTAGACATGGGTGCGCGGCTTTTCCGTGAAAAAGATGGCCAGCAGCATCCCCGCACCGAACCAGAGCCACAACGTCCGCTCCGCCGTGGACATGCGCGGCAGGAAGACGACTGCGCCCAGCACCAGCGCAAAGGGCACCACGGCCAGGTCCATGCCGCCCACGGTCAGCCACGTGGGATTCCAGAAGGTAATGACCATGAGGGCGCCCAGCAGCGCCGCGGTGAGCGCGCCCACCGTCTTGCCGAAGGCGCGGCCGAACGCGATGGCCAGCGCCACGATGGTCAACCCGATGAGGATGAGCACGTAGTAGGTGGTGCTGTAGACCGTGGTGCGCAGGAAGAAGTCGGCCAGGTTGTTGTACGGGAACTGGCCGCCCATGCGCCGGTCCGACAGATAGGTGTAGGTGGCGCTGAACTGGGGATGGCGCACGAAGGGCACGTAGAAGAGCGCCAACAGGACCACGCCCACCACGCCGCCGATGACCGTCGCACCCACAATTTCGCGCCAGCGCGGCCGGTTTTGCCAGATGAGCACGCCCAGCAGGAAGGCCGCGGGCAGCCCGGCCAGCGCCGCCTCGTAGTGGGAGAGCAGCCCGGTGGCCAGCAGCATGGCGGCCAAGGTGAGGTAGCGGGTCAGCGCGCGCGGCTGTTGCACCAGCCGGTAGAGCACCATCACCGTCAGGATCGAGACCAGGAAGACGACGCTCTGGTATTGGACGATGCGGGAGAAGCCGATGAAGTAGCCGTCCAGGGCAAAGAGCATGGCTGCGATCCAGCCGGCCAGCGGCGTGAACATGCGCCAGCCCAGCAGGAAGACGGCGAAGAGCGCGGCCAGATTGGCCACGGCAAAGGGGAAGCGCGCCATCTGCTCGGTGAGCGTGCCGGTGAGCGCATAGGCCACGGTGGGCAGCGCGATCTCCGTCGGCCCCTTCTTGTGGATGAGCAGCACGTCGTCGTAGCCCTGGAGCACGGCCGCGGCGCGCAGCGCGGCGCGCGCCTCGTCGCCTTGATACTCGGCATAGCCCAGGGTCGTGAAGCGGAAGAACCCGCCCACCAGCAGCAGCGTCAAGATGCCGGCCCACAGCCAGCGGCGGTCCAATGTCGACCAGTCGGCGTCGGCGAAGACGGCCGCGTCCGCACGGTGACGCGGCCCCCGGCGCCGCCATCAGCAGCCACGCCGCCACCAATGCGATGACGATGTCGAACGCGAGGAAAGTCTGAAGCCGGGTCAGCGGCCCGGGCAGGTAGCTCAGCAGGACGGTGAGCACCACGGCGACGCCGTAGCCCGCGCCCAGCGAGTAAAGGGCGTGCTCCCAGGGCGTGGGCGGCGCCTCGCTGCGGCCGACCAGCGCCTCCACCACCAGCGCGCCGGGCACGACCACCGTCAAGACGAAGACGGCCAGCCCTTGCAGGGCCAGCGGCAGGCCGGTGAAAAAGAGGAGGATGTGCGCCAACAGCGCGGCGCCGAGCGCGGCGTAAACCAGTGGACGGGTCAGGTGCGTCATGACGTCTTGCCGTCGGCCGTTGCCTCGCCGTTGGCGACCACCGTGCGCACGTAGTAGATCGGCTTGCCCTGGCTTTCGTAGTAGGTGCGGATGATCATCTCGCCCAGCAGGCCCATGGTGATCAACTGCACGCCCACCACCACCAGCAGCACGGCCAGCATCAGCAGCGGCCGCGAGCCGATGTTCTCGTGCATGAACAGCTTGACGAAGGTGAGATAGACGCCGAGCAGCACGCCCAGGAACGTGGAGAGCAGCCCCATGCCGCCGAAGACATGGATGGGCCGCGTGGCGTAGGTGCCCAGGAACCAGACCGTGATCAGGTCGAGCATGACGCGGATGGTGCGGCTGATGCCGTACTTGGACGACCCGTACTGGCGCGCGTGGTGATTCACCGGCACCTCGGTCACCGTGCCGCCCACCTGCACGGCCAGCGCCGGAATGAAGCGGTGCATCTCGCCGTAGAGCCGCACGTGTTGCAGCAGATCCCGGCGATAGGCCTTGAGCGAGCAGCCGTAGTCGTGCAGACGCACGTCGGTCACGTTGGAGATCATGCGATTGGCGATCATGGAGGGCAGCTTGCGGTCCAGGAAGCGATCCTGCCGGTCCTTGCGCCAGCCGCTGACGATGTCGTAGCCCTCTTCGATTTTGCTCATGAGCAGGGGAATGTCGGCGGGATCGTTCTGGAGATCCGCGTCCATGGTGATGATGACGTCGCCCCGGGCCGCATCAAAGCCGGCAGAGAAGGCCGCAGTCTGGCCGAAGTTGCGCCGCAGCCGGATGATCTTGTAGCGCGTGTCCTTGCGCGCGATCTCGGCCAGCAGTTCAAAGCTGCGGTCGCTGGAGCCGTCATCAATGATGATGGCCTCGAAGGGGCGGCCGTAATCGTCCAGCGCCGCGGTCAAGCGGGTGTAGAGGGACGGGATGCTCTCTTCCTCGTTGTAGAGCGGGATGACGATGGAGAGTGCGAGCGGCGGCTTGCCCCACTCCTGCTCCAATTCGTCGGCGAGTGCGTCGGCACGGATGTCATTGGCACGGATGTCATTGGCACGGATATCGTTCATCACACTGTTTCCTACT
Source organism: Caldilineaceae bacterium (assembly GCA_041391205.1). Lineage (GTDB taxonomy): Bacteria > Chloroflexota > Anaerolineae > Caldilineales > Caldilineaceae > JAWKOK01. The sequence goes on from JAWKOK010000031.1 coordinate 4,533, forward strand.
GGTCAACCAGTCCTCGATCGGCGTTGATCGTCGTCTGCGCGCCGTCGACCAAGTCCGTATAGCCTGCACCCAGACCCAAGACGGTGGGGGTGTGCCAGTGGCGCGCCGCGGCCACCACCGGGTCCAGCGGCGTGCCGGCCTTGGTCACCAGGCCTTTGGCAATGGGCAGCAACACGGCCCAGCCGCTGTCTAGCTGGGGCACGCCCACCACCGCGCCGTTGCAGATGTGGGGCTGGGGCTCGTCCCAGCGGCGCAGCGGACCGGCCACCTCGCCCGCAGTGCCCGGCAGCGCGGCCACGGCACTTTGCGCCGCCGCGTCGCCCAGCAACAGATCGGGCGGCGTCTCTTGCTGCCACTGGGCGAAGGTTGCACGCCGTGCTTCCGCCCGCGCCCGAATCTCTTCCCGGGCGCTGATGTTCCACTCGCCCGTCATCATCTGCTTCATCTCTTCCAACTCAAAGAAGAAGACGTCGTCGGCGTGGGCCAGGCGACCGTCCGTCGTGGCCTCTTGGCCGGCGGCCAGCGCCCAACGGCGCGTGCCGGCCAGAAAGTAGGCCACCGTGTGCAGCGCATGACTCTGTAAACGCAGCCCGCGCCGGATTTGTTGCAGCGCGGCCTCGGCCGTCTTTTGGTCGCCGCCGTCCACCTGTTGCAGCAATTTGTTCACGTACTGGGCCGCGGGCACTTTGGCGGGATGCTTGGGCTCACGCGTGGCGCAGGCCAGCACCGCGTGGAGCACCGGCGTCGGGTCGCTCGCCCAGCGCGGCGTCATGATCTCCCCTTCCACCGCGCAGCGATGGCCGTACTGCGCCAGGAAGTCGCTCAGCGCCTCGCTCAGATCACGGTTGGTCAGCGCGTCGCGCCAGCCGGTCAAGTCGTTCTGTTTCAACCAGGCGAGCGTGGACGTGTCCGCCTTGACCAGATCGGCCATGGCCAGGATGGCGGCGGCAATGTCGTTCTCCACCAGCCCGTCCACATCACAGAGCGCGCTGTTGACGGCCGCCAGATTGGCCGGGAAAGGCAGCCGCGCCTGCGTCAAGTTGAGCAACGCGTCGTAGCCGAGCATGGTGTGCCGGCGTGCGCCCAGATAGACCATGAGGCTGTTGAGGCTGACCCGCTCGATCTCTTCCATGACCTGGAGGATTTCGGCCTGGGTCCACCTCGTCTCCCGGGTTTTGAGCAGCCAGTTCTGGGCTTTGACCGTGATCCCGTCCAACTCCCCGGCCAGCGCGTCGATCTGGTCGTCGATCTTGCGTTGCACACGGCCGAACTTCATGCCGCTCAAGAAGCCCGGCTTCTCCCAGTCGGCCACGGGATAGGGCTGATTGTTCATCAGCAGCGTCGGCGGCTGCACGGCGGCGTGGGTCGACTCCAACTGGGCCGACAGCGTCATGTTTTGGTAGACGCGGCCCTGATGTTGACGCAGCACACGCGCCCGCGGCTGCGGCTCGAAGCCGAGGCGGTCGTAGAAGTTGTACCAGGCGCGGCCCATGATTTCCGCCAGCACGCTGAAGCTAAAGGGCGTCAACGCGCCGGGCGCGAGCGGCTGAATCGGCACGCGGCTCCACACCGCGGGGCGCTTGGCGGGCAGGTTCTCAATCGAATAGGAATACAACGTCGGTCCTCGCAATAGTTCCAAATAAAAAGCGTACGGGTGCGCCGCCGCCTTGCCTCAAACCTGGTCAAAAACACCCGACATTGTCCCGCGATTACGGGGAAGTGTCAATTTGGCAGGGGTGGAAAAAGGATCGAGTACCACCGGAAAACGACACGGCACGTGCGGCTATCCGGGCGATGCGGGGCAAGGATGGGAGATTGGCACAGCGCTCAAGGCGTGTACAATGGGCGCAACGAAGCGAGTGAGGGCGAAGATGACGGCCAGTTCCAGCGCCTGGGTCCGGTCCACCAGCCCACCGGTGAAGATGCCGACCGCACCCTGGCGTTGCTTGGTGTTGTCCTCATTGACGATCTCGTCCATGAGCGCGCCCAATTCCGCGCCGCTGCGACGTGGACGGCCAGGTGTTCCGGCAGGAGGAAGCGCCCGCCCGCACCGATGCCGACTTCGCCGTGGCGATCCACCACCGCGGCCCAGCCGGTGACGTACATGCCCAGCGGCGAGTCGTCCACGTTGCCCTCGATGCCCACGCCGAAGTCCGCGTCCAGCGCGTCCCGGGCCGCCTGCGCCCGATTGCGCCCCGGTGATGGCGTCCTGGTCGCGCAGCGGCTGCGCGGCCACGCCCGACGGCACGTCCACGGCCTGGACCTCCGCGCCGGCCCACACCCGGGTGACGACGTTGCGCGCCGCGTTGAGCTTGACCGGATTGGTGCTGCCGACGGCGATGGTCGGCCCCTGCACGGACTCTATGGACTGCATGAAATGACTGCTCCTGACGAGATTCTGGATGAGATTGCCTGGTTCGGCCTGGTGGCGGTGATCAACGCCCCGTTCTCCGGCGCCGACTTCATCGAAATCAGCGATGCGCTGCTGGCTGCGCCGCTGCCGCTGGTCGCCATCGCCGCGGGCACGCCGGACGCGGGCGACATCATCGCGTCCCTGCGCGCCCGCCACGGCGCCAACCTGCGCGTGGGCGCGTCCCATGTGACGACGCCGGCCGCGCTGGAAGCCGTGGGCGATGCCGGCGCACAGTTCGTCCTGGGTGGCCCGCCGGGCGCGGCCATGGTGACGGCGGCTCGGCGTGCCGGTGTCGCGTACGTGCCCCACTGCATCACGAGCCACGATGTCGCCGCTGCGCAGGCGTTGGGCTGCGCCATGCTCCTGCGCGTGCTTCCCGATGCCGGGGCGGCGCCGGTGCCCGCAGATTGGCCCACGGCCGACGGGCCGCCCGTGCTTGTCGCCTGCGCGGTGACGGCGGACAACATCGCGGCCATTGCGCGGGGCCGGCTGCTGCGGTGGCGCTGGTATTGCGCCGCTGGCCGCCGGGCAGGGTCCGCAGCCGCGCTCATCACGCAAGCGCGGCGCATGCGTGCGTGGGAGGCCGCGCGACTTGGCGGCAGCGGGCACTTCCCGGAAGGGGTCGGACGTCATAGGTGACTCAATGCTCGGTTGACCCCTTCCGGGAAGTGCCCGCGGCGTTGCTTAGCCGCCTCAAACAACGCCACGATGCGCGGCCCGAAGATGGCGACGGCCACGCCCAAGCTCCCCAGCACGATGAAGACCAGTGCGCCCGGCCGCGTCCTTGGCCAGTCCGGCCAGGATGGTGGTCGGGCGACACCAGGTCCACCACGGCTTCCACCGCAGTGTTGACGGCCTCCATGGCCAGCACCGCGCCGAAGGTCAGCAGAGGACGGCCCATTCCACCGGGCGCAGGCCAAACCAGAACCCGGCCGCGCTGACGACGAGGATCGCAGTCAGTTCGATCCGCGTTGGCTTGGGTGCGCAGGGTGTGCCGCGCGCCGTTCAATGCCGCGGAAGCTGTACCAGCGGCTGACGATAGATCCTTTGTCGCGATATGGAGCCATGATCGTGTGGTGTGGAAACGGCTGCGGCGCGCGGTGGTCAACCGGCGCCGCGGCCGGGTGGCGTCTGCTCGCCGAAGGTCGCCAGCACCGCGTCCTGCGCAGCCCACATGGCGGCTTCCTCGGCAGCGGTGGCGTGGTCAAAGCCGAGCAGGTGGAGCGTCCCATGCACGGCCAGCAGACGCAGCTCCGCGTCAACGGGTTGCCGTACCGGGCGGCCTGGTGACGGGTGTAAGGCAGCGCGATGAGCACATCACCCAGGTAGTCCGCGGTCGCATCGGCCAGCTCGGGCGGCAGCGTCAAGGCGGGCGCAGCGTCGGCCTCTTCCCGGGCGGCGAAACTCAGCGCGTCGGTGGGCGCATCCACGCCGCGGTAGTGACGGTTCAACTCGTGCACCGTTGCGTCGTCGGTGACGACCACGGTGACTTCGCCACGCGTCACTGCCTGGGCCTGCAGCGTGGCCATGACGGCGGCGCGCAACGGCACCGCGTCGACCGCGTCGCCAAACGCCGGGTCGACCTGCACATTCACCTGCAACGCCGCGTCCGCCTCGCTCATGCCCGGTCGACCTCGCGATCCGCCAGCGGTTCGCCCACGGGCGTGGCCGGCGCCGGCACGTCATCCATCATCTCCTCGATGCCGCCGTGGTTCACACCGGACGCCCGTTCCGCGACGTTGCCCGGTCTGGGAGCGGGCGCGTCATTTTCGGCGTCGTCGGCCTGCTTCTGCGCCGGCTCCGGATAGGAGATGCGGGGGTGGTGCACGCCTTCCAGCACACGCATGAAGACCTCTTTGATGGTCTGCACTTCTTTGAAGGTCAGGTTGCTGTCGTCCAATTCACCCTCGGCAATGCGCTCGTCGATGAGCCGGTCGATCAACTCCTTGAGTTCGGCGCGCGACCCGGGACGAATGGAGCGCACCGCGGCTTCACACGTGTCGGCCAGCAGCATGATGGCCGTCTCCTTGGAACGGGGACTCGGTCCCGCGTAGCGAAAATCGTCGGCATTGACCACCGTGCCCTCATCGGCTTGCTGCTGAAGCTCGGATGTAAAAGTATTTGACGGGAACGGCCGTGGTGTTCGCGGATGAAGTCGCGAATGCGCGGCGGCAGGTGGTATTTGTCGGCCAGATCCAGCCCTTCCTTCACGTGGCTGATGATGATCTGTGCGCTGGTGTCCGGGTCCAGCTTCTCGTGGGGCGAGGTGCCGTCGGCGATGTTTTCGGTGAAGAAGTAGGGTCGCACCGTCTTGCCGATGTCGTGGTAGTAGGCGCCGGCGCGAGAGAAAGCGTCCGCACCGATGGCCGCAGCAGCGTTCGGCCAGGTTGCTCACCACGATGGTGTGGTGGTAGGTGCCGAGCGACTTGAGCAGCAACTGGCGCAGCAGCGGGTGGGTGGGCCGGCTGAGTTCGGTCAGTTGCAGGCTGGTGGTGATGCCGAAAAGGTTGCCCAGGACGAAGTAGCCGATGAGCGCGACGCTGGCCGACAGCCCGCCGTTGAGTAGCATGATCAGGTGCAGTTGCACCAGATTGCTGGTATTGAAATCGGTAAAGGGCGCGCGGAAGGCGCCCATGCTGAAGAGGTTGCTCAGCGCAATGACGATGCCGGCCCAGACGAACGCCACCAGGCGCTCGGCGCGTCCCAGCACCAGCGCGCCCAGCAGTGCCCCGGTGCCGGCATAGACCATGATCAGCGCGTTGTTGTCCATGTACTGCACGATGAACATGAAGGCGATGGTGAGCACCATGCCCACGCGCAGATCGATCAGCACGGCGATGAGCATGGAGAGCGCGGCCAGCGGGTAGAGAAAGGGCAGCCAGTCGTGGGGAATGATCATGAATTTTGCGCCCAGCAGCCAGATGCTGGCCGTGACCACCAGGATCGCCATCTCTTGGACGTTGCCCAGAGTTTGGGGCCGGAGCCGGTAGAGCGCGGCGCCGGTGAGCGTCAGAATCAGGGCGGTGAACAAGGCCGCGCGCACCACGGTCCACCAGTCCCACTCGCTCTGGAGCAGACCGATGTGCATCAAGGCCTCCACGTCCCGGGCATCGGCGATGTCCCCGCCGCGGATGATCGCCTCGTCGGCTTCGATGGTGACCGTCTGCAGGGGCACGTTGTCCCGGGCCGCGTTGCGCAGTTCCTCGGTGCGGTCCGGATTGATCACGGCGTTGGGGCGGATGAGCGCGCGCGTCAGTTCGATGGTGACCTGGCCCAGATCCTCGTTGATGTCGGCGTCGACCAGGGCGGGAACCCTGCGCCGCGCCGCGGCCAACGTTGTGTCGCGAATTCTCGTCACGCATGACCAGGTCAGCACAATCGGCACATCGTCCGTGACCTCCGTCCACTCGGCATCGGTCAACTCGATGACTTTGCGCGATTTCCGGCGACAGATCGAAGTCGTCGATGGCGAGCAAGTAGTCAATGCGCACGTCTTCCGTCAGGTAAGGATCCCGGCGCACGATCTCCATGTACTCGAGGATCTCTTTGGCGCGACTCCACCTGGCGGCGCCGGATGCGTCCCTCGGCCACGTCATACTGTTCGGGCACGGAGAGCGCCGCACGCTCCCGGGCCTCTTCGGTCAAGACCTGGCTGTCGTAGGTGATGCGTTTGGGCGCGACCACCGTGTAGGGGGCCACGCTCCTTCCTGCAACTGGACTCGGCTACCCAGCGGAATCTGCCACGCGAACAGCGCGATCATGAGCAGCGCGACCGAGCCGACCATGACGCCGATCAGCGCCCGGTCGAACCAGGGTAAATTGCGTGTGTTCAGTCGTGATGACATGGTTGGCGGAACGATCCTCGCTCCGGGACGGGCCCGCGTTATCGGCCGAGGAGACGGCGCGCCGCTTGGTTCACCCGTTTGCCGTCGGCGCGGTCACCCACGCGCGGCATGGCGGCGGACATGACCTTGCCCATCTCGGCCATGCCGGTCGCGCCCGTCTCGGCAATGACCGCGGCGACGATGGCCTCGACTTCGGCGTCGGTCAACTGCTGGGGCAGATAGCGTTCCAGGACGGCCAGTTCCGCCAGTTCCTGGGCGGCGCGTTCCGGGCTGCCCGCCTTTTCGTATTCGGCGGCCGCGTCGCGACGCCGCTTGGCCTCGCGCTGGAGCACGCTCTGGACCAGCGCGTCGTCCACTTGTGGCGCATCCTCGGTCTTGGTCGCCGCGGAGAGCGCCGTCTTGACGGAGCGCAGCGTCAGCTTGGCGGTTTCATCGCGCGCCAGCATGGCGCTCTTGAGATCCGCATCGATTTGTTGGGCTAGAGTCAGGTTCTCACTCATTGTCGTAGATCCAATCTCCGGTCGGCGACAGGTCGGCGGCATCGCCGGGATGACGGTTGCTGCGCGCCGGCGTGCGTCGCGCCACCACGGCATCGATCCAAGCGGTCAACTGCGCTTGATAGCGCAGGAACAGGAGCAGGACCACCACCAGGCCGATGACGACGGCGACCAATTGCGGCCCGCTCAACACCAGGATGCCTGCACCCGCGGCGGCCACCACAAAGGTCGTCGGCACACGAATGCAGAGCGTCAGCAGGAAAATAGTCCGATAGCGTACCCGAGACAGGCCGGCCAGAAAGTAAGGTAGATCGCCGGTGGGCATGAGAATCAGGAAAAGCCAGAGCCATGCACTGTCGCTGTGGACGACACGCTCCCACCGTTGCAGTCGCGCCGCGCCCGCCAGGCGTGTCACCAGGGGACGGCCGAAGGTGCGGGCCAGCCACATGGCCAGCATCGTCCCGGCCAACAGGCCCGCCGAGCCCCAGATGCCGCCCCAGATCGGGCCGTAGAGATATCCCGCGGCCAGTTGCATGAAATAGCCCGGAATGGGCGCAATCACAATCTGCAGCGCATTCAAGAGGACGAGCGCCAACGGCCCCAGCCACCCGAGTTGGGCGATCAGCGCCTCCAGGGCAGCCTCGTTGCCGACCACGGACCACAGGTCACGTCCGAACCGCAGGTCGGGCCGAAAAACGATACACCCCACGGCAAACAAAGCGAACGCCACTCCCATGAGGATGAGATAGTGGCGTCTCCATGGTCTGTGTTCATCTGCTCGTGCCGGCTGTTCCGATTCTATGCTTCGCATCTGCCGGTCCAAATTCATACGGCTATTATACTCTGCGGGTAGGTGGTGTCAATCTGAGGCGTGAAACGTGATGCGTGATGCGTGAAACGTGATGCGTGAGACGAGGAGCCTAGCGGGTGTACCCATTCCAATCTCCCAATCTCTCAGTCTCTCAGTCTCGTATCACGTTTCACGCATCACGTTTATCCCCCGTTTGCCCTAGCGCGCGGCGTTCGCTACAATGAACGCCATGTTCTTCGATCAAGCAAAAATCTATGTGAAAGGCGGAGACGGCGGCAATGGGGTCGTCGCCTTCCGACGCGAAAAATTCGTGCCCCGTGGCGGGCCGGCCGGCGGCAACGGTGGCCGCGGTGGCCACGTGGTCTTCTATGTGGACACCGGGCTGAATACGCTTTCGCCGTTTCAGAAGCAGGTTCACTTCCGGGCCGAGCGCGGCACCCACGGCGGCGGCGCCAACAAGACCGGCGCCAATGGCCCTGATCTGCGCATTCCCGTGCCACCGGGCACCATCGTGCGCGACGCCGAGACCGGGCAGATCGTGGCCGACCTGTTGCGCCCCGGGCAGCAGGCGTTGGTGGCCCGCGGCGGTCGGGGCGGACGCGGCAACAACGCGTTCAAGTCGGCGCGCAACAAGGCCCCGCGCCTGGCCGAGAAGGGCGAGCCGGGCCAGGAACGCTGGCTGGAACTGGAGTTGCGCCTGGTCGCCGACGTGGGCATCATCGGCGTGCCCAATGCGGGGAAATCGACTCTGCTCAGCGTGGTCAGCGCGGCCAAGCCCAAGATCGCCGATTACCCCTTCACCACCATCGTCCCCAACCTGGGCGTGGCCGAGGTCGGCCACCGGCAGATCGTCCTGGCCGACATTCCGGGTCTCATGGAAGGCGCGCACGAAGGCGTCGGCCTGGGACTGGAATTCCTGCGCCACGTGGAGCGGACACGCCTGCTCATCCACCTGCTCAACGGCGACAGTCCCGATCCGCTAGGCGACTTCCAGGCCATCAACCAGGAGTTGTCGCTCTTCAAACCGGAACTGGCCGACAAACCGCAGATCGTGGCCTTCAACAAGATGGATCTACCCGCGGCCCAGGCCGCATGGCCCGCGGTGCAGGCGGCCATGGAACGCTACGGCCTGCCCGTCATCGCCATCAGCGCGGTGACCCACGAGAATGTGCAACAACTGCTCTATCGTGTCCAGGAGATGTTGGACGCGCTGCCGCCGGCCTTCGCCGAGCCGGAGGAGGAACTCCCCGAAATCACGCCGGACGAGGACGAGCGCATCTTCCACGTGGAACAGATCGACGACGGCGAGTGGCTGGTGGAAGGTGTCGCCATCGAGCGCGCCGCGCGCATGACCAACTGGGACTACTACGAGGCGGCCATGCGTTTTCAGCGCATTCTCAAGGCCATGGGCATCGCCGACGCCCTGCGCGACGCCGGCATTGCCGAAGGTGACACAGTGCACATTGCCGAGGTCGAACTCATCTGGGGCTACGACAATGCCTTCGAAGAGTGACCGGCTGACACGGCCGCGCGCCATCTCGAATTGAGCCGCAACATGGACGCCATCGCCCAGACCACGGCCGCGCCGGCCGGGCACGATATCGTCACGCCCGAAGGCAAGCATCGCATCGGCATCTTCGGCGGGACGTTTGACCCGATCCACATCGGGCACTTGATTCTGGCCGAGGAAGCCTGGTTTCAGTTGAAGCTGGACTGTGTCTACCTGGTGCCCGCCGGTGATCCACCCCACAAACAGGATCGCCGCCTGTCGCCCGTGGAGGACCGGGTGCGCATGGCCGAACTGGCCACCGCCGACATCGACTACGTGCGCGTCAGCCGCATTGACGCCGACCGTCCCGGCCCCCACTACACGTCCGACATGGTGCGGCTGGTGCGCGAGCGGGTGGGCAACGACACCGAGCTCTACTTCCTCATGGGCATGGACAGCCTGCGCGACCTGCCGTCGTGGCACGAGGCCGCCTGGCTCGTGGAAAACTGCCATTTGGTTGCGCTCAGCCGTCACGACGTGACGTTGGACTGGAACCGGCTGGAGACCGCGCTGCCCGGCATTCGGGCGCGTGTCATCATCCTCGACATGCCCGAACTGGAGATCGCCAGCCACGCCATCCAGGCCCGGGTGCGCAAGGGGCAGCCCATCCGTCACCAAGTGCCCCGGTCGGTGGAGAAGTACATCTACGCCAACGGCCTGTATTTGGGCAATGCCGCTGCGTCCTGATTTCGTCAAGTGTTGACCTCGCCTCCTTCCTCCAAAACTCTTCGTAATGTTCTTTGAAGTGTTCGTCTGTTAGGCTCAGGGTATGCAACGTTCAGCACACGTCTTCATCCGTGTGTTGGGGCTGCCAATTCGACCCGGTTTACTGAACAGGAGGAACCCGCAATGACCATCGACGCTGCCTCTACCGGCCAGACCCTCACCCCGCCGCATATCCTGGTGGTGGATGATTCCCGGGACGCCCACACGATGCTGCGTGCGCGCCTCGGCCACGCAGGATTTGCGCTCACCATGGCGACGAGCGGCTACGAAGCGCTCGAGTTGATCGAGGGACACGGGCTGCCGGACCTGATCATCCTCGACATCATGATGCCGGGGATGGACGGGTTTGCCGTGGCCGACGCCGTCCGCGCCCTGGGCCCCGTCCCCATCATCTGTCTCTCGGCGCTGGCGGACACCGACACCAAGGTGGACGCCATCAATCGTTTCGCCGAAGACTATGTCACCAAACCCTTCGCCTTCCCCGAACTGATGGCGCGCATTCAGCGCGTGTTACGGCGGACTGCCCAGAGTGCCGGCACGGCGCAGACCATTCGCATCGACCGCCATTTGAGTGTGAACTTTGCGCGACAAATCGCGCAAGTCGACGGCACCCTGGTGTCGCTCACGCCCATCGAAAGCCGGATTCTGCGGACGCTGTATCAGGCGCACGGCGAGATCGTCACGCCGGAGGCGCTGCTGGAACGCTGTTGGGACTCGCTGCGCACGGGCAGTGTGGCGTCGCTCTGGGTGCACGTGCGCCGGCTGCGCACCAAGATCGAAATCGATGTGCGGCATCCGCAGTACATCCTCACCGCACGGGGGAAGGGGTACTACATGCCGGTCAACAACCAGGATGTGGCCGTACGCGCAATGTAAACGGCACGCAGAGACGGTTGCACAAGGGCGCACAGGGTCCGTTGTGCCGGAGTTTGACCGCGGGCATACAGTTCAGGCTAGTGGCGGAGTGAGTCGGAGATGGGTCGGTCGCTTACGGTGGGCGCGCCGGAGTCGGGCCGGCCGGGGAAGACGATGGCGTTGTATTCCCGGCAGGCGTTGACCAGGTTGCCCGCCGAGACATGGCCGAAGGTCCAGCGCCGGATGGCCGGTTCGCTGCGCCCGAGACGGCGCACGATGTCGGGCACGTCAAAGCCCGCCGCTTCCAGGCGGGCCACGTCGCGGCAGAGACGCACGTAGTCGCCGATCTTGGCGTGCAGTTCCGGCAGGGGAGTGCGCACCACGTCGCCGCTGCCCGTGAAGACCCGCTCGGGCCGTAGCTCGGCCAGGGTGCGCAGGCTGCCCATCATGGCAAAGAGATCACACTCCGCCGAGAGGGCGCGGTCGCGGCCGGGCACGAACGTGTCGCCGCTGAAGAGCCAGCGTTGCGTCGGCTCGAAGAGGCTGATGTGGTCGCGCGTGTGGCCCGGTGTCTCCACGACGCGAAACTCGAAGTTCTCCGAAAAGATCCGGTCGCCCAGGTCATCCAGCGGCAGCGCATGTTGGACCGGCTCCGGCCTGCCCCAGATGAAGCGCCGGTAGCGCGGCATGTCGATGCGCTCGGGGTGCTGCAACAGCGGCAACGTGCGGCGGGCGGCAAAGACCCGTGCGTGGGGATACCGGCGCATCAGCGCAGCCAGACCGCCGGTGTGATCCTCGTAGCCGTGGGTGACCACGATCTGGTCCACCGTGACATTGCGCAGCACGCGCGTCAACTCGCCGGCCGTGCGCCGCGGCCCGGTGTCGATGAGCACGCCGTCCACGTAGAACGCGGCCGTCCACTCCAGCGGTCGTCCCAGAAACGCCCGCGCCATGCGAATTGCCGTCACCGGTCCGTGCTGTTCCACTTGAATCATGGGTGCGTTTGCTCCCCTAACAGACGCAGGCCCGTGTCCAGCCGCGTGCGCAACGAGGCCGGAAGCTGGGCGGCGCGTCCCTCCAGATCGACACAAATATGCCGGGAGCGTCCCGACGCGAGCAACAGGTCGGTGGACGTCTGGCGAACTTCGTAGGCAAAGTCAACCTTGCGGCTGCGCAAGTCCGTCACCCGGCTGAGGATGCGGACCGTGTCGCCGAAGCGCGCCGGCGTGCGGTAGTCCACCTCCACGCCGATGACGGCGAAGTGATAGCCCGCGGCCGCGATCTCCGCGTAGGGCACGCCGACCGCATCCAACCAGGCGATGCGGCCGGCTTCGAACCACACGATGTACGCGCTGTGGTGCACGATGCCCATGGCGTCGGTTTCGGCGAAGCGGACGCGGATGTCCACTGTCACACCACGATCTTGGACTTGCCGGTCAGCAGCCACGGTTGCGCCGGACTCTCCCCTCTTGTTACATGTGAATCGGATGGCCCTCGACCGCATGGGCCGCTTCCATGAGTACCTCGCTCAGCGTAGGATGGGCGTGCACGTTGCGCGCGATCTCCGCCGGCGTGATCTCCATGAACTGGGCCAGGCTCAACTCGGGCAACATTTCGGTCACGTCGGGGCCGACCAGATGCGCGCCCAGGATCTCGCCATACTTGGCGTCGGCGATGATTTTGACGAAGCCGGTGCGTTCGTTGAGCGCCTGGGCCTTGCCGTTGGGCATGAACGGGAACTTGCCCACCTTGATGTCGTGTCCCGCTTCTTTGGCCTGGGCCTCGGTCATGCCCAAGCTGGCCACCTGGGGATGGCAGTAGGTGCAGCGCGGCATGAACTTGTAGCGCTCGGCGGGGATGGGCAGCGTCTCGACGCCGGCGATGGTCTCCGCGGCGACGATGCCCATGGCGCTGGCCACGTGGGCCAAGGCCAGCTTGCCCGTGATGTCGCCGATGGCGTAGATGTGGGCGGCGTTGGTGCGCATGTTGGCGTCCACGTCGATGAACCCGCGCGGGTCGAGGTTCACCCCGGCCGCGTCCAGACCGATGCTCTCGGTGTTGGGCTGAATGCCGATGGCCATGAGCACCTTGTCGGCCGTCAGCGTCTGCTCCGTGTTGTCCTTGAGGTTCTTGACCGTCACCGTCACGCCCGCGTCGGTGAGTTCCACCTTCTCCGTGCGCGTGCTGATGAGCGTCTTGATGCCGGCCTTGTTGAAGGCCTTCTGCACCTCGGTCGCCACGTCGCTGTCTTCCAGCGGCAGAACCTGGTCCAGCATCTCGATGACGGTGATGTCGCTGCCGTAGGAGTTGTAGACGTAGCTGAACTCCATGCCGATCGCGCCCGAGCCGACCACGATCATCTTCTCCGGTACCTCGTCCAGCACCACCGCGTCGCGGTACTGGAAGATCTTGTCGCCGTCGATCTGGGTGCCCGGAGGCTGCGCGCCCGTGCGCCCGCGGCGACGATGAAATTGGCCGCGGTCACGGTGCGTTCCGGTGCGTCGGGCAGAAACTCGGAGGGCGTCACCTTGAGCGTGTGCGCGCCGGTGAACGCACCCTGGCCTTCGATGACGTCGATCTTGTTCTTCTTCATCAAGAACGTGATGCCCTTGACCTGGCGGTCCACGATGCCGCGGCTGCGTTTGACGGCCGCGCCGAAGTCCACCTGCAGGTTGTCGAAGCTGAAGCCGAAGTCCTTGACATGGTGCAGCGTCTCCAGCACCTCGGCATTGTGGATGAGGGCCTTGGTGGGAATACAGCCCCAGTTGAGGCAGACGCCGCCCAGGCTCTCCCGCTCCTCAATCGCGGTCTTGAGTCCCAACTGCGCGGCGCAATGGCGGCCACGTAGCCGCCCGGCCCGCTGCCCAACACGATCACGTCGTAGTCATAGCTGTGATTGCTCATAGCACCTCCCAATCGGTGTGCAAAGGATCGGAGTCGCGGCATGTTTGCTCCACGCGCTCGTCGGCGCGCGCGATCGGACTCCGTGGATTTGGTCGTCAAACTCTGTCCCGCCACTCTTCGAGTGTCGTCTTCACAGTCATCAAAAATGCATCCGCCTGCGCGCCGTCGAGCACGCGGTGGTCAAAACTCAAGCTGAGGTAGCACATGGGCCGGATGACGATGGCGTCGTCGGCGCTGGGCAGCAGGGATGGGTTCGCACTGCGCACCACCGGCCGCTTGACAATGGCGCCGATGCCCAAGATGCCGGCCTGCGGCTGGTTGATGATGGGCGTGGCCAGCAGGCTGCCGCCGGTGCCGTGGTTGGTGATGGTGAACGTGCCCCCGTGCAGCGCATCCGGGCCGAGCGTGCCGCGCGCGCCGCGGTCGTCAACGCGGCGATTTCCCGGGCCAAGCCCACCAGGTTGCGCTCGTCCGCGTCCCGGATGACGGGCACCAGCAGCCCGTTGTCCACGGCCACGGCCATGCCCACGTGGATGCGCTTGCTCTCCACCACACCCGCGTCGGTGAAGCGGCTGTTCATGGCGGGGACGGCCTGCAAGCCCGCCGCCACCGCGGCCACGAAATAGGCCGTGTAGGTCAGCGTCAGCCCTTGGCGGCCACCTCGCCGCGCATCGTCTCACGGTGACGCACGACCTGGTCATGTCGACTTCCGCGACCGTGGTGACGTGGGGCTGGTCTGCTTGCTCTGCACCATGTGCTGGGCAATGGCCCGCCGCATGGTCGTGAGCGGGTGCAGGATCTCGTCGGCGGCAAGGCGGTCGTCGCACCGTCGGCGGTCGCCGACGCGTGACGGATGGCGGCGCTGCTTCCCGGCGCGCGATGTACGCCTGCACATCCTTCTTGGTGATGCGTCCGCCCAGCCCGGTGCCGTCGATCTGCGCCAGATCGAGGTCGTGCTCGGCGGCCATGCGCGCCACCACGGGGCTGATGAAGCTGCGTCCGGCGCGCCCGCGAGATGAGGCGGTGTCGTCGTCCTGCGCCGCGGCCGGCTGCGCGGCGGCGACGGGTGGCGACGGCGCTGCTTGGTCGGCATCGGCCCCGTCAGGTGCATCGTCGGCGGGCAGCGCTTCGCCCTCCGCGCCGATGTAGGCGAGCACCGTGCCGGCCGCGACGGTTTCCCCGTCGAGCACCACCACGCGCAACAGCAGGCCATCCGCCGGTGCGGGCACCTCGGTGTCGATCTTGTCGGTGGCGATCTCCAGCAGCGGCTCGAGCTTGGTCACCGCGTCGCCCGGCGCCTTGAGCCACCGGCTGACCGTGCCTTCGACCACAGTCTCGCCCATCTGCGGCATGACGACTGCAACCGCCATCAGCTTAGTCTCCGTCCCATTGCAGGCGCGGGGCCAGCGCCGGTTCATCCATGTCACCACTGAAATAGAGGTACTGCTTGCCGGGCACGGTGGTGAAGCCCGCGTGCTCGCCGTCGGGCCGCAGCGCCACGATGTTCATGTACTGGCCTTCGGGCGCGTGGAGTTCGGCCAACTCGCGCAGGGTCTCTACGCCGGCTTCGCGTAGCGACATGCCCATCTTCATGTAGAGGACGAGGCTGCGGGCCGTGCTCACGCGGATGGCCAGTTCGCCCATGCCGGTGCAGGCCGCGCCGCCGTAGCGGTTGTCGCAATAGTTGCCCGCACCGATGATGGGGGAATCGCCCACGCGGCTGGGATATTTCCACGCCAGACCGCTGGTGGTGACCGCCGAGGCCATGTTGCCGAAGGTGTCGACGGCGATGAAGTTGACCGTGCCCAGCGTGTCGACTTTCTCCTGCTGCGCCACCATGTCGCGCAGGTTGACGGGCCGGGTCAGGCGCGTCGCCACCGTGCGCAGATCGTCGCCGGTGTGCGGGTCGATGCCGTATTCGTCGTAGCGGGCGCGCCAGCGGCGCAGCGCTTCCTCGGACAGTTGGTTGGACGGGTGGATGTTCAACTCGGCGGCCAGCCGTTCCGCGCCCCGGGCCACGATGAGCACGTGGGGCGTCTCGGTCATCACGTGGCGCGCCAGCGTGATGGGGTTGCCGTAGCCACGCACGGCGGCCACCGCGCCCACCTGGAGCGTGCGCCCGTCCATGATGCTGGCATCCAGTTCCACCTCGCCCAGCACGTTGGGCAGCCCGCTGTAGCCGACGCTGTGCTCCTCCGGGTCGTCCTCCACGATGCGGCTCGCCAGTTCGACCGCGTCCAGCGCGGCGCCGCCGTTGCGGAGCAGGTTCATGGCGGCGATGGCGCCGCGGCGGCCGTTCTCGCTGGCCACAATCACGGGGACTCGGGACATACAGGCAACTCGTTTCCGTGGGCCGCATGGGCGGCAGGTTGTCGTCAATCGGTGTGCGCGGCTCGCTTCCCGGGCCGCGCCGTATCAGGAATCCAGGTACGCGGCGATGGCTTGCCGGACGGCCGGTTCCAGTTCATCCCACGCCGCGTCGGGGTACTTGTTCACGGTCACAAAATCCTGCACCATAAAGACATTGTAGACATGACCCAACGCAAAGAGGGCACGGGCCAACGGATCCTCGCGTGCGGCCGCGGCGTCGGCAAAACTGCGCGGGCGGTCAAAGCGCATCTCCGGCAAAATGAACTTGCGGGCGTTTGGATTGGGTGTCTGTTGGACCTGGATCTCCATGGCTGCAAGTATAGCAGTTCAGCCATGGGCTATCAAGAAAGGTGAGCGACTGGGGTGTATGGCACGCGCGGGGCGAATCACTTCCGGGAAGAGGTCAGAGAGTGTTCAGTCACCCGAGCGTTCATGACCTCTTCCCGGAAGTGATTCGCCTTCCCCATATGAAAATACACTCAGATGGCAGCAAATTCAGGCGGGTCGCGGTTCACGTCCTTATGTAGAATAGCACGCCAGCGTCTTGCCCACGGCGGCGAACCATTAAGGGCAGTACGGCCCCATCCACAGCATCGCCCGCCTGGATGGGATACCACGAATCGTTGAGGCGGTAGATGCCGTGGCCCTGGAGCAACAGCAGCCCGTGCTCCATGACGTGCACCTCGACCATGGGCAGCGCCGCGCCGGGGCAAAGGTGAAGGGTTCACGGCCATGTCGAAGCTGGGCGTGTCGGGCAGCAGCGTCTTGAGCATGGCAGCGGGATCGCCAGAAACGGCGCCGCGTCCACGTCCTGCTCGCGCCCGATGACCGGCAGGTGCGGCGTGATCCGGCACCAGACGTAGCGCCGCTCGAAGAAGTTGAGTGCGGCCGGCGCGTCGAGCGCCGCATTATTGCGGCGTGTCAGGCGGCAGGTGCGCGTAACCGCCGGGCGTGAGCGTGGTCGTCTGTCCGTCCAACTGCAACTGCACTTCGCCTTCCAGCACATAGCCGCAGCGTTCCACACCGGGCAAAGGTGCGCCGCTGCGTCACGCCCGCGTCCATGTGGGCCAAATACTGGCTGAACCCTGCGCCCATGTGCGGGGAGATCAGCACCACGCCGCGGGTCTTTTCCCACCGGGGCAGCGGGCCGGTCACATGGCTGTCGGGGTGATGAAAGCGTGGTCACGTTGCACGGCGGTGCGGGTGAAACCGAATGGTTGCATGACTAGGTCCGATCAGTGGTTGGCGCGAGTCGGGTTGGTGGCGCGTGCGGCTGCCCAGGCCGCGTCGGCGTCCGTCAGCGGCGGGACCGAGGGCGTGTGCCGTAGTCGATGCGCAGATCGAAGCCGGCGCGATCGCCTAGCGACGGAGCAGATGGTTGAGATCAGACGCGGCTCCTCGTCTTCGGGCAGCAGGGGGACGGGCCTGGCCGGAATCAGGTCGCGCACGCCAGAAGAGGCGTACAGGTCGGCCATGGGTCGAGTGCCACTGCGGCTGACGAGGATGCGATAGTCCGCCGGCGTCGGCGGGTCGACCAGGGGCAGCGGCGTAGGCGCGCAGCAGGTCGACTTCCACCAGGTGGGTCGCCGTGCCCAAGAGGGCAGGCGCTTGAGTTCGTACTCGGTGCGTCCCCGGCCAGGGCGCGTTGGTGGGCGACGGCGAGTTCGAGCACGGTGACGACGTAATCGTCCTCGACCGTGCGCAGTTCCAGGTAGGCTTCGGTGATGACGTCGAGGGCGGCACCTCCACCAGCAGGCCAGCGCCGGGGTCGCGGCGTAGGTGGCCACCGCCTCCACGCAGCGTGGCGCTCGCTGCGTCTTGACGCATCCGGCCGCATGCCGAAGAGCACGTCGTCGCCGGCCGTGTGCACCAGCCGTTCCTCCACGGCCACGTAGTACTTGGGCCGCAGGCGCGAGCGCCAGGTCATCGCGGACGGCGACAATGAGGCTGCTGTGAACGACGGCCACAGATCAGGCCGTTCGAGATACGGGTCCATGCCGGGAATGGGGTGGGCATCGCTGTCTCCTTGGCAACAGGGTAGAAAGTGCGGGTCGGATGCAAACCATTCTACCACAGGCGTGGAAGGCGACGAGGCGGCAGGACGAATCCTGCCGCCTCGGACACTGTTGGTATTGGTGGAGCCGGTTGGTCAGTCGGCCGCGAGTTCGTCCGCGAAGCGATCGAGGCGTTCGGCGATGATCTCGGCCACGTCTTTGACGACCATGCCGTTCTCTTCACTCTTGGCCGCGTCCGTCATCATGGTGAGGCAGAAGGGCAACTTACGGCCAATGTCTTGGCATTGGTGGTCTTGGCTTCCTGGTAGCGGGCCATATTGACGGCCTCGGTCCCGTGCTCCTCTTCCTTCCACATCTGTGCGCCGCCTGCGCCGCAGCAGAAGGATTGCGCGCCGTGGCGCGGCATCTCCACCGTCCAGAAGCCGGCCCCGCGCAGCACGTCACGCGGCGGCTCGATGATGCCGTTCTGGCGGCCCAGGTAGCAGGGATCGTGGAAGGTGACCTTGTCCAGCCCCTTGTCCCGTTCGACGGCGATCTTCTTGGCCGCGGTCAGTTCGGAGAGCAACTGGGTGTGGTGGATGACATCATAGAAACCGCCGAAGGCATGATATTCCTTGCCGAGCGTGTGCAGACAGTGGGGGCACGTGGTCACAATGCGCTTGGGCGCGACCTCGTTGAGCGTCTCCACGTTGGCCGTGGCCATCTCGAAGAAGAGCGCCTCGTTGCCCGAACGGCGGGCGGCATCGCCGGTGCACATCTCCATCTCGCCCAGCACCGCATAGTTGACGCCCGCCGCGTTGAGGATCTGGGCGAAGGCCCGGGCCGTCTGTTGCGCGCGCGGGTCATACGACGGCGCGCAGCCGACCCACCAGAGCAGGTCGAAGTCCGGGTTGTCGTCCACGGTGGGCACGGGGATGTCGCCGGCCCAGCCCAGACGATCCGACGCGGCCAGGTTCCACGGATTGCCGTTGCGCTCCATGCCGCGATAGGCCGTCTGCAACTCCTTGGGGAAGCTGTTCTCCATGAGCATCTGCCAGCGGCGCATGTGCATGATGTCGAACATGGGCTCGTTGCCCACCGGACAGATGTCCACGCAGGCGCCGCAGGCGGTGCACGCCCAGACCGCGGACTCGCTGATGGCGAAGTCCAGGAGACTGAACTCGGATTCTGCGCCGCCGGCCAACGCGTCCAGGTTGCCGTTGATGTAGTAGCGCTTGTTCACCTCCAGCGCGGACGGCGACAGTTCCTTGCCGGTCACGTAGGCCGGACAGACGTCCTGGCAACGGTTGCACATGATGCACGAGTACGCGTCCACCAGATGGGTCCACGGCAGTTGCTCCAACTTGGCCGCGCCGAACTCCTCGATGGATTCGTCCTCAAAGTCAATGGCCGGCAGTTCACCCAGCGACGTGCGTTTGGGCTTGGTCAGGAAGTTGACGCCGGACATGATGAGGTGGAAATGCTTGGTGTACGGGAAGTAGGGAATGAAGGCGAGGATGAGGCCCAAGGCCAGCCACCAGCCCAGGTGCTGCCCCACGGCCAAACCGGTGTCGCCCATGCCGCGTCCAGGCCATGCTCAGCGCGTTGCCGAAGGGCTGCCACGGGTCGCCGCCGTGGCGGGCGATGGTGAAGCTCTCGCCCATCAGCCGGAAGCCCACGTGGAAAAGGATGAAGAGCGCCACGATCAACGAGTCGCGGCGGATGGCGCCGTCCTTGACCTTGTCCACCAGCATGATGTTGTCGCGGTAGCTCAGCGCCTTGTCGTTGACGATGAAACGCCGCACGATGAAGTAGATGATGCCGATGAGCACCGACATGGTGAAGATGTCGGCCAAGAAGCGGTAGATGTTGCCGATGAAGCCTTCGCCCAGAAAGGTGATGGGGAAGAGGCCCTGGAGAATGTCGCCGAAATTGACCAGGAAGTAGAAGATGAAGCCCCACGCCACCATGGCATGAAAGACGCTGGTCAACTCGCGTGTCTTCCAGATGGGGCGCTCGGTCAGCCAGGTCTTGGCCGCGGTCCAGAGACGATGCTGCGCTTCGGCCATGGTCGGCTTCTCGCCTTGGCCGCGCATGATGACCAGGTAGACCTTGCGGAAGCCCAGATAGCCGTAGTAGAGCGACGCACCCAAGGCGACGATGAAGAGGATTTTCTCAAACCATGTCAGCATCTGTCAGCTCTTTCTCCTGTGGTGGAATCACACACGCCGCGTGCTCGGCGGAGGTCGTCGGAGGACGCAGCGCCGGTCGGCGTTGCTGCCGGTTACTGTAGCCTGATCGGGTTGCGGTGTCGTTGCCGCTCCGTTATGCCGACCGGCTCGCCGCATGGAAAAACCCGGTTGCCGGCACGTGTCCTAAGCGTACCGGTAACCGGGCAAGTGTCAAAGTTACACTTGTCCCCCATCTTGCTGACGGATGTCACGATCTCCGGTCAGTCGCCTTGCCAAGCGACGCCCAGCGCACCGGCCGCCGCCGTCAACTGTTCCCACGTGGCGTCGTCGATGGGGATGCCACTTTCCCGGCGCGCCGCGGTCATGCGGCGCTCGGGATCGCCCGGCAACATGACACCGTCACTGCCCGGCGCCAGCGGCACATCCAGCACGCCCTCGACCAGTTGCTGCGCCGTGGCATAGTACTCCTCCAGCGGCTGGAAAAGATCGGCGCGCAACACGATGAAGAGCACGCCGTTGCCCGTCTGGAAGCCGGGGAAGATGGAGCAGCCGCGCCCGGTGAAAACGCCGCCGAGAAACTCCATCATCAAGCCGAGGCCGTAGCCCTTGTGGCCTGCGGCGGGCAACAGGACGCCGCCGGCGTAGAGGTCGTCCGGTTCGATGCTGGGCAGGCCGTTGGCGTCCAAAATGAGCCCCGGCGCGACCTGCTTGCCCGCGTTGCGCGCCACGCGAATCTTGCCCTCGGCCACGGCGCTGGTGGCGAAGTCCACCATGATCGGCGGCCGGTCGGCCAGCGGGAATGAGGCGGAGATGGGATCGGTGCCCAGGCGTCGCGCCGCGCCGCCGTGGGGCGTCACCAGGCCGCCGCGCCCGCCGCCGTTGCAGAAGCCCAGCCCGATCAGCCCTGCGTCCGCGGCCATGAGCGTCCATTCGCCCAGCCGGCCCACGTGGCCGCAGTTGATCAGCGCCACCGTGGCCATGCCGTGCTCCTGCGCCTTGGCGATGGCCGTGCGCATGCCGAAGTTTGCCGTCACTTGACCCAGCGCCCAATGACCGTCGACGCGCGCCGTCACCGACGTTTCGTGCTCGATCGCCGGATCGGCTTTGGGGTCCAGGTCGCCGTTTTGGATGAGCATGAGATATTGGGGCACGCGCACCACGCCGTGGGAATCGTGACCGGTCAAGTTGGTGTTGACGAGCGAGGTCGCGACCAGGTCGGCGTGCTCCTGCTTGGCGCCGGCGGCGACGAACGTCTGCGCGACAAACGCGGTCAGCGCATCAGGTTGGACGACAGGCATGAAAATGGTTCCTTTCCGGATGGACGTGGCGATGGATGGAGGAATGGTAGCCGGGATGGGGGATGGTGGCAAGTGGAAAGAACAGGATTGAGGATTGAGGACTTAAGATTGGAGCCGGGGAGATTGGTTGAGATTGGGAGATTATGTTTGGCTTGTGAGTTGGGGGTAGCGGAAGCAGTCGGTGGTGTGGTCATTGACCAGGCCGCACGCTTGCATGAAGGCGTAGCAGATGGTCGGGCCGACGAACGTGAAGCCGCGCTTTTTCAGGTCTTTGCTCATGGTCGTGGCCTCGTCGGTGAGCGCGGGCAGTTGGCTCAGCGTGGTCCACGCGTTGACGATGGGCGCGCCGTCCACAAAGCGCCAGATGTAGGCGTCGAACGAGCCGAATTCTTCCTGCACGGCGAGGAAGGCGCGCGCGTTCTTCACCACGCCGTTGACCTTGAGCCGGTTGCGCACGATTCCCGGGTTTTCCAGCAACGCCGCGATCTTGGCGTCGTCGTAGCGGACGATGGTCTCCGCGTCGAAGTTGTCGAACGCGGCCCGGTAGTTCTCCCGCTTGCGTAGAATGGTGATCCAGCTCAACCCAGCCTGCGCACCTTCCAGGTTGAGCATCTCGAAGAGCAGGCGGTCGTCGTGGGTGGGCACGCCCCATTCCTCGTCGTGATAGTGTTGGTAGAGCGGATCGTCGCCCGCCCAGGCGCAGCGAGTTAGGTTTGTCATGGGTATGGGTCCTGTTGTGGCCCAGTATTTTCGCCGCCGGCGAAAAGTTCCCGTCTGTCCAGAGCTAGATTTTCTTGAGCAACATGTCTAGAGCGGAAGGCGCTGGATCTGATTTCGCCATTCCTCAGCCGTACTGCACTCGATGATCACGACAATATCGTCGATCACAGGTCCAATCGGTAAAGCGTCGCTGACGATAAGAACGCCGGCGATAGACTTGCCTTCCGCCAGCATTTCGTACGTGTGCACAGGGATCGTTCGCGCATCATGCGTGAGCAGTATCCGCTGCGACTCCATTGCCCAAGTGAGAACCGTCGTATCGTCAGCGCCGGCGATCTCCACGTCCTGAACCCGCACGATGTCAACATCGGGAAGATGCCGCTTCAGGCCTGCACGATGGATTGCCGAAATTCTCGTCTGCCAGAAACTTCATAACTCTTGCCAGGGGATGTTAGCTTCGAGTTTGTTTGCTGAAAGCTACGCCCCATTCGACTGTGTACGATGCCCTGCGAGAAGCCGGCTGCGAAATGTTTGATAGTCGCGATTTGCCTCGATCTGTGCCCACATCGTGTCGGTGGCAGATTCCTCGAGAGCAAGATTTCCGTGCACATCATCTCGATGATTCAGGTAGTAGGCAATCACCGTATAGACATCGGCCAATTTTAGAGCCGGATAGTGGCCGGCAATTTTCAGGCGTGTGCCCCTGTTCAAAGGCATGAATCCAGGTATCCAGCGTCACCCGGGCAGCGCCGACGCGCATCACGCCCTGCGCGCCCGATGTAACGGAATGGTTTGCATCGACAGTCAACGTCATGGTGATTGCCCCCGTCACAACGGGTCCATCTCATTCGTTCGCCCAAGCATGGTCGATCTGCTACGTCGAACAATACCCGCCCAAAATGGCGCGACTCCATTATAATACAGGCGCGCAGGATACATCCATGCCCAAACTTATGCTCTTGACCACCGACCGCTCCTATCGCAACAACGCGTTCTTCCAGGCCGCGCAGCGTCTCGACATCGACGTGCTGCCCGTGGTCGACATGACGCCCGCCTTGGCCGCGCAACAGCCGCAGCGCATCGGCGTCGACTTCGGCCGGCCCGACGACGCGGCGGAGGCGTTGGCGGCCATTGCGCGGCGCACGATGTCCATGCCGTGCTGGCCGTGGACGACGCCGGCACGCTGGTCGCGGCCAAACCGCGCAGCGCCTGGGCCTGCCTCACAATGACCCGGCGGCCGCCCAGGCGGCGCGCGACAAGCTGACCATGCGCACCATGATGGCCGCGGGCGGCGTGGGCTGTCCCTGGTTCCGCGCCTTCACCACCGACCAGGATCCGTGACGTGGCCGCGCAGGCGCCCTATCCGTGCGTGGTCAAACCGGTCAATCTCAACGGTAGCCGTGGGCCGTATGCGCGCCGACACGCCGGACGACTGGTGGCGCGCTCGCCTGGCTGGCGCGCTTGCTCGCGGCGGATCAGCCGGGTGGCGGCGCCCGCACGTATCTGGTGGAAGGTTTCATTCCCGGCCGGAAGTGGCGTTGGAGGGTTTGCTGGACGATGGGCGGCTCATCGTGCTCGCCCCTCTTCGACAAGCCGACCCGCTGGACGGGCCGTTCTTCGAAGAGACGATCTACGTGACGCCGCCCAGCTTCCCGGACGATGTGCAGGCCGCCATCGCCCGCTGCGTGGAGGACGCCGCGCGCCTAAAATTGCGCACCGGCCCGGTCCACGCCGAACCGCGCGACAACGACGCGGGCCGTGGATGCTCGGAGGTGGCCGGTCGTTCCATCGGCGGACTCTGTTCGTAAACGCTGCGCTTCGGTGTGGACGCGTCCCTGGAGGAGTTGATTCTGCGCCAGGCGTGCGGGCTGCCCCTGCCGAGCACCCAGCGCGCCGGCCGCGCCAGCGGCGTCATGATGATCCCCATCCCCGCGGCCGGTGTGCTCCAGCGCGTGGACGGCGTGGACGCGGCGCGCGCCGTGCCCGGCATCGAAGGCGTGGAGATCACGGCCAAGCTGCACTACGGCCTGACGCCGCTGCCGGAGGGTGACGCGTATTTGGGCTTCATCTTTGCGCGCGGCGACGCGCCGGCGACCGTGGAAGATGCGCTGCGCCTGGCCCACCGGCAGTTGCACTTCACGATTCTGCCGGAGTTTTCGCTGGGCGCGTGACAATCTCCGCCAGATCATGGTGACGAAAATACCGTGGCGGGAATTCGACACATGGTCCTCCGGCAGAAACTGTGGGGGCATATCCGCCGGAATTTACTGACGCTGGAGGTGACAGTTGGACTGGAGTTCGTGGACGTATCAGCAACTCACCGCAAGGCGTTATCTCGCGCTCATCGCCGGGCCCGCATTCTTCGTGCTGGCCGCCATCGTCAAATTGAACGGGCATGGACCGGGCAAAGCTTTGTGGAAGGCATCCCGATCGGCTACGGGTCCATCCTTTTGTCGCTGCCCACTTGGAACTGGCCCGGCTCTGGGACAGGAGATGCTCCTTCTTTGACTGTTTCTGCGCGATGTTCGGGCTCGCCGGGATGACCAGTTGCGATGGTTCCCGCCGCCGCACGCGCAAGTGTTGATCTCCTGCGTCACGGCGTCACTGAATCGCGTGGGTGCTCATTCGCACATCGCCGGAACTGCTGGCATTGGGGATCGCTGGCGCCGTTGGGGCCGTTGACGTGATGCTGCTGGGCGCCGGGCTGTGGCGCATAAACGGCTTGGCGCGTTGGGCCGCTGCTGCCTGTGCTTGCCGGCGGCGCGTTCATTCTGGCCCAAGCGTTGCAGATCGAAGCCGGTTCTCTATCCGCTGGCGACGGTGGCCTGGCTGATTGCGTTGCCCCGGTCGGATGGCGCTACTTGCGCACACCCGCCTGAGCATTCCGTCGCACGTGATGACGGGAGACCGTGCCGGCCCAATCACTGCCGACACCGTTTCCCCGTCACTGTCAGAGACTCCGCTGCGCACGCCAAGTTTTCAGGCGCGCGATGTGTTCTCGACCCAACGCTGTGCCGCACCGGTGCGCGTTGAGCAGCCCCAACTCGATCTGCACCTCCTGCCAGTCGCCGTTCACGGAGAGATCGACCCGATCCTGGGCAAAGGCCTGCTCCATGAGCGGGGCACGGTCGAGCGCGCAGCTCGATGAGCGCACCGATGAGCACGCCGTTCGTCCAGCGCGTGTTGTCGGCGGATTGGGCCAGCAGCGCACTGAGCAACTCAACGCACCCATTGTGCGCGGCCGGGTGTTCTTCCGCGACGGCCAACACGGCCAGCACCCCCGCATTTTTCACGCCGTTTGAGTTACCCCCATCGTGCAGGAGCGTGCGCAATGCGGGCAGTGTTCCCGGTCCAATCATGCCGAGGACGGTGGGAATTTCATCCAGCGCCCAATCATCGTCCTGTTCATCTGCCGCGACGAGGCAATCCACCAGCGGGGTGACGGCGTCCGGCGCGCGCACCGACCCAAGGCACGCCATGCATGCACGGGAGCCCACGCGGTTGTGTCTGCATCCTTGGCGCCGTTGAGCGTTTCGTCATGAATCATGCGTATGAGTTCAGGTACGTCGTCTTCACTCAGTCCGTCCGCACGATAGTCGCGCCAGTCACGCCATGCGGGACGGGCCGCACCCAGGGTGAGGAGTGTTGCTACAGGGTCGCGATAGGTTGTGATGTCTGCCATGATGAGCGTTTCCCCTTTCTGAAATAGCTAAAACAAAGCTGCACAATTTGGGTACCCTGTTAATGTATCGTGTAAGTTTTTTGTAATCCTTCGCGCGTGTTTGCACTTTGCTGCAACTGGCGGAGATCTCCTTCTGCGTGACGGGCGGGCACAGCCGTTAACGCTGTTGCAACTCAAAGAAACGCCCTGAAGCCGACCATGGCCGACTGATTTGACAGCGGGTGGGAAATACGTTACGGTCAAATCCGATCCCTGTGTCCAATGGACACACGCGCCTTATCACGCAAAGTCCCCCGCTGGTTTGACGCCTCTCACGCTGCGCTTCGGAATGACCGTCGGCTGTCATGAAGTCGCCTTACAACCCATCTGCACGCCAACGGTGAACTGACCACTGGTGGCGTTCTATCACAAAAGGAGCATCTGTGTATGCGACGACTATCCATCGTCCTCTCGATCCTGGCCGTCTTCGGTGTGCTGTTTGCCGCATGTGCTGCGCCTGCCGCCGCGCCGGACGCCGACGCACCAGCTGAGGGGGCGGCCGCCGCAAGCGCCCCGGCCGCCGTAGCGCCGCGCCCGGGGAACCGGTCTACGGCGGCACCCTGCGTGCCGCCTTCCAGAACGAGTGGGAAAGCCTCGATCCCCACATCACCAGTTCCTATTCCAGTTTTCAGATCCTCAACAACGTGCTCGAAGGGCTGACCTACTACGACGACGAACTCAACCTGGTCCCGTGGCTGGCCGAGTCGTGGGAGCAGTCGGAGGACGGGCTGACGTGGACCATCAATCTGCGCCAGGGAGTCATGTTCAGCAACGGCCGCGAGATGACGGCCGACGATGTGAAGTTCACCTTCGATCGTCTCATCGACCCCGAGACCGGCTCGGGCAACGCGCAGTTGGTCGGCCCGCCGGAGACCCAGATCGAGGTGATCGACGACTACACCATCGCCATCACCCATCCGGAACCCTTCGGCATCTTCCCCCAATCGCTGGGCTTCAATAAGTCCACGGGCATCATCGCGCGCGAAAGCCTGGAGGACGACGGCACCATCAACGTGCCCATCGGCACCGGCCCCTTCCAGATCAGCGAAGTGGACGGCACCACGCGTATTTTGCTGACCAAGAACGAGAACTATTGGCAGGACGGCGTGCCCTACCTGGACGCGGTGGAGATCGAGCCGATTCCCGACGACACCGTGCGTGAGACCGCGTTGCGCGGCGGCGAGGTCGACTGGGTGTTGGCCATTGCGCCCCAGAACTTCCAGATGCTCACCGACGATCCGGACGTGGTGGTCGCGACCGCGCCTCAGCTTTCCTACGACTACATCGGCATCAACCTCACCCGGGAGCCGTTCACCGACGTGCGCGTGCGCCAGGCCATCGCGCTGGCGCTGGACCGGGACCAGCTCTGTGAAGCCGGCTACTTCGGCATCTGTGACGCCATTCAAGGCCCCATCGGCCAGGGCAGCCCGTGGTACTTCGGCTACGCGCCCTACGGCCAGGACATCGACCGGGCCAAGGCACTGCTGGCCGACGCCGGCTATCCCGACGGCTTCGAGATGCAACTCATGCCCACGGTTCAGTACGGCGAGACCGTGCGCGCCGCCCAGGTCTTGCAGCAGCAACTGGCCGCCGTCGGCATCCAGGCCGAAATCTTCGCCCCCGAATGGAGCGAGTGGCTGGAGCTTGAGGGCAATTTCCAGTACGATGCCTACATCTGTAGCTGGAATGGCCTGATTGATGCGGATCAGTACTACTATCTGCAGCACCACACGGGGCTGGTCTTCAACTTCACCGGCTACAGCAACGAAGAGTTCGATCAGTTGGTGGACGAGGGCCGCTCGATCAGCGACTTCGATCAGCGCTATGAGATCTACCAGCAGGCCGACCAGATTCTGGTCGACGATGCACCATACGTCTATATGTACAACAAGAAGGAAATCCGCGCGTATTCGCCCCAGGTACAGGGCTTCACCGTGCGCCCGGATCAGGCCAACAACTTCTGGACGGTCTGGCTCAGCGAATAGCCCGGCCGTGTTGACCTGACCCAGCGCAGATGCGTGTCCCGCCTACGCGGGCCGCATCTGCGCTTCCTTTTGCATTGCGTGCGCGCCCTGCGTCCGCGTGAGAGGATCGTGTTCGCATGAATGTCCGCTACATCCTACAGCGCCTGTTGCTGACCGTGGTAGTCCTGCTGGGCGTGACCTTTATCGTCTTTCTCATCATCCAGCTCGTGCCGGGCGACCCGGCGCGGGTCGTGCTTGGCGTGCAGGCCAACGAGCAGAACGTGGCCGCGCTGCGCGAGCGCATGGGGCTGAACGAGCCCTTCTTCGTGCAATACTGGAACTGGTTGACCGGCGTCTTGCGCGGGGATTGGGGCCGCAGCCTCATCACCGGCCAGCCGGTGCTGCCCCAGATCCAGTCCCGGCTGCCCGCCACGCTGCAACTGACCGTCATGGCGCTGCTGGTGGGGATGCTGATCGCATTTCCGGCCGGCATCATCTCGGCGCTGCGGCCCGGCAGCCGGCTGGACGTGGCCACCTCGGTCGTCAGCCAGATCGGCGTGACCATCCCCGACTTTTGGCTGGGCATCCTGCTGGTGCTCTTCTTTCGCTCACGTTGAGCTGGTTGCCGCCCAGCGGCTATACGTCCTTCCGCGAAACCCCGCCGATTGGTTCGCCCACATCATCCTGCCGGCGCTGACCGCGGGCATCATCAGCGGCGCGATCCAGACGCGCTTCATCCGCAGCGCCATGCTCGAGGTACTGGGTGAGGACTACGTGCGCACGGCCCGGGCCAAGGGCTTGCAGGAGCGGCGCGCCATCCTGCGCCACGGGCTGCGCAACGCCATGATTCCCATCGTGACCATCATCGGCCTGCAGATCACCGCGCTGCTCAGCTCTGTGGTCGTGGTGGAAGTGGTCTTCGCCTGGCCCGGCCTCGGCCGACTGGCGCTCAACGCGGTGCTCGACCGGGACTATCCGTTTTGTAGGCATTGTCTTGGTCATGGCCGCCATGTTGACGCTGACCAATCTGGCCGTGGACCTCATCTACTTCTTCATCGACCCGCGTGTCGAGTACGCATGAGGAGGCGCGCATGATGCAGGAACAGGCCGCTGCACCGGGCGTCGCCGCCTCCATCTCCCAGTTTTCGCGCCCGCCGCGCACGTTCTGGGGCGACGCCTTCTACCGGCTGCGCCGCCATCCCATCGGCATGGTCGGGCTGGTGATCGTGGTGCTGCTCGTGCTGCTGGCGCTCCTCGGCCTCTATCTCGCGCTCCTACGATCCCAACGAGGGACTTCGCCCAGCGCTTCGCTGCCGTCGCTGGCTCATCCCATGGGCGCGGATGACTTCGGCCGGGACACGCTCAGCCGCATCATGGTGGCGCGCGCGGGTGTCGCTGGCGTGGCGGGCATCATCGCCGGGCATCGCCGGGACGGTCGGCTCGTTGCTGGGCATCATCGCCGCTACTCCCGCTGCCGTGGACGAGACCATCGCGCGCCATGGACATCATCTTTGCGTTTCCGGCCATCCTGCTGGCGATTGCCATTTTGGCCGCGCTGGGCAAGGGCGTGGCCAACGCCATGATCGCCATCGGCATCGTCTACATCCCCATCTGCGCGAGCTGCGCGGCGGCGGTAAAGCTGGGCGTGCGCAAACAGGAATTTGTGGAAGCGGCCCGGGCCACCGGCGCCAAAGACCGGCGCATTCTGGCCCAGATCATCTTTCCCAACTCGCTGGCGCCGCTCATCGTGGAGGTCTCGCTGAGTCTGGCCTTCGCCATTCTCGCTGAGGCCGCGCTCAGCTTTCGGCCTGGGCACCCAGCCGCCCGATCCCAGTTGGGGCCGCATGCTCTCGGAGGCGCGCGGCTACATCAACCAGTCGGTTTGGATGAGCATCTTTCCCGGCCTGGCCATCATGTTCACCGTCATGGGCTTCAACTTCCTGGGCGACGGCCTGCGCGACGTCCTCGACCCGCGACTGAAAGACCGCTAGCGCGGTTGAAGACAGTCCAAAAAAGTCAGCCACAGATGGACACAGATGAACATGATAAGACAAATGCAGATAAAAACACATGAAATATGCTTTCATTCGTTGTTTCTGTGGGGCTCGGTTTAGAAAATTGAATTTCAGTGATCTGTGTTCATCTGTGTTCATCTGTGGCTCCCCCCTTGCTGCCCATGCAAGCTAGAGGGTCGCAGATGAAATCGTTCGGTGTGGCGTTGTTGGCGGCGGGCGGCTTGATGTTGGAGATCGGGCTGACGCGGCTCTTTTCCACCCTCTACTATCCACCCTACGTCTTCGTGGTGCTGTCGCTGGCGGTGCTCGGCATTGGGCTGGGCGCGGGCCTGGTGGCGTGGCGACCGGCATTGGCGCGCGCCGAATTGATCCCCTGGTACGCGGGCGGGGCGAGCGTGACGGCGCTGCTGGTGACGGCGTTCCTGCTCACGTGGCCCGACTTGGGCGGCGGCGCCATCCAGTTCGGGCTGACCGCGCTGCCCTTCCTCGGCCTGGGCATGACGTTGAGCGCGCTCTTCAGCCTGGACGCGGCCCACAGCCCCGCATACTACCGCGCCGATCTCGTGGGGGCCGGCGTGGGCGCGGCGCTCACGCTGCCGCTGCTCGATACCGTGGGCGTGGTCAACGGCTTGGTGGCGGCCGCGCTGTTGCCGGCGCTGGCCGGTCTGCTCCTCGCCGGGACGCTGCGCACGCCGGTGACCGTGGTGGCCGCGGCGGGCGCGGCGCTGCTGCTGGTCAACATTGCCCGCCCCGTCCTCGCCCTGGACTGGGCGCGTGCGCCGACCGCCAAGCCCGTTCTGGACAGCCTCGCCGGGTCGGGCCGCCTCTTGGCCTCGACGTGGGACTCCTTTGCGCGCACCGATCTGGTCGACCCCGGCGACGGTCGCCCGTACGAGCTCTACATGGACGGCGCGGCCGGCTCGGTCATGCCGCCCGCGGCCGGCGACCCGGCGCTCTGGCGTGACATCGGCCTCTTCCCCTTTGCCACGGAACAGCCGTCCCACGTCTTCATCATCGGGCCGGGCGGGGGCGCGGATGTGTGGTTTGCCGTGCAAGGGCGCGCCGAGGAGATCGTGGCCGTGGAGGTGAACGCGGCCAGCGTGGACATGGTGCGTGCGTTCGGCGACTACAACGGTGACCTGTACGCGCGCCCCGACGTGCGCGTGGTGGTGGATGAGGGCCGCCACGTGCTGACGCGCGAGGACGCCGCCTACGATCTCATCTTCCTCTCCCACGTGCTGACCCAGGCCGCCGAGCGCACGGGCTTCACGCTGGTCGAAAACCGCGCCCTCACCGTGGAAGCCTTCGCCACCTACCTGGAGCACCTGCGTCCCGGCGGCCAACTGGCGCTCAAGCTCTACGACGAGCCGACGCTCACCCGGGCGCTGGCCACCGCGCTGACCGTGCTGCGCGGCCAGGGCATGGACGACGCGCAGGCGCTGCAACACGTGATGGTCTTCCTGGACGGCGCGGCGGACCCGGCTGTGCCGCTGCTGCTGGTGCGCAACGCACCATTCACACGCGACGACTCGCTCTCGCTGGGCGCAGTGGCGCGGCAAGTCGGCTTCACGCCGCTCTTCCTGCCCCAAGTGCTGGCCGACCCGCCCCTGGACGCGGTGGTGAGCGGCGCGCAGACGTTCGCCGCTGTGCTGGCCGCAAGCGACGGCAACCTCGCGCCCACCACCGACGACCGCCCCTTTTTCTACCTCTTCGAGCCGGGACTGCCCAGCCAACTGCGTCGCCTGCTCTGGGCGCTGCTGGCGGTGGTCGTGGTGGGGATCGCCGGCGTCATCCGGATGCAGCGCCGGCTGGCTCCGGAGGCGCGGTTCCCTGGTCACCCGTCTACTTCGGCGCGTTGGGCATGGGCTTCATGCTGGTGGAGATCGCCGTCATCCAGCAGACCCAGGGTCTGCTCGGCCATCCGCCCAGGCCGTGACGGTGGTGCTGGCCGGGCTGCTGGTCATGGGCGGTGCGGGCAGCGGGGTGCTCGGCGCGCGTGTCCACGGTGCGCGTGGGCGCCCGCCGCCGTGGCGTTGGCCGTGGTGGCGTGGCTGCTGCCCTGGCCGCTGCCGGCGCCGCGTGCCATCGGCGGCCGGGCCGCTGCGCGTAGCGGTGACGTTGCTGGCACTTGCGCCCGTGGCGTCTTCATGGGCGCACCGTTCCCGCTGGGGCTGCGTCAAGTGGGCGCGGTGGACCGGCGGCAAGTGGCCCTCGCGGAGTGTCAACGGCGTCATGAGCGTGGTCGGCTCCGCGGCGGGCGTGGCGTTGGCTGTAACGTTCGGCTATCGTGCCGTTCTGCTGGCGGCGGCGGCGCTCTATCTCGCGGCTGCGCTGCAGTGCGGTTGGTGCATGCCCGGGGCCGATTGTAGCCGCTGTTGCGGGCATTGCTTCCGTCTTTGTTATGGTACAGGGGCGACCGTACGCAGACTGCGCCGCGCCCGCGGACATGCTGCCCTATTCCACCGCCATCGCCCGCCGCTACGTGGGTGAGGCGCGCCGAGGAATTCGGGCGACGCAACGCGGTGGATGGCGAACTGCTGGTGCGCGTGCGCCTGCTAAAGTGGTCGCGCAGAAGAATATTGCCGACTGACCCGGAAGTTGATCAACGAAGAAGCACGAGGTAGACCGATGGCAACCGCACAGGATGTACTTGACTACTGGTTTGGTGACGACGGGTCGGGCGGCTCGTGGCAGGCGCGCCAGGAGATCTGGTTCAACGGTGGCGGCTGTGGATGCTGAGATCACGGCCCGTTTCGGCGACACGTTGGCACAGGCGCGGCGGGCGCATTGACGACTGGGCCGCGACGCCTCGAGGACTACTGGCGTTGGTCATCGTGTTGGACCAGTTCAGCCGCAACATCCATCGCGGCACGGGCGCGGCCTTTGCCAACGACGCCAAGGCGCTGGCCCTGGTGCGTACGGCCACGGCACAAGGGTTTGACGGCGCTGCTGCCCATCGAGCGCCAGTTCCTCTACATGCCGCTCATGCACGCGGAAGACGTGGCGGCCCAGCAAGAATGTCTGCGCCTGCATACGCTGGCCGAAGAAGTCGGCCCGGCCCAGGAAATGGCCATTGCGGCCATCCCCTTTGCCGAGCAGCACTTGGAGATCATCCGGCGCTTTGGGCGCTTTCCCCATCGCAACGTCGCCCTTGGCCGGACATCCACGCCCGACGAAGCCGCTTTCATGGCTGACGGCGGTCCTCCTTCGGGCAGGAGCCGCAGTCGGTTTAGTAAATCCCGGCGGAAATGGGTCCACGATTTTACCAGTGGTAAAAGTGCCGAATTTTCGCCGTGGTATTTACGCTGCAATGAACTAGCCGGGTGCGGACTCGACCATGCCGCGCTTGCGGACATAGAGGCGTCATGCCTGAGCATGTGGTTGCTCTCCAACGGCTTGAGCGCATACGGGAAGCCTTTCCGGATCTGCCGCTCACGGACCTCCACGTCAACCGGGACGGGCTGGCGAATGACGTGGTGATCGTCGGCGGCGCGCGTGTCTTTCGCTTCCCCAAGCACGACTGGGCGGCCCAACTCTGGCGCGAGGCAGACATCCTGCAACTCGTTCGGCGCCATGTGGATGTCCCCTTGCCCGACTTCGACGTATGTGCGCCCGACATGGTCAGCTATCGCTTTCTGCCTGGTGACCCGCTGATCATCGATGATCTACGTCGCTGGCCCGCGGCCGACCAGGACGGGGTGGCGGCGACGCTGGCCGGTTTTCTGCGCCAACTCCACACCATTCCCCAGGATGTTCTGGCGGCCCACGCCATCCCGGTCGCCGACGCAGGCGCAGCGTTGACGACTGGCGCCGTCTGTACGCGGACATAGCGGTGGACGTCATACCCTGCTCATGCGCGACGCCCAGGAATGGACTCGCCGCCTCTTCCAACCGCTTTGCTCGACGATCCCGCGTTTCTCGCCCACACGCCGGTGCTGATCAACGGCGACATCGGCCCGTACCACGTCCTCTGTGATCGGGACGCGCGGCGCATCACCGGCATCATCGATTTCGGCACGGCCGCCTGGGCGACCCGGCTGTGGATCTTGCGTGTTTGCTCAACAACTACGGCGAGTCGTTCCTGCGGCGCATGGACCGAACGTATCCCCCGGACGCGCCACGGTCGAACGGGCACGATTCTATGCGGGGACGCTGGTCAGTGGCTGCTGGGCGGGCTGCGCTCCGACGACAAAGAAGCTGGTTCGCCGTCCACATTGGTCGCTTCGGATGTGATGCCGCTGGGCAGCGGCTGGTAACCTCCGGTAGATGGACAGGACGAGCCGGGCTTTGCTCCAAAGCCCGGCTCGTCGCGCGTATGCCGTTGGTCGTCCTGTTGTTACCGTTGCAGCAACGGCAGATAGACGCGCCGCCGGTTCTTCGGTGGGCGGCGCCAGGATTTCCACGGTCAACGTGGCGCTGACCGCGCTGAGACTGTTGCTCGCCGTCACCGTCACGGTGTAGCTGCCCGGCGCGGCGTAGGTGTGTTCCACGCGGGTGCCGGTGCCCGTGTTCCCGCTCGCCGAAGATCCAGCCGAAAGTCACACTCGTCCCCGCTTCCACCGTGGCGAAGAAGGTGGTGGCGTCGCCTAGCGGCGTGGGGCTGGTACTGCCCGCCGCCAGCCCGGTGATGGTCTCCGCCCCGGCCACGACTTCGACGCGAGTGTCATGCTCGCGGAACCGGCGCTGTTGCTCGCGGTGACAGTGACCGTGTACGTCCCGACGGCCGCATAGGTGGCTGGTTGGGGCCGTCGCCGCCGCTGCCGTCGCCGAAGTCCCATGTGAAGCTGACGCCATCGCCCGTGGCCACTGCCGCCGCGAAGTGGGTGGCTGCACCCAACACGGTGGGACCGTCCGCCGCGGCCGTCAGCCCGGTGATGGCGGCCGGACTGATGGACACGGTGGCCGTTTCGCTGGTGACTTGGCCGCCCTCGTCGCGCACCAGCGCACGGTACTCACCGCTGTTGGCCGGCTGTGCATTGGGAATCTCGATGGTCGGATCCGTCTCGCCGGCGATGTCGCGGCCGTTGAACTGCCACTGGATGGCGACCGTCGTGGAGATCACATTGGCCGGTTCGATGCTGAGCGTGACGTTTGCGCCCGCGTCCGCGGTCTCGTCCTGGGGCTGTGCAGCGATGGACGGCGACTGCGGCGCGTCTTCGATGATGTAAAGCTCCGTCGCCGTTGCGCTGGGCGTGAAGGCACCCCGGAAGCACTTGACTTTGAGCGTGGTCGTGGCCTCCAGCGTCAGCGGCCCGGCGTAGGCCGGAGATGTGCCGGTGGGTTCGCTGCCGTCCAGCGTGTAGCGGATGTCGGCTGCCGGCGTGGACGACGCCATGCTCACGGTCACGCTCTCCGTGTACGTGCCGCCCGGTGTCGCCGTGGGCGTGGCGCAGACAAAGCGGAACTCGGTCGTGGCGTCAGCGCTGGCGCTGAAGAAGGGCCGATATGCCTTGACGCGCACGGTGGTCGGCTCCGCCAGCGGGAAGACGGTGGACGAGTTCCCGAATTGGGTGGGCGGCTCGGCCGGCGGCCCGGCCACGGGTTCGCTGCCGTCCAGCGTGTACCAGAAGGTCTCGAACTGGGCGCCGGTGAAGCTCACATCGACGGTGTCGGTGTAAAGCCCGCCCGGCGGGACGATGGTGGGAACCGTGGCCGCGCCCAGGGGATCGCTCAACGCGAAGGTGCCCGTGCCGATGACGTTGCTGCTGTTGAAGCCGCCCGCGCCGTTGTCCTTGAACGCCTGGGCCTTGAAGCGATATTGGCCGTTGGTGTCCATGCGCAGGGGTTGTGCGTAGGTCTG
Organism: Caldilineaceae bacterium; assembly: GCA_041391205.1. Classification (GTDB taxonomy): domain Bacteria; phylum Chloroflexota; class Anaerolineae; order Caldilineales; family Caldilineaceae; genus JAWKOK01. The sequence goes on from JAWKOK010000031.1 coordinate 40,207, forward strand.
CGCGCCCGCCTGGCCCGGCGGCGTGGGGTCGGGCGCGATGGAGCCGTCGGTGGTGACCGTGTAGCGAATGACCGCGCCGGGCGTGTCGGTCTGCATGGTCATGGTGAACGGCTCCACGTAGTTGCGCGTGCTGAAGGGGTTGAGCACCGGGTCGGTGATGGGTTCGGTGTTGTTGGCCACAGCCAGCTCCACGGTGGTGGTGGTGCTCGGCGTGGCAACGCCCCGGTAGGCTTTGGCTTTGATGGTGTACAGCCCCGGCCCCAGCGTGAAGGGCCCGGCGTAGGCGGTGGAGTAGCTGGTCGGCTCCGCACCGTTGGTGGTGTAGCGAATCGTAGCGTTCGGCTGCGGCGCGCTCATGGTGACGGTCGCAAAGTCCTCGTCGGTTTCCTGGTTCTTGTTGACCTGCGGCGGGTCCACCACCGCCACGATGGTGTAGGTCGCCTCGCGGATTTCGCTGGGCGTGTACGGCGCCAGGAAGACCCGGGCCTTCACGGTGACGACCGCCGAGTTGCCGTCGGGGTTGAGAAGCAGCGGTTCCTCGAAGCGGGGCGATGTGGCCGTCGGCTCCGTGCCGTCCAGCGTGTAGCGGATCTCCGCGCCCAACACCGTGCTGCCCATGTAGACGGTCGTCTCGCCGTTGAAATTGCCGCCGTTGGGATAGATTGTCGGCGCCGGCAGCACGATGGCGTTGACGTCGATGGGGCCGGAGTAGGCGGCATCGCTCTTGTAGTAGCCGTCCTTGTAGCCCCGGGCCACGATCTCGTATTGCCCCGCGTCCAAGGTGATCGGCCCGGTGTAGTCGGTGCCGGGATAGAAGAAGCTGGGCGCGCGGCCGTCGGTCCGGTAGCGGATGGTCGCGCCCGGCGTAGTGGTGGCGAGGGTGAACTGCTGGCCCTGGCTGTAGCTGCCTTCCCCCGGCGTGATGACCGGCGTGGCCACCTTGGGCGTCGAACTGGTGTAGGTGGCCGACGCGACGTCGCTTTCCAGCACCCGGCCCAGCCCGTCGTCACGCACCCAGGCACGCGCGCGGAGAGTCACGCCGTAGTTGAGATAGAGCGTGTCGCCCTGCTCGGGGATGAAGATGAAGGAGTCGTCCACCGGCTCGTCGCCGTTGAGGGTGTAGCGGATGTTGGTGTTGCTGCCGCTCTGGCCGCTCCCATAGCCGATGGTCACCTGGATGGGCATGTTGTATGTGCCGCTGGTCGGCGACAGCGTGGGCGGCGCCACGGTCGGCAGCGCGCCGGCGTCATCGTAGAGCTGGATGATGGCCGCCTTGAGATTGGGCAGCGGCCCGATGTTGCCGCTACCGGTCTGCGGCGTGCCCGTGTTGCGCAGGAGCGTGCGCAGTTCGGCCGCGGTGGCCGAACGCCCGTTGACGGCCCGAAACTCCGACTGGAGCACCGCGGCCGCGCCGCGACGATGGGCGTCGCGCCTGAAGTGCCGCCGAACGATTCCTTGTACCAGAGGTTCTTGTCGTCGGGGTCGGCGTCGCCCGGGTGGAGGTCGCCGTAGCCGGTGGTAACGATGCCGTCGCCCCAGCCCTGGACGTCCATGGTCGCGCCCGTGTTGGTGAACCAACTGGGCGCGCGGTTGGTGCCGCCGCTGTAGGGCGAGTTGCCCGCGCCGACCAGGATGGCGCCCGAATCGTTCTCCGGCTTGAAGGGGTAGTGGCCGCCGTTGCCCGTCTGGTAGTCGGCGCTGTCCAGATCTTCCGCGCCGTTGGCCCCCGCTTCGACCACGATGCGCCCGGCCGCGGTGGCGCTCTTGATGGCGTCGTACGCGGGCTTGTACCACTCCACCGGCACCAGCCCCTCGGACGACCAGGCCCGGTCCTCTGCCGGTTTGGTGTTGGGGCCGACCGTCTGCGCCTCGATAACGATGATGTCGCCGGCCTGGAGGTTGGCGGCGCAGCGGGTGATCGCGCCTTCCAAGCTGAAGCCCTCGGTGCTGGTCGTGGCCGCAAAGTAGAGCGACGCGTCGTGGGCGATGCCGGTGACGCCGAAGCCGTTGTTTTCACCGGCCAGAATGCCCAACACCGCGGTGCCGTGGTTGTCGTCATTGGCCGGATTCGGGCCGGGGTTCAGCACCTTGACCGTGCCCAGGTCGCTGTGATCGCGATTGAGATTCTTCTCCAGATCGCAGATGCGCACGCCGGCGCCGGTGCCGTTGGTCCCATACCAGGCCCAGCGCGCATCGATGCCCTCAGGCGCGGGGTCGAGATACTGCTGGTAGCGATCCGCGGCCACGTCGCCGGTGATGCCGCCGGGATGCACCAGGTTCGGCACCGCAGCCGACGCCACCGGCTTGGGGATCGGCCCGACCCATTCCACGTCGGGCAGGCGCGCCGAACTGGGCCAGCGCCGTGGGCACGTCCAGGCCCGGCGGCAGCTCCAGCGCAGGTAGTTGTTGAGATCGGGAGTGGCGCGCCGCTGCGCACCTGGCCTTCCGCACGCAGTTCGTCCAGCGCAGCCTCGCTCACGTCATGGCCGCGTCCACGTGCCGCCGCCGCCAGCGCGTGAGCGCGCCGATGCCCGCCGCCTGGACGTCAGCTGCCACATTCACCGGTACACCGTCGCGCAGCCGGATGGGCGGCGTCCCGGAACTTGATCATGATGGCGTCGGCCGCGCAGAAGTCGGCCATGGCGTCGTCCCACGCCGCGGGCGTCTGCGCGTGAACCGGCGTCACCGCACCGGCCGAGCAGCGCGAGCACCAGCAGCCCCAGCGCAATGAACGCTGCACACGGCGTGGTATCAGGCATGTCTGCATCGTTTTCTGCATGAGAACCCCCCTAAAGATTGAAGACTAAAGATTGGACGCGTGCTGTGTTTCAAGGAAGCAGTCGCGGCAGTCGCTTCAATCTTCAATCTTCAACCTTGAGCAAAAAACCTGGTATGTTGCTGCATCCGCAGCGCCTAATCCGGCGGATACACCAGCGGCAGGAAGACCTTTTCGTCCCCCGATGATGTGCCTTCGCGCACGAGCACGCGGCCGGACATGCCCGAGCCGCCGGGTCCTCCGTGCAGCGCGCAGTAGTACGGGTAGTCACCCACCGTGGCGAAGGTCTCGGTGTAGGTGGTCCAGGCGCTGCTGGGCGGGCCCGAAGTGAAGCTGCCGTCGTCGGCCACCACGTTGTGGGTGCCCTCGATCAGCACCCATGTGACGCGCTGGCCCGGGTTGATGGTGACCGTGCCGGGCACGAATTCGAAGTTGCGCACCTCCACCACCGCATGCGACACCTCGACGGTGGTCTGGGCGGACATGGAGCCCGTGTCGTTGATGGCGGTGACCGTGGCCACGTAGGTGCCGGCCGCGGCGTAGGTATGCTGGGGCGCCGGACCGGTCGCGCCGGTGCCGTCGCCGAAGGTCCAACTGTAGCTGACGTTGCTGCCGCTCGCGGTCGCGGCCGTGAATGCGGTGGGCGCGCCCAGCACCGTCGGCCCGTCGTTGGCCGCGGTCAGGCCGGTGATGGGCGTGTCCGTGCTCTCTTCCACGATGACGACGCCGCTCATGCCCGCGCCGCCGGGGCCGCCGTGCAACTCGCAGTAGTACGGGAAGGTGCCCACGGTTTCGAAGCGCCGGCTGTAGGTGATCCATGTGCTGCTGGGCGGGCCGGAACTGAAGCCGTCGTCGTCGGCGCGCACGTTGTGATTGCCTTCGATCCGCACCCACGTGACGCGCCCGCCGCGCGGGATCGTCACCGGGGTCGGGTCAAAGAGGAAATTGCGCACCTCGACCACCGCGTTGCTCACCTCGACCACCGTCTGGGCACTGAGGCTGCCGGCGCCGTTGCTCGCGGTGACCGTGGCGGTGTACGCGCCGGTCGCAGCGTAGATGTGCGCTGGGCTCGCGCCGGACCCGCTGTTGCCGTCGCCGAAGTCCCAGGCGTAGGTGACGTTGCTGCCGCCGGTGGCCGTGGCGTTGAAGGTCGTGATCGCGCCCAGCACCGTCGGCCCGTCGTTGCTGGCGCTGAGCGCCGTGATGGGGTCGTCCGCCATGACGCCCATGCCGCAGGCAAAGCCGCTGCAGAGCGTCGTCTGCGCGTTGCCGACCACGCCCACCACCGGCTGCCCGAACGCGCTGCGCACGGTTGTCTGCCCGTTGGTGCTGCTGCCGCCGCCGGCTCCGCTGCCCGCGCGCGGGATGACTTCCCCCGCGGCCAGCGCCACCCCGGTCAAGGCCAGTAGCAGCAGCGCAGCCGTCACGTACAGCAGGACTGCACGTTTCAAATGAGGTTTCATGCTGCTCTCCTGTTCATCCGCTACTGGGCGACCGGTCCGTTGCTGCAGTTTTGATCCAGCGTGTCGTAGTTCAAGCTGTAGGTGTAGGCGCAGCGGGGCGGCGTGCCCTCGAACGCATCGTTGAAGTTGTCGACGCGCGACGTGGCGATGGAGACGATGCCGCTCGCCGGCGTTTCGGTCAGCGCCGCGTTGAAGCCGGTACTGACGCGCACGGTCGAGTGGTGGATGGCGGGGAAGCCGCTGATGCCCAGGAACACGGCGCGCGCGCCACCGCAAATGTGGCTGTTGTTGATGGTCGGCGACGACTCGAAGAGTGACAACGCGGTGCCCGTGGGGACGGCGCAGCTTTCGGTGCTGTCATTCCCGGCCAGGATCGTGCTGTCGTCGATGCGCGCCCGCGGGAAGCCGTCATCGCCGTTCTCGCTGGATAGACCGACCAGGTTTGAGGCTGTGCCGGTCCCTTGCAGCCAACTGCCGCGGATGGTCGGCTCCGCTTCCAGCAGATAGATCGCCGTGTTGAGATTGGCCACCGTCCCCAGGGTCTTCACCGTGCTATCCTTGAGCAGCGTACCGTGGGACACGTTCTCCATGTAGACGCCGACCGCCACGTCATTGGTGGTGGCTTCGTTCAGAATGGTGATGTCGCTGACCTGCGCGTTGTCGCGCATGCGCACGGTGGCGCCGTCGAGCACGCCGGACGCGATGCCGCTGCGCGCTGAGGTCACCACGGTCACATTCTGCCCGGCGCCTTGCAAATGCACGTACGGCTTGACGTCCACCAGCGACGTCTCGGTGTAGGTGCCCGGCGCCACGTAGACCAGATAGCGGTTGCTCGACGAGGAGTCGCTGATGCTCGCCAGCGCGGCCGCCACCGACGTGTAGTCGCCGCCGCTCTTGGCCACCACGATGACGTGTTCGTAGCCGCCGCTGCCGCCGGCGTTGAGCGCCACCGTCGCGGTCATGGCGTAGGTCGCGGTCATGGCCTGGGTGGCTTCCACCGCGGTGCGCGCGGTGTAGGCTTGCAGCGCGTAGGGCACGGCGCCGATGCGTTGGCGCGGCAGCGGCGGATCGCTGCCGATGGTCACTTGCAGATACCGGTTGGCGCCGTCGAAGACCGAGGCGCAAGCGGCGATGCCCTGGCTTGCCCAACATGACGGCGAAGTAGCCGCTGTTCACCGTCACGCCGGTGTGGGTCTCTTCAATGCCCGTGCCGTCGCTGCTGCTGTCGTAGATGGCGAAGGTCATGGCGTAGGTGCCGTTGAGCGCTGTGCCGCCGCTGTCGGTGACATAGCCTTGGTAGCTCATCATTTCGGGGATGTTGCCCGCTGCCTGGGCGTCGACCGGCAGACGCAAGCCACCCGTCAGCAGGGCTGCCACGGCCAGCGTCACGGTCGCCACGACGATGATCACGTTGGTGAGGCATGGGTTTGTTCTCCTTTGGCTGATAATGCACGGCCGCAGCGGCCGTGTACCTGCGGCATGAGAGAGTCGGGTGGTTTGGCCGTCGGTCGGTCACGCGGGTGGCGTGTCGCTGCCGCGTCCGGCGACACGGGCTGCATGACGTCGTGCATGAAGTCGATCATGGCCGCCCACCCCTGAAAATGCCACGCAGGCACCGTCCAACCCGTGCTGGACGCCGCGACATTCAAACTGGCGATCTTCGACTTCTTCCAGCCAGGCGCGCACGGTGAACAGATGAGGAACCGCGAATCGATTGACTCACAACAGGGTCCAGATCAAAACTGGCTTTGTGTTACTTGAAAAATGGGCGCACCCATGAGCTTGTGCCCAGCATACGTTGCCGTGCGTTAGGAAAGCGTTAGGAACTCCGCCACGTTACTTTCCCGTGCACGCTGACGTCTGGACATGCTGAGTCCGTCTTGGCGACAACCGTCGATCTCGCTACAATCGCTGCTATGCCGACACTCCTGCTTTCGTTTCTTGGCCCGCCCCAGGTGACATTGGACAGCGCGCCGATCAGCTTTGACTCACGCAAGGCGGTGGCGCTGCTGGCGTACCTGGCTGCGCATCCCGGTCCCCATACCCGGGCGGAACTGGCACTCCTCTGGCCCGAATCCGGACACGGCGCGGGCACGAAACTGCGCTACGTTGAATGCCGTCAAGCGCGCGCCGCCGGCATCTGGCCCGGCTGGACGTGGCGCGCACGCATGTGTCCTTGCCGGGAGACCGCCGACCTCACGGTGGATCTTCACGAATTCATGGCCGTCCAGACCGCGGCGACGGGTGCGGTTTTGGCTGCACCGGACCGTGCGGCCATCGACCGTCTCACCCACGCCGCCGCGCTCTACCGGGACGATTTCCTGGCCGGCTTCACCCCTGCGCGACAGCGCAACCCCGATGAATGGCAGTTCTTCCAGACCGAGCAATGGCGCCAGCGTCTGATCGACGTGTTGACCCGGCTGGCGCGCCTGCACGCGGCGCGCCAGGAGTACGGCCCTGCCATCGCCGTGGCCCAGCGTCTGGCCCGGCTGGACCCGCTGCGCGAGGACGTGCACCGGGATCTGCTGGAGATGCTGCTGGCCTCGGGCCAGCGCGCGGCTGCGCAGCGGCTGTACGCAGAGTATGCGGCAGGCGGAGTTGGGGGTCGCACCGGGTGCGGCCATGCAGGAGTTGTTGCATGCGCCCAATCTGCACGCGCCCGGTGCGCGTGTCGCGGCACAAAATGACGCCGCACTAGGACCGCGGCCCCATAACCTGCGCACACCCGCGGGCGGCTTTGTGGGGCGCACGCGTGAAGCAGCGTGAGATCGGCGCCCAGTGTGCTTGACGTGGAATGCGGCTCCTCACCCTGGTGGGACCGGGCGGCATGGAGCTAAAAGCTTTGGCTGGCGCAACGGGTAGCCCACAATCTGCGTCACGCCCGCGCCCCACTTCGCCGACGGTCTCTTCTACGTCACGCGCTCACCGGCGTCACCGAACAGGCGCGCTCTTGTGGCCGTGACCGGTGCGCTCCGCCTTGCCTTCTCGGGTGTCGAGCGCCGCTGGCACAGTTGCAGAATTTCCTCGCCGCCAAACGCTGCCTCATCGTGCTCGACAGCTTCGAGCAGCTGGCGCCGGTGGCATCGGTGCTCGCCGATCTCCTCAACGCGGCCCCGGCGCTGACCCTGTTGGTGACTTCGCGCGCGCGGCTGCATCTCTACGAGGAATGGCTCTACGCGGTCGATGCGCTGGACGTGCCGCCGCCGGACATGGACCCGGCCGCGGCCGACGTGGACACGCTGCTGCGTTTCAGCGCGGTCGAGCTTTTCTACCAGCGGGCCCGGCGCACCAACCCCCGCTTTGACCTGGCCGCGGCCGCGCCCGACGTGGTGCGCATCTGCCGGCTGGTCCACGGCATGCCTCTGGCGTTGAATTGGCCGCCGGCTGGGCGCACCTGCTTTCCTGCGCCGACATCGCCGATCAGATCGCGGCGCGGCTGGACTTCCTCTCCACCGAGATGCGCGACGTCCCCGCGCGCCACCGCAGCCTGCGCGCCACCTTCGCCTACTCGTGGCAGCGCCTGGCCGCGGAGGAGCGCACCGTCTTCGCCCGGCTGGCCGTCTTCGGGGCGGCTTCGACTACGCACGCCAGCGCATGGCGGCACGCGTCACCTGGTCCTGGCCCGGCTGATCGACTGAACCATGGTGCAGCGCAGTCGATCCGCGACGGCCTTTGCCGACGGCTGACCATCCACGAGCTGCTGCGCCATCACGCCTGGGACGAACTCTCCGCGCGGCCGCGCAGCACGGCGTGCAGGCTGCCCACGCCCACCACTTGCCCGGCGGCCAGCACCGTTGACGCCCCAGCGCGCCAGGCGCCGAGACGGAGGCGTTGGCCGCCATCAACGACGACATCGACAATGTGCTGGCCGCCTGGCATTGGTTGGTGGCCCAGGTGGAGGACGCGCCCACACCGGACGTCGTGGAGGCGCTGGCCGCCGCCGCGCCCATGCTGGCCTGTTTCCCCACGAATCCGCCAGGCTCTTCGGCGAGGTGAGCAACTCTTTGCGCGGAGTCCGCGGCCGTCGACCCGCGCTGGCGACCGCGGCGTCTGCGACCGCAGCGTCTGCGGCCTTGGTCGACGGGTTGACCGGCTTGCGCGCCCGGCTCCAACTGGGCCAGGCGGAGCATCTCTTCAACCTGAGCAACTTTCCCCGTGTCGCCGCGTTGACGGACGTGGCCGCGCCCGTGTTGCAGAGCGAGGGCGACATGGCGGGCTTGCCGAGGCGCTGTGGCTGGCCGGGACGGCGCGCGTGCGCATGAAACGAGCGACGTCATAGGCCTGCTGCTCGGGCTTGGACACGTTCAGCGCGGCGGCGCGGACAATGCGCCATGCTCGCGCATAACGGCCTGGGCATCTGTTTCAGCAATCAGGGCCCATATGCCGAAGGCGCGCCCATTACGAGGCGTGTCTGGCGCGCGCACGTGCCGCAGGCTACGTCGCGCGGCATGGCCAACGCCCTCAACAATCTGGGATCAATCACGCGCGACGGCGACTACGTACAGGCCCATATGAATATGCAGGAGGCCGCGTTGGCGTTGGAGACCGGCGAAACGCTGGTCATCACGCCCGGCGACGCTGACCGTCGGGCAATCTCCAGGCGCGCTGCGACTACGCCCGCAGGCGGTTTCTGGCACAGCTGACTATCACTACATGTCAGCGAGCGGCACTGGACGCGGCCAACCTCAACGGGCTGGGCTGGTCCTGGCGTTCGGACGGCGCTGGCGACGATCCGGCACAGCGGCGTTGCTGCCGGAGGGCTGGCAACGGCGCTGGCCGTCAACGCGGCTCCGACGCTGGACGTGCGATATGGCCGCGATCATCGCGCCACGGCGCGCTGTTGGCGCTGCCGCTATCTGCGGCGTCCTCAGCCACGCCAAGGTTCATGTCATCCGCCCGGGCGCAAGAGTATCTGGACGTGAGCTGGACGTCGCAGGCCCTCTGCCGGACTGAAACGACAGCCGCAACCGCGCCGGACGCAGATGCCGGTGGCGCTGGCGGCGTCTCATTCAAGGAAATTACTGTCGCGCGGTGGGATATCCCTGGCAAACGGCTGCGGGTGTTTCCGCTTCCGGAAGATTCAAAGCTGGTCACGCCATCCAGATCAGCACAAACCTCTACCGGAAGTGGTTCTTCCCTCACAATCTTTTCGCTCGCTGCGATACTGCTGCCACTGGCGGCCCAGTGCCCGTTCGGATCCGGGGTGCGGTGACTGACGTTGTCACCGTCGCAGCCCGGTCGCCGTGTTCGATCACGTGGTTGGATCGCATGCAGTGCAGAGGAATCGACGACCGCCTGCGATAAAGAAGAGGGATCCCCTTCACACACTTCACACCAAGGAGCAAGCCAAGCATGAGTGACATCAAATTTGGGACGGACGGCTTCAACGAGCATCGCAGATGACTACACCTTTGCCAACTTACGCCGCGCCACTCAGGGCTTCGCCTCACATCTGCTGGCCACGGGACAGACCGGCAGCGTCGTCGTCGGCCACGACCGGCGCTTTGAGGCCGAACACTTCGCGGCCGCGGCCGCGGAAGTATTGGCCGGCAACGGCTTCAAGGTCTTTCTGACCGACAAGGCCACGCCCACGCCTGTGATCAGCTTCAGCGTGGGCGCCAAAGGCGCAGTGGGCGCAGTCAACATCACCGCCAGCCACAACCGCCCGAGGATCCTGCTGTTTTCACCCAACCGATTCCAACGCCGCGTCCAACTCCGCCACCGGGTCGTCCGGGGCCTCGCCGACGTAACGGTCCATGGCCACGGCGACGCGGCGCAGGCTCTGCATGAGCTCGGCGAAGCCCTCCAGCGTCAGGCTCTGGCGCCCGTCGCTCACCGCCCGGTCCGGGTCGGGGTGGACCTCGAGGATGAGCGCGTCGGCGCCGGCGGCAATGGAAGCCCGCGACATGGCCGGGACAAGCTCACGCAGCCCCGTGCCGTGGGACGGATCGGCGACCACGGGCAGGTGGCTCGTGTTCTTGACGAAGGGCACCGCGTTGAGATCGAAGGTGTTGCGCGTGGCCGTTTCGTAGGTGCGGATGCCGCGTTCGCAGAGCATGACGTTGTAGTTGCCGTTGCTCACGATGTACTCGGCGCACATGAGCCATTCCTTGATGGTGCCGCTCATGCCGCGCTTGAGCAGCACCGGCTTCTGCACCTTGCCCACCGCCTGCAACAGCCCGTAATTCTGCATGTTGCGTGCGCCGATCTGCAAAATGTCGGCGTACTCCGCGACCATGGGCACGGTCTCCACCGTCATCACTTCCGTGATCACGGGCAGACCGGTCACCTCGCGCGCCTCGGCCAGATATTCTAGCCCCTTGAGGCCGTGGCCTTGGAAATCGTACGGGCTGGTGCGCGGCTTGAAGGCGCCGCCCCGCAGCACCTTGGCCCCGGCCGCCTTGACAGCCTGGGCCGTCTCGATGATCTGCTCGCGGCTTTCCACGCTGCACGGCCCGGCCATGACCACGATCTCCGGGCCGCCGATCTTCACGCCTGTGCCATTGATTTCGATCACGGTGTTCTCCGGTCTGGTTGTGCGACTGCTCAGTTTGTACGGCTCCTCGATGCGGAGCGTCTCACTTACGCCAACCATCGTGTTAAACGTTTCCCGGGTCACGTGGGTCAAGTCGCCCACCAGCGCGACAACGGTGCGGTGCTCCCCGTAGATCGGGTGGGTTTGGCAGCCCATCTGCTCGGCTTTGGCAATCACCGCGCCGATCTGGGCAGCGGTGGCATCGGCTTTCATGACGACGATCATGATTGGTCTCCTTGGGTGTTCAGCGAACGAATGCGGTCGGGAACGATATTGAGCAAGAGATAAAGAGATTGAGAGACTGAGAGATTGGGAACTTGGCCGCGGACGGCCTCGCCCCCCGCAACTCGCCCCTCGCTATATGAAAGTCAACCTACTTTGGGGCGCGGCGATCTGTGATAAAATGAACAAACGGGTCGGCAGGGTTTGTTTGGCCTTTGTGTAAGGTTTGTAGAATGAGCGTTGGGGGGAGTTGATGGCTTGGTTGGTCGATAGCCATTGCCATTTGGATTTGCCGCAGTTCGACGACGATCGCACTGCCGTGTTGGCGCGCGCTGCCGACGCCGGCGTGGGTCTGATCGTCGTGCCCGGCATCGAGGTCGCGCACTTCCCGCGCGTGCTCGAACTGGCCGCTGCCCACGACACGGTCTATGCCGCGGTGGGGATCCACCCCAACAGCGCGAGTTTTGAGGACGATGCAGCTCTGGCCGCAGCGCTCGATGCCGTGCGGGCTGCGGCGCAACATCCCAAGGTCGTGGCCATCGGCGAGATCGGGCTGGACTACTACTGGGACACCGTGCCGCCTGCCCGCCAGCAAGCCGCCTTTGCCGCGCAACTTGATCTGGCGGCCGAGCTGGGGCTGCCCGTCATCATCCACAACCGCGACGCCGACGAGGACGTGGCGGCCATGCTGTCGGCCTGGGTGGCGTCGTCCGCGTTTCGCCGCTCGCCGTTGGCGCAGCGCCCGTTCGCCGGTGTGTTGCATGCGTTCGGCGGTGACCTGGCCCTGGCGGAAACTGCGTACAGTTGGAATTTTGTGTTAAGCTTGGGCGGACCTGTGACATTCAAGAATGCCAAGGCGCTGCATGCCCAGGCGCCACGGTTGCAACTCGACCGGTTGATGCTGGAGACGGATGCGCCCTACCTGACCCCGCATCCCCATCGCGGCAAGCGCAATGAACCGGCCTACGTTGCCCTGGTCTGTGCGCAACTGGCCGAACTTACTGGGATCGCTCCGGAGGACGTCGCGGCGGAGACCACTGCGGTGGCGCTGCGTTTCTTCGGACTGGAGGAAAATGGCCGTGCTGGACACGCGTTCCGTCGCCAAATCGCCGACGCCGCCGAGCGTTGAGCCTGTGGCGACCAACAACCAATCCACCAACGGCGTCACCGGCAACGGCGCGGCTGCTGCGGATGTCCGTCCGTTGTTGGCCCCGGTGGACCCGGGGCTGCGTTTGGTGGAAGCCAAGCTCAAGGCCGTCGATTCCTCCGTCTTTGCGCCGCTGGCCGAAGCCTTTGTCGACTTGATCGGCAGCGGCGGCAAACGGCTGCGGCCGGCGCTGGCCTTCATGGCCGCGGGCTACAACAGCAACGGTGCGCCGCTCTGGGCCGATGCGCGCATCGTCGCGCTTGCGTCGTCGGTGGAGATGTTGCACACGGCCACGCTGGTCCACGACGACGTCATCGACAACGCGCTGTTGCGCCGGGGCGCGCCCACGCTCAACGCGTCGTGGAGCAAGGGCGCAACCGTGTTGGCGGGCAACTACATGTTCGGCCGCGCCGCCCGTTTTGCCGCGGAAACGCGCAACATGCGCGTCATCCACATTTTTAGCGACACGCTCCAGATCATCGTCAACGGCGAACTGCGCCAGCTCTTCGCGCGCAATGACTACGCCCAGGACAAGGCGAGCTACTACCAGCGCATCTACGCCAAGACGGCCAGCCTCTTTTGTGCGGCCACGGAAGGCGCCGCCGTGCTCACCGACCTCGCCGACCCCCAGGTGGCGGCCCTGCGCGATTACGGCTACAACCTGGGCATGGCCTTCCAGATCGTGGACGACATTCTGGACTTCACCGGCGACGATGCCACGTTGGGCAAGCCCGCGGGCAGCGATCTACGCCAGGGCACGCTCACCTTGCCCTTCTTCTACTTTCTGCAACTCCAGCCCGACCCGGCGCTTCTGGTCGATGACTTGGTCGCGTGCCATGAGCAGGCCGAGGAGGAGGACGTCGCGCTGTGGGACGCCAAGGTGCGCGAGGTGGTGCTCGCCCTGCGCGCAAGTCGCGCCATCGACGATGCGCAGCAGGAGGCCCGTCGCTTTCTCGACCTGGCGCGCCGCGATCTGGACGCCTTCCCCAACAACATCTACAAACAGTCCATGCTCGGGCTGTGTGACTTCGTCCTCCAGCGCACGTACTGAACGATTCTCGTGCCAACTCCGTGGACTTCCCGGCAGGGATCAACACGAATCCCGCTGCGCTGACATCCGTCTGACCCGTCCGAGAAGTTCGTGCGTAACGTCATTGCCGCCCATGTCTACCTGCGATCTCTCCATCGTCATCGTCAGTTGGAACGTGGCCGATCTGCTGGCTGCGTGCCTGCGCGCCGTCGAGCAAGAGTCGCGGCCGGATGATGCGGACGGTCAACTCCGGCACTTCGGCCCGCCGCCCGCTGCGGCGACGCTGGAGGTGGTGGTGGTCGACAACGCCAGCAGTGACGGCACGCCCGCCCGGGTGCGCGGAGACTTCCCCTGGGTGCGGCTCATCGAGGCGGGCAGCAACCTGGGCTTCACCGCAGGCAACAATCTGGGCTATGCCCACAGCCGCGGCCGCTACGTCTTCTTCCTCAACCCGGACACGGAGATCGCGCCCGGTGGAGACGGCGGCGACAGCCTGTGGACGCTCTACCGCGCCGTGGCCGACGCACCGGGCGTGGTGATGGCAGGGCCGCAGTTGCGCTACGGTGACGGCACGCTCCAGAGCAGCCGGCGCCGCTTTCCCACGCGCTGGACCGGCTTCTTCGAGAGCACGTGGCTGGGCCGCGCGCTGCCGGTGAACCCGTGGGCGCGGCGGCAGCACATGGACGATTGGCCGGCCGACTTCATCCAGGATGTGGACTGGTTGGTGGGTGCGGCCATGCTCGCCCGGCGTGATGTGCTGGAGGCGATCCGCATGCCCGCGTACGCGGGACCGTTTGACGAGGGCTTCTTCATGTACAGCGAGGAAGTGGACCTGTGCCGGCGGCTCAAGGACGCGGGCGGACGCATCGTCTACGTGCCGGACGCGCTGGTGCTCCACTACGAGGGGCGCAGCAGTGAACAGGTGGTGGCGGCGCGCCATATCCACTTCAACCGCAGCAAGGTGCGCTACGTCCACAAGTACTTTGGGCCGGGATGGTCAGAACTGCTGCGCCGCTACCTGCTCCTGGAATTCCGCGTGCAACTGTGGCTGGAACGGGGCAAACTTCTGCTGCGCCGCCAACCCGCCCTACGCCGCGGCCGTATCGACGCGTACCGCGAGGTGCTGGCGTCGGGGCTGCGCCCCACTCCCACAACTTCTTCCCACACAACCGATTGACCGTTAGTTTCGTAGGTCACGCTACCAGCGTGACGTTTCTGGTCAACCAGATTGTC
>JAWKOK010000032.1:0-53771 GCA_041391205.1 Caldilineaceae bacterium
AGGCCCAGGCCGACGGCTTGGTCAGCCCGGAGGAATGCATCGTCGTCATCAACACGGGCAGCGGCCTCAAGGACGTGAACGCGGCCATCCAGGCCACCGGCGGCGTCCAGGTCATCGCGCCCACGTTGGACGCGGTGCGCGCCGCGTTAGCGCGTTGACACCCGTTTTCATCTGCTTTAGACTGCCGATCAGTCAACTTTCACCAGACCATTCGCCAGATCAGGAGTCATGCCCGCATGTCTGCCATCATTCCCGGCCCCACCTACGCCGAAATGCGCAACCCGCTGCTGCTGCCGTCCGCGCTGCGCACCGCGGCCAAAGACGCGCTCAACAGCGACGAACTCAACGCGGTCAACCTCTTCAACATCAACTGGAAGAACACCGGCGACCAAGTCGAGGCGCTGGTCCTGCGAAAGGAGCTGACCGGCGTCCAGGCCAACATCGTCGTGCTGAGCGGGCGCAACTTCCCCAGCGGCAGCATGAAAGTCGGCCCCGCCTACGTCACCCTGGCCGAGCACGAGGCGATGGACGGTCTGCGCCCGGGCGACAAGGCCGTCATCGGGCCGAGCACGGGCAACTTCGGCATCGGCACGGCCTACATCTCCCGGCTCAAGGGCTATCGCGCCATCGTCGTCATGCCCGACAACATGAGCCGCGAGCGCTACGAGCGCATCCGCAAATACGAGGGCGATCTGGACTTGACGCCCGGCACCGAGTCGGACGTGATCCTCACGCTGGAGCGCACCCACAGCGAGTACGTGAGCAAGCCCGACGAGTACGTGGTGCTGGCCCAGTTCGAACTGCTGCCGAACTACCGCTTCCACCGCCACGTGACCGGCGACGCGGTCGTCCAGTCCGTGCGCGACATCGGCAACGGCCGCGTGGCCGCGTTCGTGAGCGCACCGGGCAGCGCCGGCACCCTGGCCGCGGGCGACTACGTCAAGTCGCTCTGGCGCGACGCGCGCACGGTCGCCCTGGAGCCGCGCGAGTGCAGCACGCTCTACGACGGCGGTCAGGGTCAACACCGCATCGAGGGCATCGGCGACAAGATGGTGACGCTGATCCACAATGTCTTCAACACGGATCTGCTCATGCTCATCCACGACGAGGACACGGTGCGCGGCATGGAGGTCATGCAGAGCGCCACCCACGTGCTGGTCGACCGGCTGGGCGTGCCCAGCGACGTGGCGTGCGAACTCTACGGCAAGTTCGGCCCGAGCTGCATCTGCAACATCGTCGGTGCGATCAAGACGGCCAAGTACCTGGGGCTGGGGCCGGAGGACAACGTGGTGACCATCGCCACCGATTCCTACGACCGCTACCCGTCGGTGAGCCAGGCATTGTACGACCGCATCGGCGGCAAGCCGGACGACGATCAACTGGAGATGTGGGCCAAGAGCGTCTTTCTGGGCGCGTCTCTGGGTGAGGTTATCGACCTGAACGCACCGGGGCAACAGGCCCGCTTGCAGCAGATGAAAGAAGATCTGTGGACGCGCTTCGGCTATGACGCGAGCTACGTTCGGCACATGGCCGGCCAGGATTTCTGGGACGCGGAGTACGCCAAGATCCAGGAGATCGACCCCCTCATCGAGGAGACCCGCGGCGCCCTGCCGTGATGAGACGCGGGTGCGCCGCATGGAATCCATGCGGCGCACCCGCTTTCCCCGATTCTTCTGTACCTTCTCCGCCCGCTAGGATTGGTCAAATTTAATCCAGATCAGGCCGCTGTTGGCGTCGCCGATGGAGAAGTTGAAGATCTCGCTGTCGCGCTCGCCGTTGCCGTCCAGCACCCAGACTGTGTAGTTGCCGGCCACGGTGTTGCCCGGCAGCGAACCGGTGCCGATGGAGAATTCGTAGTTGTAGTCGCCCAACTGACCGGGCGTCTTGCTGCCGGTCCAACTGCGCACGCTGTCGGGCACGGGCAGCTTGACTCCGTCCTTCTTCAAGACCACGAAGTAGCTGCCCTGGGGTTCGTCACCGCGCCCGCCGTGGACGAAGGCAAATTGCAGCTTGATCTCCTGGCCGCCGTTGCCGCCGAAGGACGGGCCGCCCCGAAGCTTGAATTTACAGCCGTCATCGCCGCCGCACGCACCGGCATCGGGATCACCTTGAGGCTGGGGCGGCGGGGCCGCGGCCTCTTCCTGGGCCGGCTCCGGCTGGGGTGCGGGTGCGGCCGCGACGGGCTGCGGCGCGGGCGCCGGCGGAATGTTCTGCGCCACGGCCACCGTTTCCGTGTCGCTGGCGCTGCCCAGTTGGCCGAAGATCCAGCCGGGCTCGCCATTCACACAGCAGATCTGCCACCAGTCACCGGCCTCATTCTTGCCGATGATATCCAGCGGAGTGCCGTTGTTGACGCTGCCCACGATGCCGTAGGTCGTCCCCGGCCCCTGGCGCACGTTGACGATGTCCTGGGTGACCACGAACTGCGGCTTGGCCTCGGGCGTGGGCGTGGCCGTCGGCTCCGGCGCGGGCTCGGGCGTGGGCGTCGCTTCCGGCGACTCGGGCGCCGGGGCCGCTTCCTGGGCGGGCGGCTCTTCCTGGGCTGCGGGAACCTGCTGCACCACCGGTTCGGCGGCAACCGCCTCGGCCGGCGCCTGGCCCTGCGGCGTGGGCGTGAAGGTGGGCACCAGCGTGCGCGGGACTTCGGTCGCGTCTTCCGCCGCGCTGCCGCCAAAGAGGCGGCTACATCCGCTGAGCAACAGCATGGCCGTCACCACCAGCATTAAGGTCAGTAGATGAGTTCTGCTTCTGGACAACATACGGACTCCCCAGTTCAACAGCCGAATTCCTAACGATATGGCTCGTTACCTTTGCGGAAATACCCGGGGACAGATGACGATATCGCCCACACAGACGGGTCACGCCGGTCTGCCGTGATTTTCCGGATCGGTTCCAAAGCGATTGTACCAAATGTTACGGGACATTGGCATCTTTTCCGCGCCGGTGGCAATCACGCCCGTCCCGGCCTTCCCTCGTCCCTACAACGACATTGGGGCCCATCTGGTTGCGTTGGGCAAAGAAGACGAGGTCGCGATCTGGTTCAGACGAGCCGTACGGGCCAGGCCCGACAACCGCGCAGCCGTCAAGTTGATGCACGCGTTGCCGGCTCGCCTCAACCCACCGTGCGCGTCACCGTGTACGCGCCACGCGCCGCGCGCACGGTCAGCGCCTCGCCGGTCCCGCTCTCGTCCGGACCCATGACCACCGTGCCGTCGACCTTCTGGACGATGCTGTAGCCCCGGTTCAACACGGCCAACGGGCTCAGCGCACCCAGGCGCAGGCGCGCCGCGCGCACCTGTTCACGCCGGCGGTCGAGACGGCCGCGCGCGGTCCCGTGGAGACGTTCGCGGCGCGCGTCCAGCAGTTGCCGGCGCTGGTCCAGTTGCCGCTGGGGATGGACCCGGGCCAGCCGCCCGCGCAGGTGGGCCACATGGCGCGCCTCCACCCCGATCTCCTGTGCGGCGCGTTGGGCAAGGCCACGTCGCAGCGCGCGCAGTTGCTCCAGATGCTCGGCTCGGTCGGGCACCGCGGCCGCGGCCGCAGCGGACGGCGTGGCCATGCGCAAGTCGGCCACGAAGTCGGCAATGGTGAAGTCGGTCTCATGGCCCACGCCGCTGATCACGGGAACGGCGCTCTGGGCCACGGCGTAGGCGACGCGCTCGTCGTTGAAGGCCCACAAGTCTTCGATGCTACCGCCGCCGCGCACCAACAGGATCGTCGCCAGCGGCGCCACCTCGACGCTGTACCGATTGGCCGCGTCCAGCGCGGCCACGATCTGCGGCGGCGCGTCCGCGCCCTGCACCAACGTGGGAAAGACCACTACCTCGACCATGGGCCAGCGCGCGCTGAGCACGCGCAGCACGTCGCGCAGCGCGGCCGCATCCGCACTGGTGACCACGCCCATGCGCGCCGGCGCCGGGACGATGGGGCGCTTGCGTTCCGGGTCAAAGAGCCCGGCCGCGTCGAGCCGCGCCTTGAGCGCCTCGAATTGGGCGTAGAGTTGCCCGCGCCCGGCCGGTTGGATGCGGTTGACGTAGAGTTGATACGCGCCCCGCTCGGGGTAGATGCCCACGTAGCCGTGCGCGAGAATCTGGTCGCCGGCGGACGGCAGCCACGTGTGCTGGACGGTGCTGTTGCGCCACATGACCGCGTTGATGGTCGCGCCGCTGTCCTTGAGCGTGAAGTAGACGTGGCCGCTGGCGGCGCGCTTCCAACTCCTCCTTTCGCCCGTGACCCACACATCGCGTAACAGGTCGTCGGTCTCCAGCAGCGTCTTGATGTGGCCGGTCAGGTACGAGATGGTGATGGGCGTCATGGGCAAGCTCGCAATTGATTGGCGGACGGACAAGTGACGGCGGATATTTTACCACAGGGGAGGCGAGATGGGGTGCGTGAAACGTGATGCGTGATGGGTGAGAAACGGGCGTGGACGCGGGTGAGGCGCGATTGTCCTAGCGATGTTTGGGGGATTGTCCCTTGGCAAGGTCAATTTGTCACTATACAATAGCGCCATTGTCCGCAAGCGCTTTGTGCGAAACACGGCTTGCGCATTGGTGTGCCCCCGCTTTCACTGCAACTGACCCATGACGCTAGACCTGACGCTGGATCGCGAGGGCGACGCGGCCCTCTACCGCCAGATTGCCGAACAGATCAAGGACCGCATCAGCGACGGCCGCCTGCCCGCGGGCACGCGCCTGCCCACCGTGCGCCAGTTGGCCACCGACGTGGGCGTCACCCGGCTGACCATCCAGAACGCGTACGGTGAGTTGCAGAGCGGCGGCTGGGTGGAAGCGACGGTGGGCCGGGGCACGTATGTGAGCAACACGGCGCGGCCCGCGAGCATCGTCGCCGCCATCGGCCAGGACGTGACGCCCGACGCGGTGATCGGCGACATCGTGCAATTGACCGACATCGTCGGCGTGCGCACGCTGGCCAGCGCCTCGCCGGACGTAGCCCTCTTCCCGGCCCACGAGTTCGGCCAGTCGCTCAACGCCCACTGCCAGGATCCGGCCGCGGCCAACTACGCGTCGTCCCAGGGCAGCGCGCCCCTGCGCGTGCAACTGAGCGCGTGGCTGCACGAGCGGGGCGTCGTCGCCGATCCGGACGACATTCTGGTGACCAGCGGCGTGGCCCAGGGGCTGGCGTTGACTGCGCAAGCGCTGGCGCGGCCGGGTGACGTGGTCGCGGTGGAAGAGCCGACCTATCTCGGCTTCCTGCACACGCTCAAAGCCCAGGGCCTGCAACCGGTGGGCGTGCCGCTGGACGCGGATGGACCGGACCTGGACGCGCTGGAACGGGTGGTGATCCAGCAGCGGCCGCGCTTTTTCTACACCATCCCGTCGTTCCAGAACCCCACCGGCGTGAGCATGTCGGAGACGCGCCGGCGCCAATTGCTGGAGTTGAGCGCGCGCCATGGGCTGATGCTCGTGGAAGACGACATCTACGCGCGATTGGCCTACGACGGGCCGCCGCCGCCCACGCTCAAGTCGCTGGACCGCAACGGGCTCGTGACGCACTTGGGCAGCGTGTCCAAGCTCTTTACGCCGGGGCTGCGGCTGGGCTACGTGGTGGCGCCGCCGCCGTTGAACCGGCGTCTGCTTTCCCTGCGCCGGGCCAACGACTTGTGCAGCCCGCCCTTGCTCCAACTGGCGCTGGCCGATTTTCTGGAACGGGGCATGATGCGTCGGCATCTGCGGCGGGTGCTGCCCATCTACCGAGAGCGGCGGGACACGATGCTGGCGGCGCTGCAACGGTTCATGCCCGCGGGCGTGCGGTGGACCGAACCGCACGGCGGCTTCTGCACGTGGCTGACGCTGCCGGCCGACCACGCCTTCGATGACCTGCAACAGGCCGCGTTGCGCGCCGGCTGGGCCTTTGCCCCGGGCGAAGCGTTCCTGAGCCGGCCGACGCGTCACAAGCATCTGCGGCTCTCCTTCGGCAGCCAGACGCCCGCCAACATCCGCCACGGGGTGGAGGTGCTGGCCGCGCTCATCACGGCGCGCATGCAGGAACAGGCGCCTTCCACATACGATGTGCGGGATTGGACGCCGTTGGTATAGGAACAGGATTGAGGATTGAAGTGTGAAGATTGGGGGTGGGAGATTGGGAGATTTCGGAGATTGGGACGCATTTGCGTTGAGGGATCTGGACGCGGCGCATGAGGCCGCGGGCGGGTTGTATCATGAGTTTTTGCGGGCGCCGGC
The DNA here is from genome assembly GCA_041391205.1 of Caldilineaceae bacterium. Lineage (GTDB taxonomy): Bacteria > Chloroflexota > Anaerolineae > Caldilineales > Caldilineaceae > JAWKOK01. The sequence continues at coordinate 6,204 of JAWKOK010000032.1, forward strand.
GCTGAGCATGGGGCTGTACGTGTTGGCCTCGGGCAGCACCGATCCGCAGCGGCCCCACGACGAGGACGAAGTCTACCACGTGGTGAGCGGGCGCGGTCCTCAACGTGAACGGGACGGACACGCGCGCCGGCCCCGGGTCCATCGTCTACGTGGCCGCGGAGACGCCGCACCACTTTCACAGCATTGAGACCGAGTTGCGTGTGCTGGTCTTCTTTGCCCCGGCAGAAACGGGTTGACCGCCATGGCCGGAGAGGACACTGTGACGGAGACATCAATCAGCGAGTCGATCACGGGTCGATCACCGAATGGCGGCGCGACGGCTTTCTGCTGTCGACGGACAAGCGGCGTCTGGACGTGGACGCCATTCACGCGTACCTGACCCGGTCGTACTGGTCGCCGGGCATTCCCAAGCGCATGGTGGTCAAGGCCATGCAGCATTCGCTCTGCTTCGGTCTCTACGTGGACGCGGGGACGGAGACGGGCAAGCAGATCGGCTACGCCCGCATCGTCAGCGACTTTTCGGCCTTCGCCTACATGGCCGATGTCTTCGTGCTGCCGGCCTACCAGGGGCACAGCCTGGGCACGTGGATGGTGGATCGCGCGGTCAACCACCCGGCGCTGCGCGACATCCGCAGCTTCTGGCTGGCAACACGTGACGCGCAGGGGCTGTACGCCCGGTTCGGCTTTGAGCAACTGGAGGAGCCCGGCCGCTTCATGCTCGCCCGCCGTCAGATGGACTGGTACAATCCCGCACTGGCCGAAACCGGCGTGGCCGCACCACAGCCCAAGCCAGCGGAAGACGCATAGATCCGGGCGACCGTGCGCCTACAAGCCATTGCACACCCAGGAGTCATCATGACCGACCAAAGCCGCACGACCGTACCTTCGCCGGAATTTGCCCAGGACGAGCGCAACCGCGTGCGGCGGCTGCCGGCGCGCGGCGTCTACGACAGGGCGACGATCTACGCCATCGTCGATGCTGCGCCCATCTGCCACGTGGGCTTCGCGGTGGACGGCCAGCCGTACGTGATTCCGACCATCCATGCGCGGGTGGACGACACGATTTTCCTCCACGGCGCCAAGGCCAGTCGGCTGCTCAAGCACGTGGAAGCCGGCCACCCGCTCTGCGTCACGGTGACACACTTGGACGGGCTGGTGCTGGCCCGATCGGTCTTCCACCATTCCATGAACTACCGGTCGGCCATGCTCTTCGGCCGGGGTGAACTCGTCACCGACGCCGACGCCAAGTGGGCCGCGCTGGAGGCCATCACCGAGCATGTGATGCCGGGGCGCTGGGCGGATGCGCGCCAACCCACGGCCAAGGAGATGAGCGCCACCACGGTCGTCGCCATGGCCATCGAGAGCGCGTCGGCGAAATCACGCAGCGGCCCGCCCGGCGACGACGAGGAGGACTACGCGCTGCCCGTCTGGGCCGGCGTGCTGCCCCTGCAGACCCAGGCGCTGCCGCTGGAAGTCGATCCGCTTCTGCGACCGCATTGAGGTTCCCGAGTACATCGCGCCTATCAGGCGCGTGAATGGCAACACGATTCCCACGGTTGAAACCGGAACAAACAGCGAAAAGTGCCCTCAGGCACTTACCGCAAGTCGCTGAGGCGACTTCTCATTGTCAGCGCCGGTTTCAACCGTGGGGGAAGCAAGTCGCATCAGCGACTTCTCACTGTCAGCACCGGTTTCAACCGCAAGAGCCGCAAGTCGCTGAGGCGACTTCTCATTGTCAGCGCCGGTTTCAACCGCACTTGCCGCAAGTCGCTGAGGCGACTTCTCATTGTCAGCGCCGGTTTCAACCGCAAAAGCCACAAGTCGCTGAGGCGACTTCTCATTGTCAGCACCGGTCTCAACCGCAAAAGCCACGAGGCAATCATGACCAAGTACGCATTTTTCAACGGCGCCATCGTGCCCATCGACCAGGCCAAGGTCAGCGTGATGACGCACACGCTCAACTACGGCACGGGCTGCTTCGGCGGACTGCGCGCCTACTGGAACCCGGAGCAGGAGCAGCTCTACGCCTTCCGCTTTGTGGACCACTTCCGCCGCTTTCTCAACAGCGCCAAGCTGCTGCTGGCCGAGTTGCCCTACACGGCCGAGGAACTGGCCGCGATCACACTGGACCTGCTGCGCACCGAAGGTTGGCGCGAGGACTGCTACGTCCGCCCGTTGCTTTACAAGGCCGACGAGATCATCGGCGTGCGGCTGCACAACCTGCGCGACGCGTTGACCATCTTCAGCGTGCCCATGGGCGCGTACCTGCCCCGGGAAGACGGGCTGCGCGTCTGCACGAGCAGTTGGCGCCGGGTCGACGACACCATGATCCCGGCCCGGGGCAAGCTCATCGGCAGTTATGTCAACAGTGCGCTCATCAAGAGCGACGCGCTGCTCAGCGGCTATGACGAGGCGCTGGTGCTGAGCCAGGACGGTCACGTGGCCGAGGCCAGCGCGGCCAACTTCTTCATGGTGCGCGACGGCGTGGTGGTGACGCCGCCCATCACCGACAACGTGCTGGAGGGCATCACCCGGCGCACCATGATGCATCTGTGCGCGCATGCGCTGGGCTTGCCCGTGGTGGAACGGAGCATCGATCGCACCGAACTTTACATAGCCGACGAGGCTTTTCTGTGCGGCACGGGCGTGCAGCTTGCGGCCATCGGCAGCATCGACAACCGGACGTTAGGCGACGGCGGGATGGGTCCCGTCACCCGGCAACTGCACACGCTCTACTTCGACACCGTGCGCGGACGCCGCCCCGAGTTCGCCGACTGGCTTACACCGGTATATGATCAAGCAAAGAGTCAATCCGCGGCGACCCAGGCAGTGGCGGCCACGTAACGCAATCCGCCCCTCGCCCTCCGCCCCACAAAAGGAGCCATCATGACCAAGTACGCGTACATCCACGGCGACATCGTCCCCATTGAACAGGCCTCCATCAGCCTGCTCAACAACACCTTCCACTACGGCACCGGTTGCTTCGGCGGCATCCGCGGCTACTGGAACGAGGAGCAGGAGCAGCTTTATGTCTTCCGCATCGAAGACCACTTCCGGCGCTTTCTCAACAGCGCCAAGATGCTGCTCTGCGAGTTCGACGTCACCCCGGCCGATCTGGCCAAGGTGACCGTCGACCTGTTGCAGCGGGAAGGCTGGCGGCAGAACTGCTACATCCGTCCGGTGGCCTACAAGGACGTGGACTTCTACCGGGTCTGGCTCCACGACGGCAACGACGACATCGCCATCGTCAGCATTCCCGTGGGCACGTACCTGGAGAAGGATGAAGGCGCCAAAGTCTGTGTGAGCAGTTGGCGCCGCGTGGACGACACCGCCATTCCGGCGCGCGGCAAGGTCAACGGCTCGTACGTCAACAGCGCGCTCATCAAGAGCGACGCCATGCTCAGCGGCTACGACGAGGCGCTGACGTTGAGCCACGACGGCCATGTCTCCGAGGGCAGCGCAGCCAACTTCATGATGGTGCGCGACGGCGTGATCATCACCCCGCCGGTGACCGACAACATCCTCGAGGGCATCACCCGGCGGACCATCATGGAACTGGCCCGGGTGGAACTGGGTCTGACCGTGGTGGAGCGCCCCATCGACCGCACCGAGCTGTACATCGCCGACGAGGCGTTCTTCTGCGGCACGGGCGTGCAGGTGGCGGCCATCGCCAGCATCGACAACCGCAAGGTCGGCGCGTCCTCGCCGGGACCGATCACCAGCCGCATCAGCCAACTCTATTTCGACGTGGTCTACGGTCGCAACCCCGAGTACATGCACTGGCTCACCCCGGTGCCGCAGACCGAGGCGGTCGTCAACTAACGAAAACAAATGAGCCACAGACGGACACAGATAAACACAGACAACAACAAGAACCACAGATTTGATATTTTTTCAATTGAAATTCCATTTTTTACTGTTTTATCTGTGTTCATCTGTGTCCATCCGTGGCTCCCAGTTGCTTGTGCTTGAGGAAAGGTCGATTGTATGACGGCGGAATCACCGCGCTCGCTGAAGGCTTCGGTCGAAGCGGCGTTTAGTCAGGTGGCGGAAAACTACAGCACGAGCCTGGTCCACGCCACGGGCAGCGAATTCATGCAGATGCTCCAGGTGGCCGGGCTGACGGGGAACGAACGCGTGCTGGACGCGGGCTGCGGCGCCGGACACACCGCGCTGGCCTTCGCACCCCACGTGCGCGAAGTCGTGGCGCTGGATCTCTCCGAAGCCATGCTGGCGCAGGTGCAGCGGCTGGCCACAGCCCAAGGGGTCACCAACATCACGCTGCGCCGGGGCGATGTGGAGACGCTGCCCTTTGGCGACCGGGAGTTCGACGTGGTAGTGTCGCGTTATAGCGCGCACCACTGGCCCGCGCCCCGCCACGCGTTGCAGGAGATCAAGCGCGTGCTCAAACGCCGCGGCCAGTTCATCCTGGCCGACATCGTCTCGTTGGACGCGTTCACGGTGGACACGTACATCCAGGCCATCGAACTGCTGCGCGACCCGTCCCACGTGCGCGATCACACGGTGGCCCAGTGGCTCTCCATGCTGAGCAGCGCCGGCTTCAGCAGCGAGCTGGTCTACGAATGGCCGGTGCGGCTGGACTTCACCTCCTGGGTGGAGCGGATGGCCACACCGCCCGCGTCCGTGGCCATGATCCGCACGCTCATGGACGGTGCGCCGGACGAAGTGCGCAGCGCCATCCAGATCGAAGAAGACCATTCGTTCACGTTCCGGGGAGCGGTGCTGCGTGGCGTCCAAAGCAATTGAGCTTGCCGCCCCCGAACAGGACCACAAGACGACGAGCGTCCCCGCGACCCGCGCGGCAGAATTCCGCGCGGGCGTGCGCGCCACCTTCCCGCTGGTGGTGGGCGCGATTCCGTTCGGCATCATCTTCGGCGCGGTGGCCGTCAACTCGGGGCTGTCGGCCGCGGCGGCCCAGGCCATGTCGCTCTTTGTCTTCGCCGGGTCGGCCCAATTCATCGGCGCGGGACTGGTCGCGGGCGGCGCGGGGCTGGCCGTCATCATCGTGACGACCTTCGTGGTCAACCTGCGCCACGCGCTCTACTCGGTGTCGCTGGCGCCGCACATGAAGCACCTGCCCCAGCGCTGGCTCCTGCCCCTGGGCTTCTGGCTCACCGACGAATCGTTCGTGGTGGTCATCGACCGCTACGCGCAGCAGGACCGGTCGCCCTTCAAGCACTGGTTCTTCTTCGGCTCGGCCGTCTTCATGTACCTGAACTGGCAACTCTGCACCTTCATCGGCATCCGCGCCGGACAGGCTATCCCGGATCCGCAGAGTTGGGGGCTGGAGTTTGCGCTGCCGGTCACCTTCATCGGCATGCTCGTCCCCGCGCTACGCAGCCGCCCGGTGCTGTTGAGTGCGCTGGTGGCCGGCGCGGCCGCGCTGCTGCTCCACGGCCTGCCCAATCAACTGGGACTGATGGCGGCGGCGCTGCTGGGTGTGGGCGCAGGTGTGCTGGCCAGCCGCCGGGAGAGCGCGCCATGAGCCGCTGGGAGATCCTGCTCGTCGCCGGGATGACCGCGGTCACCTTCGGCGTGCGCTACCCGGTGCTGGCACTGGTCAGCCGCATGGAGCTTCCCCGCCCCGTGGTCGATGCGCTACGCTTCATCCCGCCCGCCGTGCTGGCCGCGATCATCGCGCCGGCGCTCTTCATGCCCGCGGGCACGCTGGACCTGTCGCCGGGCAACGCCTATTTGATCGCGGGCGTGGCCGCGGCGTTGATCGCATGGCGCACGCGCAACCTGTTGCTGACCATCGCGTTGGGCATGGCCGTCTGGCTCTGGCGCGCGCTGCTGTGATGCCCCACGATCGACCGAATTGAGCAAGACCCATGAGCGACATTGAGTACCAACTTGCGCCCTTGCCTGAAGAGTTCGTGGCGCGGCTGGAGCAGATCATCTCAGCAGAACACCTGCCCGGGGTGCTGGCCAGCTTCGCCGCAGTCAAACCGGTGGACCCGCGTCAACACGCTTGCGGCCGTGGCGTGGCCGACGTCCGGGCGGAGTTAGTGCGCGGCCGGCTTCACGCTGACGCCGCTGCCGTGGTACGCCGGCACTTCACCGTGCCCGCGGCGGAACGCGGCGCTGGTCAACGCGGGCGCGCTCAACGCCGGGCGCATCTACGTGCAGGATCGATCCAGCATGCTGGCCGCTGGCCTTGGACGCGCAGCCGGACGAGTCCGTGCTGATCTGGCGGCTGCACCCGGCGGCAAGACGCTCTTGCTGGCCGCGGCATGCAGGGCACGGGCACGCTGGTGGCGGTGAGCCGGTGAAAGCGCTTTTCCGCATGCGCGCCAACCTGGTCCAACACGGCGCGCCTGCTGTCGAAACATACCTCATGGACGGGCGCGCGGCGGCCGGGCGACGCTGGCCCCAGCGCTTTGACCGGGTGCTGCTGGACGCTTCGTTCGTCCGAGGCACGTTTCACCCGCCACGACCCCAAAAGTTGGGCCCACTGGAGCCTGCGCAAGATCAAGGAGTGCGGCGCAAGGTGCCGCCGCTGGGCGCGGCCATCAAGGCACTGCGGTCGGCGGCGTGCTGCTCACTGCACGTGTTCGTTTGCGCCGGAGGAGAACGAGGTGGTGGTCAACTCGCAGTTGCGCTACTTCGCCGACGAGGTGGAGGTTGGCATGTTGACGCTGCCCGTGCCCAACACCATGCCGGGGTTGACCGAGTGGCGGGGCAAGGCGCTCAATCCACAGCTTGCCCATAGCGTACGGGTCTGCTGCCCACGGCGGGAGATGGACGGGTTCTTCATGTGCAAGCTGGTGAAGACGGATCGCCAGCGCAAGCCCTGGCCAAGCCGCCTCGTCAGCGCGGGATTGTTTCCCGCGCAACTCCTCGATCCACCCCTCCACCACCGGCCCGCGATAGCGTTCGTAATAGGCTTCGGGCAGGGTGCGCACCCACGTCAGATAGCCTTCCAGGTCCGTGGCCGCGCCGGCGAGATCGCCGCTGAGCGCGGTGGCGATGGCGTGTCCGTCCAGCGCGGCGCCTTCCTGGCCCAGGTCCAGCGCACGGTCGCAGTTGGGCAGCGCCTGCTCCGGCTCGCCGTCCAGGGCATAGCCCCAGCAGAGACCGTTGTAGGCGGGGCCGTACTCCGGCGCCAATTCGACCGCGGCTTCCAGGTCCGCATGCCAGCGCGGATGGTCGGCGCGGATGTAGGCCAGGCCGCGGTTGAAGCGATAGAGCGCGTTGTCCGGCTCCAGCGCGATGGCGTCGCTCATGTCGGCGATGGCCTGGTCCATCGTCGTCGAGCCGCCGCTCGTAAAGGCCACGCCGCGGTTGAGGTAGGCGTTGGCGGCGTCCTCCCGGTGGGTGATGACCCAGGTCAGGTCGGCGATGGCCGTGCCGATCGGCGTCGCTGCTCGCGCTGCAGTAGCGGTCCAGGTAGACACTGCCGCGATTGTAGCGCGCGTTGATCCAGTCGGGCTGCGGCGTGCGGCGATGACGGCAGTGTAGCCCGATGGCCCGCTCCAAGTCGGCGTCCGGCGCACGTTCGAGCACGGTGGCCAGGTAGAATTGGAGCGTCGCCTGCGTCGATCGGTGGCCGTGGCCAGGGCGCGCTTCGAAGGCGGCGTGGCGTTCTGCGTCTGGCCGGCCTTGCGGTAGAGCCGCCTAGCGTCAGTTGGCGATGGACTTGACTCGCTGGGGCACGTCCACGCTGATGGCCGCGGTCAATTCGCTGGGCGTGGGCAGAGCGTTCCCACCGGGCGCGGCCCTCGGTGGTCGCCCAGTTGACGCGCACGCGCCCGCTGTCGTACTCGCCCCAGATGAGCATGGCCGCGCCGCTTTGGTCGAGAATGTCGCCGGCGCGCCCGTCGCCGGCCACCGCTTCCGGCCAGACGGCGGCGCGCGTCTGGGCCAACTTTGCGCCGCCGATCTCCTCTTCGATGGCCTCGACCACGCGTCCGGCCACGTTGTAGCTCTGGTCGGGCGCGTAGTTGGCGAACTCGGCCACCAGCACCAGCGTCTCACCCGCGGCCGCGCGGACGGCCGGCATCGCCACCGGCGTGGGCATCACCACGGCGCCGCCGGGACGGATCCAGCCCATGGCCAGCGCAATGATGAGCACGAAGAAGCCGCCCACCAGACCCCACAGCGGCCACGGCACGGGGGCGAATGTGTGCGCGGCCACGGCAACCGGTGCGGCGCCCGCGTCGTCGGGAATGTCTGCCTCGGTTGCAGCCGTCTGAGTTGCGGGGCCGATTTGAACGACGGCCAGGCCGTCGTCTTCCGGGGCAAAGCCGGCGGCCACCAGCAGACCGTCGCGTTCCCCAGGCGTCAGGCGCAGCTTCGCGGCGCAGCGCAGCACGTCCTCGCGCTGGCGCGGCCGCTCGACGATGCCCTCCTTCCAGCGGAAGACGGTCTGGCGTCGCACGCCGATGCTGCGCGCCAGTTCGGCGTCGGAGATGCCGGCGCGCTCGATGTACTCTCGCAGTTGTTCGGAAAAGGTCGCCATACTCGGTGCAGTCGTCGCAGGTTTGGGTTCGCTCCGCGTCAGTCTATCACAACGCCGGCGGTCTGCCATGTTGCACGAGAGGCGGACAGAGTTGCAACTTTTTCGCACCGAATTTTGATTGGTGGTATAATGGGCGCACGAGTTGCTGCTGCACGGGACGGCGAGGAGCCGTACGGCGGCAGACAAACCAAGGAATGCGTGCCGAAGTCTGACTTCCCGCCGAAGTCAGACTTCTTGGTGAATAACCGGAATCAGGACGTGACGAAACCCGTAGACGAGAGCCACGTTGAGCGTGCCCAGCGACTGACGGCCTTGAACGCCGAGGTCGCCGTTTGCCAACGCTGTCCGCTGGCGATGACCCGCACCCACGCGGTGCCCGGTGAAGGCAATGCCGACGCCGTGGTCATGTTCGTCGGGGAAGGTCCCGGTTTCGAAGAAGATCGACAAGGACGCCCGTTTGTGGGGCGTAGTGGACAATATTTAACGGAAACGCTGAGCAAGGTGGGCATCCGCCGCAAGGATGTCTACATCACCAACGTGGTCAAGTGCCGACCGCCCGACAACCGCGACCCACAGCCGGCCGAGCTGGCTGCCTGCGACGACTATCTGGCGCGCCAGGTGGAGATCATCAACCCGCGCATTGTCGTCACCTTGGGCCGGTTCAGCATGCGGCGCTGGTTCAAAGAAGGTGGGATCACCAAGATCCACGGCAAGATCACGAACATCGGGCGCGGCCGGGTGGCCATCGCCATGTTCCATCCGGCTGCGGCGTTGCGCAACCCGCAGTGGCGGGTGGAATTTGAGCGCGACATGCAGTTGTTGCCGGCGTTGATCGCCCGTGCCGAGCGCGCCAATGCCGCCGCGGCACGGGGCGAAGCGATGCCGGCGGGTGTGCCCCATCCGGGTGACGCCGACTACGTGCCGCCGCCGGTGGACGATGCCGACGACGACGCCCAACTCAGCCTCCTGCCATAGCGCCACGCGCTGTGGTCCGTCTGTCCTCACGTCCCACAACTCGCTGCGTCCGGTCGACATGACCGGCGCGTTGCCGCGTCCGCACGCCGCAGCAGGCGGCTGCAGCCGCATTGTCTGTGTGCACCGCCTGTGCCTTTGACGGCACATCACAATGACACGTTTCGGGATCCATGCGCGTGATCCTGCGAGGTGATAGATAAAACGAACAAGTTTGACTCACAACAAGGAGTGAATTGCATGAGTGATAAGGGAAAAAGTTCCAAGAATCAAGACGATACCCTGCTGCGCATCGTCCCCCTGGGCGGGCTGGGTGAGATCGGCAAGAACATGCTGGTGCTGGAGTACGGCGATGATATGATCATCGTCGACGTGGGCCTCATGTTCCCCACCAGCGATATGCACGGCATCGACATCATCATCCCCGACGCGGAATACGTGTTGGAGCAGGCCGACAAGGTGCGGGGCATCTTCCTCACCCACGGCCACGAAGACCACATCGGGGCGCTGTCGTACCTGATGGAAGAAGGGCTGCGCGCGCCCGTCTATGCCACGTCGCTGACCCGCGGCCTGGTGGAAGTCAAGCTGCGCGAGAACAAGCTGCTGGGCGAGGCGCAACTGAACACCATCGAGGACGACGACGTGGTCGAAGCCGGCGTCTTCACCGTGGAATTCTTCCACACCACCCACAGCTTCCCCGACAGCGTCGGCCTCTGCATCAACACGCCGCTGGGACGGGTCATCCACACCAGCGACTATCGCTTTGACCCGACGCCCGTGGACGACAAGCCCACGGAAGAGGACAAGCTCAAGCGCTGGGGCGACGAAGGCGTGATGCTGCTCCTGGCCGATTCCACCAACGCGGAGAGCGAAGGCTCCACCCCCAGCGAACGCACCGTGGAGGAGATGCTGGACAAGGTCTTCGGTGACGCCAAGGGCCGCGTGCTGCTGGCCACCTTCGCCTCCAACATCGGCCGCGTGCAGCAGATCATCAACATGGCGCGCAAGCACGACCGCCGCATCGGCGTCATCGGCCGCTCCATGGTCAACAACGTACGCATCGCCATCAAGCTCGGCTACCTGGACATCGCCCAGGACGAGTTGCTGACCACGGACGAGATGGAAAACCTGCCTGCGCACAAAGTCGTCATCGTCGCGACGGGCAGCCAGGGTGAGCCGACCAGCGCCATGGTGCGCATGAGCGTCAACGACCACCGGCAGATCAGCCTGCGCGAGGGCGACACGGTGGTGCTGAGCGCCACGCCGATTCCCGGCAACGAGGAGCTCTTCAACAAGACGATCGACAACCTCTTCCGCCAGGGCGTCAACGTGCTCTACTACAAGGTGGGCAACTTCCACGTCAGCGGCCACGGCGGGCGCAAGGACTACCGGCGCATGTTCGAGTTGGTGCGGCCGGAGTTCTTCATTCCGGTGCACGGCGAATTTCGCCATCTGGTGCTGCACCGGGAGCTTGCCATCGAGAGCGGCATCCCGGCCGATCACGTCTTCGTGGTGGAAGACGGTCAAATCGTGGAGTTCGGCCACTTCGACGGCAGCCAGGAGATCAGCGCGCGCCTGGGGGATCACGTCTCCGCCGGCCATGTCTTTGTGGACGGCCTGGGCGTGGGCGACGTGGGCAACGTGGTGCTGCGCGACCGGCGTCACCTGAGCAACGACGGCTTCATCGTCTGCATCGTGGCCATGGACGAGTTCGACGGCGAGATCCTGTACGGGCCGGAGATCATCAGCCGCGGCTTCGTCTACATGCGTGACAGCGAAGAACTCATCCGCCGGGCCGAGGACGTGGTGATGGGCGTGCTCAAGAAGAAGGCGCCCGCCAGCGTCATGGAGAACAAGGTGCGCGACGCGCTGGGCAACTTCGCCCAACGGGAGATGGGTCGCCGGCCGATGATTCTGCCCATGATTATTGAGGTGTAAGAGGGCGAGATTGAGGAATGAAGATTGAAGATTGGAGGGCACTGACATGCGGGAAAGGAATTCGCAAGTGCGCCGACGACCAATCTTCACTCTTCACTCTTCACTCTTCATTCCTGTTTTTCTCCTTGACTACACGCAACTCCCTCTGGAATTCCAGGGGGAGTTCGTTGTTCACACGCTTGCGGGCGGCTTGACGCGCATGCTATACTCACCCTGAACGTTTGTTCGGGCAAGGTGCCGGTCGCCTCGGTGATCTGCACCGTTGCATAGTCAACCACGCCATGGCAACCAAGAAGCGCAAAAGAAAAGGCAGTAGCGATCCCCTGAGCTGTTTCATATGGGCTTCTTCGGCCGCTGACGTCATGGGCGTGGCCCTCATGCCATCTCCATCTTCACGCTGCTCAGCCTTCTTTCACGGGCAGGCCGCGTAGCTCGCTCACCGGCGTGGATCGACGGGCTGGAGCAGGCGTTCGGCGTGGGTGTTCGAAGGCTTTCCCCCGGTGACGGCGGTGGCGCTGGCCCTGTGGCTGGTCATCCACGCCATGGAGCGCATGGAGGACATGGCCTGGCAACGCCCGCTGGGTGCGGCGCTGCTTCATCGCCTTCGTCACGGGGCCAACCGCCCCATGGAGCGGCAGGTGACCGACGGCGGCGGCTGGCTGGGCATGCAGCTTCCCAGGGCATCACGACATCGCCGGCGGGCCGGCGTCTGGGCCTTCGTGCCGAGGCCACCCATCATCGGCATCTTCCTGCTGACCGACCACCTCTGCTCATCGAGCCTGGTGCGCGACGGTTGGGACGAACTCCAAGATTTGGCGCTACCGCCGCGGCGAGCGCTCCCTGCCGCCCATCGAACCGAGCACGCCCATTATCCCTGGAGCGGCGAGTTGCCCGGCACAAACGCTCGCGTGAGCAGTGGACGATTGGGTACGCGCATGCGGCCTGCCGGTGCGGGAGCGGTCGCAGCCGCCGGTCATCTCGCTGGCGACACCCCGCCGGGCCGCGGCGGAAATGGAACCGGCGCCGTCGTCACCCTGGAGCAACGGCGCACTCGTCCTTGCGCCCGCGGCGCCGGCCAAGACCGCTCGCCCCGCCCAAGTGAAGATTGCGAGACATCCTTCACGCCGCGCATTGTGGGCGGCGCACAGAACGGCGGCCGCCCCGGCTGGGCGACATGCTCAGCGACTGGAGCGGGCCGCTGACAGCGACGATCCATCCGCCAACAGGGCCGGCTCATCCGAGAGACGCTGGCTCTTCTTCGGCGTGCCGGGCCGACTTTGAGGGCGCATACAAAGGCCCGGCTGTGACCCAATACCTGATCAAGCCCGGCTACGTGGAGCGACCGTGGCGGGCGAGCGCAAGCGCCAGAAGATCAAGGTGGCCAAGATTGCAGCCCTGGCCAACGATCTGGCCCCCGGCCCTGGCCGTTTCAGCGTGCGCATCGAAGCGCCCATCCCCGGCACCAATTACGTGGGCGTGGAAGTGCCCAACCGGGAAAGCAACGTGGTCGGCCTCAAGGAACTCATGGAGAGCGACGAGTTCCAGAAGCGCAAGGGCAAGCTGCTCATCGCGCTGGGCGAAGACGTGAAGGGGCAGCCGGTCATCACCGACATGGCGCGCATGCCCCATCTGCTCATCGCCGGCGCCACCGGCTCGGGCAAGTCGGTCTGCATCAACGCCATCATCACGGGCCTGCTGCTCACCCACACGCCGGACACGTTGCGCCTGCTCATGGTCGACCCCAAGATGGTGGAATTGAGCGTCTACAACGGCGTGCCCCATCTGCCCTGCTCAGCCCGGTGGTGACCGAGGTGGACAAGGCCGCGGCCGTGCTCTACTGGGCCGTCAAGGAGATGGAGCGCCGCTACAGCCTGCTGAGCAAGGTCAACGCGCGCGACCTGGAGCGCTACAACGAGTACTTGCTCAAACGGGGCGAGAAGCGGCTGCCCTACATCGTCGTGGTGGTGGACGAGATGGCGGACCTGATGATGGCCGCGCCCGAAGAGGTGGAGAAGCACATCTGCCGCCTGGCGCAGATGGCCCGCGCCGTGGGCATTCACCTGATCATCGCCACTCCAGCGTCCGTCGGTGGACGTGATCACCGGTCTCATCAAGGCCAACTTCCCTGGCGGCGCATCGCCTTCGCTGTCACCAGCTGACCGACAGCCGCGGCCATCCTGACATCCCGGGCGGAGCGGCTGCTGGGCCGGCGACAGCCTTCATGTAGCCCGACGCCAGCAAGCTGGAGCGTCTCCAAGGCACGCGGGCTGAGCGACGAAGAGATCAACCGCACGGTCCGCTACTGGAAGGGCATCCGCAGCTACGATGACATGGGCCCCGCGACGGGCACACCGCCTGAGGCGTCGCCGCGTCCAAGGCCGACGAGGCCGGCGCGGCTGCCCCGGCCAGTGCGCTGCCGACCTTGCCGCCGCCGACAAGCAAGCTCCCGCAAAAACTGGAACAGGCCGAGTTGTTCGAGCAGGTGGAGGCCATGAAGTCGGTGGACGCGCGCGACGAACTCTTTGACGACGCGGTGCGCGCCGTGGCCGAAGCCCAGCGCGGCTCGGTGAGCCTGCTGCAACGCAAGCTGCGCATCGGCTACAGCCGGGCCGGCCGCTTGGTTGAGCAACTGGAAGAGGCCGGTGTGCTCGGGCCGGATCAGGGCGGCAGTCTCGGTCGAGCCTACCTGGGCGAGGCGCGCGATGACGCCGCGCCGGCGCCCCCCTTGTCGGCTCAGCCGGACGAGGAGACGGCGCAAGCACAACAGAGCGGACAGTCCAGCGAACCACGAATCTGGTTCTGATTCCCGCGGTCAATCTCCCGAACTGGCGGATCACGTCCATGGAATTCACCCTGCCTCAGCTTGCCGTCTACACATTGCTGGTCTTTCTGGCCGGTGTCGCCGTGCCGTTGCTGCTGCTGCGCGGTGTGCTCCAGGACCGGGAAGACAGTTGTTTTCTGTCATTCGTGCTCGTCGCCATCTTTGTCATCGCCATCGTCGCCGTGGCGGCACTGGTGGTGTTCGGCGTGTAATCGGCAGCCTGACAACCGCGTACCCCCCGTCAATGCGTAAATCCCGGCGGAAATGAACCGGCGGATTCGACCAGTGGTAGAATGGCCGCACGTCCGCCGTGGTCTTGCGCCTCCATGACCTAGAAACGTAGATACCATGACCGCACGCACGCCGGCACGTCCGTCGGCCGACGACATCTCTTTTGCCAAGCTCATCGGCACAAGCATCAGCGTCAAGCTGCTGGTCGACACCGGCATGCAGATCTTCAACCCGTTCCTGGAGATCATCACCTTGGGGCTGGGCACCAACATCGTGGTCATGGGAGTTGTTGCTAAGGTGCTAGCGCCATGGGCCTCTTTGCGCCCATCTTCGGCGCCGTGGCCGACCGGCGCGGCTATCGCCCGGTGATGCAGCTCTCGCTGCTCCTGCGTGGGCGCCGCAGGCCTGATCGTGGTTGGGCTGAGCCGCACGTGGATGGCCGCTTTTCAGGCATGATCCCCTCATGGGCCTGGGCTTCACGTCGTTCGTGCCCAACATGCACGCCTACCTGAGCCGGCAAAAGTATCGCCCTATGCGATCCGGGCGCGGGCTGGGCATGATCGACCATTCGTGGGCCTTGACTGGCATCGTCGGCCTGTTCGTGGTGGGCCAGTTGATTGCGGTGGCACGGCTGGCGCGCATGCCCTTTCTGCTGCTGGGCGGCGGCCTGGCGTACGGGTGCGGTGGTCATGGGCCGGCTGCCCAGTTCCGGCCACGGGCATGGTAATGCCGGCGGAACAGGCAGCACGGCTCCCCTTCACCCAACGGGCCGTGGCCTTCTTTGACTTGGGCGAACACGCCGGCTCGACCTACGCCACCATCGTTGCCGCGGCCTTCAACTTTTTCGCCGCCATGCAACTGATGGTCATCTACGGCGTGTGGCTGGGCGACCAATACGGCCTGGGCGCAGCGCAACTGGGGGCACGGTGGCGCTGGTCTTCGGGCTGTTCGATCTGGCGCCAGCGTCTCGGTCAGTCTCTTCACCGACCGCATCGGCAAGCGGCGCAGCGTGCTGGCGGGCGTGGCCGCGGCCACCAGGCCAAGCATCCTCATGCTGTTCAGCTTCAACGTGGGCCTCTTCGCGTTTGTCGGCGCCATCGTCGCGGTGACGCGCGCAGTTGCTTCGAGTTCTCCATCGTCAGCAACTTCCCCCTGCTCAGCGAACAAGCGCCGGCCCATGCGCGCAAGGTCATGACGCTGCGGTGGCCGTGAGCATGCTCGGCGCGACCTCGGCCAGCTTTGCCGCCGTGGTTCTACGCCAACGTAGGCATCGCCGCGGTCACCACCGCGCCGGTCGTGGCCGCGTACACGCCACGTTGCTGCTCATCTTCCTTCGTGCGCGAACACGCCGCCTGACGCCAAATCCGCCGGCTTTCGTAAGCTTTATGCAACCAAATGGGACAGATCCAGGCGTAAGCCACCGGCTAGACTACAAATACAAGAAAGCTGAGCCACAGATGGACACAGATAAACACAGATTTAACTGCAATAACACAAATTTAATTTCGATTTATCTGTAAAATTGCGCAAATATCAGGTCAATACAATACACATATATCTCTTTTTGTGTTTTTTCTGTGTTCATCTGTGTCCATCTGTGGCCCGCCTGCCTTTGTTTTCGCTTTTCTCAAAGAAGGAGTTTCTGTGAGCGGTCAGACCATTCTCGTCGTGGATGACGAGCCGAGTATCGTCGAAATCGTCACGCTTTACCCGCGGGCCGGGTACGGTGCGCAGTGCGGCGGACGCCATGCCGCTGCGGGCGCTCACCGCCGAGTATTGATCTCGGGTAGTGCTCGACCTCATGCTGCCCGGCGTGGACGGGCTGGAGATCACGCGCCGGCTGCGCGCCGAGGGCGAAACGCCCATCATCATGCTCACGTCGCGCAGCGAGGAGACCGACCGCATCGTCGGGCTGGAGATGGGCGCGGACGACTACGTGGTGAAACCGTTCAGCCCCCAGGAACTGGTCAGCCGCGTGCGCGCGGTCCTGCGCCGCACCGGGAACGCGGCCCAGACCGAGCGGGCCGAGGTGCTCCGCTTCGGCCCGGTGCAGATCGACCCGAGCACGCGCCTGGTTACCATCTGACGGCGCGGAGATCGTGCTCACGGCCAAGGAGTTCGACCTGCTCTGGATGTTGGCGGGCCACCCGCGCCAGGTCTTCAGCCGCACCCAGTTGCTGGACCGGGTCTGGGGCGAGACCGAGTACCTGGACCCGAGCACGGTCACGGTGCATGTGCGCCGGCTGCGCGAGAAGATCGAACCGACCCGAGTGACCCTGCCTACATCCAGACGGTGTGGGGCGTGGGCTACAAATTTGAACCGGCAAGCTGACATGGTGATCCAACCCACCCGGCAACCGCTCAACCTGCTGCTGCGCTTTCTCGGCGGCGTGATCCTGGCACTCTCGGTCACGCTGCTGATCTTCGTCTTCCTCATGCGCCCGCCCGTGGGCGAGTTCGCCAACATGACGCTCTTTCCTCTTCCATCACCGCTGATTTCGCTGCTGGCGGGCTACGGCGCGTACCGCTTCGGCTGGCTCAACCGCTCGCCCCGGCTGCGCTGGACGCTCATCAGCGGCTACGTGCTCTCCACCGTGCTCACCTTATCAACGTGTGGGTCACGGCGCGACTCATGTTCATCAACAAACACGACCTGACGCTGGCCACGATCCCGCTGGTCTTCGCCGCGGGCATCGCCATCGCGCTGGGTTTCTTCCTCTCCAGCACGGTGACCGACAACATCGATGCGCTCAACCGGGGCGCGGCGGCCATTGCCGCGGGCCAGTTGGACACGCGCGTAGCCGTGACCGGCAACGACGAGATGGCCGAACTGGCGCGCCTTCAACAGCATGGCCGGAAGCCGGAGCGCAAGCAGCGGAAGCTGGACACGCTGCGGCGCAACCTCATCGCCTGGGCCGGGCATCGATCTGCGCACGCCGCTGGCGTCGGTGTGCCATCGTCGAGGCGCTGGCCGACGGCGTGGTGGAAGACGACGCCACCCGCACCCGCTATCTTCAGACCGCGCAGCGGGACATCGGCGCGGCCCTGCTCATCGACGACCTCTTCGAGATGGCCCAGATCGATGCGGGCGGCCTGACGCTGGACATCCAGGCCAACGCCATGACCGACTTGATTTCGACACGTTGGAGAGCTGGGGCTGGCGGCGGAGAAGGGGGATTGCGCTGACGTGGCTGCGCAGCCGGGCGTGGATCCGGTGCAGTGCGATGCGCGGCAGATCAGCCGTGTGCTGACCAACCTCGTGGGCAACGTTGCGCCGTTACCACGCCGGGCCGGCGGCCACGTCTTCGTGCGCGCCCTCCCCGCGGACGGCGATGTGCTCTCCGTAGAGATCGACAGCGGTGAAGGCATCCCCACCGAAGACTTGCCCCACATCTTCGGAGCAGTTTTACCGGGCGGAGAAGCCCGCGCAGTTGCTGGAGGCGGTGCGGGCTTGGGGCTGGCCATCGCCAAGGGGCTGGTGGAAGCCCACGGCGAAATCCGCATCCGCAGCGTGGTGGGCCGGGGCACGTCGGTGGCATTCTCCCTGCCCCGCACCCACGACGTGTGTGACGGCACATGCAATCGTTGGAGTGCGCACGCCCACATGCGCACGGGCAGGTCCGCTAACTTACACCCAAAAAATCCAGCACACACGGCACATAGTCGGCCAAGGACGTGATGCGCGCCGCGTACCGCGCCCGGTCCGCACCCAGGACCAACGCCAGCGCCGGGTTGTTGGTGTGCTTGCCGTGGCCGCAATCCTCCACGTTGCCGTGATCGCTGCCCACGAAGATGAGCGTCTCGTCCAGATCCGCAGCGTCCAGCAGGCCGGCCAGGAAGCCGTCGAAGGTCTGCAACGTGGCCACCGCACCGGCGAGGTTCCCCCGATGGCCTAGCAGGTCGGTCAGCCAATGTTCAAAGAAGACGAAGTCGTACGGCTGGGCCATGTGCCACAGGGCGCGGCCCCCTTCGCCCGGCGTGTACACCGGCGTGCCGACGTAGCCCAGTTCGTCGCGCCACGCCTGGTTGGTGAAGCCGCGCCAGGGCAAGCCTCGGCCACCAGATCGGCGTGGGTGAGCAGGTCCTGACCGCCGACGGTCGCTGCGTAGGGCACGGCGCTGAGCAGCCGTTTGCCCCGCTTCACCGCCGCAAAGTAAAGCGATCCGGGTAGGCGTTGACGAAATAGCCCCTGCGCCCGGCCGCGCAGTTGCCGAAAATGCTGCTCTCGTCCAGCACGGCGCCCCGCGTCCGGACGGGGCCCATAGTACTGCCCAGCTGCCGGCGCGTTGATGCCGGTGGTGATGGCGGCCTGGCCGGTCGCTTCCTGGGGGCGTCCGGAGATGCCCATGTGCGTCCAAGGAGACGAGCGGGCCGCGGTCGCGCGGAGACGCCGCGGCGGCCACGATCTTGTGCCTGTCCAGCAGCGCGGTGAGCGTGGGGAAGTCGCCGGCGGCCAGGGGATTGACGGCCGGGTCGTCGTCGCCCAGACCGACGCCGTCGAGAAAGAGGAAGATCACCCGGCGCATGGAGGCGTTTCCGGTCGCTTGGCGCGCGCCGCGCACGCCTCCACCAGCGGCACGAGGGCGCGCAGTTCGTCCAGCCCCGTCGCGGCACCCACGTAGGTCAATCCAAGTTTTTCGGCGGCAAGTGGGCCTCCTCGTCGTGCGCGGGCAGTTGGTTGAGGTAGAGCACGTGGGTGTAGTTGCCGAAGTAGAGCGGGCGCAGTTCGGGGTGCTGCGCAATGCCCAACCCCTTCCAGACCAG
Organism: Caldilineaceae bacterium; assembly: GCA_041391205.1. Taxonomy (GTDB): domain Bacteria; phylum Chloroflexota; class Anaerolineae; order Caldilineales; family Caldilineaceae; genus JAWKOK01. The sequence continues at coordinate 25,412 of JAWKOK010000032.1, forward strand.
CGCGTCAAAGTGGCGGGCGAGAAAGTCGGTGAGGTAGAACGTGCCCGGGTGCGCTTCGTTGTGGGCGGTAAAGACGGCGCCGCCGTAGAAGTCATAGCAGTGTGGGCCGGGGATGCGCACCACGTTGGCGTAGCCGGCCAGCGCCTGGTCCAGCGCACCCGCCGTGCCGCAGTCGCCATAGCCGACCAGGATGACGTCGAACTGGGCGGCCCACGCGTCGACCTTGGCCCGCACCGCGGCCGGGATCTCCTCCGGCGCATTATGCAACTGGGCCGGGACCGCGGTCAGTGCGAAGTCCCAGCCCTCGAGGTTGGCGATGGCGATCAGTTCGCGCACGATGGCGCCGCAGGCAATGATGCCGAGTTTCATGGGAAGGACAGGATTGAGGATTGAGGATTGAAGAGAACTGCATGTCAGGAGACTGGGAGATGAGATCGGGACGGCGCCGTGCTGCGACGTTTGTGCTCCAATCTCCCAATCTCCAATCTCTCAGTCTCCCAATTCACGTTTCACGTCTTCACGCATCACGCCCCGTGACGCCGTGCGCAGTGCCGCCGCCCGCTCGGCCCGGCTTTCGCGCCTGATGCCGGCGGCGGATTCGGCCGGCGCGGACGGGCTGGGGATCGGGTCGTCGGCGTGGGCGTCCAGGGCGGCCTTCATGGCGGCGATGTGGGCGGGTGTGCTGCCGCAGCAGGCGCCGATGTAGTTGATGCCCAGACTGCGCATGCGCAGCGCGTAGTCGGCCATGACCTGGGGCGTGCCGTCGTACTGGATCTGGCCGTCCTCGTAGTGGGGCAGGCCGGCGTTGCTCTGGGCGATGAGATAGACGCCTTCCGGCCGGTACTGGGCCATCTGCGTCATGACCACCTCGATCTCGCCCGGGCCGTTGCCGCAGTTGGCCCCGGCAAAGCGAATGCCCCAATCGGCCAACTGGCGCACCGCATCGCGCGGGCTCACGCCCATCATGGTGTGGTAGTTGGTGTCAAAGCTCATGGTGGCCGCGATGGGCACGTCGGGCGCAATGCGCCGCGCGCCGTTGATGGCCGCCTCCCACCTCGTTGGAGATGGCTCATGGTCTCGATGAGGCGACAGAAAGCCGATGTCGCCGGCCAGCAGCCCTTCCGCCTGGCGGCGAACATGGCCTCGGCTCGTCCATGGAGAGGGCCGACCGGCCTCGATCAGTTCGCCGCTGGGGCCGATATCGCCTCGGCCACCAGCGCACTGGTGCGGTCGGCCACGCAGGTGGCCGCCAGCCCGACGCTGGTCTTGTCTGTTTCGTAGACCTGGTCGCCAATGTTGCGGAACTTGAGCCGGGCCACTGCCGCCGAAGGTTGGTGGTGATGACCATGGCGCCGGCGTCGGCATAGGCCTGTAGATGGCGCTGATCTTGTTCTGGCTGGGTGACGTTCCAGCGTTCCCGGCGCTTCGCCGTCGGTCAGCCCCCACGCTCTGGAGCATGGCGCCCATGGCGCCGTCGCCCAAGACGATGCGGCCGGCGTCCAGGATCCCAGCAGTCGGTTTTTGGCTGCCACTTCTGGCGGTTGCCTTTGAGAGTGCGACGTGAGGGGGAGATTAAGACGTAGAGACCAGGTGGACTGGGGAGATTATGCCGACACGCAACGTCGCGCCATGCCTCAGTCTCCCAATCTCTCAATCTCCTGCCTTTTGCCCCACGCCATTTTCCTCATCTTACCACACATTATGGTTCAATCGCAGCGAGCATGGCCCGGATGCGGAGGATAGTCGGCTTCCAATTGGGCGGCGCGACCTGCCGGGCCACGTCGTCGGGCGTGCCGTCGGCGTCGGTCCATGTCGCTCCTACGCCACTGCTCCAGGTACGGTGTCTGAAAGCGCCGAGGCCGAGGCGCGGCGGCCTCGTCGATGGCTGCCTGGAGCGGGGCCAACTCCACCCGCTTTGGTTGCGCCGCTGTCCCTCCTGGGCCGTGACCAACGCGGAATTCCTGCCAGTAGGTGATTTGGACTTGGGTCATGGTTGATGGTCCTTGGGTGCGCGTGGAACGTGAAATGTGATGCGTGAAACGTGAAAGAGAGCTGAGGAGATTGGGAGATTGGGAGACGATCGTGGTCAATTGTACCACCTCTCAATCTCCAATCTCAATCTCCAACTCACGCATCACGTTTCACGTCTTCACGCATCACGCCGCCTTCTCCGTTCGCACGGCGGCGCGCTGATCGTCGTCGGTGCGGCGGCCACCGCTCACCATGGCGGCGACGGCGGCGGCGCGGTCCGGCGGCCATTGGGCGCGTTGGCGGCGATGATGGGGTCCAGATGGGGGAAGGCGTCGACGGCGTGGGGGAGGTTGAGCGCGCCGACAAACTCTTCCTGAAAGCTCGGCTCGACCGCGGTTTCGATGTAGGTGGTCCAGCGCGCAACCCATTGGGCCTCGGCACGCTTCTTGCGATCGAGCAACATCATGCGCGCACCGTCGCCCGCAGCGTTGCCCACGGCCTTCACCTTGGCCAGGTCATTAGTCGGGAATCATGCCCAGGAGCATGGCGTGCTTGGGGTCGATGTGGCTGCCAAAGCCGCCGGCCAGCGCCACCCGGTCCACGTCGGCCGCCAGATTCAGCTTGGTTCATAAGCAGCTTCGACCCGGCATAGAGCGCGGCCTTGGCCAGCTGGATGGCGCGCGTACGTCGTCCGCTGGACGTAGATGACGTCGCCCGTGCTGGTCTCGTGGGGCCAGGCGAGCACGAACCCGGCCTTGCCGCCACCGTCGCCCAGCCGGTCAACAGGCGCGGATGGGGACTTACAAAACGGCCGTTGGGCGCGAGCACACCGGCCAGGAACAGTTCCGCACCTGCCCTGAAGGATGCCCGAGCAGATGCCCGACGGCCTGAGCGTCGGGTTCAGAAGCGCTGTGCCGCTTGGCCCGACGCGGCTCCGGCGGTGAGCTTTTGCGTCGGGGAGCCGGCGGCTCCTGCTGTGAGGGCACCCATGCGTGTCCGCGCCGATCAACTTAAGCGCACCTCTAGCGTGGCCGGGTCGATGCGCACACGCTCGATGGCCCTGTCCGCGGCATGCCGTGGACGATCTGCGCCTTCTCGAAGGCCGGGCCGTGGTGGGGCTGCTGGCGCGGAGCACCTGCTCCCGGTTGCCCAGCAGGATCTCGCCGTTGGTGCCGATGTCGATGATGAGCGCCTGTTCGTCCTTGGCGTAGGGCTCCTCTGCCACCAGCACGGCCACGTTGTCCGCACCCACGTGACCCGCTTCGCAGGGCGGGATGCGGATGTTGGCGCCCCGTGCGATGGCCAGGCCCAGATCGCGCCTTCACGTCCACGGCGCTGTGGACCACCAGATTGAAGGGCGCGCCGCCCAGTTCGCGGTTCACGCCCAGCAGCAGGTGACGCATGGTCGTGTTGCCCACCAGCACCATCTCGATGACGTCGGCGGGGGCGATGCCGGCCTGGGCGCACATCTCGTCCACCAGTTCGTTGAGGCCGGCGATGATGGCCTGCATACGCTCGGTGCCGTCCGCGCTCATCATGGCATAGGAAACACGGCTCATGAGGTCTTCGCCGAAGGGTACCTGGGGATTCATGCGGCTGGCCGAGGCCAGGATCTCGCCCGTGCGCAGATGGCACAGGTTGCCGGCCACGGTCGTCGTGCCTACACGTCCACGGCGATGCCGATGGCGTCGTGGCGGGCCGGACATGCACGACTTCGCTTTCTCGTTCCAGACGGTGGCGGTCAGGAGTGCGGTTGCCTTTGGCCAGCGTCTCCTGGAGCACGGTGAGAACCGACCAGTCGACGCGCAGGTTGTCCAAGCCGTGGACCGCGGCCAGTTCATCCTGAGACGTTCCCAGTCGCCCCGGTGATCCTTGAGTTCGGCCGCGGGCAGCTCCACGTAGTAGAGGCGCATGGCCGCGTCCACATCCACGGCCCGGGCGACGCCGGCGGCCTTGCGCACGACTTGCTTGCGCAACTGGCTCTCCTCGGGCACGCGGATGACCACGTCGCCCGTGAGTTGGCACGCGCAACTGAGGCGCATGCCGGGCGCAAAGTTGCGCTTGGCCGCGTAATCCAGCTCCCGCTCACCCGGCGGCGTCAGGTGGTCGGCGTGGGAGTGGATGCCGAACTTGGCGAAGTCGCCCTCCTCCACCATGACCTTGCCGCACGTCTGATGACTGCCGCAGATGGACTCGATCTCCACGCCCAGCTGGCGCGCCGCGGCCATTCAGCAACGTGGTGCCTGCGGGGATGTCGCCCTGGCGGCCGTTGGGCTGGAAGACAACGGGTGGCATCCAGCGGCGTCGGCATCTTGGTCGGCAAAGGTCCTTGCGGCAGGTTGTTGGTCAGCCATGATTCGCTCGGAATTGGAAGCTGGTCGATTGCACAAAGTTGCGTCATTATACGTTCTATCGGTTGGCGTCTCAACTTTCCTTCAGTTTCCGCAGAAGGAGCGTACAGCGTGATGAACGACATTGGTATTGCAGATCTCGGTCCGCCCATCGCCCATGGACGCACGGGCCGAGGTCTACGCTGCGTGGCCGAGTGACTGCGTGTCCTCTCAAGCTCTTCCACACGTGGATCGGTCCCGGCAGTGTGCAGCGCGAGGCGGAGATCGCACGTGCGCCACGCCGCGTACCTGTCACCGGCGGGCGAGGTGGTGCAAGTCGATGACCGCACAGGCATTGTCTACGCGCAAGTGGACGGCCAGTCCATGTTGGCGGCGCTCACACGGCGCCGTGGCAGATGCGGCGTCATGCGCACCGGCTGGCCGCGCTGCATGCGCAGATGCACGCACGGGAGATGCCCGCGCATCATTCCCGACCAGCAGGCAGTGTTGGCGCGCAAAATCGGCCAGGCCGGCGCATTGTCGGCCTCGCAGCGGTACGCGGCCCTGGCCGCTTCGCCGCCATGCCCACGGGACGCAGCTTTGTCACGGCGATTTCCACCTGACAACGTCATGCTGACCGGCGGGTCCGGTCATCATCGACTGGCTGACGACGCCGCGCACGCCGTCCCTCTGCGGATGTAGCGCGCACGTCGATCCTGCGCTTTGGCGGCCGAGACCGGGCAGATCCGCAACCCGCTGCAGCGGGCGTTTGTGCGCGTTTTCACCGCGCGTATCTTGCGCTACGCCGCCTGCGCCCTGGGACGAGGCAGAATACCGGCGTTGGCTGCCGCTGGTGGCCGCGGCCCGGCTGAGCGAAGGCATTGCCGCAGGTGGAGGCGTGCCGGTCAACATGGCCGGCGGGTGAGTGTCGCCACGTTCGAACTGTGATATCCTTCTCTTCACGCCCTTTGTGATGTTGATCAGCCCATAGACAAGGCGAAAAAAGACGCCATGCTCCAGGACGTTGAGAACATCGGCCGGATCATCCGCAACGCCAAACTCTTCAATCCCCGCCTCTGGGAGACGCGCGCGATGCAACAGGACGATACGCTTCAGGATTGTGCAGCAATTGTTCGCGATTGGACGACCGCAACGTGACCTATCTTTTGGTCGGCGGCATCGCGCTGCTGAACTATGTGGAAGGCCGCAACACCGAGGACATCGACCTCATCATGGCGCTGGCCGAGTTGGACAACCTGCCGGAGATCAAGGTCGACAGTCAAGACGCATACTTCGCCCGGGGCACGTTTCACGGACTGCAAATCGACTTTCTGCTCACGGAGAACCCTCTCTTCCGCACCGTGCAGGAGAGCTATGCCACGCGGCTTGCATTTCTCGAACGGGAAATTCCAATCGCCACGGTGCATGGTCTGTTGTTGCTTAAGCTCTACGGGCGCTAAGCCGTCACTCTACCGCCAGGGAGACTTTGCACGGGTCAGCATCTATGAAAATGACATTGCTGCGTTGCTCTATGCGTACAAGACCGATACGGGCAAATTGATGGCAGAGTTGGCGCAGTACGTGAGTGCAAGTGATCTGGCGTCTCTGCGCGATCGTGGCGGATATCGGGCAACGCATTCGCCGGTTCCGGGCGACGCAGGACGGGCCATCGTATTCAACTGACAAGTAACCGGACGGAGTTCGACCGTGAAGCACAACCGGCCGCTGACCTTCGCGGCATCCTCTCTTCACCGACCAGTACCAGTTGACCATGGCGCAAGCTTCTATTTCCGCCACGGGCCTGCATGAGCCGGATGCGCAGTTCGACCATTTCTTCCGCAGCTATCCCGACTACGACAGCTCAGGCCGGCTACCGCATCAACGTGCGGCCGGAGACGCTGCTGGACTGGATGCAGGACGCCCACTTCGGCGACGCGGAGATCGAGCAATTACGCGGCAACGCGCAACAGCGCGGGCGAGCCGCTTCCAAGAGGACTTTCTGGCGCGGCTGAAAGCCCACGGCGACTTCAGCGCCATCTCCATCCGCTGTGCCCGAAGGCCGCGCCGTCCACCCCAACACGCCGTTGACGGTCCAGGGGCAACCTGGCCATGGCCCAGATCCCGGAGACGCCGCTGCTCAACATGCTCAACTTCGAGACGCTCATCGCCACCAAGGCGCGTCGCGCCATCAGCGAGATGGCGCGGCGCCGGTGCTGGAGTTCGGGCTGCGGCGCGCAAAGTAGGGGCGGCGCCAACGAAGCCACCCGCCGCTTCCTCATCGGCGGGGCGGACTTCAGTTCCAACGTGGGCATGTCCCACGCTGGGGCTGGCGCCCAAGGGCACTCCACGCCTCCACAGCATGGTCCAACCCCCCCTTCATGGCGCTGGGGCATGGGCGAGTTGGGCGTCTCCCCAGGCCTACGCCACCTTACCCGGACGACTGTCTGCTGCTGGTGGACACCATCGACACGTTGGGGAGCGGCGTGCCCAACGCCATCAAAAGGTCTTTGAGGAGATCGCAGCGCAAGGGGCACCAGCCGGCGGGCATTCGCCTGGACTCGGGCGACCAGGCGTACCTGAGCATCCAGGCGGCCAAGATGCTGGACGCGCGGCTGGCTTCCCGAACACCTCCATCGTCATGTCCGAAGACCTGACGAGTTGGTGATCTGGCAGATCATGACCCAGATCAGCGAGGAGGCGCCCCGCTACGGCGTGGAGGCGTGGACAATGTGATCGGGCGGTTGGTCTTCGGCGTGGGCATCGCGCATGGTCACGTCCTGGGGCGAGCCGGCGCCAGCGGTCTCCCGCCGCTGGTGGCGGTCGAGCAGGGGCGCTTGGGACTCGGCCATCAAGATTTCGGAAACGCCGATCAAGACGCCCAACCCCCGGCAACAAGCGGTTGTGGCGTCTCTACGATGCCCGCGGCAAGGCGACGGCGGATCTGCTCACGCTTCTCACACACGGAAGACCCAGCGCAGAGCGACTCCCCGTCTCCCCGCTGCGCCACCCCATGGACCACACCAAGTATCGCATCGTGCGGACGAGCCCCAGGTGGAGCAACTCCACGTGGACGGTGACCGACGGCGCCGTCGTCTACACCCCGCCGCCGCTGGACGAACTACGCTCCGGCGCGGCCGCCGATCTGGCGCGGCTTGACCCCGGCGTGCGGCGTCTGGTCAACCCGCACATTTACCACGTGTCATTGTCACAGAAGCTTTGGGGATTCTGAAGCAGAATTTGATCGACGAAGCGCACGCAGAGTATGGCAGAAGAGGTAGGGTTGTAGTGGTTGGGTTTTAGGTTTGTGGGTGGGGAGAAGTTCGTCACATCAACACAGCCGCAAACCCAATACCCCAAGACCCTACCACCCCAAAAACCCAAAAACCTCTCAATCCTCCGACCAGCTCTCAACCACCAGGCGGAAGATGTCCGATTCGGTGATGATGCCGACCAGGCGCGTGCCGTCGACCACGGGCAGACCGCTGACCTGATATTCCAACATGCGTTCGGCCGCGTCCTGAATCGTGTCTTCGGGATCGACAGTCACGGGATCCCACGTCATGATCTCGCCCACCTTGCGCGTGGCGGCCAGCAACCGCGTCTCCCGGTCGTCTTCGCTGAGCAGGGTAGGAATGGTGCGGAGGATATCGCTCAGGGTGATGATGCCCTGCAACTCGCCGTCACGCATGATCGGCAGGCGGCGCACCTCGAATTCACCCATGAGTTCATAGGCCTCGGCCAGAGTCGTGTTCGGATGCGCGACCGTCGGCTCTCGGGTCATCCAGTCCTGCACTTGCGTTCGATGCGTCCCCATAGTTCCTCCGTACCCCAAAGTGTCTATCTGGCGCTGCCAGGGCGGAGGTGGCGCCGGTCCCCCCTGCACTTCCAGACAGCTTCGAATTGAACAAACCGCAATGCGTGGGAAATCACAGACCAGGTTTCTGGGGAAAACCTGGTCTATGGCCGGCAGTGATCTGTTGTCTATTGGGCCCGCGTGCGCACGATGAGCACTGACTGTTCGGCGAAGCGGACCACGGCATTGGAGACGCTGCCCAGGAAGTGGCCCGGCCCCGATTGGCTACCCACCACGATGAGGTCGTGATGCCGTTCGTGGGCCATCTCCAAGATCGCTTCGGGCACATTGCCGCGGCGGATCAAGATGTTGCTACGGTCAAAGCCTTCATTCTCCAGCCGCACAATCCACTGCTTCACCACGTCCGACAGCCGCGTCTCCTGGCTCAACACGTCGTCCAGGGGGATGTCGACTTGATCGGCGTTGGCCAGGTACGAGGCCGCCGACAGCGGCACCACGTGGACCACCTGCAACTCCGCGTTCATGGCCTTGGCCGTCTGGGCCGCCACGTCCACCGCCACCGTGTCATCCATGGCCACGCACGCCACGATGTGCTTGAACTCGCGCTTGCGTCCCTTGACCATGAGGACCGACGTGGGCGCATGTTGCACGATGCGGTGGGCCGTGGCGCCGATGGCAGCCGACGAACTCGCGCCCCGGTCCTGGAACGCGCCCACGACCAGCAAGTCGACGGGTGTGTTGGCCAGGTAGCGCAGCACTTCTTCGTCGGCGTAGCCCACCAACGGCACGGCTTCGGGCGACGGCTCCACGTCGGTGACCAGCGCACACGCCTCTTCCATGAGTTGCTGGGCATGGGCCGCACCTTCGCGCTCATTGGCCACGACCAGCATGGTCAGCTTGGTCTCCAGCAGGCGGGACAATCCGGCAGCCACATCAATGGCCTGCCGGCCGTGGGTGGAGCCGTCGGTGACGACGGCCAGCGACAGTGTATGTCCACTGCCCAGGCTGCGGGCCAGTTGATCGCCGGGCGCCTCCTTCACTTCGCCCACGCCGCTGGTGCGCATGAGCAACACCGGCACATTCACGCCGCGCAGGACGTTTTCCGCCACACTGCCCAAGACCAAACGTCCCAGCCCGGAGCGGCCGTGTGTCGCCATGGCAACCATCTGCACATTCCCTTCACTGACAAATTCGATGATACGTTGAGCCGGGTCGCCAAACTGAACTTCAGTCGTCACCGTGTAGCCGACGGCGCGCAGCCGCTCGGCCTCGATGCGCAGCGAGTCGTGCAGTTCCGCGCGATAGGCCTCGCGCTCTTGCTCCAGGGAGTTGTACCCGGATTCGATGGCACGGGAATAGGCATCGTAGGATCCGGCCATGGGCACGCCGCTTACGTAGACGTCGGCAGGCAACACTTCGGGTGACACGGCGGGCGCATAGGCGACACGCATGAGCACAAGGACCACGTCGCGCGGTTCGAAGAAGTTGCGGACAACGGGAACAATCTGGCGACTGAACTCTGATCCATCCAGTGGAATTAACACTTTGCGCTTCGCCATCACCTACCTCCTAATTCATTGCGGCGTAAATACCAGGGCGGAAATTCGGCGCTTGTACCACTGGTAGAAACCGTGGGGCCATTCCCGCCGGGATTTACTAATCCAATGATACCGCCCTTACCGGAGCAAGGCGCCGGTGGGATCATACTGCCACGACTGGAGTACCTTCATGTAGTTGGCACGTTCGAACGCGGCCGGCTCGGCCACGTTTTGCTGGCTCATGCTGCCCTGCATCTGGCTGACCGACTCGTACTCGTGCTCCTCCAGCCACAGCGACATGGCGTCCACCACCTGGCCGATGCGCTGCACACCGTTGCGCAGCAGTTCGGAGGCCATCATCATGGTCTTGGCGCCGGCCATCAGCCCCTTGAGCACGTCCTCATGGCTGTGCACACCGCTGGTGATGGCAAAGTCCACCGGCACACGGCCGTGGAGAATCGCCATCCAGCGCAAGGGGAGACGCAGCTCGGTGGAGCTGCTCAGCACCAGGTTGGGCACCACCTCCAGCCGCTCCAGGTCGAAGTCGGGCTGGTAGAAGCGGTTGAAGATCACCAGGGCGTCGGCGCCGGCCTCGTGCAGACGCATGGCCATGTTGGCAAACGAGCTGAATGCCGGACCGACTTTCACGGCCACGGGGATGGTCACGTTGGACTTCACGTCCTTGACCACATCCAGGTACATCTGCTCCACATCCGCGCCGGACATGAACGGATCGGTGGGAATGTAGTAAATGTTGAGCTCCAGGCCGTCGGCGCCGGCATCCTGCATGCGCCGGGCATAGTCGACCCAGCCGCCGGTGGAGACGCCGTTGAGGCTGCCGATGATGGGGATGTCGGTCGCTTCCTTGGCCTGGCGCATCAATTCCAGGTACGCCTCGGGGCCTACGTTGTAGTTGTCCATCTCGGGGAAATAACTCAACGATTCGGCGTAGCTGTGGGTGCCGTAGGTCAGGTAATGGTCGACTAGATAGCTTTCGCCCATGATCTGCTCTTCAAAGAGCGAGTACATGACGATGGCCGCGGCCCCGGCATCCTCCATGCGGCGAATGCCGTCCAGTGATTGGGACAAAGGCGAGGCCGAGGGAACAACCGGATGCTTCAGGGTCATGCCCATGTAGGTCGTGCTAAGATCCATGATATCTCTCCGTTGTTTGCGAATTGGGAGCGGCGGAGGGGCGACGCCCATGAGAGCGCCGCCCATGCCTCTTTACCCTTCAGCCTTGGCCAGTTCCTCGTAGTGGCGCCAACGCTTCCACACGAACTCCTGGGCTTCCTTGAGCAACGCTTCGGCTGCCGCCGGGTTGGTCTGGTTCAACATGCGGAAGCGGTTCTCGTTGTAGGCGTAATCTTTGAGCGGAATCCGCGGCGCCTTGGAATCCAATTGCAGCGGGTTCTTCTCCTCCAGCTCCAGCCGCGGGTCGTAGCGCCAGAGCGGCCAGTAGCCGGACTCCACGGCCAGACGCTGCTGGTCCAAGCCCTTGGCCATGTTGATGCCGTGGGCGATGCAGTGGCTGTAGGCGATGACGAGCGACGGCCCGTCATACGCTTCGGCCTCCATGATGGCCCGCACGGTCTGGGCGTCGTTGGCGCCCATGGCCACCCGCGCCACGTAGACGTTGCCGTAGCTCATGGCCATCATGCCCAAGTCCTTCTTGGGCGTGGCCTTGCCGCCGGCCGCAAACTTGGCCACCGCGCCCAGTGACGTCGCTTTGGACGCCTGGCCGCCGGTGTTGGAGTAGACCTCCGTGTCCAGCACCAGCACGTTGACATTGCGCCCGCTGGCCAGCACGTGGTCCAAGCCGCCGTAGCCGATGTCGTAGGCCCAGCCGTCGCCACCCACAATCCAGACCGTCTTCTTGACCAGCTTGTCGGCCAAGCTGAGCAGATCCCGGGCCGCCGGGTCGTCCACGTCGGCCAGCGCATCCTTGAGCGCGACCACGCGATTGCGCTGGGCGTCGATGCCGGCCTCATCACTTTGATCGGCGTCGAGCAGGTCGGTCGCCAGGTCGTTGCCGATGAGGTCGCGCAGGCGGCTCACCAGTTCGCGGGCGTACTCCACCTGCTTGTCCAGGGTGATGCGCATGCCCAGACCGAACTCGGCGTTGTCCTCGAAGAGGGAGTTGGACCACGCCGGGCCGCGTCCCACTTCGTTGGTGCTCCACGGCGTGGTCGGCAAGTTGCCGCCATAGATGCTGGAGCAGCCGGTGGCATTGGCCACGATGCTGCGATCGCCAAAGAGTTGGCTCACGAGCTTGAGATAGGGTGTCTCACCGCAACCGGCACACGCGCCCGAGAACTCGAAGAGCGGTTCAAGCAACTGGACGTTCTTGACGTTGTTGAACTTGAGCCCGTTGTTATGGGGCGTTTCCGGCAGGCTCTCGAAGAAGGCCCAATGCTTCCGCCCCTCTTCGCGGAGCGGCAGTTGGTCTTCCATGTTGATCGCTTTGCGGCCCACAGCTTGTTTGTTCTTGGCTGGGCACACTTCAACGCACAACTGGCAACCCGTGCAATCCTCAACGGAGACTTGCAGCGTGTATTTCTTGTCTTTGTACTCGCGCCAGCGTGCATCGGCGACCATGAACCCGTCGGGAGCGGCGGCCAGCTCGGCCTCGTCCACCAGTTTGCTGCGGATGACCGCATGGGGACAGACCAACACACACTTGCCGCACTGAATGCAGACGTCCGGATCCCATACCGGCGCTTCCAGCGCAATATTGCGCTTTTCCCACTGGGTGGTGGCGCAGGGATAGGTGCCGTCATCGGGCAGTGCGCTCACCGGCAGGAGATCGCCTTCGCCCGCCATCATCTTGGCCGTCACCTCCTGCACGAAGGCAGGGGCAGCGGCCGGAACGACGGGAGGCATGTCGATCGTGCTGGTTACGGTTGCGGGCACGGTTACCTCGTAGAGATACGAAAGGGCCGCATCCACCGCCGCATAGTTTTTGCGCACAACCGCCTCGCCGCGCTTGCCGTAGGTATTGCGAATCGCCTCTTTGATCTTGGCGATGGCTTCGTCGCGCGGGAGGATACCGCTGATGGCAAAGAAGCACGTCTGCATGATGGTATTGATGCGGACACCCAATTCCAACTCTTTGGCGACCTCATACGCATCGATGACGTACAGCTTCAACTCCTTGTCGATGATCTCCTGCTGGACATGGCGGGGCAGTTCGTTCCACACCTGGTCCGCCGGGAAGGGCGCGTTGAGCAGGACGATGGCACCCTTCTCCGCGGCGCTCAACATCTCGTAGCGCTGCAGGAAACCAAATTGGTGCACGGCCACAAAGTTGGCCGTATTGATCAAATAGGTGCTGTGAATCGGTCGCGGCCCGAAGCGCAGATGCGACACCGTGCGCGCGCCCGACTTCTTGGAGTCGTAGACGAAGTAGCCTTGGGCGTAATTGTCGGTCTCTTCGCCGATAATCTTGATGGAATTGTGGTTGGCGCCCACCGTGCCGTCGGACCCGAGGCCCCAGAAGACGGCCCGCACCACGTCGTCCGGCTCGATGTCGAAGGCCGGGTCATAGTCCAGGCTCGTGTGGGTCACGTCGTCGATGATGCCGATGGTGAAATGGTTCTTGGGCTGCTCCTTGGCCATCTCGTCGAAGATGCCCTTGACCATCGCGGGCGTGAACTCCTTGGAGGAGAGACCGTAGCGCCCGCCGATGATGCGCGGCATCTGTGCAAAGGGCGCCGTGCCCCCGGCCAAACCTTCGGCCGCGGCCGTGACGACGTCTTGGTAGAGCGGCTCGCCGGCGCTGCCCGGCTCCTTGGTGCGGTCGAGCACGGCAATCGTCTTGACCGTGGCCGGCAGCGCGCCCAGGAAGTGTTGCATAGAGAAGGGGCGGTAGAGCCGCACCTTGAGCACGCCGACCTTTTCGCCCTGCGCGACGAGGTAGTCCACCGTCTCGTGGAGCGTCTCGGCGCCCGAGCCCATGACCACGATCACACGCTCGGCGTCGGGCGCACCCACGTAGTCGAAGAGGTGGTACCGGCGCCCGGTGAGCTCGCCGAATTTGTCCATGGCGGCCTGGACGATGGCCGGCGTCTTGTCGTAGTAGGGATTCACCGTCTCGCGCGCCTGGAAGTAGACATCCGGATTCTGCGCCGTGCCGCGCATGAACGGCTTGTCCGGCGTGAGGCCGCGTGCGCGGTGGGCCTGGACCAGCTCGTCGTCGATCAGCGCGCGGATGACCTCATCCTCGACAATTTCCAGCTTGTTGATCTCGTGAGAGGTGCGGAAGCCGTCGAAAATGTGGAGGAAGGGCACGCGCGCTTCCAGCGTGGCGGACTGGGCGATGAGCGCGAAGTCCATGACTTCCTGGACCGAGTTGCTGAAGAGCATGGCCCAACCGGTGGCCCGGGTCGCCATGACGTCGCTGTGGTCGCCAAAGATGGACAAGCCCTGCGCGGCCAAAGACCGGGCGGCGATGTGGAAGACCGTGCTGGTCAACTCGCCCGCGATCTTGTACATGTTGGGGATCATGAGCAGCAGGCCTTGGCTGGCCGTGAAGGTCGTGGTCAGCGAGCCGGTTTGGAGTGCGCCGTGCACTGCGCCGGCCGCGCCGCCTTCGGACTGCATTTCCACCACATGGGGGTGGGAACCCCAGATATTGGTCTTGCCTTGGGCCGACCAAAGGTCGGCGTATTCGCCCATGGGTGAGGACGGGGTAATCGGATAGATCGCCGCGACCTCGTTGGTCTTGAAGGCAATGTAGGCCGCAGCCTCATTGCCGTCCATCATCTCTTGCTTGCGGGTCATTGCATTGTCTCCTGGTGGAGCCAAGTGACTCCAGGACGTGACTGAACGATTGGATGAGTTTTTCTGAAATCCGTTGCTCAAAGAGCGATTTTGGGATTCTTTCCGGGCCACATCTATGGCCGGGATTGCCGATCAATTGTCGGCTGGATTCGTAGACACGTCCCCGGCACGGCAAGGAATCATTCAACTTGACCGAGCTGTTTGACACCGTGCCGGGGACGTTCTCAACGACAAAGGATGACTCTCTGTAACGCGCTAGACCGTACGGGCGTCCACCACATGGTCACCCAGCGACTCCATGGCATCGATGAGCGCCTGTTGCTCCACCCCACGCACCTTGATGACCAGGTGGCGCTTCTCCGCGCCCTCCTTGTCCATAGAGCCGACGCTGATGATGTTGCCGCCCAGTTCGAAAATCGTCTGGGACAGCTTGGCCAACACACCGCCGGCCGACGGCACCTCGATCACCAGACGTACGCCGCTGTCGCCGCCGCCGAGCATATCCACGAAGGCCTTGAAGATGTCCGTCTCGGTGATGACGCCCACCACGTGCTTGGCTTCGTCGACGACAGGCAGGCCGCCGATCTTGTGGGCGACCATGAGCCGGGCGGCCTCTTCGACGGGCATGTCGGGCGTCACCGTGAGCACATTCTTGGTCATCAATTCGTCGATCTTCAGCTTCCAGAGCAGATAGTTCATCTCCCAGATGCTGAGCGACGATGCGGGCGACGGCGCGGCGTGCAGCAGATCCCGCTCCGACACGATGCCGACCATGCGACCGTCCTTGTTGACGACCGGCAGCCGGCGGAAGCCCTTCTCGCGCATGAGCTTCACGGCCTCCTGAAACGGAGTGTCCGCGGTAATGGTAATGGCCGGCGACGTCATGCGATCACGTACAAGCATTGCTGTTTCTCCTCAGGTCACTGGATGCTGGATCGTTGGGGCGAAACCGTCTCGCGCGCTCCGGGGTCTCATACAACGGCCGCGTCGGGCGACGTTGCCCAAACAGGTGCGGATACGTCATCCCGGAGATGTGCACGCCTTTGTGCCGGGACGTGCGGGTCAGTCCGCCAATTCGCCCCCCAATGCACAGCCAAGCCGGCCCAGGCTGCGACGCTTTCACTATACTCGCGCAGGGTACCAGATACACGCTACGTCTGGTGAGATTCATGGCTAGACGAGCGATTGGTCTTTCACCTGGTCATGTGACTAGGAGCGGGGGATGGTTAGCGGGGCTAGTTAATGGGAAACGGGGAATTGTGAATTGTGAACGGATCGGCGGTGCATGCGCACAGTGCCGATCAGCACGACGCTCAACGTGATGACGGCGATGATGCCCAGGTTGCGGACGATGTTCAGCGCGTTGCGGAGACCGGCGGCGTGATGTTCGTCGTGGACGGGCGGCCCGCCGCCGGCCCCATCTCGATCCGCGCCACCACCGCGTCCCCATCCGCACCCCACAACTCCTCCACCCACCACGTCGCGCCGGCATCCGCGAAAGCCTGCACGTGCGCGGACCGCGCCGCTGCGTCGAGGCCGCCGGTCTGGCCCATGACCACGATGTCGAAGGCAGCCGGGTCCGGGTGATGGCGGGTGACAAAGTCGCGCATGGCGCGCACGTCCTCGGGCGTGACGGGACGGGGCGCGCCGTCGCTGTCACGCGCTTCGGCCAGCAGGCCGTCACATTTGAGCGCGCGGCGCATGGACTTGGCAAACGGCCAGATCACCGGAACCCAGAGCGGCACGCGCGTCTGTTGCACCGGCTTGGGCGGGTAGTGCATGACGTCCAACTGGGTCAGCGCGACGTGGTAGTGCGCGCCGGCGTAGTCGAAGGGTTTACGCTGAAAGAGCAGGGTCAGGATGTCGATGGTCTCATCCAACATGGCGATCCGGCCCTTGGTCTCCGTCACGGCATCGGGGAAGGCGTGCCAGCCCATCCACGCCGCGCCCGCGCCCAGGCCCAGCGTGAGCCGGCCGTTGGACAGATGGTCCAGCGCCACGGCTTCGGACGCAATCTTCCAGGGCGTGCGCAAGGGAGTGGGGATGACCAGCGGGCCGAGCCGAATCCGCCGGGTGGTCATGGCCGCGGCCGCCAGGATGACCATGGGATCCTGGCCCCAGACCGCATCGCCGAGAAAGCAGCCGTCCCAACCGTGGGCTTCGGCCAATTGCGCCCAGTGTGGAACGTGAGATGCCTGGTTGTAGGGAAGCGCAGGAGGCCAAATTTCATGATTCTTACCATGGAGAGTGCCTCTTTCTTGTGGACCGCCGCGGTGTCACACCTTGATCTATATCCGCTGACAGCGCATAACGAACAAGCGGACGGCTTGCGCAAGCCGTCCGCTTGTTCGTTGATGTCGCGGGGATGCACGCGCCGTTACTCCGACGACACCGTCCCTGTCACCGGCTCGGACGGAGCCACCGGGGCAGGCTTCTTGGTCACCCTGAACTGGTTCAGGCACGGCGGTGTCAGTCGGCACCGGTGTGACCGCCGTCAGCTCCGGTACGGCGGTATCGGTCGGGATCGGCGTGGCCGTCGGTTCCGGGACAGCCGTGTCGGTCGGCACCGGCGTGGCTGTTGGCTCCGGGACAGCGGCGTCGGTCGGGATCGGCGTGGCCGTTGGTTCCGGAACGGCAGTGTCAGTCGGCACCGGAGTGGCCGTCGGCTCCGGGACAGCCGTGTTGGTCGGTGTGGGCGCAGCCTGTTCCTCCGAAGCGGACACGCCGGCGTAGTTGAACGTCACACTGGTGGAGACGCCGAAGTCGTCGGTGGCCACCAGGATGAGCAGATTGCCGGTGGCGATGGCCGTGCCGTCGGGCCAACTGCCGGGCATGCTGAAGCCCACGCTGTAGTCGCCATTGGCATTGGTCGTGGTCGTGGCATAGCGCTCGTAGCCGCGGTTGCTGCTCGGGCTGGCGTCGAAGGCGGCCAGATGCACGTTTACGGTCGTGTTGGCCGGGAAGCCGCCGCCGCTCACGATCACCTGGGTGCCCCCACTGCCGCCGGGCGGGCTGACCCGCGCATTGGGATTGGGCGTCGGGGTCGGCGGGACCACGGGCGTCTCGGTCGGCGCAACCGTGGGCGTGGGCGACATGGGCGGCACGGCGAAGTCGAAGAGCGCCGCCGCCTGGATGTCCTGCCCCTGGACCTTGGCCAGCACCACCAGTTGCGGTGACGTGTTGGCCTGGCCGTTGGGCCACGTGGCCGGGATGGTGATAGCCGTGCTGAACTTGCCGTTGCGGTCCGTCGAGGCGCGCCCGAAGCTGAACGGGTCGCCCGCGCCGATGGACTGGTCGGGCGTGCCCAGGAAGATCTCCACGGTGGCGTTGGGCGGGTAGCCCTCGCCGTTGACCGTGACCACCGTGCCCGGTCCGCCGGAGGTGGGCGAGATGCGCACGGCCGCGTTGGTCTGCTCCGTCACGAACTCGAAGGTCGTGGACGCCTGGCTGCTGAAGTCGGCGGTCGCCGCCACCACGGCCAGCCGCCCGGCTTGGATGGGCGAACTGTCGGGCCAGTTGCCCGGCATGTTGAAGGTGATGCTGTAGTTGCCGTTGCCGTCGGTCTGCCCCGTGGCGTAGGCGTTGGGCGAGGTGGCCATGGCAGCCTCACGCGCCACGCCGGCCAGGTAGATGCCCACCGTGGCATTGGCCGGGAAGCCGCCGCCGCTCACCGTGACGGGCGTGCCCGCGCCGCCGGAACGGGGCGAGACCTGCGCGTACGGCTCGGGCGCAACGGTCGGCCGCGGCGCGCGCACCTCGTAGATGGCCGCGGTGCTCACGCTGCCGTTCTCGGTGGCCACGATGACCAGCAGGTCGCCCGCGGGAATCTCTGAGCCGTCGGGCCAGGTAGTGGGCAGGTCAAAGGTGACGCTGTAGTTGCCCACGCTGTTGGCCACGGTGGACGCGTAGACAGTGGCATCGGCCGCGCCCGCGGCGCTGGCCCGCACGGCCGAGCCGAGCATGATGTTGATGGTTGCGCCGCTGGGGAAGCCGCCGCCGCTCACCGTGATGCGTGCGCCCGCGGGCCCGGCGTCCGGGTTGACCTTGGCCGACGGACTGCGCGTCGGCACGGGCGTGGGCGTCTCGGGCACCGGCGTGTTGGTGGGCGTGGCCGTCACCGTGGGCGTGAAGGTGGGCGTGTTGGGGCCGGAAGTCCGTTCCCAGTTGAACTCCACCAGCGCGCCGCCGCTACGCTCGTAGTACTCCACCTTGATGCGATAGCGGCCGTCGAGATAGCGGTCGGCGGTAAATTCGCGACTACCGTCGCCGTCGCGCCACTCGTCGATGATGCGGTCGTCGTCGATCCAGGCGCGAATGCCGTCGTCCGACCGCGCCTTGAAGCGGTACCAGCCCGGTTCGAAGGTGACGCGGCGCGTCCAGCGGGCCGAGAAGTTGTCCGACGGAATGCGCGAGTCGGGCGAACCGGTGCCCCAGTTGAAGTCGATGCGCCGGTCATTGCGCACCACAGTCGGGTCGCCTTCCAGCTTGCGGTTGGACCAGTACTCACCCTTCCAGTCGGAGAAGCTGGTGGGGGTGGCCGGTGTATCATCAATCTTGTCGATCCAGAAATGGGCTTCGGCAAAGCCGCGGTTTTGGTAGTATTCCACCACCACGGTGTGATAGCCCGCGCCCATGTCCCGATCCACGCTCCGTTCGCGCACGCTGTCGTCGCGCCAATCGTCGATGATGAGCGCACCGTCCAGCCAGACGCGCATGCCGTCATCGTAGCGCGCGCGGAAGCGGTAGCGGTCGCTGTCGAAGTAGAGCGTACGTGTCCAGCGCGCCGACCACTGGCTGGTCGGGATCGACTGACCGGGCGAACCGGCCCAGCCCCAGTTGAAGTCGATGGCCGGGTCATTGCGCACAAGGGTGGGCGCGCCGCTCAAGGTCATGTTGGGGAAGTACTCGCCGCGCCACTCGTGGTACGTGTCGGGCGGGCCCACGTCACCGATGCGGTCCCACCAAACGCGGATCTTGGCAATCTGCTCCAGTTCGAAGTACTCGACGCGCACGGTGTGCGGTCCCTGCTCCAGGCTGATGTCGCCGGTGATCACGTAGCCGCGCGCGGCCTGCCACGAGTCGACCACCAGCCGGTCATCCACCCAGATGCGCACGCCGTCATCCACATCGGCGAAGAAGCGATAGGTGCCGGCCGCAAAGTAGGTGGTCTGCACCCAGCGGGCCGAGAAGTAGTTGACCTGGATGCGCGGGTCGGGCGAGCCGTAGCCCCAGTAGAAGTCGACGGCGCGGTCGGTGCGCACCACGGTGGGCACGCCGCTGAGCGACAGGTTGTTGAAGTATTCTGCACGCCAGTCGGGTGCGCCCATGTCCGGCGTGGGTGACGCGGGAATGGACGGCCGCGGCGGGCGTGGCGGTGCGGACGGCGTGACGATGGGCAGCGGTCCGCCGCTGAAGTCGGTGAAGCGCGCTGCCACCCAGCCTAGGATGTTGCCCCGCTCGGTCTGGCCGAAGAGCCAGAAGGTGTCGGCGCTTTGGCCCAGCACCAGGAAGCGGTCGCCCCGGCGCATGGTGGTCACCACCGGGAAGTTGGGCCCCGGCCCGGTGCGCACGTTGAGGCCGGCGCTTTCCACTGTGGCATATTCCAATTCGGTGGACGGCCGCCGGGTGGGCGTGGCCGGTGCGCGCGGCGTCGGCGTCACGGTGGGCGATGCGGTGGCAGTGGCCGACGGCGTCACCGTGGGCGTGGACGGCGTGGCCGTGACGGGAGTGCCGGGAAGCACGCCCAAGGGCGCTTCGGCGATGGCGTCGCTGTCCACGGAGTAGGCGCGAATCGTGATCTCCGCGCGGTCGCTCCACGGCTCTTCGAAGGGATAGAGGAAGGAGACCTGGAAGCGACCGTCGTCGTCCACGATGGTGGCCGCCACGGTGAGATCCAGCGTGTCGGCCTGGAGTTCGGTGGACTCCAGCGCGCCGGTTTCCAGGTCGAGGCCGGCGATGTCGGTGGACAGATTCACGAAGACCGCGTCATCGGGCGTCCACCCCGCGCCGGCGACGTAGACGGTGCTGCCGGGCGTGGCCGTCGCCGGCGCGACCGCAATGACCGGTTCGCCGGCCGCCTCCAGCATGGGCGGCATCTCGGCGGCCGAAATCGGCTGCATCACACAGCCCGCACTCAGCGCGGCCACGGTCAAGAGCAGAGCCACCAATAGCAGAGTGCTGCCGCTACGTGCAGTCTGCGCACGTCCCGGGGACGAGTTGAAGCGTCGCATAGAAATTCCCTCGCTCTCGCTATCTGCCGGCGAGATCACGCAGGATGCACGACGGCAGTCTAAATTATGTCAAGCACAACGATGAATGGACATGGCGCCGACCGGAGAAGTGAAGGGTGTCTGTGCGCTGAACGGGATCGGGCGGCACGCGCTGTTCGTTGCATCTACGGTTAGTATAGCGTAGATGCGTCTATTGAACATACGTCCTCACGCGCACAATTGTTCCGTTGGAGGTGGCCAGTTTTTCGCCCGCGCGGGGTCAGTTTCGGGGCGATGGTCGGGGCGAATCGACGCTGGCGCGCCGACCCGCCCCGGCGGCAACAATAGCCGAACTCGTGCGCGGCGGCGTGCAGTTCGTCCCGAAACTTGGGATGGGCGATGTTGATCAGTTCGCAGACGCGCTGGCGCACGGTCTTGCCGTGGAGCGAGGCCACGCCGTACTCGGTGACCACGTAGTGCACGTCGTTGCGCGACGTCACCACGCCCGCGCCCTCGGTGAGCACGGGCACGATGCGGCTGATGGTCTCGTCGCGCGTGGTCGACGTGAAGGCGACGATGGGCAGGCCGCCCTTGGACCGGGCCGCGCCGCGGATGAAGTCCACCTGGCCGCCCGCGCCGCTGTAAAAGCGCGTGCCGATGGAGTCAGCGCAGACCTGGCCGGTCAGGTCGATCTGGAGCGCCGAGTTGATGGCGACCATCTTCTCGTTCTGCGCAATGTTGAACGGGTCGTTGACGTAGTCGGTGGGATGCAGTTCGATGAGCGGGTTGTTGTCCACAAACTCGTAGAGCCGCTGGGTGCCGAAGAGAAACCCGGCGACGATCTTGCCCGGGTGAAAGCTCTTGCGGCTGCACGTGATCACGCCCCGTTCCACCATGTCGATGACGCCGTCGGAGAAGAGCTCGGTGTGGATGCCCAGATCCTTGTGGTTGTGCAGATTGCTGAGCACCGCGTCGGGAATGCTGCCGATGCCCATCTGCAGGGTGGCGCCGTCGGGGATCAACTCGGCGATGTGCTCGCCCACGCGCAGTTGCAGCGCCGACGAGCCGCCCTGGGGCGCTTCCGGCAGCGGATAGTCGGCCTCCACGATGTGGGCCAGCCGGCTCACATGGATGAACGAGTCACCCAGGGTGCGCGGCATCTGCGGGTTGATCTCGGCGATGATGATGCGCGCGGCCTCGGCGGCGGGCTTGGTCGTCCCCACCTCCACGCCGAAGCTGCAAAAGCCGTGCTCGTCCGGCGGCGAGAGCGAGATCAGGGCCACGTCGATGGGCAGGGTGCCGGTGCGGAAGAGCTCGGGGATCTCCGAGAGGAAGACGGGCGTGAAGTCGGCGCGGCCTTCCTGCACGGCCTTGCGCACCGACGGGCCGATGAAGAGTGCGTTGTGGCGAAAGCTGTCGGCGTACATGGCGTTGACGTACGGCGCGGGGGCAAAGGTGAGAATGTGGGTGATCTCCACGTTGCGCACATGGGGCGCGCGGTTCACCAGGCCGTTGATCAGCGTCACAGGCACGCCCGCACCGCCGCCCACGTAGATGCGCATGTCCGACTCGATCCGCGCCAGCGCGGTGTCCACATCCACGACTTTACTGCGATAGATTGATTGCCAATTCATACCGTTGCTCCGGACGCGAGGTCCATGTCCAGGGGCAGGCCCAAGTCCGCGGCCACGGCGGGGTGGACGAGTTTGCCTTGATAGATGTTGATGCCCTGCACCAGCGCGGGCGACCGGCTGACCATGGCGTCCATGCCGTGTTCACCGATGGCGCGCAGGTAGGGGAGCGCGGCGTTGTTGAGCGCGTAGCTGCCGGTGCGGGCCACGTTGGCGGCCACATTGGGCACGCAGTAATGCAGCACGCCGTCGACCTCGTAGACCGGGTCGACCAGCGTCGACGGCCGGCTCGTCTCCACACAGCCGCCGTGGTTGATGGAAAAGTCCATGATGACCGAGCCGCGGCGCATGCGCTGCACCATCTCGCGCGTGACGATGATGGGCGCGCGCTGCCCCGGCGTCTGGATGGCGGTGACCAGCACATCCGCCCACGCCACGGCCCGCTGGATGTTGTGGTGGTTGGAGAGCATGGTGGTGATCCGGCCGTCGAGCATGTCGTCCACCACTTGCAGCCGCTGCAGATCCCGATCCAGGACGGTCACTTCGGCGCGCAGGCCCAGGAAGGCGCGTGCGGCGTTGACACCCAGCACCCCGCCGCCGATGATGACGACCGCGGCCGGCGGCACGCCCGGAATTCCGCTGAGCAGCACCCCGCGCCCGCCCCGGTCGGTCATGAGCAGGCGCCCGGCGATGATGGGCGCGAGGCGGCCGGTCAGTTCACTGGTGGGCAGCAACACGGGCAGGCTGCCGTCGGCTTCCTGAATCATCTCGAAGGCCACGGCGGTAATTTCGCGCTCCCGGCATGCCTGGAGCAGATCGGGCGAGGCAACGGGCAGGTAGAGAAAGGAGAAGATGGTCTGGCCTGTGCGAAAGAGGGTGTATTCCGCCGCGGTGGGACGGGAGACCTTCACCACCACGTCGGCGCGGCCGTAGGCTTCGGCCGCGGAGTAGACGATTTTGGCGCCGGCGTCGCGATATTCTGCATCGCCGAAGCCTGCACCGGCACCCGCGTTCGTCTCCACGTAGACCACATGTCCGTGGCGCACCAGGCTGAGCACGCCCGACGGCGTCAACCCTACGCGGCGTTCCCGCGCCCTGATCTCTTTAGGTACCCCGAAGTCCATGGAGTGTAGGCCTTCCTTTCGGCCGCGACGGCTCCCTGTCAGCGAAGCCGCCCTGCTTGGTGGCAACAAGAAGGACCGCAACGCATTGGGCGCGCGACGGACCATTCCTGCAATCGATTGCATACGGTTGCATTGTACGCCCTGTGTCGCGGGAAGGCACGCATCGCCGGCATAGTTCGTGTCCTGGTCAATAGGACAGGGCCAAGGTGTCAAGCGAGCATTGAGTTTGGGGGAGTGGCCTCAAACTCAAAAAACAAGACCCCTCCGTGCGGAGGGGTCTTGTTCAATCTCCAGATAAGATTCACATGCCACTGCGGTACCCCAGAATACGGGTTTAGGGTGTCAGCACCTATTGGTACTTTTTCGATCCGAACATTGTCAACTGACTCCTTGATCCTGGACACTGTAGTCAGTAGTGAACGTGAACTCGACATAGACGCTGCTTTTGCCCTTGCATGACACCATTGACTCAGTGATGCTCTTCCAACTGCTGTTGCCGCTGACTGACTTCTCGGTCCAGTTGTTCAAGCCATTGCAACTGTATCCCCATGTAAAGAAGTCATAGCCGGCTTCCGTATCCAAGAAGTAGTCGAACTTCAGACGTGCGTTGGTCGCGCCCACCAGGCTAAACGGGCCATAGCGCATGATATGACATCATCTTGTTCGGATAGGGCGTTACACCATCGGTCGGTGAGCGCTCCACGAACCGGTCTTATACTTCGTGTATGTGTCGTCCCAGTTGTCATTCCCCGAAAGACTCCGTCATCGAAATCCCAAACAGACCAGTTGCCCGAAGGGAAGAGACCTTCAAACCCTTCAAACACAACAGTTCGCCCAAGTTGCTTCTACTGCGGAAGCGTCTACATCGGTCGTTGATGCGTTTGCAGCATTGGCAGATAAATCTGTGCTGCTTCCGCTTTGTCAGGATCGTGGTCGCCGTCACCATACCGCCGTCGGATTTGGATTGGACAAGTTCGGGATCTCCTGGGAGTTCCTCCTGCGCCCATGCGCTTGATATAAGATGAACAAACACGAACACAAGAAAGCACGTTGTAATGCGCCATAACCGCGAGTTGTAAGACATAGCTCAGTTTTCTCCTTGGATTACCTACATGAGGTTCACGGTAAGACACTGACGCATATCAAGTATGTCACTGCCATTTACACAAAAGTTGCCCAAATTGTCTGCAAGAATGGCACCAAAATGTAGACATATCTGAAAATAGATACAGACGATGATTGAGACGCAAGGAGGCTTGGGGATAACGGCGGTCAACTCCAGCGGCGGGGGCCCATTAGATCGGCCTATCCCAGCACGCAACAGAGGCCTCCTGCTGAGCAAGAGGCCTCTGTGCGAAAGGAGAGACACAACATGCGTCGTCGCGTCGACGACTCTGGTGTTATCGAATTGTCAGCGGCCCATCAAAAGATGCCGCGCACCGCGAACATCAAGCCCAGAA
This sequence comes from Caldilineaceae bacterium, assembly GCA_041391205.1. GTDB lineage: Bacteria > Chloroflexota > Anaerolineae > Caldilineales > Caldilineaceae > JAWKOK01. The sequence continues at coordinate 50,271 of JAWKOK010000032.1, forward strand.
TGGCCAACGGTACCCCCACGATGGCGCCGATCACAGTCATGCTCAGGACGACGCCGATCACGCCCAAGGTGAGCCCGATGACGATGAGGACCAGGCGTCCCACCAGGCCGAGCAGGCCGGTCAGCAGACGCCAGACGGCGACGAACGGCCAGAAGATCCGGCACGTCGAGACGAATCAGTTTGGGCAGACATAGAAACCGTTTCCTTTCCGCATAGGCACCATCAACGGCGCACGGACTCAGCAGCGCTTGACTACGACTGTCTAACAGTACGCACCTTGCGGGAATGTTTCGGCTTGGCGTGCGGACCGTGGCGCTCGGCCAGTGCGGCCGGCGAAGTGCGCAGACTCTGGGCCTCGGCCGGAAAGGGAGTGGGATTCGGCCGCGGTCCGACGGCGTGCCGTGACGGGTGACCATCGCGCCCGTCCGCCGGCCGCCAGTTCACGCAGCGCGGCGTCAATCTGCCCCGGCGACCAGCGCTGGAGCGCGCGCATCAACTGCTCCTGGCTCATGGGGTGGCGGGTGATGATGTTGATGGCCGCCTCCACCACCGAAGCGTAGCCGCTCAGGTCGAAGGAATCGGCCGCGGGATGCACCACTTCAGCGATGTCGCCCAGGATGGCCGTGGCGCGCATGAGACCTTCCGCGTCGGGCGGCGCGACCCACGTTTCGCTGGGCGGCCGGTCGGGCAACGTGATGTGGACCGCGTCGGGCCGAATCCGCTGCAACGCGGCGGCCAGCGCGGTGAGGGCCAGCGTCGTCGTTGAGGTCACGGATCAGCATGGCTTCGATCCACAGCTTGCCCGCGTATTCCCGGCGGCGGAACTGCACCAGCCCGTCCACCTGGCGCGCAAAAGTCAACTCGGGATGGGGCCGGTTGATGCGCCGAAAGAGTGACGCCGTCCCCGCGACCAGGGTGGGCATGACCACGTCGGCCACCGCCAGTTCGGCGCGCACATCGGGCCGGTAGAGAAGCGAGCCATTGGTGATCACGGCGACGGGAATCGACGTCAACGCTTTGGTGCGGCGCAACATCCAGCCGAGGCCCACATGCAGCGTCGGTTCCCCGACCCCACGAACGAGACGTAGATCGATATCGCCCCTGGATGGCGCGCCAAGCATGATGCATGGTCTCCATGAGCGCATACCGGGGCGTACTCCCGCCGTGCGTTGATGAGCGGCGCCGTCCGTCCCCAGTTGACAATAAACGCAATTCCAGTTGCACGTCTTGAGCAGGATCGGATCCACACCCAAAGACTGCCCCAGCCGTCGCGAAGGAATGGGGCCGTAGATGTAGGGCATAGAGTTGATGCGTGAGGCGTGAAACGTGAAAGAAGATTGGGGAGATCAAGAGATTGAGATTGAGAGATTGGGGTACGTGTGTGCCACGTGTCCTCTTAATCTCTACCAATCTCTCAATCTCCTCACGCATCGTTTCACGCCTCACATTTCATTAGTCCTGTGCACGCACGATCAGCAGCGGGCGGTCGGCGGATTGGAGCACGCCGGCGGCGACGCTGCCGTAGAAGACCCGGGCCAGACCGCTGCGTCCGTGGCTGGCCATGGCGATGAGGTCGGCATTTTCACGCTCGGCCACATCGAGAATGGTGCGCACGATGGGGCCTTGTTCGACGACTTTCTTCGCGTCGATGCCCTTTTCACGCATCTCGCCCACCATGCCGGCCAGGTACGTCGTAGCCTCGGCCTTGCGCTGCTCCAGCGCCTCGGCGTCGATATAGGGCACCATGTCGTAGGGCGTGACCATGGCCGCGTTGGGTTCCAGAACTTCAAGGAAGACCACCTTGGCATGGCTCTGACGGGCCAGTTCTTCCACGTGGGGCAAAATCGTCTCGGCACGCTTGGACCCATCCAGAGGAACCAACACAGTCTGATACATACATCATCTCCTTCGATGTGGACTCGCACCCGCGTGCGGGCGAATACATCCGCACGCTTGAGCCTGTGACGTCTATGCAACGACGTTGGTGCATGACGATAGTAAATCCCGGCGGAAATGGACCTGCGGTTCCTGCCGACGGTAGAACCGAATGTCGCCGTATTCTGTTACGCCGCCCTAAAATAGTGCATTCAGTCGCGCAGGAAACTCGGCCATCGGCACCTTCCCGGCTACGCCGAAACCGCCCAATCTTCATCCATCACTCAGTTGGTCTTTGCCCTGGTCAGACGTGGAGTTGGCGACCTGGTCGATTGGCCAGTGGGTGGTGGGGGTCGTTGGGTGGTGGGGTCTGGGGTCTGGCCACATGTCCAGCGGCCCCACCACCCTACCCCAAGACCCGAAAACCTACATCACTCCAGCCCGGAACGGAGGGGCGGCCGCAAAATTTGGCGGCCAGGGCATCGGCGAAATGACCGCGGTCGGTGGCGCGCAGGCGGGCGAGGTGCGCGTCCCGGTAACGGCTGCCCACTTTGGCATGGAGCGGGCCGCCCTCGGCGATGACGCCCCAGAACGGGTCGCCCCGCTGGGAACGGTACATCTGCGTCGCGACCCACTGGTCCATGCGGCGCAGGCCTTCGCCCACCACATCCGGGCGGGACGCAGCCAGGTTGGTCGTCTCGTGGGGATCGGCGTCGATGTCGAAGAGCATGTACTCGGGGAAGTCCTTGAGGCCGGTGTGGTAGGTGCGCAGGAGCAGCCAGTTGTCCCAGCGCACGGAGCGCTGGCAGATCCACGCGCCGTTGCTGATGATCAATTCTTCGCGGCCGCTGTCTTCGGCGCTGCGCAGGTCGTCGGCAAAGCTGACGCCGTCCCAGGCCGCGGGTTGTTCGCCGCCCACCAGCGCCATGACGGTCGCGGGCAGGTCCATGTGATAGTGGAGGCCCTGGCGCATCGTGCCGGCCTGGCCGTCGGTCACACCGGGCCAGCGCACGATGAGCGGCACCCGGTTGGTGCTGTGGTCCGCGGTCTGGTGATCGCCCCACACGTTGAGTTCACCCTGGTTTTCGCCGTGGTCGGCGCTGACGATGATGACGGTATCTTCGTAGATGCCCAGTTCCTTGAGGTCGTCGATGAGTTTGCCCACGTAGTGATCGGCGTAGCGGATGCCGGTGTCGTAGCCGTCCAGGTGTGCCTTGGCGTCATCCAGGTTGCGGATGTGGCCGCGGCCCATGGTCCAGATCGGCGGCAACTGGTCGGAATAGCCGGGCACTTCCGTGGCGCTGTGGGGGCCGAAGCTGGCGTTCTGCTGGTCGATGATCTCCTGGGTCAGCCAGTCTTCGATGGGGTCGTCGGCGAAGGGATTGCCGAACTCGGCCGGATGGTCGTAGGGCGTGTGCGGGTCCCAGAAATTGACGTGAAGGAACCAGTTGTCCTTGGCGCCGTTGGCCTGAAGCCACGCCTTGGCCGGCGGATACATCTCGTCAGCGTTCTCCAGCCCGCCCTTGCCCGTGTCGTACGTCTCGCTGAAGCCAAAGGTCACCTGGTAGGCAGTGTGGCGATTGGGAAAGGGGCTGATCATGCAAGTGTGGTAGCCGGCGCGGCGCA
>JAWKOK010000033.1:0-53722 GCA_041391205.1 Caldilineaceae bacterium
ACCTCTGCGCCACCCGCAGCAAATGGGTAGACTGTCTTGTCACCAATAAGTTCGGTCCGTTGCGTGTTGCCACTGAAGTAGTCCGGTTGCTCAAACTTGAGCACATGGCCATGGCTGAGCAGGTGCAAAAAGACACGCAAACGTGGTTCAAATCGAGCAAGCTGCTCCGCCAGCATCTGCTTCCAAACTTTGTCGCCTGGATCGTTTCTATAGGCGCGGCCCATCACGATTGCTTCTTGTGTCGGCCTCCATTGATCGGTTGCCAATTCCCATTTTCGGATGCCGGACACCATGTGGCTCCCATGAGGTGTCTCCCGTCGAAACAAATTGATGCCGCGCAGGAATACTTTGTCTTCAGCAATCTGTACGAAGCCAAACACGTTGCTGAATGTACTCTCTCGCCGAGCTTTGCCGTCAGGGCCATATGATAATCCGAAAAGCTCCGAGCCAATCTGTTGCCGGGTAAACGCCTCGTCGTTCGCAAGACGCGCAAGGGCAGCTGGATAGGTCTGAATTCTTGCCGCCTCAGGCCACAGGGCTAGCTTGCCGATACCGATTCTTGTGATGACGGATTCCATTAGTCGAGGCTCAGCAGAAATTGTTTCACGTGTTCTTGCTCGACTCCTCCAGCACCCCGCAGCAGCAGCTTCGCACGTGGCGGCACATGGAGTGAATCGGCATAAGATTCGGACAACTCGAGTTGACCGTCCCTGACCTCAATAGCTTGGGCATAAATCCAGTGTGTGACGATCTGTTCTACCATCTCATCTGTTACGTCAGTGTACGGTTCAAATCCAAGAATCCGAACTAAGCTTGCCAAAACCTGTGTTATCGTAATCAGTTTGCGCTTGTTGCGGACGACACGGATGTCCTGTAATCCTTCACCAACCTGAAGAACCATGCGTGCCGCATCGTATCGACTAAATCGTGCAGCAATTGCCACGCGCAAGACTGCTCGATAATAGGGTTGGTGCGCAAACGCATCTGCCCAGACATCGTTTGGAGGACTGTGGGCGGCAAACAATGGTTGCCCTTTGCGGGCAAATAGCGGCAACGTTCCGCACACCTCGCGGCGCATGACATAGTCCTGTCCGTATTCGGGCAATCGGAGATGCCCCTCCTTATTAACCGGCAGTGCAAATTGGACGAACAGCGCAACTGTTCGTTGCTCGTTCTCAGGCGAGTGAACATGCTCAAAGTATTGGATACGATCTTTTATCGGTTGGAACAAGTCGACTGGCGACAGGTTCATCCCTCCGAGCAAATGCCGGTTCCAGGCGGTTGGAATCCGATTACGCTCATGCCACGCTTCAAATGCCATCTGTACATCTGGCTGTGCTCTCTCGATCAAGCGATACCCATCATTTTCAAAAAAGTCGAGGACTGTATTCAATTCCCCAGCTATGCTACACAAGTCATGAAATAGCCAAGTCTCGAATTCGTCAAACTCAGTTTGTGCTGCCAGGACGAGATTCTCCAATAGAATCACGAGAAGATGCCGGCGAAAAGCAGGTATTGCAAAAGACACGTAACGCTGTTGTTCGACTTCCGATCTCGTCTTAAACAGATACCTCAGCTTTGATGTTGCGCAGTACGAACCAGACCCTGTTTGTTTGAGCCAACCTCCTTCCAGCAGTTCGACAATCCATGCACTCGAACCTAGTTCCAGCTCTTCCTGGTAGCATTCGCCCAGACGCGCAAATGTCTTCAATAGATTCGGGAAAAGTGCGATGTCGGGAAGCGTCACGGAACTCAACACCCCTGTATGTAGGCATCGGCGATGGCGGGGAGATCGTTGCCGCCCGGATCTGGAACTTCCGTGTTCCCCTTTTTGATGTACCCAACGTGTTCTGCAACAGCCATGAAAACCGGCCCCTGTTGCTCGCCAGGGTGCCGCTTCTTCTGAAGGTAGAGAAAGCTGGTCTTCGCCCCCGTCCCGCTGATGGCAAATGTTTGAGTTGGCAGGCTGACAACGGCTTTTATAATTGCTTTGCCGCCACTGAATTGGCCAGTTTCGTGATCTTTGATCCCCATTAGGTATTCGCGAATATATCGATCGCCAGAATTGGACAACAAGCCATCGGGGACAACGATGAGTAAGCGGCCTCCCGGCTTGAGAAGGTCTAGGTTTCGGTCCAGAAACAATGCTGCCGGATCGGCCTTTTTCAGCGGTTTCAAACGCTCCGGATAGCCCGCGGGCCAAATCCAACCCAGTCGTCGGCCATCACTCCGCATCTTCTCAAGCCCATCCTCAGAAGTTTATTTACCTTTCCCAAAAGGTGGATTCGTCATCAACAAGTCAAAGCGGCCGCGCATTGCGTCAACCACGGGGTCGGTGATTGAGTCTTGGACGCGGACAAGCTTGTTGAATGCTGCGCCGAATGTGAGCAGATTGAGGTGCGCTGTGATGGAAGCCGGGAAGCGTCGGCCCCGAACAGACTAAACTGTTTGAGTTTCTGCAACCAGGTGAGTTGCTCATCCTTGTCGTGCCCGGGATACGATCGAGAACACGGCGCTTCATTTCCGCTATGCGCCGACTAATGAGCCAGTCCCACAACAGATATCGCCCATCAAAAACGCTGGTCGCTCTCCATGACCAGCCCACAACATCTCGTCCGGAATGTCGAAAATGCGTTTACACATTCAACAACTTTCGTGTCAAATATGTGGCAAGACCCTGAGGAAGTGTATTTGCCCCGCAGAAACAAGCATTGAATGCCCATCTCAGCAAATCTTCCGATACACGATCCGGATCGTGGTCCTGATCAACGGTAAGTTGTACATCCTCAAACATGCCGACTGCGTGTGCAACAACGTCGACATTGTTGAGCCATGTTCTCATCAGGGGGAAAAGATGCTGGTGCGCCCGCCATTTGTAAGATCGCATCTGGTATTCGGGGAGCCCTGCCATTACCTTGAAGACGCTTGCCAGCCAAGTGATTGAGGCGCTTCCATTGCTGGTGATTATATCGCGCAGCACATCAACGAGACGTTTGCCCTCATGGCTAAACTCCGTGCCGCTCAGCGTGATCTTCAGAATACGATCTTGCCGACTTCATCGATGGCCTCATTTGCTGTAATTGACACCGGCGCGCTTATGATAGATTTCTTCGTGAAGTTGATTGAACTTCTGCTGAAGATCTTGATAGTATGGGAATCGTCGCCCTCGGCTTGTAACCGATCTCTGCGCGCCGACGACATCCTCCATCTTTGCCAATTTCGCCAAGCGTTGCAGCAGCTGGCAGCGAATTGACTGACGATTCCTGACTGGTGTCGAAAAAAATAGTCTGCGATGTGCCGTCGCTAATCCATACATAGTGAGCCGACGCAAGGTCACGCAATATCACTGCTTGATATTTGGCTGCTTCTGCGTGTATGGATCGAAAACCGCTTCATTGACGGGGTAGCACAAGATTGCCGGGACACCTGCAGCAAAGGCCACAAGCTGCGCTGCCGATGATTTCGCCTTCCAAGGAAGTCAACGGTACATCCTGTCTCAGATTGGTGTAGCCTAGCTCGACCAGCTTACCGTGCATCTTTTCAACAACTGGAATCAAGCAAAGCCAGTTGGGCGGAGATCCCACATGGCAGGTCCTTGCTTCTTCTGGTTGTTAGATAACTTTTCGGTTGTCTCAAATGAGTGATTAAGACAGATTCGATCTGGATTTGAGGAATAGCCGGTGGAATTTTGAATAAACTTGATTGTGCTGCTAAGTAACGCCCGTTTCCGGAATACGCTCCAGATACTGCTGGGCCACATCGATGATTCTGGCCGCGCGACGGATCGATGGGAGCAAGGCAGATCCACTTGCTGTTATCTGTCTGATAGCAAGTGTTCGATTCAGGCGCAGGCAAAGCAAGATCGAATCAGCATCAACGTCGACACCGCTTCATGCGCTCATTACAGTATTCGGCTATGTCTGCAGAGGATCCCGGATCCCATCGCTAAGGAGGTGGACGGATTTCGTTACGTATCATGGACCGAGGGGGTATCTCCAGGGTAACAGATTACGCAAAAACAATGGCTATCTGAATGAGCAACATAACGAGTAGAATACTGTCAGCAGTAATCTAGTCATTACTAGCATAGAATTTCATTATCCCCAACGGCAAAAGAGAATGTCGGGTATTCCGCGCAAAGTCACACAGAATATTTCACAAAATCGGGGCGTGCAGCTTGGATAAGGGCATGCAGAGAGGTTTCGAGCTGACGCAAGCCACCTAACTTCGAGCAACGCCTACAAATGCCTGAAACAGCGCCAATCCCAAATTGATCGTTCCGTCGCCGCGGGTTCTGAATGGGCAGGACGTGTCTCCGGGTGGGCGTCAAGCCGACCACGTTGCCGCGCGCGCCAGAAGATGCCGGCGATGTCGGCCACCGTCGTTGACCAGAGGATAGAGGCCGTCGGCGGCCTTTAAGGTCGGCGTCCACATACCGGAACGCATGATCATGCCAAGTCATCCAACGTAGCGTCGTCCTGACCTGAAAATTCCTCGCCGCGGGCGACCGGGCAAAGATCAGCGCGCCGATCTCGCGGAAAGCCGGCTGCGGTCGACGGATTGACGCTAGGTGCACCCACCGGCATTCAAAGTGGCCGGATGCGTTCTCCGTCAACGTAACCTTGCGCGCCGATCTCAGCCAGGTCACTGCGCCGGGCGTCTGCGGTAGCTGGCCGGGGAGGATGCCGGCCTTGACCAGCACCTGGAAGCCGTTGCAGATGCCCAGCACCGGCTTGCCGCTGTCGACAAACGCGTGAATCTGGTCGTGGAAGAAGACGTGCAGGTCCAGCGCCCAACGTGCGCCCGCGCCCAGCGCGTCGCCGTAGGAAAAACCGCCGGGCAAGAGCAGCATGTCGTACGCGGCGAGGTGCCGTTCGCCCGCGCGCAACTGGTTGAGATGCACGATTTCGGGCGCGCCGTCCGCCAGTTCACACGCCCGGGCGGCTTCGCCGTCGCGGTTTGTGCCGGAGGCGTGGAGGATGAGGATGGATGGTTTCATTGGGCGTTCAGTTCGTCCAACATTGCTTGAACCTGCTGTCTTGTCTGGAGGAAGGTCTTTATTGATTGTCTGCCAGGACGATACTCTCAATACTGTGGAGAATGTCAGTCAGATAGAGTGTCGGATCAAAGTTCTCTATCATGTGCGGGGATCATACTTCCACAACCGAGTTCAGCACAGAACTGCGTAACTCCGGTCGCAAAGAGTCAGGAAGGAACGACATCGACCTTTCTCCTGAACAACTCTTCAAGGAACACATAGTCCTACCAATCAAACAGTCCTGCATCGATCGAAGTCAACGAGCATGTCGATGTCGCTTGAGATCTGCCATCGCCACGCGGACTGGAACTGAATACGCCGATCACGTTCGCGTGAAAACGACTCCGTAGATCAGAACGCACTCTCGAAGCATATGAATGATCTCATCAACCGCCACAGTCACCTCCTCATCGATCGCTTGTGCGGGAATAACGGCACCACGCGCCCCCACGCCTCAAGCATAGACTCAATCGACAACTGCGTCAACGTCGTGCCGCCGGCGCGAATCGTCATGTGTGGCGTCGACGTCACTTCCCGAGAGACGCACCAGCGCCACGTCGTCACTGAAACACGCCTCGAATGCCGTCACATCCTCCGGCGCCACTTCGACGATAGCGGGCCGTTGGATTCGGAGAAGAGGAGGGCATAAGAGATCAAGATCAGAGACTGGGAGATTGGGAGACCGACCGTCGATGCCTCATCCAATCTCAATCTCCAATCTCTCAATCTCAATTTCCGCCCTCAATCTCCCCAAACACACTCGCCAGCACGACGGCCAGGTCAGTTTCGCTGAGGTCGTGGCAGGATTGGACAAGGCCGGCGCGGATGGCTTTTGCGCAGCGCGCGTAGCGTTTCCGCGCCTTCCGGGCATGGCCGGCGCAAACCCTCCGTCGAGGCCCATCTCCGCGAAAAACAAGGAGCCGCCCAGGTCCGGCCTGGTCTCGCCCAGCAGATAGACCGCGTTACCGGCCTGCTTGAGGTCGGAGGTGACGGCGCGCTGCATGTCCGGCACGATGCCGATGGCCGAGATGAGCAACGTACCGGGGATGGGCTTGCCGTTGAACTCGTTGTAGAGGCCGTCCTTGCCTGAAATGAAGGGCGTGCCGTAGGCCACGGCGCCGTCGTAGAGTTCTGGCAGGTGCGCACCAACGCACCCAGCCGATCTGGATAGGTGGACTATTTCAGCAGAAGTTGTCCAAAATGGCGATGCGATTCGGGTCCGCACCCACGGCCACGGCGTTGCGCACCGCCTCGTCGATGTGACGCTCACGGCCATGGCGTACGGGTCGCACAGGCCCAGCTGCGGTTGATGCCGTTGCTCAGTGCAGCGCTGATGTCGTGGTCCCACGTGCCTGGTGGCTTCAACACTGCCGCGCACCACCTCCCGGCCCATCTGCGCGCCGGCTCCTGACAAACGGCCGCACCAATGTCCCCCGCGCACCTCGTGGTCGTACGTGCGCACGATGGCCTCTTTGGAGGCGATGGTGGGTGGGAGAGCAAGGACAAAAGGAGATTTTCGAGAGATTGGGAGATCAGAGACTGGGGCCGGGCGGAATCTCCCAATCTCCCAATCTCCCAATCTCTTTTTGTTCTCGATACACCGCCCCGCCCGCCGCTGCGGCAGGCCGTCGAGAAAGTCCATGGGCAGGTCGGCGACGACGGCGCCGGCGTAGCGCACCACAAAGCCGCCGGCCCCGCTTTTCGGTGAAGGTACCGAGGTGACGCCCGAATTCTCCACGTCCCCAGAGCGCGTCAGCCCTGGAGGGCAAAAGCTTGCGGGCGGTACGGCGATGACCAAAGCCGCTCCGGGCCTCGGAGAGCCAGACTTCCTACCGCGCCAGCCCGGATATTTCAGCTTGACGGCCAATGCCTCCACGTCCACGCCCAGCTTCGCCCATCTCACCACGGACGAGGAAAAGCCGCCTGCGCCGCAGTCGGTGATGCAGGCGAGCTGGTGCGTCAGCGCGTGCCTGACCAGCCTGATCAGCCCCTTCTCGGTGATGGGATCGCCGATCTGCACCGCGCTTCCCGGACGTCTCGCTGGTCTCATGGGTCAACTCGGCCGAGGAAAACGTGGCGCCGTGGATGCCGTCGCGGCCGGTGCGCCCGCCCAGCGCACCACCAGATCGCCCACCTGCGCGGCCGTGGGATGCGCGCCCCGGGGCAACAGCCCGGCGCAGCCGCAGAAGACCAGCGGATTGCCCAGGTAGCCTTCGTCGTAGAGCACCGCGCTGCTGACTGTGGGCAAGCCTAGTTTGTTGCCGCAGTCACCACGCCCGCGACGACGCCCTCGGCAATGCGCCGCGGGTGGAGAATGCCGCCGGGCAGCGCCGCGGGGATGGGTCCTGGGGGCCGAAACAGAGCACGTCGGTGCAGGCGATGGGCCGGGCCGACACGCCGAGAATGTCGCGCGCACTACGCCGCCCACACCGGTGTTGGCCTCGCCAAAGGGTTCCAGCGCCGACGGATGGTTGTGGGTCTCGACCTTGAAGGCCAGATCGTGGTGTCGTCAAAGGCAATGATGCCGGCGTCGTCCACAAACGCGGAATGCAGCCACTGGGATAGACCAGGCCCGTGGCCGCGCGGATGAACTGTTTGAGCAGCCCGTCCACCTGGAGCCGGTCGATGACCGCGCCGTCCGCATCCTCGTGGGTGGAAATCGATGTGCGCGGAAGGTCTTGCGCACGCAATGCTCGGACCACGTTCAAAGGCCAGCGTTTCCAGTTCCACATCGGTGCTTGCCGGCGTCCCGGTAGAAGCGCTGGATGGTGCGCATCTCGTCCAGGTCCAGGGAGAGGGGAGGCGGGTGCGGTTGATGTTTCGCAACTCAGCGTCGGAGGCGGTGCGCAGGGGCACCGCCTCCATGCGTCGCTGGCCTCGGCTGTGGCGCCGACTGGGGAAGATGGGGCCGATGGTGAAATGCTGGATGGTCGCGTTGCACAGGAGCTTTTCCGCCAGGCGATGCAGATCATCGCTGTCCAACGCGCCGCGCAGTTCGTAGCGGGTGGCGGTCATCACGTCGCACGCGGGCAGGCCGATCTCGACCATACCGCCGTAACCTTTAAAAAGCCGTGACGTCGGTGATGGTGCCGGCTGGGCGGCACTGGATGACGTGAACTCCCGCTCCGGTCTCGGGCGGACCGATGTGCGCGGTCTCAACCACCGGGTCGACCAGCAAAAACGCGCAGAGTTGGCGCAACGGCTCTGCACCGGGGTCGGTCGCCAGGAAGTAGATGTGGGCGACGTCACATGCGTCGAGGGTGGAAATTTGCGCGCGCATCGCGCAGATGGCATGGGCGGCGGCATGTTGCCCGCGAACTTCAGATCCGTACGGTCATGGCGCTCTCGCTCTTGGTGTATGCCCTGGAAGGGCCGTAATCGATCAGCATGAGCGTATCACGGAGCGCGGGAACGGCCAAAAGGCAGGCGACTGTACGCGGCGCGCGTGTCGGGAGAGGATTCCGCATGACGTCATCGCGCCAGCGATTTCGCGGCTGGCGCATGCACCGTCGCGTACAATAGTCAGCAGCACGAGGTCACATGAACCATCCAGCCGATCAACCGATCGTTTGTCCCACCCTCATAGGACGCGCCGCGGCACTGGCGACGCTGGCCGGCACGCTGGATCACGTGTGCGGATGGGCTATGGCCGCAATGCTGCTCATCGCCGGCGAGGCCGGGCTGGGGCAAGACACGCCTGGTCACCGAGGGCAGGCGTGGTATGATTGCGCGTTATTGGCGCGTCCGGCCAGTGCAGCGAGATCGAGCAGGGTGTGCCGTACGCGCTTCGCTGACGGACCTGCTGGCCCACGTCCCGGCGGCGGATCTGACCGCAGCGCTACTGGTACCCCAGCAGATGCCTCCAATGGCGGCGCTCCTGCCCTACACCGTCATACGCCCGGACGACACGTCAACAAAGACTGGAGCAGACACCGGCTCTTCCTCGCGCTGGTCGATTTGTTGGCCCGTTTGCCGCCGTGACTGGCCCCCTTCTGCTTGTGGTCGAGGATCTCCACTGGTCAGATCGGGCGACGTTGGATGCCCTTCTCACACGGCACGGCGGCTGGAGTCCGGCCCGGTCTTGCTGCTGCTCACCTTCCGCGAGACGATCAACCCGGACCTGATGGCAGTTCCCGCGCAACTGGACCGCCTGCGACTGGCCGGTGAGATCCGCTGACGCCCCTGGAGCGGGACGATGTCGACAAGATGTTGCGCGACATTTTCCGGCAGGTGCGCCCCCTGCGCGGGACTCTGGATGCCTTCATCCTTGACGGACGGCAACCTGCTCCCATCGAAGAGGCGCTCAAGTCGCCGGGTCATGGCTGGGGAGATCGCCTTTGACGCCGACAATGTCTGGCTCGCACACCGCCAGGGGCTGGAGATCTCCACGCAGCGTCCAGGATGCCGTTCAGCGGCGCACGGCCTACCGCAGCTGGCGCCAGGTGCTGACACTGGCGGCGGTGGCTGGGCGGCGCTTCAACTCGATCTGTTGCGCACTGGCCGGCAACGACGAGACCGAACTGCTGGCGCGGCTCAAAGAGCTGATCGCGGCGCAGCTGTTGCGGAAGAATCGGTCGACCGCTTCGTTTTCCGCCATGCGCTCACCCGGGAGGCCGTCTATGCCACCCTGCTCGCCCGAGAACGCGGGTAACTGCATGCACGCATCGCCATCACGTTGGAAGAGCCCACGCCCCACAACCGACGCCCACCCTGGCCGATCTGGCCTATCACAGCGTCCGCGGTCACCTGTGGGAGCGGACGCTGCGCTACTCCCGGCAGATCGGCGAGAACGCACTGGCAATCTTCGCCGTTGACTGCCGTCGAAGACTTCAGCCACGCACCACTGGAAGCGGCTGGTCGGCCGGAGCTCGATCCGGCGACCTCTACCACCGGCGCGGTCTGGCCTATGCTCAAGTCGGTGACTTTGATGCCGCCGCCGAGGATTTCAAGGCGTCGAACTGGCCGACGCCTGGTGGTGATGACTCGGCGTCGCTGGAGACGCTGCTGGCGCTGGGCAACCTGTGGGCGACGCGCGACTATGTGCAGACCGGCGCCTACTTCACCCAGGCCCATGCGTTGGCGACTGGCCGGACGATCCCGGCCTGATCGCCCGCAGCCTCATCAGTCGCGGGCACTGGCACATGAACATGGGGGAAACCGGGCGCGGCGTTGCGCGACCAGCTGCAGCTGGCAATCTTCCGCACGAGCCGACTGGACGCGGCATCGCCGAGACGCTGGATATGCTGGCCATCTCCAGCTACAATGCGGGCGATGTGATCCGAGGCCGCACCCATTACGCCGAGGCGCCTGGCGTGAACTGGACGATAAGCAGGGGCTGCTACACACTCTGTCGGGTCCGGATCATTGCGGATTTCGATGTTTGCGCGGACCCGGTGCCGGCGGTGCAGGCGCTGGTCTGGAGCGAGGAGGGCGTGAGTGCCGGACGCGCCCCTCGGTTGGCGCCGGCGAGACCCCTGCGCCGTCTGTCATGGACTGGTGCTGCGCCACTGCGGTGCGCTAGGCGCCAGCTCACAACGCTGCAACAGGGCCTGGCCCTGGCCGACGAGATCGAGCACCGCGAATGGATGGTCGACGCGCGCTGTGCGCTCGGCGCGCTGTACCTGGATCTGCTGGCCACCGACCGGGCCCGGCCCTTGCTGGAAACGGCGCTGGCTCAAGCCCATGCCATCAACTCGGCCATCTGGATCAACTTTGCGTCGCTCTGGCTGGCCGGTGCACAACGTCTCCAGGGCGACTATGACGCGGCGGATGCGACCCTCAATGCCGTGTTGCCGGCCGACGCGCACATGGAGACACTGGCGCAACGGTCGCTCTGGCTGGCCCGGGGAGAAGTGGCCCTGGCCCGCGGCGAGTATGCCACGGCGCTGGCGGTCGCCGACCGGCTGATCGACGCGGCCCAGCGCACACGCGGCGACGGGTCCGATGGCGACACGGCCGTCGTCCCGTTGCTCTGGCTGTTGCGCGGGCGCGCCTTGACCGGCCTCGACCGGGCGCAGGAGGCCAACGGCGTCTTGGCCGCCGGCCTCAATGCGGCGCAGCGGCTGGCGCGCCGGCGCCTTGTCTGGCGCTTCCACGCCGCGCAGGCCGACGCATTCCTGGCCCAGAAGGACCTGTCCGCAGCCCAGGCGTCCATCGCCGCCGTCCACACGGAGATCGAGCAACTGGCGGGCACGCTCACTGGGGAGGATACGCCGGACATGGTGACACTGCGCGCGGCCTTCGTCGCCGGTGCGACGGCCCAGGTGCCCACCCTCCCCACGCTCTCCGACCGGCGGCAGGCGAAGCTGGCGTACGACGGGCTCACGGCGCGCGAGCGCGAGGTCGCGGCGCTGGTGGCGCAGGGACTCTCCAACCGCGCGATCGCGGAGGCGCTCACGCTGAGCGAACGCACGGCCGAGCGCCATGTGGCCAACATCATGGCCAAGCTCGGCTGCAACAGCCGCGCCCAAATCGCAGCCTGGGCCGCGCGCAAGCAGTTGTAGCCCGGCAAAATCTGCGTACTCTCGCCCCATTTTCTGCGTAGTTCCCCCGATGTTTGCCCCGCCCAACCCGCCTATACTTCACGCCGTCACCGGTTGTTGACCAAGGGTCAGCCGGGAGATCAGATTATTGAATCCGCGTGAGTAAAGGAGGAACCTAATGTTGCAGTCTATGTTTCGAACCGCCGTCGTGCTCGACGCCGACCAGGGGCGCAAGCTCTGGGTGATGGGCTATCCGTACGTCATCAAGGTCTCCGGCGACGAGACTGACGGCCAGTTTGCGCTGGTCGACATCACCGCCGGGCCGAACTCCGGTACGCCGCTGCACATCCATCACGCCGAAGACGAGATGTTCTACATCCTGCGCGGCGCGATGACCTTCCACGCCGACGGGGAGGAAACCGTCGCCGGTCCGGGGAGCTTTGTCTACATCCCCCGGGGCATGGTTCACGGCTGGTGGAATCGTAGCGACGCTGAGGTGCAGATGTTGAGCGCAGTGACGCCGGCCGGCTTCGAGCAGTTCTTCGTCGCCATCGGCACGCCTGCGGACGCCGCACACCCGACGCCGCCGCCCGTCGATCCCGCGGCTGTGGCCAAGATCGGGCAGATGGCGCCGCGCTACAACATGGAAGTGATCTCCGGCTGGTGAGGCCGGCGCCGGTCCTGTGCCGTTGGACGTTCAATGTCTTCAATCGAGGCGGCAGTCGCCGGTCGGCAGAGGCCGGGACTGCCGCTTCACCGTCACATGGGAGCATCGACATGCGTGACGTTTCCTTTCGTTTGACCAACGTTCGATTCTTGATCCTGCTCGTCCTGTTCGGCATCGCGCTGCCCGGGATGGTGTGGTTCGCCCCAGATCCGGCCTACGCAGCCGCCGATGCGCCGGCCGACACAGTCTACCTGCCCTACATCGCGGCCGCCCCGCAGGCGACGCCCGCGCCCACGGCCACAGCCGTCCCCACGCCGGATGCGCCGGTGGTCGAAGTCTTTGTGGACACCCGGTGGAAGACCAGCAACGCGGCTATCCAGGTGGACAACCGGGGCGCGCTCCACGTTGCGTACTATTATTACGAACCCCAGTACGGTCCCGACCCGGACGGCGCGTCCAACCCGACCGGCGCCGTCTATCTCACGTGCGCGGCGCGGTGCGATGACGGGGCAAACTGGGCCGGCGTCAGCTTGGGAGAGCGAGTCAACGAAGTCCAGCTTGCGCTCACGGCGGACGGGCGGCCACGTCTCCTCTACCGCACGTGGGAGTCGACCGTCTTCACCGACGGCCGCGACTATGTCTATGCCGCGTGCGATGTGGCGTGTACGGAACCGGCCAACTGGACCGAGACCGTGGTCGCCAGTTCATACGGCACCGACAGCTTCGACATCCAGGATGACAACCTGCCCCAGCGCTCCTTCGCCCTGGATCCGCAAGGCCGGCCGCACTTCGTCTATCTGGACCGCAACTATGTGACCGAGCCCGATCGCTACGGCCTCTACTACCTGGCGTGCGATGCCGCGTGTACCGACGCGGCCAACTGGACCGATACGCTGCTCACGGCAGTCACGTCCGAGCCCTTCGACTGGGAATTGGTGAAATACCCGACCCTGACGTTCACAGCCGCCGGCGAGCCGCGGCTGGTTTCGGCCGAGTTCTTCCCTCTGGGCGAAGGAGAACCGGGGCTGACCTATTTCGCGTGCGACACCGAGTGTGATGACGCGCCAACTGGGGCACGTGCGTCTGGCCGACCGGGGCCAGGGTAGTGAACCGAGTGTCGATCTCGCGCTGGATGATGGCGGCCGGCCACGCTTGGCCTTCACCAGGAGAGCGTCGACGACGTCACAGGGCAGCGGCTCTATTATCTCTGGAAGACGGTGCCTGCCTGGATGCGGACAACTGGCAGCAACTCGACCTGGGCTTGCTGCGCAACGGCCAAGAGCCGACTTGGCGCTCGATGGGGCCGGACGACCGCGCATCGCCCATGCGGACTATGATGTGGGCGTGGGCTGGGGTATGCCTGGTGCGACGGAGACTGCACGACCGGCAGCTCGCTGGCAGCACGTCAATGTTGAGACCAGCGCCGTTGGCGCAGGTGTGGCCGGTGGCCTATCCGCCCCACTGCGACGCCGGGCTGTGGGACGGCATGACGCCGTCGCTGGCGCTGGATCGCGCGTACTGCCTTGGGTCGCCTATGACACGGTCTACAACGCCCGCTGTTGGTACAATGACGACAGCGGAATCTGGGAGCCGGACTATCGCTTCCATCTGGTGATGCGGGCCGTGCGCGCAGGGAGGTGCGGTTGCCGTAACGTGGCGGAGGTGCCGGGGATTGATCGAAAAGTCCGATTTTCTTTGATAGAGTTTTAGCAGACCAACAGAAGTCGGACTTTTTGGCAGTGGATCCGTGGTTCATTGCAGTGCACTGCCAGGTGTGAAGACAAGACGATCATGTGCGTCGAGCACGTGAGCGTCACCCCGGCGGGACTGCGCTTGCAGGGCACGTCGCTGCAAGAGCTGGCGCACACCCCACCCGATCAGCGTAATCACCGCCAGCGCCAGCAGGGGCAACACCACCGTCACCACCGACAACGAGAACGAACTTGCGATCTCGGCCGTGTTGATCACCGGATTGCCCACGCCGCCGGTGGCCGTGGAGCCGACACGCAGCAGCGTCGTCCCTGTCTGCACCGCTTCCGCTCACGCCGCCGCCCGCGATGATGGCCAGCACCCAACGCAGCATGGGCGAAATGTCGCCCACCACCGAGGTTGTGACCACGGCACCGGCAATGACCGCGGCCGGCGTGGCGACGGTGTCCAGCGCGTTGTCCAGCCACGGGATGTAGTACGCGCCGATCTCCAACACGGTGGCCGTGGCAAAGAGAATCAGCGCGGGCCAGGTGCCGATCCAGGCAAAACCCGGCGTCAGTTGCAGGTTGCCGGTGAGCGCGGCCACGCTCATCACGGTGAAGGACGAAGATGCGAAGCCCACCGCCGCTTCAGGCTGATGCCCAAGGCGATGGCCGTCAGCGTACTCAGCACCAGTTCAGGGGTCATGTCCATACAGCTGTTCCTAATCTCACTCGAATTCGCGACGTTCGGTCCAGGTCGGCTCGGGTCGAAGCCGTGCTCGACCAGCCAGTCGTCAGGGCCGTCCCAGCGCACCTGGCGCAGGCTGACCGCTTCCACCTTGCTGAAGACGATGCCTCTTTCCTCCAAGAGTTCGCGCTGATAGAGCGTGCTCAAATCGACGCCACGTGGGCGATCTGCCCTGGCATTGACCACCCGCTGCCAAGGCACATCGCTGCCGCTGCTGGGCGCAGACATGGCATAGCCGGACATGCGTCGTGCAGTTGCCCACGATGCCGGGTAATTTGCTCCGTAGGTGGCGACCTTGCCCGGTGGGATCTGGCGCACGACTGCGTAAACGCGGGCGTAGGTCGGTGTGTGGTCGACGTTCCCCGGCATGCCTGCTCTCCTGAGAAAACTACGCAGCCCCGCAGGAAAAGTTTCCGAGGATGCAGGGCTGACGCTCGTCCAGTTCGCACGCCCTCGTGCGAACGGCGGGATAGACCTGGCTTTGGCAGCGGCTCGCACGAGGGCGTGCGAACCAAACAGACCCGTGTGTCATGGCCCTTCAATTGCGATAGACCACTCCCGGATGAGCATGCGGCCACGCAACAGGCTTCGAGCCTGTTTCCTGTAACAGGCCGCGGTTTCAACCGTGGCCGCCGGTGGCACATCCCCGACATGTCACAGCAGCATGAGCCACGCAACAGGCTTCGAGCCTGTTTCCCGTAACAGGCCGCGGTTTCAACTGTGTGCTGGTGCACATCTCGACAGGTCACAGCGCGCGGCCAATGTCGACCAGCGCCGCGGCGCATGCAGCCGCCGCCGTCCGGTGACGCAACAGATGACTGCTGCCCCGGTGGTCGCTTGCACCCAAACCGGGTGCGACGGGCCTATCCACCCGCTGCGCGAGCATGTCGGCCAGTTTGTTTCGCGGCGCGACCGTACGGACGGCGACGACGCCGGTCAACTCGGCCGCCGGAAGGTCGAGCAGGTAGTCGACGTGCCAGCGCAGCCGTTTCTGCCCGGGCGGCAGTTGGCTCCACGCCGCGCACAACGCAGGTCGCACCGAATGAGGCGAACCGTCGCCGCGCGTCGCGGCGCAAACAGCCGCGCGCCAACGTGCTCGCGCTGCGCGTCCCCATGGCCGAGCCGATGTAGAGATACGGATCCGCCGGCAGCGTCACCGGTCGACCACCGGCAAAGTGGCCGAAGGACACTTCACACGGCGTGCGCACCTCGATCCACAGCACGTAGACGCCGGACGGCAGGTCCGGCCCGAGCAAGACGACGCCTTCCATGGTTGCAGCCTGCACGCCAATCAAAAAAGCGGACGGGAACACGTCCCCGTCCGCCGCTTTCACCGCTACTCGGCGGCTTCGTCGTCGACCGGTTCGACCACGACCTTGAGCATCTTGTCGCCCTGGCGCACCTTGTTGACCGTGTCCATGCTGCTCACCACCTTGCCGAAGACGGTGTGCTTGCCGTCCAAGTGGGGCTGGGGCGAATGGGTGATGAAGAACTGGCTGCCGTTGGTATTGGGGCCGGCATTGGCCATGGAGATGACGCCGGTCTCGTGCTTGAGCGGGTTGCCCCGGGTCTCGTCCTCGAAGCGATAGCCCGGGCCGCCGCGGCCGGTGCCCGTGGGGTCGCCGCCTTGGATCACGAAGTTGTCGATGACGCGATGAAAGGCCACGCCGTCGTAGAACCCCTCCTGCACCAGGAAGACGAAGTTGTTGACCGTCTTGGGCGCGTACTCGGGATAGAGTTCCAACACGATGGGGCCGCGCACGGTCTCCATGGTGACTTTGTACGTCTTGTCGGTGTCAATCTGCATTGCCGGTGGGCGATCCCACTGTTTGTCGCTCATGATCTCTCCTTGTCGTGAACGCCTGTGCGTGGATGACGCCGCCGCACAGGTCGCTTCGCTGCGTATGGATTGGCCGCCAGGGTGACGGCCTCCACCATTGTACGCGTTGTGGCGTCGCCCGCCAAAGTTTCAGGGCTGCGACACTTTCCACGCCGCGGCTAGGCCAGCCGGTCCACCAGATCGACGTAACGCTGCATGGCGTCGGCGCGGCTCAGCCCCGCCAGGCTGGACCAGGCGTCGTACTTGGCGCGGCCGACCAGGTCAAAGCGGCCGGGGCGTTTGCCGCCGGCGTCGCCCGCGGTGGCCTGTTTGTAGAGCGCGTACAGTTGCAGCAGCGTCTCGTTGTCGGGGCGCGCCGGCAGTTGCTGCGCTTGCTGTGCCGCCGCTTGAAATTGCGCTTCCAGCTCGGTCATTGCTTCATCTCCTCTTGCGTCACGGACGGCTGCGTCACGAGGATCTTGTCGACGCGCCGCCCGTCCATGTCGATCACTTCGATGTCCAGGCCCTGCCAGGCGCACTGCTCACCGGCCTTGGGCACGTGGCCCAGCACGCCCATGACCAGCCCGCCCACGGTCTGGTACCAGTCGTCCTCGTCATCTGCCAGGCGCACGTTGAAGAGCGCGCAGAACTCGTCCAGCGGCAGCATGCCGTCGATGAGCCAACTGCCGTCCTCCCGGCGCACGGCCTGGACCTCGTCCACCTCGTCCGGACCGGGCAGCGAGCCGACGATGGCCTCCACCAGATCGCCCGCAGTCACCAGCCCGCTGACGCCACCGTACTCGTCCACAACCAGCGCCATCTTGGACCCCGACGTGCGAAACTCATCCAGCAACCGCAGCGCGGGCATGGTCTCGGGGACGAAGAGCGCCGCCCGCATCACGTCTTGGGGCACGGCCGTGACGCCGCCGGCCGCCGCGAAGAGATCCTTGACGGTCACCACGCCGACCACCCGATCCAGGTCGCCGTCCGCCACGGGATAGCGAGAATGGCCCGATGCCTGCACCGCCTGGTGGACCGCGGCGCGGGGCGCATCGGGCGCAAGCCAGACGATGTCCGGCCGCGGGGTGAGCAGCGCGGCCACCGTGCGATCGCTCATGCGGAAGACTTGCTCGACGATTTCGCCTTCGATGGGTTCGAAGATGCCGACCCGGGTGCCTTGGGCCAGCAGCACGCGGATCTCCTCGTCGCTGACTTCCGGTTCGGACTGGGGCGCGATGCGCAGGAGCGCCAACAGCGCGTTGCTGGACCGCTCCAGCAGGTGCACGATGGGCGCGGTCACACGGGCGAGCACACTCATCACCGGCGCGATGCGAATGGACAAGTTTTCCGCATTGGCCAGCCCGATGCGTTTGGGCGTCAGTTCGCCCAGGAGCAGCGTCAGGAAGGTGATGGTGAGGACCACGGTGGTCACAGCGATGGTGTGGGCGTAGGGACCGAGCACGGGGAGCTGGCTCAGTTGCGCGCCCAACCAGCGGGCCAACGTCGCGCCGCCGAAGACGCCGGTGAGGATGCCCACCAGCGTGATGCCGATCTGCACGGTCGACAAGAACGTGCCGGGATTCTCGGCAAGTTTCAGTGCGCTGGCGGCGCGGCTGTCCCCCTCATCGGCCCGGCTTTGCAGGCGCGCCTTGCGGGCCGAGACCACCGAGATTTCCGACATGGCCAGAAACCCGTTGATGAGGATCAGGACCAAAATGATGACGATTTCGAGGATGACGGCGCTCATGACAAATCCGGAAAATTCTATGCCAACCCCAAGACGTCCAAGAAGAACGCATACTCCAGCGCGACTTCCTTCAGATAGTCGAAGCGCCCGGATGCGCCGGCGTGACCGGCGCTCATGTTGGTCTTGAGCAGGAGGCGGTTGTCGTCGTGCTTCAGCGTGCGCAGCTTGGCCACCCACTTGGCCGGCTCCCAATACTGCACCCGCGGGTCGTTGAAGCCCGCGGTGGCCAAGATGTGCGGATACGCGGCCGGCTGAAGGTTGTCGTAGGGCGAGTACGCCTTCATGTAGGCGTAGAACGCCGGGTCGGCCGGGTTGCCCCATTCTTCGTACTCGCCGGTCGTCAGCGGAATGGACGGGTCCATCATGGTGCTGATGACGTCCACAAAGGGAACGCCGGCGACGGCAGCCTTGAAGAGATCCGGGCGCAGGTTGAGCACCGCGCCCATGAGCAGCCCTCCGGCGCTGCGCCCGGCAATGACCAGGTGCGCGGGCGTGGTCACACCGGCGGCGATCAGGTGCTCGGCGCAGGCGACGAAATCGGTGAAGGTGTTCTGCTTGTGCAGCAGCTTGCCGTTGTCGTACCAGGCGCGGCCCATCTCACCACCGCCGCGGATGTGAGCGATGGCAAAGACCATGCCTCGATCCAGCAGGCTCAGCCGGTTGCTGTTGAAGACCGGGTCGATGCACGCGCCGTAGGAGCCGTAGCCGTAGAGCCAGGTGGGTGTGCCGCCGGCGCGGCGCGCCCCCTTGCGATAGACCAGCGAAATGGGAATGGACGCGCCGTCCGCGGCCTGTGCCCACAGCCGTTCGGTGACGTAGTCCTCGGGGTCGAAGCCGCCGAGCACGGGTTCCTGTTTCTTGAATTCTAGCGTGCGTGCGGCCATGTCGTAGTCGTAGACCGTCTTGGGGCGCGCCAGCGACGTGTAGGTCAAGCGGAAGACGGCGCTGTCAAATTCGAGATTGCTGCCGCCCCACACGGTGTAGACCGCGTCGTCAAACCGGACGGCGTGGGCAGCGCTGAGGTCAGGCTCGCCGTCGCGCACGGGGATGACGCGCAGGCCGCGCAGCCCGCCCTCACGCAGGTGCACGACGAGGTAAGCGGCGAAGGCCTCCACCCGGTCCACTTTGACGCCGGGGGCGTGGGGGATCACCGTCTCCCAGTGGGCCAGATCGGGCGTGGCCACCGGCGCCCGCGCCACCTGGAAGTCCAACGCGTCGTCGTTGTGGGTGATGTAGAAGAAGTCGCCGTGATGCGTGGCGTTGTATTCCAGGCCGTGCCGCCGGGGCTGGATCACACGCGGCGGCTCCAGCGGCGCGGCGGCCGGGATGAACCACTCCTCGCTGGTCATGGAGCTGAAGAGGTGGATGATGAGAAAACGCCGGCTTTTGGTCTTGCGCAGCGAAACGTAGTACTTGGCCTCGGGCTCGTGGAAGACCAGCGTGTCTCCGGCCGGGTCGTCGCCCAGCGTGTGGCGGAAGACCTTGTCGGGGCGCGACGCCGCGTCCAGCGTGTTGTAGAAGAGCGTGCGGTTGTCCTCGGCCCACTCGACGCTGTAGTAGGTGTCGGGGATGGCATCGGGCAGCAACTCGCCGGTGGTCAGATCCTTGACGTGGAGGGTGAAGTGCTCGGCCCCGCTGTAGTCCACGGAATAGGCCAGCAGGCGCTGGTCCGGGCTGACGCGCACGACGCCCAGCTCGGTGAAGTCATGGCCCGCTGCCAGCGCGTTCTGGTCCAGCAGCACCTCTTCCGTCGCGTCGAGGTTCCCCCGCTTGCGGCAGTAGATGGGATACTGTTGCCCCTCTTCCGTGCGCGTATAGTAGAAATAATCGCCCCAACGGTCCGGCACCGAGAGATCCGCCTCTTGGATGCGCCCGCGCATCTCGTGGTAGAGCGTCTCTTGCAGCGCCGCGGTGTGGGCCAGAGACGCATCCAGGTAGGCGTTCTCCGCGTCCAAATGGGCGCGCACGTCGGGGTTCTCCCGCTCGCGCAGCCAGAAGTAATCGTCAAACCAAACGTCGCCATGCAACTCAATGCGATGGGGTTTGCGCGCCGCCTGGGGCGCGCGGCCGGCGGTGTCGTCCATGCCCTGCCTCGTTCTTGGCTCACTCATGAATGGTGGTCGTTACGTCGCATCCGTCAGGTCCACGATCTCCACGTCGCCCAGCGCCGGCAAGAGATCGGCAACCCGCAGAATCACGGTCGTCCCCCGCACGCCGGAGCCGAGGGAGACTTCCTCTTGTTCCACCACGCCGGTGTCGACCAACACACGCACGGGCGCGGGCAGGCCGAAGGGCGCCACCGCGCCGATTTCGTAGCCGGTGACGCGCTTGACTTCGTCCCGATCGGCCATGGTCAGGCGCGATTGCCCCAGGTAGCGGCGCAGCGCTTTCCACGAGATCTGCGCCGGCCCCGCCACCAGCGCCATAACGTAGTCGCCCTCGGCAATGCGGAAGAGGATACTGCGCACAACCTGATCCGGCTGTTGGCCGCGTTCCTGTGCGGCCTGCTCCAACGAGTGGACCGGCCCGGCATGGACGAAGACGCGATGCTGTACGCCGGCCTCGGTCAAGGCGGCGGCAACGGGCGGCTCAATGGCAGACATAGGGCAATCCTCGGTTCACAAAGGAAAAACGAGCGGAGTGTGCACACTCCGCTCGCAAAATCTTTCGGTTGCTGCGCAGATGCTGCGGCGCCAACAGGACGCGGCAGCTATGCCATCAACTCACGGGCCTGACGGGGCCAGTCTTCCACGTTGGCCGCGTCGATGGCCTTGGCAATCTCGGCCAGTTTGGCCGGGTCCGCCTCGGCGATTTGGGCGAAGGTGTAGATGCCCGCCTCGTTGAGACGCTGCTGGTAGACTTTGCCGATCCCCTTGACCTTGGTCAGGTTGTCCGGCGCCATCTCAATCACCTCGGTGGTGACGCCGGTGGTGCGTGCGGCCACGACTTCGGCTTCGCCCTCTTCGACGACGGAGGCGGCCTCAGCCGCGTCGTCGGTCGCGGCGATCTCTGCGGCCAGGACGGTCTCGGTCGGTTCCTCTGTCGGCGCCGGCGCATGCTCGTGCGCATGGGCGATCTCTTCCTCTGCCTCCTCCACGGCGCTATGCAGTGCCGCCGCAGCGTCGGCGTCGGACGGATGCCCCGTGGGGCGCTGTTCGTCAAAGAGCGCCTTGATGTCGGCTTCGGCATAGCGTTCGGCGTTGCTGTCGTCCGCCTGCTCACGCTTGACAATGAATTCTTCCCAGATGAGATACGCGATGCCCACGGCGATGACCAGGGCAAGGAACATCCAGACAAATTTCATCGGACCATGACCTCCTTATGGATCGGCAGTTGCCGACGATGGATGGGTAGATTTCCCGCTGCGCACGCGGCGCCCACGTCATCTTCGGATAACCCGTTTTCACAGGCGCGTTTGCTGGCGATAGTGTACCCGCAAACTCGCTGATACGCAATGATTCGACCCCTTGAGGCGAGATTGCTGGTAAATCCCCGCGGAAATGGCCCAACGGTTTCTACCAGAGGTACACGTGCCGAATTTCCGCCGTGGTAATTGCGCCGCACTGAACTAGGCCCAGGCCGACCGCAGGAGGCGCACCCAATTGCCGTGCATGATGGCCGCGATGTCGGCGTCACCGTAGCCGCGGGCGGCCAACAGGTCTGGAATCCGTTGCAGATCGGCGATGGTGTCCAGGTCCGACGGCGACTGTTCGCGCCCGAAGCCGCCGTCCAGGTCGCTGCCGATGGCGGCGTGGCGCGCGTTTCCCGCCAACTGGCAGACGTGATCGATGTGGTCGACCACGGTGGCAAGCTGTGCGGCGGCGTTGCTGTCCCCTCGAGTGAAGCCGGGGATCAGCATCCACACGTCGAAGGCCGCGCCGATGACGGCATCGCGGGCGATGAGCGCGCGCAGTTGGTCGTCGTCAAACTGGCGCTGCTGCGGGACCAGGGCGCGGCAGTTGTTGTGGCTGGCCAGGACCGGGCCGTCGAACCACTCCAGCGCCTGCCAGAACGCGGGATCGGAGAGATGGGTCACGTCGAGGAGCACGTTGAGCCGCGCCATCTCGCGCAGCAGGTCGCGGCCCATGTCCGTGAAGCCCAGGTCGGTGCCGGTCCCGCCGGCGTAGCGACAGGGGCCGTAGTGGGCCGGGCCGAGCGCGCGCAGACCTGCGTCCACCCACGCCTCCAGTTGCGCCGGTTCGCGGATGGGGTCCGCCCCCTCCATGCTGATGACGAAGCCCAGCGGCAGATCGGGCGTTGCGTCGGGCGAGGCGGCCGCGTCCCACGCCTGCCAGCGCGCCATGTGCGCATCCAGCGCGGCCGCGTCTTCAATCACGGTGACCAGCCCGTCCGCGGCCAGGGCGCGGTAGTAGGCCAGTTGCCCCTGCGCGATGGCGTAGGCCTGGGCCGGGGAGCCGTAGTCGATGTGGGGCGCGGTGTGGCCGGTGGCGCGGGCCAGCAGCGTGGCAAAGCTCAGCGCGACGCGTCCGCGCCGCAGGTCCGGCAGTGCCACCGTGTTCTGGGCGCGGCTTTTGCCCGGCACGCCGACCTCCAGTGCGCGCATGGTGTAGACCGGTGCGCGCAGATCTCGATTCCACTGTAATGCATTCCAGGCAAGGTCCAGATGCGCGTCGATGATGAGCATGGTCGCCTCCAATATTGGTGAATGAAAATCTACACTGCCTCATGCAGCCAGGCCGCCGCCCGTCCGCCGCACGATGCGTCCCTCTTCTTCCAGCAGATCGAGGTAGCCGACGACCATCCACAGTTCGGCCATGTTCACGTCGGGGCTGGGATAGGGGTACATCAACTGGTGGATGTCGAACGCGGTCCGCACGCCGGCGCACGTGGCCCAGGCACTCTTCCTTGCGCGTGGCAATGCGCCGCTGCTGGTAGTCGATGACCTTGGCCGCGTTGTGAAAGGGCGCACCGTGGCCCGGCAGCACCGTCGCCACGTCCAGCGCGGCAATGCGCGCCAGCGAACGCACGAAGGTGGGCAAGGGCCGTCCCCACCGGGCGGAGGTGGCCGGCGGCTCGAAGACCGGCGTCGGCGTCCGCGCCAACAACATGTCTGCCGACAGGAGCGTCTGCGTGTGGGCGGCGTAGAACGCGGTCAACATGCTGGCGTGGCCGGGCACGTGCAGGGTCGTCCACAGCGCGCCGCCCAGGTCGATCTCCTCCTCGTCGTGCAGACAATCCACGCGCGCCGCGGGCACAGACCGATAGGTCTCCAGCACGTGCTGGGAAAAGCGCAGAATGCCCGCGCGTTCGTGCACCGGCAGCCCGGTGGCGGGCAAAAAGACGTCCCGGTAGTAGTCGAAGCGCGTCTGCCACTGCCGAGTGAAGTCGGTGAGCCAGGTGAAACCCGCGTCCATGACCAGGAAACGGGCATCGCTCTCTTGGACGAGACGGGCGGCCTGGCCGAAATGGTCGATGTGGGTGTGGGTGATGATGACACGGCGCAGATCGCCCACGGCGACTCCGTGCGCGGCCATGCCCGCGACCAGCGCGCGCCACGTCTCGTCGGACGCGTCGCCGGTGTCGATAAGCGTCGGCTCCGGGTCAAGACAGAGATAGGCGTTGACGGTGGTGCGCTCTAGCGAAAAGGGAAGTTGCAGACGGATTGGGGCGGACTCGATGGGCATGAAACGCTCGCTCTCGGAATGCAGCAGGGGAAGTCGGCTTAACTCACGCCCTTGATTGTAGAAGCAACGCCGAGAAAAATGCAAAGGGGGCCGCCTGGGAAAGCGACCCCCTTTGAGTTGGCGGGTTTTCCGCCGACACTTTGGGAAGGGAAGATGAGCGCGATCAGCAGGGGTTATCGTTGCAGGTATTGTCGCCCGAACCGCCCTGCATGAAGCTGCTGCCGTCGTCGACGTCCAGCGTGTCATCGCCGTCGCCGCCGTAGACGTTGTTGTACAGCCCGCCGGCGCTGGCCACATCGTCGCCTTCTTCGGCGTAGACGGCGTTGAAGTGGCCGCTGACACAGATCTTGTCGTCACCGGCGCCGCCGTGGATGTTGTTCCAGCCGCCGTCGACCACGATGACGTCATCGGCGTCGGTGCCGACGACGGTGGTGTCATAGCCGACGTGCACGATGGTGGCGGTGGCGCCGTGACAGGTGGGGGCATCTTCTTGGTAGACGGGGGCAGCTGAAGCAGCGCCGGCGCCGAGCAGTACGAGGAGTGCTGCGAAGCAGGCGCCGAAGGTCAAACGGTGTCCCTTCAGCATGCGATTCATCCTTCCTGTTGAAGACGTTGATACGTGAATTGCGGCATCACGAGTTGAGCGCACTCATGTTCTGAGCAGAGTGGCGATGCCGCGGCGGAGATCCCGTGTCCCAAGCATTGGTGGAATTCATGGGTCTCTTTCCGCCGAAATTCACTATAACACCGGAAGGCCTGCCGGACTCTGCGCGAATCGGACGTACGCCCGACGTTCGTGTGCCTTTTCACCGTCAACCAGACGTCACCTTGGCGACCGAAACGGCTACGCTGCTCTGCCGGGCAGGTGGTCCCATCCGTACCGGCAGCCCCCCGCTCACCTGTGCTCAGCCACGATCGACGGCGACGAGCCACTGTTGCAGCGGCGCCATGTTGCGGCAGTGTTCGTAGCAGATGTCCACCAGTTCCGGCGTGGTCACAGCCTGGATGTCGAACTGGGGCGATGACGCGTAGAGGCCCTTGTAGCGCAACAGATCGGCCCGGGCGTGCTCGGCGTCGAAGCCGGCGGGGACGCGCTTGGTCTGCTCGCCTTCGATGGTGTAATCGCCCGCGGCGCGCACGGCTGCCAGCGCCTCTTCCAACGCCGCGCCGCGCTTGGCATCGATGACCGCGGCGCGGTACTTGTCCCGCAGCTCGTTGGTGAAGCCGAAGACGCCGCCGTAGAGGCCCGCGCCGAAGGTGCCGAACTGAAAGCCGAAGCTCGGGTTCTCCATCTTCTTGTTGGGCCCTTCCCAGAAGACGAAGGCCACGTTGGTCTTGTAGGGCGTCTTGTCGCGGCTGAAGCGAGTGTCACGGTAGATGCGCATCATGGAGCCGGCGCCGTTGGCGCGCGTGTCGAAGACGATGCCGGGCGAGATGCCTGCCTGCAACCGCCGTCCCAGCGCCTCGACGAACGCCGGTGCGTGGGCAAGAATGTTGTCCTGGTAGCGCGTCTTGTTGGCCTCGAACCAACTCTTTTCGTTGTGCTGCGACAGTTCGTGCAGAAAACGCAATGTGTCCGGCGGGAATCCCTGAAACTCGGTCATGGTTGTCATGTGATGTCTCCTTGCAGCAAAAAATCTGAATGTCGTCAAAGGTACAAGAACGTGCGTTCTGCGTCAAGTTCTCAGGCGGACTTGGATCTTTCCCAGATTCAGGGCGGACTTCCGGGAAGGGGCCAAGCGAACCGGCAAGGTCATCGCCGCGTCTGGCCCCTTCCCGGAAGTCCGCCTGCAACAGGTGACGACTTGAGCCGCCCCGGTTTTGCGCCCGTGTGTGCCCGGGTTCCGCTGTGCTATAATCGCAACGACGGCGTCACCGACCGCACGTGACCTGTGCAGCCGCTGCGCCATCCATCCCATCACCACCACACGAACGACAAGTTGGAGGAACTCGTGAAACTTGAACATGTTGCGTTCAACGTCCCGGAGCCGGCGGCCATGGCGGCCTGGTACGTGGAACATTTGGGCCTGAAACTGGTGCTGGCTGCAGAGCAAGCACCGTACATGCACTTTCTCAGCGACGACGCCGGCAGCCTCATCGAACTGTACAACAATCCCAAGGGCCCCATCTTCGACTACGAAGAGGTCAATCCCTACAGTCTGCATCTGGCCTTCTCCACCAGCGACATGGACGGCGACATCGCGCGATTGGTGGCGGCCGGCGCGCGCCAGTGGGCCGAGATCGAGTTGACGCCGCGCGGCGACCGGCTCGTCTTCCTGCGCGACCCGTGGGAGGTCACCGTCCAACTGGTGCAGCGTTCGTCTCCGCTGGCGTGACGCGCATGGAGACCATTACGCTGGGCCGAACCGGGTTGCGCGCCAGTGTGGCCGGGCTGGGCTGCGGCGGCCCCAGCCGTCTCGGCATGCGCACGGGCAAGAGCGAAGCCGAGTCCATCGCCGTGGTGCGCACCGCACTGGATCTGGGCGTCAACTTGATCGACACGGCCGAGGCCTACGGCACCGAGGAGATCGTGGGCAAAGCGCTGGCCCACGTGCCGCGCAATCAGGTCATCATCTCCACCAAGAAGGGCGTCTATCACGACGGCGCGCCGGTGTCGGGCGTGGAGTTCGCCCGGGGCGTGGAAGCGTCGTTGCAGCGCCTGGGCGTGGACACGGTCGACATCCTGCATCTCCACGGCGTGCGTCCGGAGCAGTACGCGCACGCCCGCGACGAGATCGTGCCGGTGCTGCAGCGCCTGCGCGAGCAGGGCAAGATCCAGTACCTGGGCGTGACCGAGGCCTTCGAACGGGACACTCGTCACGAAATGCTGGCCCAAGCCCTGGACGATGACTGGGCCGACGTGGTCATGGTGGGCTACAACATGCTCAACCAGTCCGCCGCGCAGACGGTGCTGCCCCGCACCCAGGCGCAGAATGTGGGCACGCTCTGCATGTTCGCCGTGCGCCGCGCCTTCAGCCGGCCCGAGCATCTGGCCACCCTGCTTGACGAGTTGGCGGCCCGGGGCGAAGTCGGCACGGCGCTGGCCGCCGATGATGCGCCGCTGGCGTTTCTCACCGCGGACGGTGTGGCCGCCAGCGTCATGGACGCGGCCTATCGCTTCTGCCGCTACACGCCCGGGCTGGACGTCATCCTCACCGGCACGGGCGAGGTGGAGCACCTGCGCGCCAATGTCGCCTCGATCCTGCGCCCGCCGCTGCCGCCGGACGTCGTCGCGCGCATCGAAGCGATCTTCGGCCGCGTCGACTCGGTCTCGGGCAGCTAGCGACCACCAACAGAAACAAATGGAGCCACAGACTTCAGGAGACTTCGCATGCCCAAGCTTTCTGTCTGTATCGAAATGTTCTGGACGGATCAGCCCTTTGCGTCGCGGCTGGCATTGGTCAAGGAGGCCGGTGCGCCTGCGTTTGAGTTCTGGGATTCGAGCAATAAAGACGTCGACGCCGTCCGCGCCGCGCAGGCCGCGACCGGGCTGGCGCTGGCCGGCATCGTCTCCGAGCCGGGCTTCTCCCTGACCAAGTTCGGCAACGAGCGAGAGCACCTGGACGGACTGCGCGCATCGGCCGCGGTGGCACGCAGCATGGGCTGCAACAAGATGATCGTCACGGCCGGCGATGTGGTGCCCGGCGAGGCGTACGCCATCACCCGGCGGCGCGTGGTGCGCAAGCTCCAGGCCATGGCCGCGCTGGCCGCGGACGAAGGCATGACCCTCTGCCTGGAACCGCTCAACGTCCACGTGGACCATCCCGGCTACTGGCTCAACACCATGGCCCAGGCCGCCGACATCGTGGCCGACGTGGATTCGCCTCACCTCAAAATTCTCTACGACATCTACCACCAGCAGTTGACGGAGGGAAACCTCATCCGCAACCTCCAACGCTTTGCCCCGCTCATCGGCCACATTCACGTGGCCCAAGTGCCCGGCCGCGTCGAATTGGTCGGCGGCGAGATCGACTACGCGTCCGTCTTCGCCGCCATCGACGACAGCGGCTACGACGGCTACGTGGGGCTGGAATTTCGCAGCCGTATGGACAACGGCGACGCCATCCGCCAGGCGCTGGCATTGGCGGCGTAGCGGCACGCAGCAATTTCACAACACGCCAGGAAATTGGTGTGAAATCGACGTTACTTTTTCGGAATCCGACTCGTCTTCACCTTTGCAGGATCGTCACGATATCAGGGGTTGGTCAGAAAGGATCACGCGATGAAAAGAACCTCGATTTTTCAGCGGAAATTGGGCGTCATTGCGGTTGCGTTGCTGGCAGCCGTCATGGTCTTGACGGCGGTGCCGATTGCGGCCCATGCCGCGCCCGCCGCAGGGGTGGAGGCAAGCAGCGGTTACTACATGGTCCGGCGCGGTGATTCGCTGGGCGCAATCGCGCGCTACTACGGCGTCACCGTGCGCGACATCATGGAGGCAAACAATCTCCAGACGTCCACCATCTACGTGGGACAGCGCCTCTACATTCCGGCGGGTGGGAGCCCGACGCAAGCAGGCTGCGCCTCGTTCTACATGGTGCGCCGGGGCGACACGCTCTCCGAAATCGCGCGCATGTACAAGATGAACACCGACGCGCTGGCCCGGGCCAACGGCATCAGCAACGCCAGCCACATCTACGCCGGGCAACGCCTCTGCATCCCCAACATCTGGGGCGATGTGGGCAGCGGCGGCTCCGGCGGCGGCATGCACGACGACGTCTATGTGGTGCGCGCCGGCGACACGCTCTCCGAAATCGCGCAGCGCCATCGCACATCGGTCTACCGGTTGATGGAGTTGAACCACATCAAGAATCCGAACCATATTTACGTGGGGCAGCGGTTGCGGCTCATGTAGTAGTGGGGTTTTGGGGTGGTGGGGTGTTGGGGTTGTCCTCGATGCCGAAACTCATCTTTGCAGCAGGATCTTGTGTGAAGCAGGCGACGAGAGGCCGGGGCAGTGATGCTCCGGCCTTTTGCTTTGACAGGATTGCGCATCGGCGCGCATAATCGAGTGTGTGCGCCGGCGTGGCTCAGCCGCGGTCAACGCGGCCGGATCGACCGTCACCGGCGTCGCACAGACTCCAAAGCAACCAATGCCATCCTCAAGAAAGCGTCTCCATGGACCATTCACAGTTCACGTTGGCGGCATTGCAGGCGGACGCGCCGCCCGTCCCGGTGCGGCCGGCCTTTTGGCAGAGCAAAGCCGCCCTGCGCCGGGCGTGTGCCGATGCGCTGACCGATCTCGACGTCGCCCCGGACGCCGACCTGAACGTGTTTTGGGTGCCGGGCCGTGTGGAAGTGCTGGGCAAACACACAGATTACGCCGGCGGCCACGGCCTGCTCATCGCCAGTGACCAAGGCTTCATCATGGCGGCGGCGGCGCGGCCGGACAACGTGGTGCGCATCCGCGCGGCCCAGCGTCACGAAACCGCCCGCTTCGCCGTCACCCCGGAGCTGACGCCGCAGATGGGGACGTGGTCCAACTACCCCATGACCGTGGCCCGCCGGCTGGCGCAACTTAACCGCGCCGCCGCTGCGGGTGCGGACATCGCCTTCGCCGGTGACCTCCCGCCTGCGGCCGGCATGAGCAGCTCCAGCGCGCTGATGATCGCCACCTATCTGGTGCTGGCGACCGTCAACCAACTTGACCAACACCCGGCCTATCACGCTGCGATCACCACGCCGCTGCAACTGGCCGAATACCTGGGCACGGTGGAAAACGGGCAGAGCTACGGCCCGCTGTCCGGCGACAAGGGGGTGGGGACCTTCGGCGGCAGCGAGGATCACACCGCCATTTTGACGTGCAAACCCGGCGTCATCAGCCGCTACGCCTTCGCCCCAGCCGTTTCGAAGTGGACGCGCCCGCGCCGGCGGACCATGTCTTCGCCATCGGCGTGAGCGGTGTGGTGGCGGAGAAGACGAACGCGCGCACGATCTTTACAACCGTGCGTCGGCTTTGGCCGCCGCGGTGACCGCGACGTGGAACGCGGCCACCGGGCGCGACGACCGCCACATGGCCGCCATCCTCGCCGCGTGCGCCGGCGACCCAGCCCCTTGCGCGGTGTTGGATGCCGCGCACCACGACACCTTCACTGCGGCGCAACTGCGGCGGCGCTTCGATCACTTCTACGTCGAGCACGCCGAGATCATCCCCGCGGCGACGGCTGCGCTGCTGCGCGGCGATGTGGGCGGCTTCGGCGTCGCGGCCAACATGTCGCAGCAACAGGCGCGGCATTGCTGGGCAACCAGGTGCCCGAGACCATTACGCTGGCGGAACTGGCAACGGCGCTGGGCGCGACGGGCGCGTCGGCGTTTGGGGCGGGCTTCGGCGGCAGCGTCTGGGCGCTCGTGCCCCAGGAGGACGCCGACGCGTTTTTGGCCGTGGCAGGCGCGCTATGCGGAGGCGTTTCCGCAGCGCGCTGGCGACTTTTTCGTGACGAGGGCGGGAACGTCAGCCCATCGCCTGTAGCTGATATTCACTCAAACTGTACTCTCCTGCTTCGGAGGGTGCCTCCACCAAGGAGCCTTTTATGTCAACCGATCTTCTCTTGCTCCCCCAGCCGCAACGCCTGACGTTGACCGGCGGGACACTGCCGCTGGGCGATGACCGGCTCATCGCCCTCGTTCGCCGGACGCGCAGCCGTTGCGGCGCACGGCCACGCTGTTGCAGGAGGCGCTGGCCACGCACGCCGGCAGCACCTGGGAAATCGTGGCGCGGCAGCGCCGCACCCGGCGCGCAGATTGGCGCGCGGCTGGCGATCTCGCCCGGGGCGACCGCCCACCCGGAAGGCTACGAGCTCACCGTCAGCGACGCCGGCATCAACGTCGTGGGCAGCACGGCCGCGGGCGTCCACTACGGCGTGCTGACGTTGACGCAGATCATCGCGCAGCGCGACGGCGCGCTGCCCCACCTCCGCTGCACCGACTGGCCCGACTTCCCCAATCGTGGCGTCATGCTCGACGTGAGCCGCAACAAGGTGCCGTCCATGGCGACGCTCTACGCGCTCATCGAGCGGCTGGCCGGGTGGAAGATCAACCAGATCCAGCTCTACACCGAACACACCTTCGCCTTCCGCCGTCACCCCAAGGCGTGGGCCGACGAATCGCCCATCACCGGCGAAGAGATCCTGGCGCTGGATGCGTTCTGCCGGGAGCACTTCATCGAATTGGTCCCCAACCAGAACACGTTCGGCCACCTGCACCACTGGCTCGACCTGCCCGAATACACCCACCTGGCCGAGTCGCCCGAGGGCGCGGACACGCCGTGGGGCTTCTACCGCCCCGGCCCCTTCTCCATCTCGCCCGCGGTGCCGGAAAGCATGGACCTGGTGCGCGACATGTTGGACGAGCTGCTGCCCCATTTCAGCAGCGGCCAGGTGAACATCGGCGGCGACGAGACGTATGACATCGGCCAAGGACGCAGCAAGGCGCTGGTGGAGGAGCGGGGCAAGGCCCAGGTCTACCTGGACTTCATGCTCAAGATCCACCGGGAGGTGCGCGCCCGGGGCAAGACCATGCAGTTGTGGGGCGACATCATCATGGAGCACCCGGAGTTGGCGCCCAAGCTGCCGCGCGACGTCATCGCGCTGGAATGGGGCTACGACGCCGCGCATCCCTTCGACGAGCACGGGGCGCAATTCGCCGCGTCCGGCGTGCCCTTCTACCTCTGTCCCGGCACGTCCACGTGGAACACCATCGGCGGGCGCACGGAGAACGCAGTGCTCAACTTGCAGCGCGCCGCCGTCAACGGACGCAAGCACGGCGCGATCGGCTATCTCATCACCGACTGGGGCGACAACGGCCACTGGCAGCCGCTGGCGGTGAGCTATCTGGGCCTGGCCTACGGCGCGGGCCTGGCCTGGGCCGTGGATGCGAACGGCGAGATGGACATCCCGGCCGTGCTGGATCGCTATGCGTTCCAGGATCGGGTCGGCGTCATGGGACAACTGGCCTACGACCTGGGCAACGTCTATCTCAAGGGCAAGCCGCGCATCCACAACTCGACCATCCTCTTCTGGATCTTGCAGTTGCGCCCGGACGAACTGTTGGCCCGGCGTGAAGATTACGGCGTCGACGACCTGCGCGGCGACCTGGACGCGATGGAAGCCGAGATTGACCGCGTGATGGCGGACTTGGACCGGGTCGACATGGCGTGCGCCCACGCGGACTTGATCAAGGCAGAGTATGCGTGGGCGGGCGCCATGCTGCGCCATGCCTGCCGTCGCGGCCGTTGGCTTGAGTCCCAGGATCCGGCCGAGGCCGCCGCGCTGGCGGATGACCTGGACGAGTTGCTGGCGACGTTCGACATGCTCTGGCACGCGCGCAACCGTGAGGCCGCGTTCCGGCGCAGTCGCGCGTTGATGGCGGCCATGTACGCCGACTACGGGCGCGTGCGCGAGTAAATCCCGGCGGAAGTGGTATTTACGCCCCAATGAAGTAGTCCATCCCGGCGGCGTGTTTCGATCGCATCCGTGCACGCCGCCGGGCGTTTTCTTACGACAAGTGCCGCAAAACCTGTTGATTTCCAGCCCATGGATGCATATAGACATTCTTCCAAATTGAGGCTTGACACGGTTTCCCAAAGCTGCTATGATGCAAGCGCTTTCAGAAAATGGTTTCAGCCCACCCCAAGGAATTCATACCGGCGAAGAGTTGACGGTCGTTCGCGTCCTACTCGGCTGGTTTCTCATAGTTTTGCATAAGTTTTGTCCGGTTTAGTCGTCATTGCTCCCTAGCAAGAGATGTCATCGGCAAGTGTCATTTGCACACTTACGAAAACGCTTTCAGACCGGATCTTCGTGTGACCAAAAACATCAACGCTTGAACCAGCAGGTCGCGCCATCATGGCTCGTGTGACGATCAACGATGTGGCCCAACTGGCCGGCGTGTCGATTTCGACCGTCAGCCGCGTGCTCAACGGCACTGCGCCGGTCGCGGTGGAAACCGTGGCCCAGGTACGCGATGCCATGGAGAAGCTCAACTACAAGCCATTGGCTGCCGCACGCACTCTGGCCGGACGCCGCACCAACACAGTCGGTTTGTTGGTGCCGGAGATCACCGGCGAGTTTTTCATGCCGTTGCTGCGCGGCATCGAAGAGGGGGTACAGGAGGCCGGGCTCGACCTTTTGGTCCATCTCGCGAGCCAGAACGGCGATGCGGGCGCCAATCCTGCGCTGCCGCTGGACGAACACAACACTGACGGGCTGTTGGTCTTCACCGGGCGCCTGGCCGACAGTGAGATCGTGCGCCTGTGCCATACCGGCATTCCCATCGTTCTCCTCTTTCAGTCAACGCCATCCTACACCCAAGCGCCTTCAGTGATGTTCGAAAACACCGTGAGCACACAGGAAATCGTGGAGCACCTGATCGTGGACCACGGGCGCCGTCGCATTGCGTTCCTCAGTGGGCCGCCGCAGAACGAGGACTCCACGCTGCGTGAACACGCCTATCGCGCGGCATTGGCCAAGCACGGCATCGCCTTTGACCCAGTCTTGGTGGGCGAAGGCGGCTATTCTCACGAGCGCGCGCAGATTCTCATCTCGGACTGGCTGCTGCACGGCGTTGAGTTTGACGGCTTGTTCGCAGGCGATGACAGCGCCGCAGTCGGTGCGCTGCTGGCGCTGCGCCGGGCCGGACGCCGGGTGCCCGAGGATGTGTCGCTGGTCGGCTTCGACGATCTGCCTTTCGCGGCGCTGGTCGATCCGCCTTTGACGACGGTGGGCGCGCCGGTAGAGGCGGCCGGGCGTGCCGCGGCCCAGTTGCTGATTCAGCAGATCCAGGGGAGGGGCATGCCTCCTCCCATCGAGTTGCCCACCCATGTGATCTACCGGCAATCATGCGGCTGCGCATGACGCTCGTGTGCGGCGGACACCGGCACCGCACGTCGATGATGAGAGCTTGACGTCACTTTGACGGCATGGAGAGTGTCACACACGACAATCTCACACAATCCACAGCATTGCCAACGCCTGACCAGCACCACACGGTGCGGCTCAGTTTTCCACTTACCCTGTGTTCACACCGGTCGACACCGACCGGGTTATGAACGATTTTGTGTCGGAAGGGAGGAGGTGAACGAATCAGAAATTCAGTGAATCCCGGTAGAGTTGTTCAGTCTCAACTTGTACGCTGTTTCAAAGGAGAAGAAGTATGACGAAGAAAGGTTTTTGGATTGTCAGCTTGCTGCTGATCGTCTCTCTGCTGGTGTCGGCGTGTGGCGGAGCCGCAGCGCCTGCGCCCGCAGAGGCGCGGCAGCCGAAGAAGCCGCACCGGCGGAAGAAGCTGCCCCCGCAGCAGAAGAGGCTGCGCCCGCGAAGAAGCTGCCGCACCGGCAGCAGAAGCCGACCCGAACGCGCTGCCCCGCAACGAGACCCTGTACTTCAACGGTCAGCAGTGGGGTTCGGTCGTGGGTTGGAATCCGTACTCCAGCAGCAACAACAACGGCATGGCGGTCTCCCAGGGTGACAACGCCCGTGTGACCATGTTCGAGACGCCGTATCTGTACAACATGCTGGACGGGCAGGTCTATCCGTTGCTGGCCGACGGCCCCTTCGAGTGGAACGAAGATCGCACCGAGATCACGTTCAAGCTCAAGCCGGCCGCCAAGTGGAGCGACGGCACGCCGGTGACGGCGGAAGACGTGGCTTACACGTGGGCGACCCACGTGAAGTACAGCACCCCGACCGGCGCCTCCAATGTCGACTACATCGAAGACATCGTCGCCGTTGATGACCAGACCGTCACAGTCAAGGCGAAGCTCAACGATGAGGGTGCAGCCGTCAATCCGCTGCTCGTCGCGGCGTATCTGAGCTCCAACTACGTCATGCAGAAGGCCTGGACCCAGACGCTGGAAGAGCGCAGCGGCGGCGACGCCACGGCACTCCTGGCTGACCCGGCGGAAGACGCTGTCTACTCCGGTCCCTATCACAAGTACTTCGCGGACGACAGCAAGGTGGTCCTGGTGCGGGACGACAACTACTGGGGCCAGGATGCCTCCATGTGGGGCAAGCTGCCTGCGCCCAAGTACCTTGCCCACACGATCTTCAAGGACAACGCTGCGGGCACGACCGCACTGCAGGCCGGCGAGGTCGATGTGAGCCAGCAGTTCAACTCCAACGTGCAGGATCTGTGGCTGAAGGACGATCTGCCCATCTCCACTTACCTGCCTGACGCACCCTACGGCATCGGCGCCAGCCTGCCGACCGCGTTCTTCAACCTGAACTCGCCTGGACTGGATCAGCTGGCCGTGCGCAAGGCCATCGCCATCGCCGTGGACTACCCGACGATCATCGCCAACGCCATGACCAACCAGTCGGCGACCTTTGATCAGGTGCCGCGCTCGCTGATGAACCCGACCCCGGGTGAGCAGGCGCTGTACGACCATGAGGCCGTGGCCGATCTCCAGTGGGTCGGCAACGACATCGAGGGCGCCAAGGCGCTGCTCGACGAGGCCGGCATCGTGGACACGGACGGCGACGGCTGGCGTGAGTACAACGGCGAGAACCTGAGCTATGTGGCCACCTGCCCCAACGGCTGGTCCGACTGGCAGGCCGCGATTGAAGTGGTGGCTGCCGCCGGTGCCAAGATCGGCATCGACATCACCACCAACTTCCCTGAGTGGTCCGTCTACCAGACCGTGGTCACCAAGTCCGATGCACCGCTGCCCGAAGGCTACGACATCTTCATGATGTGGAGCGACGGCGCCGGCCCGACCCAACCGTGGGGCCGCATCCGCCACCTCATCAGCTCCGAATTCGTGGGCATGGCCAGCAACTGGAACGGCAACTGGGGCCAGTATTCCAACCCGGATGCCGACGCGTTGATCGACGCCATTCCCAGCGAGACCGACCCGGATGCGCTGAAGGGAATGTACACGGAATTGGTCTCGATCTATCTGAGCGACATTCCGTCCTTCACGCTCATGTACCGCCCGCAGTCGTTCCATACGGTGAACGAAAGCGTTTGGACCAATTTCCCCCACGAGGGTGATGGGACCAATCCGCCCGTGCCGCCGCTGGACCTGACGGACGGCTGGAGCATCGCAGGTCTCTATAACCTGACGCTCGTCAACCCGTAACGGACTTTGTAGCGCCGACAGCCATGTCCTCGACAGTGGTAAGGACATGGCTGTCGGTTTGAAGTCTTCCGCCAAGCGAGTACCAAGGAGCGACCATTGAAAGGGTACACCAGATATTTCGTCAACAAATCGCTTTGGTTTCTGGTCACACTGGTGGCGGCGTTTATCCTGAACTTCATCCTGCCCCGTCTCATGCCCGGCGATCCGGTGGCTGCCATCGTTTCCCGGCTGGCACAGGGGATGACGAATACCTCAGGCGTTCAGGCGATCTACGAACAGTACGCCGACCTGTTCGGCACCAACAAGCCAATCGTTGAGCAGTTCTTTCTCTACATGCGCAACGTATTCAACGGCG
Organism: Caldilineaceae bacterium; assembly: GCA_041391205.1. Lineage (GTDB taxonomy): Bacteria > Chloroflexota > Anaerolineae > Caldilineales > Caldilineaceae > JAWKOK01. The sequence goes on from JAWKOK010000033.1 coordinate 36,266, forward strand.
ACTTTGGCTTCTCCTTCAGCCAATATCCGCGCACTGTGGCAGATGTATTGCGTGCGTCCCTCTGGTGGACGATCATGCTGCAATTCCCTGCAATTATTGTCGGCTGGCTGATCGGGAACACGTTGGGGGCAGTGGCCGCCTATCGCAAAGGCGGCTTTGACAAGGTGCTCATGCCCATGAGTATCTTCATCAGCAACCTGCCGGCCTTCGGGATGGCGGTGGTCCTGCTGGTGGTCTTTGCCGTCATGCTCAAGTGGTTTCCCACGTCGGGCGGATACGGCTATGACCTGATCCCCAACCTCAGTTTCAAATTTGCCTGGTCGGTCTTCATTCATTACCAACTGCCCTTCTGGTCGATTGTCTTGATCATCATCGGTGGCCAGGCCATCGGCATGCGGTCCATGTCCATCTATGAGTTGAATGCAGATTACGTCAAGTACGCCCGCTTCATGGGCATTAAAGACAGCAAGATTGTCGGCTACGTCTTTCGCAATGCCATGCTGCCCCAGATCACCGGCCTCGCCCTCGCGATCGGTACCATGGTCAGCGGCGCGCTGGTGGCAGAGATCATCTTCAGCTACCCGGGACTGGGATCGACGATTTTGACGGCCGTTCGCGGCCAGGACTATCCGCTGATCTCGGCGACGACGCTGATCATCACCATCATGGTGCTGACGGCAAACTTTGCCATCGAGATCATCTACGGGTTCCTGGATCCGCGCATCAAAGCGGCGCAGGCTGACTAGGGAAGGATGCCGCCATGAAACAACTTGTCCGCCAGACATTTCATTCCGGCAAGTTTGTTGCCGGGTTCTCCATCTTCATGACGATCCTGATCGTTGTCATCCTCTATCCGATTCTCGTTCCCGCGGATTCGCTCGCCATCATCGGCCAGGGCACCTTCTTCCCGCCCGGAATTTATGTCAATGTCTATGACAGCATCGGCGGCTCGGAGCATTACACGCTCAACCTCGAGGGCGCGGAGGCAAACCGGATTGCGGCCAAGCTCAACGATGAAGATCGCCAATCCATCAAGGAATGGTTGGTCGCGGCCGGCGTAGCCGAAGGCGAGATCGACATCGAAGACACGAATGCCCTCCTCGGCCAATGGTTTGACACGTACGATCCGGCGATCTCCGTCCCCGGGATGACCAATGCCAAGCGCAACTATTACATCCGGCTCAACAATTCGATTCGCGGGCTGTTGTCCACAGACGACGCCATCATTGCGGAGGAAAACGCGGAGACCGGTGCGCTGGAAGAGGTCGATCGGGTGCCGTCGACGGCCTACGTCGTGGTCAACCAAGTGCCCAACGTCAAGGTACTGCCTCTGGGCACGGACAACTTCGGCCGGGATGTGTTGACTGAACTCGTGATCGCCACCCGTGTCTCGTTGGTGATTGGCTTCGTCGCCGGCTTCATTGCCACGCTCATCGGCCTGGTCCTCGGCTTGATCTCCGGCTATGTGGGCGGGATGGTCGACGACGGGATCACGTTCATCACCAATCTCTTCACCGTGATTCCCAGTTTTGTCCTGCTGATTCTCATTTCGTTCAGCATCGGCCAGGATCAGCGCGGCGCCTTCACCATCGCAGTGGTGATCGGCCTCACATCGTGGGTGTGGACGGCAAGAGCGGTGCGGTCGCAGGTGATTTCACTGCGCAACCGCGACCACGTCAACCTCTCCAAACTGTCGGGCCACTCCATCGGCCACATCATCCTGACCGATATCCTCCCCTACATCGCCTCCTACGTGGTGATGGCGTTCATCCTGCAGATCTCCTCGGGCATTCTGGCCGAAGCCGGCTTGTCGATTCTTGGGCTGGGGCCGCGCACCACGGAGGTGCCGACCTTGGGTCTGATGATGAACTGGGCCATGATCTACCAGGCACATATTCTGGGCAAATGGTGGGCCTACTTCCCGGTCATCATCACCATTGCGCTGATTACCTTTTCCATGAACCTGATGAATACCGGTCTCGACCAGGTGTTCAACCCGGCGCTGCGCGAGTAATGAACTGACAGTAAATTCCCGCGGAAATGGACCTACGGTTCCTGCCAGAGGCAGAGATGCCGAATCGCCGCCATGGTATTTACGCCGCACTAAAATAGGTGGTTGGAATGTCACGAGTCATCCTAGAGGTCAGAGAACTGACCACAAAATACATCACGCGTTTTCAAGAAGATGTCTACGCCGTGGACCATGTGTCACTCAAGGTGGAAGAAGGGAAATCCTTGGGCATTGCCGGCGAGTCGGGCTGCGGCAAGTCTACGCTTGCGCTCAGTTTGATGGGCTACTACTTCCCACCGCTCTACTATTCGAGCGGCGAAATCATCGTCGACGGCAACGACATCACAGGCATGGATCCGGATGATGTCCGGCGCACGATTCTGGGCAAGGAGATCGCCTACATCCCCCAAGCCGCGATGAACGCGCTGAACCCGACGCAGAAGATCATCAACTTCATCGAAGATGTGGTGCAAGCCCATCACCCCCGGACGACGAAGAAGGAAATCTACGAGTTGGCGCGCGAGCGCTTCGAGATTTTGGGGCTGCCGGCGGAGGTGCTGCAGAGATATCCCGTGGAGCTGTCCGGTGGCATGAAACAGCGCACGGTCATCGCCATTTCGGTCATCCTCGGCCCCAAAGTCCTCATCGCCGACGAGCCGTCGTCCGCGCTGGACGTGACCTCGCAGAAGATGGTCATCAAGATGCTGCGCGATCTCATGGACAGCGGCTACATCAAAGCCATGATCTTCATCACCCACGAGCTGCCCTTGCTGTACAATGTGACCGACGACATCATGGTCATGTACGCAGGGCAGTTGGTGGAAAAGGCCGCCGCAAAAGATGCGGTCTTCGATCCGCTGCATCCCTATTCCAAGGGCTTGATGGGGTCGATCATCGTGCCGGAGGAAGGGCTGCGCGACGTCAAGCTGGCCGCCATCCCCGGCGTGCCGCCCAACCTGAAGAACCCGCCCTCCGGCTGTCGCTTCGCCGAACGCTGCAAGTATGTGCGCCCAGAATGCAGGGCAATCTCCGTGCCGCTGCGCGAGGTGATGGGGGGACGCACGTATCGTTGTATCATTCCGGAAGATGAACTGAGAGAGGTCTACGCAAATGAACGAGGAACGGACTTTATGCCTCAGCGCTAGAGGACTCACCAAAGTCTTCGGGCTGGGCCGCCAAAGAACAATCGCCGTCGATCATGTGGATCTCGACCTGTATGAAGGTGACGTGGTTTCCATCGTCGGCGAATCGGGCAGCGGCAAGACCACGCTGGCCAAAATGCTGCTGGGCTTGATCAACGAGACGGAAGGCGAGATCTACTTTCAGGGGGAAAAGCGCGACATCCGCTCCCACCGGAAGAAGCGGGAGTACTGGAAGAACATTCAGGCCATCTTCCAGGATCCCTTCTCGTCCTACAACACGTTCAACAAGATCGACTCGGTCCTGCTGGACTGCATCAACATGCGCGGCGGACGGCGGCTGCCCCGTGAGAAGAAGATCGAGATGATGACGGAGGCGTGCAGCTTCGTCAACCTGAAGTTCGAGGAGTTGACCAACAAGTACCCCTTCGAGCTCTCCGGCGGCCAGCAGCAGCGGCTCATGATTGCGCGCGTCTTCCTGCTGAAGCCCAAAATCCTGCTGGCAGACGAGCCGACCTCCATGATCGACGCCTGCTCCCGCGCCACCATCCTGGACTTCCTCATGCAGTTGCGCGACGAGATCGGCATGACCGTGATCTTCATCACCCACGACATCGGCCTGGCCTACTACGTCTCGGACCGGGTGTTCATCATGGAGCGCGGGCGTTTTGTGGAGAGCGGACCGGCCGACGAGGTGATTCTGCACCCGCAAGAAGCCTACACGCAGCGGCTGCTGAACGATGTGCCCAAGATCTACGAAGAATGGGATCTCTCAACGGTGTAAAACGGAGCGACACACATGAGTACGGAGAAGGTACGCATCGGATTCATCGGTGTCGGCCAGATCGGCAAGCAGCACGTGGAGGCCTACAGTAAACTTCCCCACGCCGAGTTGGTGGCGCTGGCCGATTTGAATGAGGCCGAAGGCCGGCGAGTGGCCGACTTGTACGGCATCCCCCATGTCTACACCGATTTCCGCAAGTTGCTGGAACGGGATGACATCGACGCGGTCGACGTCTGTCTGCACAACAACTTCCACATGCCCATCACCGTGGCCGCGCTGGAAGCGGGCAAACACGTCTACTGCGAGAAGCCCATGGCCGGTTCGTACGTGGACGCGGAGACCATGCTCAAAACGGCTCGGGCCACCGGCAAGATGCTGCACATCCAGACCCGCAATCTCTACTTGACCGAGACCAAGGTGGCCAAGAAGCTCATCGAAGACGGTCATCTCGGCAAGCTCTACCACGCGCGCTCGGTTGGTCATCGCCGCCGGGGCCGCCCCTTCGTGGACGGCTACGGCACGCCCACCTTCGTGCAGAAGCGCAACTCGGGCGGCGGCGCGCTCTACGACATGGGCGTCTACCACATCAACACGATTCTGCATCTCATCGGCAATCCTACGGTCGAGCGCATCAGCGGCAAGACTTACCAGGAGACGCCCATGGATGCCCGCCGCCAGGAGATCAGCGGCTACGATGTGGAAGAGTTGGGGCTCGGCTTCGTACGCCTGGGCGACGGCATGACGCTGGACATCATCGAGGCCTGGGCCGTGCACATGGACAAGTTTGACGGCTCCATGATCTTCGGCAGCGACGGTGGTGTGCGTCTGGACCCGTTCGGCTTCTTCCGGTCCGAGGGCGACTTCGACTTCGACATCAGTGTCAACATGGCTGCGTACAACTGGCGCCTGCACACCGTCATTGAAGAAGGCGACATCTACGACAGTTCCCAGGAGCACTGGCTGGCCGCGCTCCAAGGCCGGGTCGAGCTGCTGCCCACCGCCGAAATTGCGCTGAACACCATGCTCATCTCCGAAGGCATCTATGTCTCCAACAAGCTCGGCCGGGAAGTCACCGCCGACGAAGTGCGGGAGATGTCGGTGTCGACGGCGGTGAATGTTTGAAACGTGAAACGTGAAACGTGATACGTGATGCGTGATTGAGAGACTGGGAGATTGAGAGATTGGCCGGCGAAGGCTTGTCGCAATTTCCCCGATACCAAAGTCCCGCAATCACGTATCACGTTTCACGTATCACGTTTTATGCAGAAAGGATGAACGCCATGTCCGGTACCTTACGCGTTCTCGCCGTGGGCGCGCATCCCGACGATGTGGAGATCAACTGCGGCGGGACGCTGGCGCGCTATGCGCTGGCGGGCCATCACGTGATGATGGGCTATGCGACCAATGGCGACAAAGGCCATCTGGAGATTCCGCCGGCTGAGTTGGCCGTGATCCGTGAGCGGGAGTCACGCGCGGCCGCGGCCGTCATCGGCGCGGAGGTCTTCTGGCTCAACTTTCCCGACGGTGACCTGTTCTACGACCGGGAGACGCGGCTGGTCTTCATCGACATGCTGCGCCAGGCTCGGCCCGACATCATCCTGACCCACTGGCCCGAGGCCTACCATCCCGACCACGTGGCCACCGGGCAACTGGTCTTCGGCGCCAACTACATCAGCGGCGTGCCCCATGTCAAGACGGAGCACGAAGCCGCCGACCGGGTGGCGCACATGTACTACATGGACGTCCACCACGACATGCGCGCCGAGGGCGCCGAGTATGTGGACGTGAGTGACGTCTACGAACTCAAGCGCAAGATGCTGGCCGCACACGAGAGCCAGCTGGTCTGGCTGCGCGACCACGACGGCGTCGACGTGCTTGCGCGCATGGAAGCGCGCGACCGCGCCCTGGGCACCGAGTGCGGCGTCGCACTGGCCGAACGCTTCGTGCCCCGGGGCTTCCGTCCCACCACGCGTCTACTACCCTAAACTGACCGCAGCACGAGACCATGAGTTTCGTAGGTCCGGCAACCTGCCGGACGATCCGGTTGACCAGAGATGTCACGCTGGTAGCGGTGACCTACAAAACTCGCGTCTCGTAGCGCCTTCAGTTTAGTACAGGTCGGCGCAAAAGAAACCAGGGTTTTGGCATACAGATCGACGCCGATGATCAGAGAAAACCCTGGTTTCTCATTCCCTGGCCAATTTACGCCGCAATGAACTAGCGCCGTGCGCCCATCACGTCCTCCATTGCTCTCACACTGCATTCTGCGCCGCGCCCCAACTGCACATCGAGGCAATCACCATGCGCTATCCCTATCACGGCATTGTTGAGGGCTTTTACGGACGCCCGTGGACCCATGACGAACGCTTGGACATGTTCGCCTTCATGGCGGCACACGGGCTCAACGGGTACATCTATGCGCCCAAGGACGACGCGCTGCATCGGGACAACTGGCGCGCGCCCTATGACGGCGACGCGCTGGCGCGCTTCAAGGCCTTGGCCGACGCCGCCCGCGCCCACGGCATTCGCTTCACCTTCGCCGTCAGCCCCGGCCTGGATTTGCGCTATAGCGCCCCGGACGACCTGGAAACATTGACGGCCAAGTTGCAGCCCTTGTGCGACCTGGGCATCTCGAGCTTCGGCATCTTTTTCGATGACGTGCCGACCGAGTTGACTCACCCCGTCGACCGGGCGCGCTACCGTGATCTGGGCGAAGCGCAGGCGGATTTTCTGGCTCGAGTTCAGATCCGTTGCGCCAATCTCCACCTGATGACCGTGCCGACCTTCTACTGCGGCGAACCCGACATCCCGTACTTGCATGCGCTGGGCGCGATGCCGCCGGAGATCGACATCATGTGGACCGGGCCGGCGATCTGTTCGCACGCGCTCACGGGCGCGCACATGCAGGCCGTGGCCGACGTGCTGCGGCGGCCGGCGCTGGTGTGGGACAACTACCCGGTCAACGATGCGGCCATGGTGGCGGATCTGCACATCGGCCCCTACCGCAATCGTGACGCCGCGCTGCCCGTGCGCGGCATCTACGTCAACCCCATGAGTTTGGTCCAGGCATCCAAATTGCCGTTGGCCACCTTCGCCCGCTACTGCGCCGACACACGCGCCTATGTGCCGGAGGCAGCGTGGCAGGACGCAGCGGACGACCTGCTTGGGCCCGAACTGGCGGCGCATCTGGCCGTCTTCGCCGAGGCGGTCACTATCTCCCCGCTGACGCCCGAAGAACCGCCTGCCATGGCCGCGCTGGTCGCGCCCTTCTACGAAAACCGCCTGCCCTACACGCCCAATCCCGCGCCGGACCATCTGCGCGCCGGCGTGGTGCGCATGCGGACGGCCCAGCGCGCGCTCATGGCCGCCGTCGCCGGCAACCCCATCGTCGCCGACATGGAGCCGTGGCTGCGCGACTACGCGCGCTGGATCGATCTGCTCGAAGCCGCGTCGCGCTATGTTGACGCGCGTATGGTGCATCACACCGACGACGGCGTGAGTTCAGCCACCGCCCACCTTGCGCTGGAGGAGATCCGCGCCGGCCTCAAGGAGGCGGTCGATTTTCGCACCAGCACCTGCGGTTTCGTCATCCCCAATTTTCTCCAGCGCATCCTGCGCTTAACCCGCGACGTCTGACGGCATCACCGCGTGGCAGGCCGTCACGTCGGATGATGCGCGCACGCGGATTGGGCAAGCCCCTGATTTGGCATTCCTCGTCCATGCGCGCTATCGTTTGCGGGATGTTTTGCGGCGCGTCGCGCCGTCCATGCCCACAACCCGAGGACGAAGGTCATGCTTGCGCAGATCCTGGCGCGCCGTAATCGACTTGTGCTACTGCTGATTGTGCTGCTGGGCGCGGCGCTGCGCTTCTTCCTCATCGGCACCAAGACGATCTGGCTGGACGAGGCCTTCAGCATCTGGATCGCCCAGCACAGTTTGTGGGAAGGCTGGCGCTGGCTCGTCAAGATCGACCAGCACCCACCGCTCTACTACTCGCTGCTCTCCCTTTGGCAGGCGCTCTTCGGCGATGTTCAGGGCGTGGTGCGGGCGTTCTCCGCGCTGTGTAGCACGGCCACGCTGCCGTTTATGTACCTGGCCGCCAAGCGCATCACCCGCGACGAGATCACGGCGCTGCTGGCGACGCTGATCCTGGCTGTGGCCCCGTTCCACGTGCGCTTCGCCCAGGAGACGCGCATGTACGCGCTGTTGACGCTGCTGGCGGCCATGGCACTCTACTGCGCGGCGCTCTACCTGGGCGGCTACGGCACCCGGCGCCTCACCTGGCGCGACTGGGTGACGCCTGTGCGCTGGCGGCGCTTGCATGATGTGCGCGCCGGTCGGGCTGGCGCTGGCCCAGGCGGGCGTGATGCTGACCCACAACACGGCGGCCGTCTTCTTTCCGCTGGCACTGAATGTGGCCGTGCTGGGCGCTCGCCTACCAACGGAGCACCGGCCGCTACGTCAGCCTGCGCGCCGTCAACTCGCCGCGGTTTGGGCGCAACTGGGCCATGATCCAGGGTGTGGCCTTCCTGCTTTGGCTGCCGTGGGCGGTGCCGTTCGTGCTGCAAGCGCGCCTGGTGGATGGTGAGTTCTGGATTCAAGCGCCCACGTTGCGCACCATCGCCGGCACACTCAAAACGTTCAGCTTTGCGCATCTGCCGGACTGGCTGCCGGCCGTTCCGTTCCTCGTGCTCTACGCGCTGCTGGCGCTGGCGGGCCTCTTCTACTTCCGCAAGCGCATGGCCTGGGCGCTGCTGTTACTGTCGCTTTGTGTGGTCCCGTTCGTGGGCGAGTTGCTGGTCAGCCTGCGCCGGCCCATCTTCTACGACCGCACGCTCATCTGGACGACGCTGCCCTTCTATCTGCTCATGGCCATCGGCATCCGCGGCGTGATGGTGGGCGCATTTGGGCCGGGCAAGGAGGATCGCTTCCCCGCGCGCGCGGAATTGTCCACACACCCGGGACAAATGCGCGCCCGCCGGGTCATCACCGGGCTGGCGGTGGCGCTGATTCTCAGCCTGAGCGGGGTGTCGCTCTTCAACTATTACACGGCTTTCCAGAAGGAAGAGTGGGCCAAGGCCGCCGCCTATATGGCAGAACGGGCCGAAGCGGGCGACATGCTCATCTTCAACGCGACGTGGGTGCAGCTGCCCTTTGCGTACTATTTCCGCCACTACGACACCGCCACCGAACTGCACGGCGCACCGGTGGACCTCTTCGACCGTGGCGTGCTCGAACCCAAAATGACTGAGGCGGACGTGCCCCATCTGCGCGCGCTGGTGGCCGATGCGGACCGGGTCTGGCTGGTCTATTCCCATGAGTGGTACACAGATCCGGACGGGATCATCCCGCGTGAGTTGGGCACGCTGATGTCGCAGACGGATCGGGAGAGCTTTGAGGGATTGCAGGTGTTGACGTTCGCGCGGCCGTGAACATTTTCGGCGAGACCATCACTCACCGTCACAGGCCACGCACAAACGCGGTGCATGCGTGCGACACCGGAGCGTGCGAGGTGCGTCTACTCGGCGTTGGAGCCAAAGTGGAGGATCGATTGCAGGTAGCGGATGTCCGTGGTGCGCTGGAGCCAAAGCGTCTGGACGGTGTACACAATCGCCACCGAGATGGTGTAGGCCGCGGCCGCGCCCAGTGCACCGTACCGGGGTGCGAGGATGTAGGTGAGCCCGACATTCACCGTCAGCAGCAGCAACATGCTCACCAGCACGACGCGGCGCCGCTCCAAGATTTGGAACAGGGGAACGACAAGGCCGCCCACGAGCGCGACAAGATAGCCGATCCCCAACACGACAAGCGGCAGCCGTCCATTTTGGAAGTCGTGCCCGAAGAGACGCACCAATGGGTCGCCCCAGACGATAAAGACGGCAAGCGAGCCGATCCCAAACGCAGTCAGGATGCGGACAAATAGGCCAAGGCGCGCCTCAAGTTCGGCCTGCCGATCCTCCTTCACCAAAACCGACAGATCGGGGATGGCGAGAATGTTGATGGCCGCCAGGGCGATCAGCGGGAAGTACGCAACCTGATGGACGGCGGCAAACAGGCCGACTTCATTTTCCGACGGATGGCTGGATTCCAGAATCAGTGTGCCGCTCTCTCCCATCGCGTTTAGAACCAGAGCCGACAGCAAGAACGGCAAGGCGCTCAGAAACCACTCTTTCGCGCGGTAGTGCGTCTCTTTGTCCTGATATTGCGCACGCCACAGCATCCACATGAACCAGATGAGCACGAAGAGAACGAACACCCGCGACGCGACGAGCAACAACACTGCGGCAAAGTCGGTCAGATTCTCGCGCAAGAAAAAGACCACGCCGAGCAGCAACAACGTAGCGATCGGCAAGAGGATACGGTCCAGGAATGACGAGAGTACCATGCGACCGTGGCCGGCCAGCAGCCGAGTCACGAAGATGCCGAGGCTCAGCGGTACCACCCAGATCATCGCAATCATAACCGGATGATCGTCGTGGCCGAAGCGCATCCGGATGAACGCGGTAAAGCCGTAGAGCAGCAGGCTGATGACGACACCGCTGACCAGCACCGTGAGGAAGGCAACGATGACAAAGCCCTTGGCGGATTTTTCGTCGTTCTGCTTTCCATAGACGGACAGATACCGGAGTGCCGCCGAATCCATGCCCACCAAGGCGATGGTGGCTGCCAATGCGGCCACGGAGCGAGTGACGGCGAAATCCCCGTAGTCGGCCGCGCCCAGTTCCCTGGACAAGAGCACATTCATCGCGTAGAGCAACGGGTAGCTACCGAAATAGACCAGCAGCGTGATCAAGGTTCTGTTGCCGGCAAACCCGTGCATGTGTGACTTCATGGTTGATGGTCGCAAGTAGCAGTTGATCGGTTGGTTTGGGACGAGCCCTCGGGCTGCGGGGGACACGGTTTGGGCAGACTGTGGTGCTTGACACCGATTCCGCCTGGCCATTCCACTAGAATACTCGATTGGGGCGACGAAGGCCAGGGAGAAAAATCCGCCGAATTTACGGCAGATTTCTGTCATCATCAGACCGATCTGGTCTCACTGTGTTCTAGACCAGATACGGGATAAAGCGTTTCGTGCGCGCGGCGTAGGCTGCGAAGTCCGGATAGCGGGCCAGCGAGCGGTCCTTGCGCAACATGCTCGGCCACCAGTACACGGCGATCCAGAGGGCGAGGATGGCCACGGGCAGCCAATGCATGGCGAGCAGGCCGAAGCCGAGGTAGATGAGCATCTCGCCGAAGTAGTTGGGATTGCGACTCAGGGCAAAGAATCCGTCGGTGATCAGGTGCCCCGGGTTGAGGCGCATGGCCATGTACTTTTGCATGTCGGACGCAAAGTGGAAGAAGATGCCCACGGTGTAGACCGCGACACAGAGGGCCGCGTACCACCCCGGCGCATGGACGGCCCGGGCCATGACGAGCCAGCCGCCGATCCAGTAGAGCGTCAGCCCGCCCCATGCGGCGACCACGCCATAGAGCCACGAGGTATCCTGCTCCCAGCGCGTGTCGGGAAAGAGCCTGCTCTTGAGCACCCAGAGGATGCCGTACGTGCCGTGCAGCGCCACGTAGAGCCACGCAGTCGGGTTTTGCCACTGGCCGTAAAGGGCCATCAACCCCAGCATGACCAGCAGTGTGATACCCTTATGGCTATCGATGAAAAACTTGAGTTTCATGGAAAGTGATCCCAATGGACTTACAGGAGAAAGCCTGGCAGATCTATTTCAAGCTGGTCGAGACCTATGGAGAACCGGACTACAAGCCGGATGTCTCACCGCTGGATGAACTGATCTGGACCATCCTCAGCGCCAACACGAATGACACCAATAGCGGGCGCGCGTTCCACCAACTGAAGGCCACGTTCGGCGACGACTGGGATGCGGTGCGCACCGCCGATCTGGACGAGATCAAAGCGGCGATTCGTCCCGCCGGCATGTACAACCAGAAGGCGCCGCGCATTGTCAAGACGCTGACGGCCATCAAGGCGGATCAGGGAGCATACACGCTGGACCACGTGGCGGACATGCCGGTGGATGAGGCGCTGGACTACCTGACCGCGCTGCCCGGCGTGGGCCACAAGACCGCGAGCATCGTGCTGCTCTTCTCGTTTCGCAAGGCGGCGTTCCCGGTCGACACCCACGTGCAGCGCGTCACCCAGCGGCTGGGCATCAGCGACAAGAATGCGTCGCCGGAGAAGATCAAGGGCATCTGGGAAGAGCTGCTGCCCGGGAAGACCTATCTTGCGCTGCACATCGATCTCATCACCCACGGGCGGGAGATCTGCACGGCGCGCAAGCCCAAGTGCGAGCGCTGCCCGCTGGCGTCGTTGTGTGATTACCGGCAGGGTCAGGGTGACTGGCGATCTGCGGAATGAATTCCGCAGCTATGTTGCGAAACGTGTTGAGAACACGTTGGATTGGGCTGATGTGCGCTCCGGACGAACACAACGTATGCGGATGAAGCCTGTCAACAAAAAGAGCCACTTGCGTGACGGCAAGTGGCTCTTCGTGTGAGACATGACTAACAGGCCATACGATCAAGCAAACTGGCGATTGTAGGCCTTCATGATGCGGCTCTTGCGGCGGGCGGCATTGTTCTGATGAATGACACCCTTGGCCGCGGCGCGGTCCAGCGTGTGGGCCGCCTTCAGCACGGCTTCCTTGGCGGCGGCGCTGTCGCCGCTGTCAATGGCAGCACGCGCCTTCTTGATTGCCGTGCGCGCGCTGTTGCGCAAAATGCGGTTGCGCTCATAGCGACCGGCATTCTGACGTGCACGTTTCTCTGCGGATTTGATGTTGGCCATCGTCGAATTCTACTCCCAAAAACTGTACATTGGTTGACGGGTTGGCCGCTCCGGCCGGCCGGGACAGCAATCGCTTGCTGACGCTTTGCGTTCGGATGCTCGGCACAGTTGAGAGGACAGGCCGACCAATCCACAAGCCCGAAGTATACCCTGCCCCCGGCACTTTGTCGAATTTTCACCGGTGAAGATCGAATTATGTCTGGCGGTCGGACAGACCGTTGCCGGCGCGGTCACGCTCGGCCTGGCGCAGCGCCTCGGTTTCGATGACGCCCGCCATGGCCTCGTCCACGTACGGATAGGCGAGCCAGACCGACGCGAAGCCGAAGATGGCACCCGTGACCGAGCGCAGCCACCAGTTGCTCTCGCGCAGGCCGAACATCTGCGTCAGGCCGTCCACGGCAATGGGAATCAGCAGAATGGCATAGACCTTGAGGCTGAGCGGTCGCACGCGGTCACGGACGAGCCCGTACAGCAGGCCGGCGGCCAGGACCGAGCCGTAGATGGCCACATCCCGTTGGCACAGGGCCACCTTGTAGCCGATCAGGTCGTTGCCGATGAACTTCCGCTGCGTGAAGAGATCCAGTCCCTGGGGCAGGCCGGCGGTGGCCAGAGCCGGTCCCAGCGGCGCCGCATCCGGCCCGTAGAGGAAGTAGCTGTGGTCGGGCAATTGGTGGCAGAAGACGGAATAGATCGCGTAGATCAGTCGGGCCTGCACCAACCCAGTTGCATGAAGATGGGCGCCATGAAGGGAGTGAGCACGTAGACGGCCCAGGCCACGTTGAAGAGCAAGAGCCAATGGCGCAATCCAGACCACCAGGCCGTTGGCCACTTCGGTGGCGCGCCCCTCCCGACATGCTGCGGTCAACTGCCATACGTCACCTTCACAATCGCACTTTGTATCTATCCGGAAATTACAGTGCGCAGACGACGTTGTTGCCCAAACAGCCAAGACACGCCGGTCTGCTGTGAATTTCCGGATAGGTTCTTTGCGCAAAACTCCCGCCATCTTACCACATGCAGCGTCCAACGCAGGACAGTTACTCAATCTCTGCACTGCTGCAACGCGCTGTAGACGCTGCTCCACGTGTGGGGTGGATAGAGCAGGGTCCGTCGGCAATGTAAAGGACCGGAATGAGATACTGGAAACGCGCCCACGCCGCGGCATCCTCTTGAATGTTGCGTTCCTCCAATGAAAAGCCGATCTCCTCCTGCATGGCGAGAAGATCGGCCTTGAGCTTCATCGCAGAGCGGACAGTCCGGTTTTGACCAGAGCGTCACATGCATTAGCGCCGCCCAAGATCTACGCCCCGCCCAGGTAGCCGATGTAGGCCGGGATCGGGGCAACACGCAAGGACTGATGAAGCTGATGACCCCTGCCGCCAGGGCAATCGGCGCTGCGGTGAGCAGGCTGACACTGATGATGTCGCCCCCGTGCCGGAGCCTGAGCGCCAGCCAGTCTTCCAGCGCAAAGACCCACTCGTTGAGGAAGCTGAACTGGGTCGTGAGCGTGTTGAAACTGCCCGACCAGAGCAACCAGGCCACATAGAGCAAGAAGATGCCGCTGACGATGCTGACGATGTTGGCGTGACGATTGAGCCGGCGCAGGAACTTGGTGGCCGAACTGAAGGCCAGCCCGGTGATGATGAAGGGGATGCCCAGCCCCAAGCTGTAGATCCCCAGCAGGATGGCGCCTTGCGCGGCGGTGGCGCTATCGCTGGCCAGCCACAAGATGCTGGCCAGAATCGGTCCCACACACGGCACCCACCCGGCGCTAAAGCTCACGCCCAACATGGCGCTGCTCAGGTAGCCCCAGTTACGATTGACTTTGTGCATCTCGGTCACCCGCTTCTCGGTGTACATCAGCCGATTGGGGAAATCCAGGATGCTGACCAGCGCTGCGGCCGCGGGATTGTTGTCGACGTCAGTCTTGGCGCGAATCAGGTCGACCAGCCAGCGGAAGACACCCAAGGTCGCCAGCGCAAAGATGAAGAGCAAGACCGCGCCGAAGCGCTGAATAGCCGGCAAATAGTGGTTGAGATTGGCGCCGAGCAGACCGGCTGCCGACCCCAGCAGGGTGAAGACCGCGGTGAACCCCAGGACGAAGGCCACCGAATGCAGAAAGACCGTCCAACGGGCACCTTCTCCCGGTGTGCGTGGGCCGGTTGCCGGCTTGCTTGGGGCATCGCTTGTCTGTGTGGCCGTCGAACGGTCCAACATCTGTGCCATGTGAAAAATCTCCTAACCGTGAGTTCGCACCCAGGCCGTCGGCCCGGTCGTGGCGAATGTTCTAACCTTAATGACGCTTAGATGCCACAACCGGCGCAAATGTTACGTCGAACTCACGTGATGGGTTCCGATCGGTGCAAAAACATGCCCACCCAACGGCAGCTAACGGCGTTCGACGATCTCTTCCAGACCGCGGATTTCGTCTTCCAGACGGCGCTGCTGCGTGCCCATGTAGGCTACGTACAATGTCACCAGCAGCCAGACGGCAATGAATGCACTTGCCAGATAGACCATTATTCTACCTCCTCACGAAGTTCCTCGACGCGATCTTGAAGACGCAATTGTCGCCAGCGCGCGATCATCAATGCGCTGAACAGCAGGCTGAAGCTGATCGTTGCGATCAGCAACGTTTGGCTCATGCTCGGACCGATGGCGAATCCGCCCTGGGCGTCGGCATTCTCGCCGTTGAAGACCACCGGGTGAATTGACCGGAACCAGCGCGCGCTGTAGTAGGTGAGCGGAATGCTCAGAAATGCAAAGAGGGCGTAAATGCTGCCGAAGCGCGCCTTGGTGATCCGGTTGTCGATGCCGTTGCGGAACAAAATGTACGCGACGTAGATCAGCACGGTGATGGTCGACGCGGTCAGGCGCGGATCCCACGTCCAGTAGGTGTTCCACGTGGGCTTGGACCAGACCGAGCCGGTGATGATGGTGCCCAGGCCGATGATCGTCCCGACTTCGATGCTGGCTTGCGTCACCCGGTCCCAGTCCAGGTTGCGGGAGACCAGGTAGGTGATGCTGCCGATCAAAGAGACGATGAACGCGGCGAAGGCCCCGATGTTGCAGCCCATGTGGATGTAAAAGATGCGCTGGGCCAGTTGCTCGTTGCCGGCCAGGTTCACCGCCGGTTTGGCATAGACCAACGACGCCCACATGAGCGCGGCCATGGCCAGGGCCGTGGCGATGTTGAGGATCAACTGCGCGATGTCCCATCCGCGCAAACGGCTTGCGGTGGCCGTCCGCCCTTGTGATGAGATCGAAGCTCCACTCATAGTTCCTCCCTTTCCCTACTACGCGTCTTCCCAAATCAGATCAAAGACCATGAAGGCAATCGTCAAAAAGATGAGATCGTACGCAGCCAAGATGCCCAGCCAGTGGCGGAAATCCTCGAACGTGCGCCCATCGAGCACGGCGGCGGTGAGCGCCACGCCCGCCAGGAAAATCGGCACCATCACCGGCAGGAGCAGAATGGGCAGCATGGTCTCGCGCGCCCGGGTGTTGGCCGTCAGCGCGGCGAAGAGCGTGCCCACGCTCACGTAGCCGACGGTGCCCAAAAACGCGCCCGCCAGAATCCACGGACGCAACAGGCTGATGTCAAAGATGACCAACATCACCGGCAGCATGAGCAATTCGGTGGCAAGCATAAAGATCATGCTGGCCAAAATCTTGCCGAAGTACATTGCGCTGCGATCCACCGGCGCCAGCAGCAGCGCGGCCAGACTGCCCCGATCCACCTCGGCGCCGAAGCTGCGGTTCAGCCCCATGACGCCGCCGAAGAGGATGATGACCCAGAAGACGCCGGGCACGACCATGTCGGCTTCGGGCACGCGCAGATCGAAGGCGAGGCCAAAGATGATGACGGCCAGCACGCTGAACGCGGCCATGGTGCCGAGAATCTCCTTGGCGCGCCATTCGCTGCGCAGGTCCTTGGCCGCGATGGCGCCGACCTTGCGCAGGTACGCGCCCGCGCCGCCGCCCGTGCGCATGCGCACACCGGACAGCCGCGCCGGTTCGGGTTGGCCGGCGTCGCTGCGCGTCACTTCGGCTCTGCTGGACTTCACCTGCGATGTGGCCGTCATGCCGTCATGCTCACTTCGTCGTAACTGTGGCGCAATTGCGCGCCCGTCATGGCGCGGCTGGCTTCGGTAAACGCAATTTTACCATCCACCAGAATACTCACGGAATCGGACCATTCCAGCGCGCGGTCGAGATTGTGGGTCGTCAGCAGCACGGCACGGTTGTCCGCGCCGATGCGACGCAGCAGCGTGTGCAAGCTCTCGGCGCTGCCCTGGTCCAGCCCGGTATCCGGCTCGTCCAGCAGCAGGATCGGCGGGTCGTGGAGGATGGCCCGCGCGATGGCGAGACGCTGGATCATGCCGCGGCTGTAGGTGCGCGCCAAATCACGGCGCCGGGCGTAGAGGTCCACCGCATCCAGCACCGCGGCAATGCGTTCGCCGGGCGCCTCCAGATCATACAGACGGGCGAAAAAGGCCAGGTTCTCCTCGCCGGTCAGGTTGTCGTAGATCAGCGGCGCGTGGCTCACCAGCCCGATGTAGCGGCGTAGTTCGTGGCCGGCCCGCGCCGCGGATGCACCCCCCAACGCCACCGTGCCGCGGTCCGGCTTGGTGAGCCCCGAGACGACCCGCATGAGCGTGGTCTTCCCCGCGCCGTTGACGCCGAGCAGTGCCGTCACGCGCCCGCTGGGCACCGCCAGGTCGAC
>JAWKOK010000034.1:0-51802 GCA_041391205.1 Caldilineaceae bacterium
GACCATGGCGGGCGTGGCGTTGCACGGCGGGCTGCGCGTGCTGGCGGCGGTGCGCAATCCGCATCCTACGCCGGCGCTGGAAAAGGTGTACATGTACACCATCTACGAGCGGCTGTGGCACTGGCTCCAGACCAGCGCAATCCTGCTGCTGATCTTCACCGGACTGATCATCCACAAGCCGGACATCTTCGGCATCTTCCAGTTCAAGTATGCGGTGCAGGTGCACAATATCCTAGCCGTGGTGCTGGTGATCAACGCGACGCTAGCGGCGTTTTACCACATTGTCAGCGGCGAAATCCGGCAATATCTGCCCCGGCCGGTGGGCTTCTTCGACCAGGCCATCACCCAGGCCAAGTTCTATCTGGGCGGCATCTTCAAGGGGGACGAGCATCCCTTTGACAAGGATCCGCGCCACAAGCTGAACCCGCTGCAGCAGCTCACCTACTTCGGCATTCTCAACGTGTTGCTGCCGCTGCAAATCCTCACCGGCATCCTCATGTGGGGCGTGCAGCGCTGGCCGAACCTGGCCGGAAGCCTGGGCGGGCTGCCCTTCCTGGCGCCCTTCCACTCGCTGATTGCGTGGCTCTTCGCCACCTTCATTGTCATGCATGTCTACCTGACCACCACCGGTCCGACGCCCATGGCCGGCATCAAGGCCATGATCATGGGCTGGGACGATGTGGAAGTCCACACGCACGCGCCGGCGGCCGGTCATCTGCAACCACATCCTGTCGCCCATACGGCGACGCCTTCGGAGGCGCAATCCTCATGACCACGCTTTCACCAACGGGTGCGCTCCCCGGCGAACGCACCCAGACAGACACTCCGGCGCGCGTCGGGCGCGCGTATTTGAATCCGTACGTGGGCGGCATTCTGCTCGGCGTCGTCCTCTTCCTGGCCTTCTTCATCACCGGCAGCGGATTGGGCGCGTCGGGCGGGCTGAACCGCGTCCTGGTCTTCTTCGAGGACATGGTCGCGCCGGCGCACGTGGACCGCACGTCGTACCTCATCAGCATGGCGGGCGGCGACACGAATCCGCTGGACAACTGGATCGTCTTCCTCACGCTGGGCACGGTGATCGGCGGCTTCGTCTCCGGGTGGGCCAATGGCCGGCTGCGGGTGGAGACGGGCAAAGGCCCGCGCATCTCCAACCGCACGCGGTGGGGCATGGCCTTTCTCGGCGGCATCTTCATGGGCTACGGCGCACGCTTCGCCCGGGGCTGCACGTCGGGGCAGGCGTTGTCGGGCGGCGCGGTGTTGTCGGTGGGCAGTTGGGCCTTCATGTTCGCCGTCTTTGCGGGCGGCTATGCCCTGGCCTATTTCTTCCGCCGGTTCTGGAATTAACAACAGACAACCAAGCGAGAACCAATCATGGCTCCATTTCCATTGGAAGTTCTATACGGCAAGCCCGTCGCCTACACGGTCTTTCTGCTCATCGGCGTGGCCTTCGGCGCGGTGCTGGAGATGTCCGGCTTCGGCAACTCGCCCAAGCTGGCGCGGCAGTTCTACTTCAAAGAGATGACGGTTCTGAAGGTCATGTTCATGGGCATCGTTGTGGCCATGCTGCTGATCTTCTGGGCGACGGCCATGGGGTGGCTCAACTACAACCTGATCTGGGTCAACCCCACCTACCTCTGGCCGGGTATCGTCGGCGGCTTGATCATGGGCGTGGGCTTCATCATCGGCGGCTTCTGCCCCGGCACGTCGCTGGTGGCCGCGGCCACGTTGAAGCTGGACGGCATCTTCTTCGCCCTGGGCACGCTGACCGGCATCTTCTTCTTCGGCGAGACGGTGCAGTACTTCGAGACGTTCTGGAACTCGTCGTACATGGGGCGCTTTACGCTGCCGCAACTGTTCGGCCTGCCGGTGGGCGTGGTCGTCCTGGGCGTGGTGATCATGGCGATCTTCATGTTCTGGGGCGCGGAGAAGTTGGAAGGCATCTTTGGGGAGAAGCCCCAAGTCGCGGCGCCGGCGCGGCGCGGCCGACTGCTGGCGGGCGCGGGCGTGTTGATGGCCGCGGCCGTGGGTCTGCTGCTGGTGGGCCAACCGACCACGGCCGACAAGTGGCAGCGCATCGCCGAGACGCGCGAGACGCAACTGGCCGACCGTGCCGTACAGATTGCGCCCGCGGAGTTGCTGGAGTACATCTACAACGACAAGGTCATCGTCAAGATGATCGATGTGCGTGACGAAGCCAACTACAACGTCTTCCACCTGGTCGGCGCGACATCCGCGCCACTGGAGACGGTGCCGGAGATCATCCCGGCGTTGCTGACCGAGCCGGCCAACACGCTCTTCGTGGTCATGAGCAACGACGAGACGCTGGCCACCGAGGCATGGCGCACGTTGGTGGCGGAGAGTGTGCCCAATGCCTACATCCTGGCGGGCGGCATCAACAACTGGCTGGACACCTTCGGCGACGACGGCGTCCAGGCTGCGGTCTTCAACGCCACGGGCGACGAGACGCTGCGCCATCCCTTCACCGCGGCGGTCGGGTCCGCGCACCCGGCGGCCAACCCGGATCCCCACGCCGTGCATGTCGAGTATGTGCCCAAGGTGGAGATGAAGCTCAAGCAAGGGCCCAGCGGCGGCGGGTGCGGGTAGATGCGCAAATCCTCCGCGACGTTCTCGCGACGCTCCACCGCTATGCTGTGGGCGTCATTGAGAAAGCCGACCCAATCAGCGTAACGGAGGAAGACTGATGAATCCCTTGAGCAACCACCAAGCCGGCATGGCCCAGCACCACGAATACGAGACGCGTTACGGTCGCACGGGGAACACCACCCCCAAGCAGAAGGCGACGCGACGGACTGGAACCGGCATTTTGACCCTGGTGCTTCGTCTGTTTGCATAAGCGCCGCCCAATCGTATCGTGCGGAGTCGAACCGTTCGGAACATGTCCAAGACGCAGAAAGCCGAGCACCCGCAGCGGGTGCTCGGCTTTCTGCGTCAGTCCGGCAGACGGATGATTCAGGGCCGCCAGACCTCCCACACCTTGCCCACCAGGGCCGGCCCCGGTGTAAGCGTCACATCGCCGGGTTCCCAGCCGGACGGCGTCACTTCGCCCGTGGCGCGCACGTGCTGGAAGGCCTTGACCTGGCGCACCAGCTCCGCCGGGTTGCGCCCGACTTCAGCCGTCAGCACTTCGCCGGCGCGGATGACGAAGTCGGGGTCGATGATGAAGCGCCCGCGGATGTCGACGCCGGCGTCCTCGTCGTAGACGCCGTAGACCGTGCCGATTTTGCCCCCCGCATCGGTCAGCATGGGGAACGGCACGCCGCCGTCCACCATCTTGGACAACTCCTGCTCCTGCCACATCTTGTGCACAAAGCGGCTGTCCGTGCTCATGGACAGCACGACCACATCCAACGCCTGCAAGTCCGCATAGATGACGGCGACCGCCGACAGTTCGGTCGGTCAGACGAAGGTGAAGTCGCCCGGATAGAAGCAGAGGACAATCCACTTGCCCCGATAGTCCGACAGCTTGACCGGCTGAAATCCGACGCCCTCGACGTAGGCGCTTGCCTCAAAGTCAATGGCCTCTTTACCGACACGAGCCAACACGTGCGTCACCTCCTGGGATGGTGTTGCGCCCCCTGCAGGCGCGACAGATTGGCCGGCAGGCGCGATCGGCCCGCGGGCAGGTTTCACACAACCGTCGATGAGCTCTGGCATGTGCATCTCCTTTACCAGTGCGCGTGATTTTTTCAGGTCTTCGACCTGTTGTTTGACAGGATGGGCAGGGTGCGGCTGAGGCAAACCAACTTGTGATGCTCCAATTCTACCACAAATTCGGTGCGCGTGCGCCTTGACCAATTCGCCGGGCACAGTTCAATTTGCCGGCTGAAATGCGTTTAGTTCGCACGCCTCGTGCGAACGGCGGCATCGACCCGGCTTTGGCAAAGCGGTGCGCACGAGGGCGTGCGCACTCAACGGGGCTATGCCGCAAGAAACAGGAGCATCGCCACTCGACAAGATGCCAACTCCGACGTACCATATGCAACAATGTCAGCGCAACCCGTAGTGCCCGGTGGACATTGGACCGAAGATTGCAGCCCGCGATCGACGGCTCGGGTGTCCACCGTGGACGTTACGGCAAACTGTGCCAGTGTCCAACGGCACGCCTGTATTTATCAGAAAGGCAACACATGGCAACACAAGCGATGAGCCGGCGGGGACGGCGGCAGCGTGGCGGCGAAGGCGGCATGAAAAGCCTGGGCCGCGCCGTCCGCTACATCAGTCGCTACCGTCGCACCACCAGCATCGCCGTGATCGCGCTGCTCATCAGCATCGGCGCGCAGTTGATGGTGCCCCAGCTCAACCAGAACATTCTGGACACCATCGTCTACGGCACGGCGGCCCAGCGCATCAGCGCACTGCCCGTGGCCCAGCAGGCGGACGCGCTCGCCCAGGCCGGCCTGACCGCGGACCAGCTCTCCCGCTACGCCAACTCGGCCGAGCAGATCCTCTACTGGTCCATCTTCCTGATCCTGGTCTTCGCCGTCATGCGCGGCACCTTTGCCTTCACCCAGACCTTCATGGCCCAGAAGCTGAGTCAGGACGTGGCCTTCGAGTTTCGCAACGAGCTCTTCGCCAAGATCCAGCGCCTCTCCTTCAGCTACCACGACCGTAATCGCACCGGCCAGCTCATGGTTCGGGCCACCGACGATGTGGAGAAGCTCCAGGTCTTTCTGGGCCAGGGGCTGTTGCTGGCGCTCCAGGCCGTCATTCTGCTCACCGGTGCGCTGGTGTTGATGCTGCTCACCAACCTGCGGCTGACCCTGCTCATGCTGCCCATTTTGCCCATCGCGCTGGTGCTCTTCATGGTCTTCGGCTCGGTGAGCCAGCCGCTCTTCGTCAAGGTCCAGCAAAAGCTCTCCACGCTCAACAGCATCCTGCAGGAGAACCTGGCCGGCATCAAGGTGGTCAAAGCGTTTGCGCGTGAGGGCGAAGAGGCGGCGCGCTTCAACACCGCCAACGTCGACCTCATGCAACAGCAGATCACCGTGGCCCGGGTCTTCAGCTTTCTCTTCCCGGTCATCTTTCTCATCGCCAACATCGGGCAGGCGGCTGTGCTCTACTTTGGCGGACGCCAGATCCTGGCCGGCACGTTGACCATCGGCGAGTGGCAGAAATTCAGCCTCTACCTGATCTTCGTCTTCTTTCCCATCGGCCAACTGGGCTTCATCATCAGCCAGATGAGCCAGGCCAGCGCCAGCGCCCACCGCATCTTCGAGATCCTGGACGCGTCCAACGACGTGACCGACCGGCCCGACGCGGTGACGCTGCCGTCCGTCCAGGGCAACGTGGTCTTTGACGACGTGAGCTTCCGCTACTTCAACAGCGGCGAGAACGTGCTCACGGACATCTCCTTCGCCGCCGCGCCCGGTGAGACGGTGGCTCTGCTCGGCTCCACCGGCAGCGGCAAGACGACCATCATCAACCTCATCCCGCGCTTCTACGACGTGAGCGACGGCGCGGTGCGCATCGACGGCCACGACGTGCGCGATGTGACCATCGAGTCGTTGCGCCGCCAGATCGGCATCGTACTCCAGGAGACCAATCTGTTCACCGGCACCATCCGGGAAAACATCGCCTTCGGCCGCCCCGACGCCAGCGACGACGAGGTGATCGACGCGGCCAAAGCCGCCGCGGCCCACGACTTCATCATGAGCTTCCCCGACGGCTACGCCACGCCCGTGGGCGAGCGGGGCACCACCCTGAGCGGCGGGCAGAAGCAGCGCATCGCCATCGCCCGCGCCCTGCTCTTGGACCCGCACATCCTGATTCTGGACGACTCCACCAGCAGCGTGGACGTGACGACTGAGGTGGCGATTCAGGCAGCGTTGGACCGGCTGATGGAAGGGCGCACCAGTTTCGTCATCGCCCAACGCATCAGCACGGTGCTCAATGCGGACCAGATTCTGGTGCTGGACAAGGGCCGCGTCGTCGCCCGCGGCAAACATGCCGAGTTGATGGAAGAAAGTCCCATCTACGCCGACATCTACCGCAGCCAACTGGTGGAAGACGCGGTCGCCACGACCGCGGCCTGACCGACAACCATCCCGCTTTGTAAGCGACGGGAGAAATTCGCATGATCGGTGGTCCTCGTGGGCTTCTGGAACAGGAAGCCCTCAAACCCAAAAGCGTGTCGGCGACGTTGCGTCGTTTCGGCCGCTACTTTGCGCCCTACTGGCTGGTGCTCATCGTTACACTTGTGCTGATGATCGGCAACGCTTGGGTGCAGGTCATCACGCCTGAATTGCTCGGCCAGGCGGTCGACTGCTACTTCACGCCGGGTGTGGCCAACCTGGCCGTCGAAGCGGCCCCCGCAGCCGCAGATGCGGCCACGTCTGCCCAACCGACCGCAGCCCAGACCAACTGCTGGTTCGACACCTTGCCGTCCAACGCGCCCACCGCGGATCTCCTGCGCGGGCTCGGGCGGCTTTCGCTGGTCCTGGTGGGTCTCTACATCTTCGGCTCCATCTCCGGTGGCCTCATGTTTTTCATGATGAGTTGGTCGGGGCAAAAAGTGTTGACGGCGCTGCGCGGTGACCTTTTCGATCATCTGCAGCGGCTGTCGCTGGGCTTCTACTCCAAGCACGAGAGCGGCGATCTCATGAGCCGCATCACCAACGACAGCAACATCATCCAGCAGGCCATCAGCTTCGCACTGATTCAGGTGGTCAGCGGCAGCCTCCTGATTGTCTGGATTGCGTGGGTCATGTTGCGCACCAACTTCCTCTACGGCCTGCTCAGTCTCGCCGTGGTGCCGCTGATGGCGCTGACCACGGTCTGGTTTAGCGGCCAGGCGCGCAAAGCCTTCCGCAGCGCGCGCCGGGAGATCGGCAACGTGAACGCGGAACTGGAGGAAGGCATCTCCGGCGTGCGCGAGGTGCAAGCCTTCAGCCGGGAGGACGCCAATATCGAATCCTTCCGCCAGAGCAACGCCGCCAACCGCGACGCCAACATCCGCGCCGTGACCTACACGTCAGCCCTGGCGCCCACGCTGGAAGCCCTGGGCTTCGTGGCCGTGGCCATCGTTGCGGGCGTGGGCGGCATTTTGATGCTGCGCGGCCAATCCCTGGGCGGCACCGCGCTGTCGGTCGGCCTCATCGTGACCTACCTGGCGTTCGTGCAGCGCTTCAACCAGCCCATCCAACAGATCAGCGTGCTCTGGACCAACATCCAGAGCGCCATCGCCGGTGCGGAACGCATCTTTGAATTGTTGGATGAGGAGCCGGAGATCGAGGAACGTCCCGGCGCCAAGCTCATGCCGCCCATCACCGGGCGCGTGGTCTTCACCGACGTCACCGCCGAGTACAATCCCGACGAACAGGTGCTACGCGGCATCGACCTGGTGGCAGAGCCGGGCCAGACCGTGGCCATCGTCGGCCCGACGGGCGCGGGCAAGACCACCCTGGTCAACCTCATCCCCCGCTTCTACGACGTGACCGGCGGCAGCGTCACCATCGACGGCGTGGACGTGCGCGACGTGACGCTCCACAGCCTGCGCAGCCAGATCGGGCTGGTGCTCCAGGACAGTTTTCTCTTCAACGATACGGTGATGAACAACATCCGCTTCGGGCGACCCGACGCAAGCGACGACGAGGTGATCGCGGCGGCCAAGCTCGCCAAGGCCCACGACTTCATCGAGCGGCTGCCCGAGGGGTACGAGACGACTTTGGGCGAGCGGGGCGGCGGTCTCAGCCAGGGGCAGCGCCAGTTGCTGTCCATCGCCCGCGCGGCGCTGGCCAACCCCAACCTGCTCATCCTGGACGAGGCGACCAGCAGCGTGGACACCCGCACCGAGCGCCAGATCCAGTCTGCGCTGGACGATCTCCTGGCCGGGCGTACCAGCTTTGTCATCGCCCACCGGCTCAGCACCATCCGCAACGCCGACCAGGTGCTGGTGCTCAAAGCGGGGCAGATCATCGAGCGAGGCACCCACGAAGAACTCCTCGCCCTGGAAGGCGCCTACCACGCGCTCTACATGGATCAGTTCCGTGCCCAGGAAGCGGTGAAGGCCTAAAAAATCAGCCACGGATGGACACAGATGAACACAGATAATAAGCAAGAACGGGCCTTATTCTTGCGGAATGGCCGCAGATCCAATAAAAAATCTGTGTTCATCTGTGTCCATCTGTGGCCGGCCCTGTCTTGCCTTCCGCGGCTACGCTGAGGCGGCCTGGGCGGCGCGTTGATCCGCGGCCATGGTGTCGCTGGTGTAGCGACGCAGGCGCGGATACTTCCACGCAATGTAGCCCGTCATGACCACGGTGGCCAGGCCGCCGCTGATGATGGCGAACGGCACGCCCAAAGCCGCGGCCACCAACCCCGCCTCCAACTCACCCAACTGAGGACCACCCATGAAGAAGATCTGGTTGATGCCGGTCATGCGCCCGCGCAGGCGGTCGGGCGTCATCACCTGGCGGATGGTCTGGCGGATGACCATGGAGACGGTATCGCTGGCGCCGATGCCCATGTAGAGCAGGTAGCTGAGCACGAAGCTGGTGGAGAAGCCGAAGAGCATGGAGCAGAGGCCGTAGACCGTCACCGCGATGAGCAGCACCGCGCCCTGACGGTAGATGTCGCGCCGCAGGGAGAGGATGAAGCCGGTGATGAGCGAGCCGACCGCCTCGGCGGTGGAGAGCAGGCCGTAGCCCTGAGGCCCCACCTGGAGAATCTGCCCGGCCACCAGCGGCAGCATGGTGCGCGCCGAGCTGAAGAAAGTGGCCATGAAATCCAGCAGCATGGTGCTCCAGATGATGCGCGTGCCGCGCACGTAGCGCCAGCCCTCGACGATGGCTTTCCAGCCCAGCCCCGCGTTCCGTTCGGCCCGCCCGCCTCGATGCTGCAAGACCGCCAGCGCGTAGATGATGGCCACAAACGAGACCGCGTTCACCGCGTAGACCGAGCCTGCGCCCGCGGCCGCCAGCAACAAGCCGCCCAGCGCCGGCCCGGAGATGGCGGCAACCTGGCGAATCAGCGTGTTCAGGCTGATGGCGTTGGTCAGATGCTCTTCAGGCACAAGGTTGGGCACCAATGATTGAAACGCGGGTGAGGAGAAGGCCGCCGTCGCCGACAGCGCTGCGGTCAGCATGTAGATCGCGCCCACGGTGATGTGGCCGGAGAGGCTCAGCCCGGCGAGGACGGCCGAGAGCAGCGCGGCCACTACGTTGGTCCAGATCAGCAGCTTGCGCCGGTTGGCGATGTCGGCCATGTTGCCGCCGATGACGGCAAAAATCATGATGGGGATGACCCGGGCCAGGCCCACGCCGCCCAGCCCCAGCGCGCCTCGGCGTTGAGGTTGAAGGTGCGTCCGAACAGGTGAATGGACGCGTTGGTCCCGTCCAACAACTCGTAGATCTGCCAGTTGATGGCGATCAACTGCATCTGCGTGCCCAGGATGGAGACGAGATTGCCCAGCCAGACCAGGCGGAAGTCTCGGTGTTGAAAAGCGACCCAGCGTGTGCGCGTTGACATGGTTGTTTGGTGTCGTGGGGCTTTGGGGTGGTGCGGTGGTGGGGAAAATTCCCCCGCGCCGCATCATCCCAGCCCAGATCTAGGCGGTCAATTCATGCAGAAACGCGGCGCTGGTGGCGATGCCGCGGTAGAAGTTCGCCAGCAGGAACTTCTCGTTGGGGGCGTGCAGATTGTCGTCGGGGAGGCCGAAGCCCATGAGCACCACCGGCGCGTCCCAGCACGTCGTGGAGAATGGTGACGATGGGGATGCCGCCGCCGCTGCGCATGTAGAGCGGCTCCACGCCGAAGACCGCGGCATAGGCCCGGGCTGCGGCTTGGATGGCGGGCGTGTCCAAGGCGCGACGAAGGCCACGCCACCGTGGCGCGGCGTCACCTCGACGCTGATGGTCTTGGCGCACGCTCCTGGAGCGCCGCCGTCACCGCCGCACCGATGCGCCGGGTCCTGGTCCGGCACCAGGCGGCAGGAGATCTTGGCGTGGGCCTTGCTGGGGATGACGGTCTTGCCGCCTTCGCCGGTGAAGCCGCCCCACATGCCGTTGATCTCCAAGGTGGGCCGCGCGCCGATGCGCTCGACCACGTTGTACTCCGGCTCGCCGTAGGCGCGGCCACGCCGGTCTCCCGGCGCAGTTCCTCGTCGCGATAGGGAATCTTGGCCATCTCGGCCTGCTCCGCAGCGGACAGCGGGCGCACGTCGTCGTAGAAACCGGGCACGTTGACGCGGCCGTCCGCGCCGTGGAGCGTGGCCAGCAGCTCGGCCAGCGCCTGGTTGGCGTTGTGCACCGTGCCGCCGTAGAGGCCGCTGTGCAGGTCCGTGGCCGGCCCGGTCACCGTCACCTCGCACGACCACATGCCGCGCAGCCCGTAGGTGATGACCGGCTGGTCCGGCGCCAGGATGCCCGTGTCGGAGACAAGGCAGACATCGGCGGCGAGCTTGCCGTGCGCGGGCACGTAGGCGTTGATGGTGCGCCCGCCCGACTCCTCCTCGCCCTCCACGATGAACTTGACGCTGACCGGCAGCGCGCTCGCGCCAGCAGCGCCTCCACCGCCTTGACATGGATGAAGGTCTGGCCCTTGTCGTCCGATGCACCGCGGGCGTAAGATTGCCGTCACGCACGGTCGGTTCAAAGGGCGGCGAGGTCCACAGATCCAGCGGGTCCACCGGCTGCACGTCGTAGTGGCCGTAGATGAGCACGGTCGGCTGGTCGTCACCGGCGTGGAGCCAGTCGCCGTAGACCAGCGGATTGCCCTCGCCTTCGATGACCTCCACGTGTTCCAGCCCGGCCTTGGTCATGGCCGCGGCCAGCCACGCCGCCGCGGCCCGGCAATCGTCCCGGTGTTCAGACAGCGTGCTGATGCTGGGAATGCGCAGCCAGTCGCACAGTTCGTCCAGTTGCCGCGCGCGGGCGTCGGCCAGATAGTCAGAAAGAGACATGGGAAGTCCTTTCAATTGGTTATTGGTGATCGGTAATTTTTCATTTTTTATTTGCGTGGGGCGCACGATCAATAAAAAATGAAAAATTACCGATAAGCAATGAGCAATCGTCTTTTGCTATGCGAATTCGATTCCTTGGGCCAGGGGCAGTTCGGTCGAGTAGTTGATGGTGTTGGTCTGGCGGCGCATGTAGCCCTTCCACGCGCCGGAGCCGGACTCGCGGCCGCCGCCGGTCTCTTTTTCGCCGCCGAACGCGCCGCCGATCTCCGCGCCGCTGGTGCCGATGTTGACGTTGGCGATGCCACAGTCCGAGCCGGCCACCGAGAGGAAGCGTTCGCTGGTGCGCAGGTTGTTGGTGAAGATGGCGCTGGAGAGCCCTTGCGGGACGCCGTTGTGGAGCGCGAGGGCCTCGTCGATGGTCTCAAATTCCATGACGTAGAGGATGGGCGCAAAGGTCTCCTCGCAGACCAGGGGCGTCTGCGTGGGCATCTTGATGATGGTCGGCTGCACGAAGTGGGGCCGAGCCGGGCAGCGCCTTGCCGCCGGTGAGCACTTGACCGCCCTGCTGCTGGGCCGCAGCCACCGCCGCCTGCATGGCCTCCACGGCGCGCAGTCACCAGCGGCCCCATGAGTGTGCCGGCGTCCAGCGGGTCGCCGATGGGCACCGATTCGTAGGCGAGCACCAGGCGGTCGACCAGTTCGCCGGCCACGTCCTTGTGCACGATGAGGCGGCGGGTGCTGGTGCAGCGTTGGCCCGCCGTGCCCACCGCCGAAGACCACGCCCGGGTGGCCAGGTCCAGATCCGCGTCCGCGCCCACGATGATGGCGTTGTTGCCGCCCAGTTCCAGGATGGTCTTGCCCAGGCGGCCGCTCACGGTCTGGGCCACGTGCCGGCCCACCCGCACCGAGCCGGTGAAGCTGATCAGCGGCAGCCGTTCGTCTTCCCACATGCGCTGGCCGATCTCCTGGTTGTCGCCGATGACCAGGTTGAAGATGCCGTGCAGCCCGTGGTCGGCCATGACGTCGTTGCAGATGTGCTGCACCGCGACCGAGACCAGCGGCGTGGTGGGCGACGGCTTCCAGATCATGGTGTCACCCGCCACCGCGGCGATGGCCGCGTTCCACGACCAGACGGCCACGGGAAAGTTGAAGGCCGAAATGATGCCGATGGGGCCGAGGGGATGCCACTGCTCGTACATGCGGTGGCCGGGGCGCTCCGAGTGCATGGTCAGACCGTAGAGTTGGCGCGAGAGGCCCACGGCAAAGTCGCAGATGTCGACCATTTCCTGGACTTCGCCGATGCCCTCCACGCGGATCTTGCCCATCTCCAGCGCGACCATCTCACCCAGCGGCTCGATCTGCTCGCGCAACGCGTTGCCCAGGTCGCGCACGACCAGGCCGCGTTTGGGCGCGGGCATGGTGCGCCAGGTGGTAAAGGCGTCCTGGGCCGCGGTCACCACCTTGTCATAGGTGCCGGCGGAGGCCATGACCACCTCGGCGATGGGTTCGCCGTCGGTCGGGTTGTAGGAGACGAGCCGCTTGCCCGCGGGATCGGTGATCCAGCCGTCCTGGCCGGTGGACGCGCCGGGGTTGACCGCGTGCAACCGCAGGCGTTCAAGTAGAGATTTCACGTCGATCCTCCTCGATCGAGATGCTGCACGGCCGGCGTGCCGGCCGCTGCAGAAGGGAGATTGGTCAAAACAGTCGGGGAACGACTGCCCGTTGCTTGGATTGAACCTGGATTATCGCGCACCCGTTGCGGATTGAAAAAAGTGCGAGGCGCACGTCACTCCAGCCACTCGACGCCGCGAATGCCCTTGCGCGTGAGCCGGGCTCGAAAGCGATGGCCTTGCAATTGCACGGCTTCCGATTGGGCTTGGTAATTCTGCACGAAGTTGATGTAGTAGACCCGGGGCAAACGCTCGCGCCGCACCTTGTCGCCGTCCAGGTAGTGCCACACCTGGGTCGGGTCGTCCATCTTGCGCAGAAAGCGGCGCACGTCGATGCGCGTGATGTCCTTCACCGCCTGGATCTCGGGTGCGTCGGCGTAGATGTGCCGGAACGCGTTGCGGTTCAACACGACCAGCTTCTCGTGGCGGATGACCGCTTCGCCTTGCCCGTCGTTGTCCAGCTCGGTGATCAGTTGCCGGTTGCGCGCCGTCAGCACCGGCAACGGTACGTCGCGCTCCCGCACATAGTTCACCTTCTCGCGCAGATAGCCCAGCTCATGCTCGCCGTCCAGCGTCTTGATGATGGTGCGCCGGTCGTAGACGATGCTGCGCAGAAGCGAATCGCTGCGCCCGCGCATGACGTCCTTGATGCGGTCCTTGAACATGTAGCCGATGACCAACGCCAGGAAGAAGGGAAAGGTGAAATTGCCGTAGCGTTGCTGGAAGTAGAACGCAACGAAGGTGGCAAAGATCATGGAGACGCCGGCCGCAATGGCATAGAGGATCTGCACCAGCGTGGTGCCTTCCCGCTGCACCTGGTTGGAAAGATAGAGCACGCTGGAGGTGAACTTCTTGAGCACCGACATGCGGAAGAGGAACTGCTCGTCCGTGGCGTTGACGTTCAGCACCGACTCATATTGCTGCGAGCGACGATAATACTGCTCGGCGGAGACCCGCGCCGCGATCTGCTCGACCAAATCGGGCCGCGACTCGCGCAGTTGCGCCTTGTCCAGCAACATCATGGTCTTGGTCAGCACCTCCTCCATCACCAGGCTGACCGATTCGTCCGTCAGCCGGAAGGAGCGCAGGACGCGGGCGTCGACGCCGGCCACGTTGATGCGCCCGGCGAAGTCGCGGTAGCGCGTTACGATGACGTTGGTGCGCGTCAGCAACTCGCTCAGATGGCCGGTAAAGCGGGCGGCGTCGGCCAACTCGCGCGGCGAATTGTCGGACTCAAGTGCCAACGTTTCCAGGCAATCGTCCAGTGCATCTTTGAGAATGGCGCGCAGAAACTTGAAGTTGGTGATCAGCAGACCGCCGCCGTTGGGATGTTGCAGCCAGTCGGGATCGTCCAGAATGCGCTGGGCGCGGTTCAGCGGCGAACCGGGCTTCTCGGCCAGTTCCTGTAGACTGAAGACCGGCGTCTTGAGCCGCACATAGTTCTGCAAGCTGCGATAGAACTCGTCGGGCGGATAGGTATACGCGTTGATGCCCAAGCTCTGGGGCAAGAAGATGTAGGTGACGATGCGATAGCGCGTCTTCTTGTGGGCAAGCAACTCATAATCGTATTTGAACTCCAGTTGATACCGATCGTGGGCATCAAGCTCGGAGTGTACCGGTTGGTCCATGACACTCTCCTTGTCACCATTGACATCGAGCTGCGCGGCAACGCAGCCGGAATGGACCGGGACGACAAGCATCGATACGGTCAGGCTCATCTACATTGTTGGGATGAACAACCGTTAAAGAAGCGCAACGCGCCTGTCGACGCGTGCGGGCCACGAATCTACACTAGCGCGAAACGGGAAATTTCTCAACTCAGCGCGCGAGGTGGCGGCTTCCGGGAAGGGGTCGAACAGGCGAGGGTCAGCGCACGGGGGCGTGGTAGCGGGCGACGATCTCCTGGCCGGGGCCGCTCAGGGCGAAGTCGATGAACTGACGGACGCGCCCGGTGGGCTGGCCCTCGGTGGCCAGGAAGAGGGGCTGGATCAGCCAATACTCTTGGCTCAACACGTTGGCGACGGTGGGCACCTTGTCTTCCACGGGCACCATGCGCACGCCGCTGTCGGGCGCAGCGGCGTAGGCCGCCGACACATACCCGATGGCCTGGGGATGACGCCCCACGTACTCGACCACGTCGGCGCTCGTGGGCATGACGACCGCGGTCAACGAGACGCGCACGTCGCCCATGATGCGCGTGTCGAAGAGTCGGCGCGTGCCGGCGCGATCCTCCCGGCTCACCAGCAGAATCTCGCCGCCGGGAGCGCCCAGTTCCGCCCAGTCCAGCGTGCGCCCGGCATAGATATCGCGCAACTGGGTCACGGTCACGTTGGTGATGGGATTGGAGGCGTGGACGACCACGGCCACCCCGTCCAGGCCGATGGGCGTGCGGACGAGCGGGTCCGGCGTGGCGATCGCGGCGGCATCCTCCCCGGGATCGCCGGCGTCCTCAGTGGGCAGCAGCGTCGTCGCCGCGATGTCGATTTCGCCGCGGGCCACGCGCTCTTCGCCCAGCGTGCTGCCGCCGCCGCGCACGTCGAAGAGCACGTTGGGATGCTGCCGCGTGTAGGCCGCGGTCAACTCGTGGAGCACCGGACGCATGCTCGTCGCCCCGGCGATGGTGACGGTTTCCGGCGCGGGTGTGCTGACCACGGTTTGGCTACACGCGGCCGGCGCGGTCATGAGCAGCAGGATGAGCCAGGCGAGAAGTGTGCGACGACGGATCATGGCATGTGGTGTTGGAGACCACAACCCAGGTTTCTTGGCGAAACCTGGGTTGTCTACGGCCTTTGTCTACGGACGAATGAACGTGAGCGCGATCACGGCCAGGCCGACGACGGTGCAGTACAGCGCAAAGACGTAGAGGCTGCGCCGGCGCAGGTAGGCCAACAGAAAGCGGATGGCAATCACTCCGGCAACAGCGCTGGCGACAAAACCGGCCAGCAACGGCAACACGTTCCCCGTGACCTGGCCGGCGTCGGTGGAAAGCGTATCCGCCATTTGCAGCAGACCCGCTTCCAGGAACGCCGGCGTGCCCAGAAAGAAGCTGAAGCGCGCGGCTTCGTCGCGCCGAACTTGCGCACCAGCCCGGCGGCGATGGTCGAGCCGCTGCGGCTGATGCCGGGCGCCAGCGCGATGGCCTGGGCCAGCCCGATGAAGACGGCGTCCCAGAGCTTCATCTCCTGCATGAGCCGCAACTGTTGCACCTTGCGCACCAGCAATTCGCTGCCGGCCAACAGCGCAGCGGTCACCAAGAGGAAAAAGCCGGCCGCCCGCGGGCTATCGAAGAGCATCTCGATCTGGTCCTTGAGCAGCAGACCGGTCACCGCGGCCGGAATGGAGCCCAGCACGATGAACCAGGCAATGCGCGCATTGGGATCGGCCAGCGAGCGCGTGCCGATGCTGCGCAGCGCGGCTTTGATGAGATCCAGAAAATCGGGCCAGAAGACCCAAAAGATGGCGACCAGTGTGCCCCAATGCAGCACGGTGTCGAAGAGCAACCCGGCATAGGCGTCGTCTTCCCAGCCCAGCAGCCAGGGCACGATGACCAGATGCCCGCTGCTGCTGACGGGGATGAACTCGGTTGCCCCCTGGACGATGCCCAAAATGATGGCGTGGATCAGTTCTTGCACGGAAACCCATCCTCAACAGTGGTGTTGATTGTCGTGATGCGTGACGCCGCCGCTTCCGCTGCCACAGGTGCGGCGCACGGGACGTCCCGCCTGAGTTCAATCGCCATTGGCGGGCGCATTCCTTCGGCGGCACGTGCGGTTCGCGCATTCGGACCGGACAGCCGTCAACTGTCGCGCATGGCCGCCTGGCGTTTGGCGCGCTGCTCGTGGCGCACCTTCTGGTCGCTGATCTGGTAGCGTTCCCAGAACGCGTCCCGGAATGTGTCGTACGTACCCGCCATAATTGCCGCCCGAATCCGGCGCATGAGGTCCAGCATGAAGTGGACGTTGTGGATCGTGCCCAGGCGCAACGCCGTCACCTCTCCCGCCTTGTAGAGATGGCGCAGGTAGGCGCGGCTGAAAGTCCGGCAGGTGTAGCACATGCAGTCTTCTTGGATGGGCGCATGGTCCTCGGCGAAGCGGGCGTTACGCAAGTTGACCCGGCCGGACGGCGTGAAGACCGCGCCGTTGCGGGCGATGCGCGTCGGCAGCACGCAGTCAAACATGTCGATGCCCCGGTAGACCGCCTCGATCACATCCTCCGGCGTGCCCACGCCCATAAGATAGCGGGGCTTGTGCGCGGGTAGCGCCGGGCACGTCTCGTCGAGGATGGCGTACATCTGCTCCTTGGTCTCGCCCACGGCCAGCCCGCCCACGGCATAGCCGGGAAAGTCAAGCGCGCTGAGGAAGGCAGCGCTTTCCAGGCGCAGATCGGGGAAGACGCCGCCCTGCACAATGCCGAAGAGCGCCTGATCGGGCCGGGTGTGCGCGGCCTTGCAGCGCGCCGCCCAGCGATGGGTACGCGCCAGCGCGGCCACGTTGTATTCCCGTTCCAGCGGGTCGGGGCATTCATCCAGCACCATGGCGATGTCCGGCCCCAGCGCCTGCTCGATCTCCATAACCCGTTCGGGCGTGAAACGATGGGTGCTGCCGTCGATGTGGCTGCGGAAGGTGACACCGTCGTCGTCGAGCTTGCGCTGGTCCGCGAGGCTGAAGACCTGAAAGCCGCCCGAGTCGGTCAGGATCGGCCCGTCCCAGCGCATGAACGCGTGCAGCCCGCCGAAGCGCTCGATCAACTCGTGGCCGGGGCGCAGGTAGAGGTGATACGTGTTGGCCAGGATCAACTCCGCGCCCACCTCCACCAGATCACGCGGCTCCAGCGTTTTGACATTGGCCAGCGTACCCACGGGGGCAAACGCGGGCATGTGGATCGGGCCGTGGGGCGTTGAAAACGTCCCGGCGCGTGCGCGGCCGTCTTGAGCTTCAAGCGTGTAGGTGAAGGGGGGCGGGTTCGGGGTAGCGGTCTGGTCAGTCATCAACATCACATGTCCATCATGGCGGATTGAATAGCCGAACTGCTATTGTACCCGCGGCCGGGACGCGGGCAAAGAATGGGAAGCGCGCCGCGGGCAGACGATACGCATACGCGCACAGACCAGGTTTCCGGGAGAAACCTGGTCTGTGTGACCCATTCAGTTCAATTTTGACCCGGCACGTTACGCCGCGCCGTCCATGTCCGCAACATCTTCGTCCGGGTCCGCAGACTTGAGCGAGCCTTGGCCTTGGGCTTGTCTTCGGCGGTGTCGGCCGCAATCAACTCGGCCAGTTCCAGGTTCACGGGGAGACCGAACTGGTTGCGAATCTTGGCGTCAATCTCAGACGCCAGCGCCTCGTTTTCCTGGAGGAAGGTCTTGGCGTTCTCGCGCCCCTGGCCCAGCCGCAAATCGCCGTAGTTATAGAAGCTGCCCCGCTTGTCGATGATGTCCAACTCGGTGCCCAGGTCGATCAGATCACCCGAAGTGCTGATGCCCTCGTTGTACATGATGTCGAATTCGGCGACCTTGAAAGGCGGCGCGACCTTGTTCTTCTTCACCGTGACGCGCGTGCGGTTGCCGATGACGTCCGTCCCTTGCTTGATGGCCTGGATGCGCCGGATGTCCAGCCGCACGCTGGCGTAGAACTTGAGCGCCATGCCGCCGGAGGTGGTCTCCGGGTTGCCGAACATGATGCCGATCTTCTGGCGCAACTGGTTGGTGAAGATCAGGCTCGTGTTGGACGCCTTAACCGCGCCCGTGAGCTTGCGCAACGCCTGGCTCATGAGACGCGCTTGCAGACCCACGTGGCTGTCGCCCATCTCGCCCTCGATCTCCGCCCGGGGCACCAGTGCGGCCACACTGTCGACCACCACCACGTCCAGCGCGCCGGAGCGGACCAGCGCCTCGGTGATCTCCAGCGCTTGCTCGCCGGTGTCGGGCTGGCTGACGTACAGGTTGTCGACGTCGACGCCGATCTTGCGGGCATAGGCGGGATCCAACGCGTGTTCCACGTCCACAAAGCCGCAGATGCCGCCCTGCTTTTGGGCCTGGGCAATCACATGGAGGCAGATGGTCGTCTTGCCGGAACTCTCCGGGCCGTAGATTTCAATCACGCGGCCTTGGGGAATACCCCCCACGCCCAGGGCGATGTCCAAACTGAGACTTCCGGTGGGGATGGACGCGACCTCCAACTTGGTCGCATCGCCGAGCTTCATGATGATGCCGTCGCCGTACTTCTTGTTCAGGGTGTTCAGCGTCGTCTCTAGCGCCTTGACTTTGCCGTCGCTCACGGGTGCCTCCCAGGGTCGGTAGCAGATTTGATGTCGCGGGTTGCGTGCATGTGTGGTCGCAATGAAGCCATTCTAGAACAGATGGTCTATTTTGTCAATGATGAATTCGACCAAATGTTCGATGAATTGTTCCGTAACCGTGCCGGACCAAGCGCGGTCTGTGCACGGGACGTACGCGCAGCGGGTCGCTTTTGGCACCCCGCGATTTTTCGGGCATGGCGACGCACCTGTTATAATCTGGCGCATATGGGCACGGTCCTCTTCCGTCACAGCCGGCCCATCCACATGTGTGTCGCATTCAGCCCACTGCGACGCCTCCTACCTGTCGTACGTATAGAGCCTTGGACGAAGGAACCGTGTATCGACGTAAATTGAACCGAGCATGGGAGACATTACGGTCGTTACCGATGCCAGCCATCGCATCCGACCGGTTGGTCGATCTTCACAACGATCTGACGCACTACGACACGGTTGTCTCCAAGCAGATGCGCGAGTATCTGCGGGGCAACGAAGTCAATCTGCAGAAGCTCCAGATCGACACAGAGTTAGAGGAGGGATTGCGCGCGTTCAAGACTGAAAGCAGCGCCGAAGTCGAGTGCCGGCGTGAAATGTTACGCTACAAGCGCCGCATTGACGACGTGGTGCGCGAGTTGACTCGGGCAGTGGAAAGCAGCAAGACGCCGAGCAAAACGTAGCGCAGTTGTCGATTCCGTTGCACGAATTCCATTGCGCAAATTTCCATCGCACAATAGAGACGCTCCCAGCATCTGCCGGGAGCGTCTTTTCTTTGTGGCTGCGTTTTGTCTCGACTGGCGACGGCCGCCCGTCAAGGCAACGGAAGGTCCCGGGCGACCAGGTCATCCGGCGTCTCGCGCCGGCGCATGAGATGTGCCTGGCCGTCGTCCAGCCAGAGTACGGCCGGCCGGCAGGCGCCGTTGTAGTTGCTGCTCATGGAGATGTGATAGGCGCCGGCCGCGGGCACCGCGAGCAGCTCCCCTTCGTGCACGTCCGCCATGGGCAGGTCTTCGATGAGCACGTCGCCGCTTTCACAGTACGGCCCGCCGATCCAGCGGGGCCTGTCGCGGGTCGCAGCGGGTCGCACACCGGCAGCGCGGAGTAGCGCGCCGTAGAGCGCCGGCCGGATGTTGTCGGCCATGCCGCCGTCGACCAGCAGCCAGCGCCGGTCGCCCGCTTGCTTCACTGCACCCACCCGGTAGAGGGCCACGCCGGCCCGGGCCACCAGGCTGCGTCCGGGCTCCATGTGCAGCGCGGGCAGCGGCAAGTTGCGCGCTCGCAGCCGTCGTAGAGCGTCTGCGCCGCGAAGGCGACATAGGCGTCCACCGACGGCTGCGGCAGATCCTCTTCGTGGTAGGCGATGCCCCAGCCGCCGCCGGGACAGAGCACGCCGGGCGTCCAGCCGGTGTCGTTGCGCAGGTCGACGAGCAGATCGAGCACCGCGTCCAGCCCCGGCTTGATGGGCGCGGGGTCGTGGACG
Organism: Caldilineaceae bacterium; assembly: GCA_041391205.1. GTDB lineage: Bacteria > Chloroflexota > Anaerolineae > Caldilineales > Caldilineaceae > JAWKOK01. The sequence goes on from JAWKOK010000034.1 coordinate 20,360, forward strand.
TGAGAGCCCTGGTGAAAATGGATGCCGGCCGGCGTGACGCCTGCGTCCAGACAGCGACGGACGGCGGTGGCGGCTTCGGTCGCGCTCATGCCGAACTTGCTCGTCTCCTGGCCCGTCTGCCGGTAGGCGTGGGTGTCGACCGCCGCGCCCGGGCGCACGCGCAGCCACAGGTCGGGCAGATCGGTGCGCTCCGTCGCCAGGATGCGCGCCAGTTCGCTCAAGTTGTCCACCACGATGATGCCGGCCACCTCCAGCGCCATGGCCAAGTCGGCGGGCGACTTGTTGACGCCGTGGACGAGAATCTGCGCGCGGGGCACGCCGGCGCGCACGGCCACGTGCATCTCGCCCACGCCGGTGCAATCCACCACCAGACCGTGCTGCGCCGCCCACTGGGCCAGGGCGATGGTCAGCCCCGCCTTGCCCGCGTAGGTGATGCCGGTCGGCCCGCCGTAGTGGCGCGCGAGCGCGTCGCGATAGGCCAGCACGGCCGCGTCCAGCGTGGCGCGGTCGTAGAGATAGAGGGGCGTGTCGTAGGACGCGGCGAGCGCCTCCAGGTCACAACCGGCGATGGCCAGGCGCGACCCTGCCGCCGTCGTGACAACTGACGTGGTAATGGGAAAGAGGTCAAGACGGTGTGAGTCGGTCATGGGCGGTTCGATGACTGGAGGGTGGTGGAGTGGGCCGACGTGGCGGCGTCGAGCGAGCTAAAAGCTCGGCGTAATGGCGACGTAGATCATGCTCAAGACCATGCTGATGATGATCAAGAGACTGAGAATGTAGAACGCCTTTTCACTGCGTGTGTAGCGCTTGCGCTTGGCCATATCTGATGGACTCCTTCCGTTGAAACCGCGGCAAAATCGTATCTAGCCGGATAGTATAGCATAGCCCCGCCCAGGCGAAGAGTTTTCACCCCGCGCGTGCACAGCGACCCACCCGGGCGCGCCGAGCACCAGCTCGGCCCCCTCATTCCGCGCCACAGACACGTTTTGCCGCCGCGCCGCAGGGTGATACACTCGTGCCATGAATCGACCGCGGACCCTGGTTCTGACCCTGATCGTGGCGTTGCTGGCCGGCGTGTTGGTGGCCCTCTTCGCGACATCGATTGCGCCTGTGGCAGACGACGGCGCACTCGACGTGCCGGTGGTCGCCGCCTTCGTCGGCGCGCTGACGGTGCTGGTCGGTGCGCTGGCCACCCTGTTGGCGCTGGGGTTGCATGCGCGCTGGCCCACTCTGGCGGGCGTCAGGCGGGGGCGACCCGATCCGGTGGCGGCAGTGCGCCAAGGCGTGATCGCCGGGGTCGTCTGCCTCACCTTTCTCGTCCTGGCCCTGCTGGACAGCCTGGACATCGCGTTCGTGCTGGTGACGTTGCTGCTGGCCGGGTTGGTGGAGGCGTTTGTGCAGGTGCGGGGTGAGGGGTTGGGGTGGTAGGTGTTGGGGCTTGCGTTACTTTTTGAAGAATTCGAGCGTGGTTTTATGTCAATAGAATTTGATGGTGTCGATCTGCCGCGGGTGGATCTGATCTTGGTGGGGATGGGGCCGGGGGCGTGGCGCGATGTGTCGCTGGGGGCATGGCAGGCGCTGACCGGCGCGCCGGCTGTTATCCTGCGCACGGCACAGCATCCGGTTGCCGCGCAGTTGGCCGCCCTGCGCGCTGACGTGCGCACGTGCGATGACCTGTACGACGCGCACGCCGCCTTTGCCGACGTCTACGCCGCGATCGTGGCGCGGGTGCTGGACGCGGCCGTTACCACGCCGGGGCTGGTTTACGCCGTGCCGGGCCATCCGCTGGTCGGCGAGATCACCACGCGGCGGCTGTTGGACGAGGCCCGCGCTCGCGGCATGTCGACCGCCGTGCTGGGCAGCGCCAGCTTCGTGGAGCCGGCCTTCGCCGCGGTCGGCGTGGATCCCATGGACGGGGGCCAAGTGGTGGACGCCATGCTGCTGGCCCACATGCACCACCCCAAGGTGGAAGTCGGGCTACCTCTGTTGGCGGCACAGGTGTACGCGCGCCATGTGGCTTCGGACCTGAAGCTGACGCTCATGAATGCTTATCCGGACGAGCATCCGGTGACGGTCATCCGCGGCGCGGGGACGGACGACCAGCGTCTGCACACCACCCCGCTCCATGCGCTGGATCAGGCCGACGACTTCGACCACATGACCAGCGTCTACGTGCCGCCGCTGGACGACGCGCGCAGCTTCACCGATCTCCAGGAGATCGTGGCCCATTTGCGCGCGCCCGAGGGCTGCCCGTGGGATCAGGAACAGACGCTGGCCTCTCTGCGCCAGGACCTCTTGGGCGAAGCGGTGGAGGTGCTGGAGGCGATCGACGTGGAGGAAACCGGCGAGGACAACAGCCTGCACATTGCCGAAGAACTGGGCGACCTGCTGCTGCTGGCCACCATGTTGATCCAGATCGCCACCGAGGAGGGGCGCTTCAAAATGGCGGACGTGGCCCAGCACATCGTCCACAAGCTCATCCGCCGCCATCCCCACGTGTTCGGCGACGCGGAGGTGGAGTCGCTGGACGACATCTTCACCAACTGGGACGCGATCAAGGCCGAAGAGAAGGCGGCCAAAGGACAGCCCACCGACGATCCGCTGGCCGGCGTGCCGCCCCACTTGCCTGCGCTGGAAAAGGCGCGCAAGCTCCAGTCCAAAGCGCAGAAGGCGGGCCTGCTCGATCGCGCCGCCCTGGCTGTGGAAAACCCGGCCCTGGCCGCGCTCTTTGAGGACGTGCCCGACGCGGAAGCGCTGGGCCGGCTGCTCTGGCAGTTGGTGGCGCTGGCCCACGAACGCGACCTCAACGCCGAGGACGCGCTGCGCGCGTACGCGGTGGGCTTTCGAGAACGGGTGGCGGATGGGGCGTGATTTCAGGTATCAGCGAGGATTGCCCTCACATCACGCAGAGGCAGCATGAGCGTGTGTGGGCGTAAGGGCGACGGCATGAAGCCGGCGCGGCGGTAGAACGCTGCTGCATCATCATGCGGCGCGTGGACCAGAGGGCACGCACGCCGATGATCTCGGCGGCCTGCAGCGTGCGAAGAACTGCATCACGCAGCATAGCCGTGCCCAGCCCTTGCCCCTGCCAGGCGCGGTCAACGGCCAATCGTCCCAGCACAATCACCGGAATTGGGTCCGGCATGTTGCGGCGTACGCGTCCCGGCGCCTCGCGCGCAATGACCGCGCCGCCGGCTAGCGCATAGTAGGCGATGACCCGGTCTTGTGCGGCGAGTACGTAGGTGCGCGATGCGCCGGAACTCTGATTGGCACGAGCCCGGCGCTTGAGCCAATCATCGAGTTCAGCTTCGCCACAGGAAAACGGCATCAAGTCGTGCTGCTCGTCAAGTAACGCGGGGGCGGTCAGTGACGCGTCAGACATCTCATGCATCCCAGGGGGCTGGCGTGTGGAGCAGTTTGTGTAGGGCCTCGTTTTGGGCCGGCGGCCCGTCCAGGGCGTCGGTGAATGCCTGCCATTGGGCATCATCCACCGGGAACACACGCTGGTCCAGGAGCGTATGTTCAGCGGCACGTGTCACAGCATCCAAGATGAATTCGGAGCGGGTTTTTCCCGCTATGCTCGCGGCGCGGTCGATTAACTCCCGCTTTTCGGGGGCGATCCGGATGTGGATGTTGGCGCTCTTGGCCCGCATGGCATTCTGCCTTGGCATGGCATGCTCCTTTCAAGCACGTGCATGATATCCCCAGAGTGCCATCTTGTCAACACAATGTATACACATGTAAACGGACTCAGCACGGTGCGTTGTGCGGATGACGCAGACATGTTCGCGCTGCCATTCTCGCCATCTGGACGGAATCAGCGTCCCAGTGGTAGACTACCGTTAGATATGCGCCCGTAGCTCAGTGGATAGAGCACTGGTCTTCGGAACCAGGTGTCGGGGGTTCGAATCCCTCCGGGCGTGCTGCACAGGAACACAAAACGAGACCCGGTGCAAGGTAACTGCACCGGGTCTCGTTTTGTCCATTCGGGGCGGACATCCACGGCTCAGCGGACGTCTTCCGTCTGCGCCAACACCCGCTCCACCACCACGTCCACGAACTTGTCCGTCTCGCTGATCCACGGGCTGTGGCCCGAGTGCTCGAACCAGATCAACTCCTTGTGGGGTGCGTCGAGCAAGGCGTAGTACTCTTCGATCAAGTATGCGGGCACGTTGGCGTCGTGGCGGCCGATGAGGAAGTAGACCGGCACCTCCAGGCGCGGCGCCTGGGTGCGAAAGTCCACATCCCAGAGCTGCTGGTAGACCACGCCCAGCGTCGTAAGCGGACCGCGCACCCAGTTGACTTTGTCGAGCAGACCGTACTCGGGGCTGGCCAAGTCCCGGGGTGTGTTAAAGTTGGTGATGACGTTGGGGTCTTGGTTCATATACGTGTAGGTGTCCTTGAGATAGTTCACCTGCTGCCACGCCACGTCGTCGCCGTAGTAGGGCGGCGGACCCTGGGCTTCCAACTGCGCCACCTTGCGCGCATGTCGCCCCCGCCTCGGCCCAATCGAGGGCAAACTCGTAGTCGACCCGATCCGTCTCCAGGAAATCGACCATCTGCGCCGTGCCGATGTGGGCATGGAAGAGTTCGGGATAGCGCTGCACCAGCATGATGCCCAGTGCGCTGCCCCCACGATTCACCCAGCACATAGACCTTCTCCACGCCGAAGCGCTCCCGCAGGTAGAGCACCAGCGCATGCCCGTCGCTGACGTAGCGCGTTCCGGGGGTGAGCGTGCGCAGCATCCACCGTGCTTGTACGATTTGCCTGCGCCTGAAGCGGTTCCCAGTTGACCACCACGAAGTGTTGCTCGAGCCTCGGCCAGCGCGTGGCGGGCGGTGGTCAACTGGCTGCCGGCTCAGGCCGCCGGCCAGGAAGAGCAGCACCGGGTTATCGACGTCGTGGGCTGCGGATGGAGACCCACCGGCGGCTGCCGTTGAGCCGACCTGCTCCAGCGTGGCGATGCTGCCGGGGACCACGTTGCCCTGCGTGCCGGTGATGGTCGGCGTGGTGGCGTAGACCTGGGAGAGCCACACGGCTACCACCGACGTGGCGATTGCGCCCACGATCACGCCCGTCACCAGCAGCGCACTTCGTTCAAAGCGGACGAGCACGACGACGAGGACTTGGCCAACACAGCCACCAGCGCCAGTGACCAGACCCGCGGCACTGCGGTGGCCAGGAAGAGCAGCAGCACCGGCAGCGCAGTCATGAGCAGTAGCAGATCCAGCAGCAGCCAGCCTGCGCCGGTCACCAGGTGTCGGCTCAGCGACTCGCCGGCGGCGCGTAGCGGGTGCAGAAGCGGCCCTGGTCGCGCCGCGCACGTTTGTGTGTCTTCGGATAGGGAATGGTAATTTCATCAGTCGGTCAATCCTTTCATTTTGGGAACAATCCACACCGCGCACTCACAGGAGCAGCGGCGCACCCAGGTCGCGAATGCGGCCGAGCAGCCTGTAGAGCGCCGCCTGATCCGCCACCGGGCCGACGAGCGCGGTCACGCCGCCGGGCAGCCGGGCTGCGGTCATGCCGTCAAACTGGCGCACGCGGCGGGTGGTCCAGATAGCCTCGGATGTGAATCTCGTAGACGGCCGGCTCGGTGATGTCGTGCATGTGGCTGACGCTCCGCAACGCCAGACGCACTCACTTTCCACCGTCGTTTGACGTGGTCTGTGCGCCTGACACCACCAGCGTAGCGGATGGCGGTCGGGCTGTCGCCTATCGTTGGATAGGTTTGTGGATAGGTTGGCGTTCGCTGGGGTGGGGTTCCGTGCGGCGGGGAAGGAAACAGGCTACGCCATCCAGGCGTGGGCGCGGGCGATGGCCTTCGGCGCGGCTGCCCACGCCCAGCTTGATAGATGTTGTGCACATGCCACTTGGCCGTGCCCAGGGTGATGACCAACGCGTCGGCGATCTCCTGGTTGCTGTAACCGTCCACGAGCAGGCGCAGGACCTCAAGTTCGCCGCTCAGCGGCTCGACGAGATCGGGCGGCGGCGCAGGCTGCGCTGGCGACATCTGCGTCGGGGCAGGCCGGCGGCGCAGTTCGTCCACAAACGCGGGCGCGGGTCGCGGGCAGCGGGCAGCAGGGACGCCAACGCCGGGGTCTTCGTCGCGGCAGAGGCGTACGAGTTTGCCGGCGCGGCCAGGGCCAACGCCCCACCCAGCGCAGCCACCGCCTTCATCGGTGCGCCCGAGCGCGCGGAGCGCCCAGCCCAGCAAGCGCGCCTCGATCACTGTGCGTAGCCGCCTGTCCGCCGGCTGCGCTGCGCACGGCTTGACATGGTCGAGCGCGCCGGTTCTTTCAAGGCCAGCAGTACTCGGGCGAAGGTCAAGGTCTCAAACTCTTGCAGATACTGTGGACGCCGGCTTCCAGGTCGGCCGCGGCCGATTCGGCCCAGCGGCGGGCGTGCGCCACATTGCCCTGGGCCAGATCCAGACGGGCGCGGTGTGCGACGGCGAGTGCTGACATAGCCGGGCACGCCGTAACGCCGCAGCAGACGGTCGGCCTGCGCCACGCGTCCAGCGCTCCGGCCCGTCGCCCTGGTCCTGCCGCAGATGGGCGAGAAAGAGATAGGCGTGGCGCAGGTCGTTTGCGATGCCGCCCGCCTGTCCCAACTCTATGCCCACAGTCAAGTGTTCAGGCCGCCTGGGCCGGGTCGTTGCGCTCCCGGGCGATCCTCGCCCAGCACGGCCCAGGCCAGCCCCGTGGGCGGTATGGCGTCGCCCAAGGCCGCGGCCAGCGCGGCGTGACAGGTCGCCTCGGCCTGGGCCAGGTCGCCCTGGACAATCTGCACCAGCGCGGCCTCGCACCGCGGCGCTGGACTGCCAGATAGCGCACGCCCGCGGCCTGGGCCAAACGCGCGGCGTCGGGTGACACGCGGTCGGCCGCGGTCAGGTTGCCGGTGAGTTCGTGGGCCAAACCAGCGTGTCCGCGGCCCGGGCCGCAGGTGTGGGGATCGGTGGCAGCGCGGCCGGCAAGCACCGGCTCCACCGCCGTAACCGCCTCAGCCAGGTGCTCCGCAGGGCGGACATGGCCGCGGTAGACTGTGGCCAGCGCATGCAGGCGCGCGGGATCGTCAGCCGTCACGCTGCCGTCGGCCAACGCGCCCGCCTGTTGCACCAATCGCGCGGCGCGCGCCAAGTCACCGGCCAGGTAGAGGGCGCGCGAGGCGTGGAGGCACAACGCCGGTCGCGCGGAGCAACGGCGAGGGCAGTGCGTCCAGCCAGCCGGTCAGCCGGGCCACCACCTAACCAGGCCGCCGCGCTGGATCACCGCCGCCATGGTGTCGGCGGCGAAGACCATGTCGCCGGAGGCCAGCGCATGGCGAACCGCAGCGGCCGGGTCATCGTTGGCCGCGCACCAGGCGGCTGCGCGCCGGTGCAACTGCACCTGTTCCGCTTCGTCCAGCAGCGCAGGGAGTCGGCCAGCAGATGATGGTAGCGATACCAGATGCGCCGGTTGTCCAGCGATGAGGAAGAGATTGTGCTGCTCCAGATGGGCCAGGTGCGATGCGCTGTCATTGCGCCTGGTGACTGCGTCGCACAGGGGCGCGCAGAGGCGATCGAGGACGGCGGTCTGGCGCAGGAACGTGCGCACGGCCGCGTGTCTGGCGGCGCAGCACCTCCAGCAGATAGTCGATGACGTAGAAATGGCTCCCGCCGAAGGCCGCGATGAACGCGGACGTGTCGCCGGCGTCCGGCGGGGACGTCTGTAGCGCCAGCGCCGCCAGTTGCAGCCTGGCAGCCTTCCAGTGCGGCCAGCACAGAGATCGGCGTCGGTCAGGCCCAGCCTGCATGGCGTCGTTGAGAAAGGACGTGTTTCGTCCGGGGTGAAGCGTAGATCATGGGCGCGCACCTCGCGAGTTGATTGCGACCACGCAGGCGCTTTGCCGAAGGGGGATCTTCACGCGGAGAAGGACCAGGCACGTGCGCCGGTGCGTGGTCCAGCCAGAATTGCAGCGCGCGGTGGAGCGGCGGGGAGGCGATGCGGTGATAGTCGTCCAGCACGAGGATCAACGGCCCGTCATCCTCGCGGCGGGCAAGGTCGTTGAGCAGCGCCGTCATCAACTCGTCCACGTCGGCCGGGGTGAAGCCCAGGAGCGCGGTCTCCGCGGTCTGTACATCCACACCCGCGGTGCGCAGCGCGGCCAGCAGGTAGGTGAAGAAGCGCACGGGGACGTCGTCCTCCGCATCCAGCGACAGCCACGCGTATGTCCACGCCATGTCCGGCGGCGACGTCGCGGCGCGCACTCCAGGCCGCCGCCAGCGACGACTTGCCGTAGCCCGCCGGCGCAGAGACCAGCGTCAACGCACGCCCTGCGGCCACGCCGTCGGTCAGGCGCGCGCTGAGGCGTGGCCGCGTCACGAAGCCCGGCTGGACGTGGGGCACGTAGAGTTTCGTCTGCAAGAGCGAAGTGCGCATGAGGATAGTGTAGCACAAGCGCGCCGTCGCTTTGCTCATCCTTGACCTTGCGCGCGGTCAAGGCAACGGGCTGCAGCCTGCTTCCCGTAGCAGGCGCCGGTTTCAACCGCTGCCGTCTGTGTGCACGACCCAATCCTCGCCGCTGATGGTCATGCCGTCGCAGCCCGCGTCCACCGTGCGGCGGATGAGTCCCTGGACCGTTGCGGTTGACTGCGCACGTCAGCGCCCAGCAGGCCCCACGTGCTACTCGGCCACCACGCTGCGGGCACGGTGCACCATCTCCGGTGTAACGGGCGGCGTGGGGGCAGAGTTGGAAGAGGTCCAATTCGCGCACGGTCCATGCCGGCGGCGTCGATCTGTTCCACGAGCCAGCCCAATCGCACGGTCGCGGACTGGGCGCGCATGGCGGCGAGCGCATGGTATGCGAACGATGTGACCACGCAGCGCTCTTCCAGCCCATACTCGGCGATGGTGCGGTACGCAGCCGCGCAGCCAATCCCGGCGCACTGCCCTTGAGTTCCACATGGTAGATCAGGTCAGCGCCGAACCGATCAAAGAGATCGCCGGATCATGGGTTCGCCGCCGTAGAGAAAGGGCGAGAACCAGGCCGCTCATGTCCAGTGCGGTTGTTTCGGGCCAGATCATCTCCTCGACCACCTGCGACCGTGGCCGTACCGATCCAGCGTCGTATCGTGACACAGGGCCAATCGGCCGTCCTGGGTCAACTGCACGTCCAGTTCGACCTGGGTCACGCCCATGCGCGCCGCCAGTTCGAAGGCGGCCATGGTATTCTCCGGCGTACGCGGACGCGCGCCCCGGTGTGCGATGTGATGCGAAACTGGGGTGGCACAACGATGGGCAGCGCCATCAGGTGCGCGGCAGGTGGGCGGCCAGGGCATCCCAGAAACGCCAGCAGGGCACGCATGACTTCCACCAAGGTCGGCGGCCGGCCGTCGTCAGCCGCGCCGGCGGGCAGGTTGTCCAAGAACTGAGCGTCGGCGGCGCCGGCCAGTGTCCAGGATGCACGCGGATCTGGGACAAACGTGTGGCGTCCGGTTGCGCCCGCTCCGTGCAAGACTGCAGCCGGATTGTCGCCGGATGTGGGCAAAGAAACAGTCGTCTCCGGCGTGAAGTTCTCCTCTGCGAAAAAGGGCTGATGTGCGACCGCCCGCCCGGCGAGGACCAAGATCATGATCAAAGCGACCAGTGTGGCCGCTGCATAGCGAATGTTCCCCATGGCAGACTTTCTCCTGCACGTCACGCGGCAGCGACCCAAGTGTCGCCCGCATTCACTCATACGATGCCGAAAGCCGCCGCGCAACGCCGTGGCCGGGCTTCCGCTCGCAAACCAGAAGGAACGCGGCGCGGCCGCCCCTGGTAGGGTGATGCTGCGAACAACACGACCATGCCCGACTGTTAGAGTTGGGAGTTCCTCCCCCATTGAGTTCGCGGTGAACGGCGCTGCCGTTGCCGGGCACGGGAGGTCTAGTGTGGATCCATCTTCAGCGGTGCGAGATACAATGCGGGTCAGTCGGCCAAATCGCTGAGTTTGGTCGCAAAATCGTCCAGGTCATCCACTTCAGCTGCCAAATCAAGCGCGGCGTTTAGTTGCGCAAGATCAAAGACCTCAAGCAGATCACGGGCTCGTTGTGGAATAACGCCAAAGCGCAGCAAGACCAAACGATCAACGGCGTGGAGGACACTCTGACGTCCTTCTTCCCGTCCCTTCTCAAGTCCTTCTTCGAACCAGACTTCAGCAATGGCACGCATGATGGTTTCCCCCTCTTCATCATCCACCGGCAAGAGCTGCCGCACAATCTCTTCCACGTCCTCGCGTTCCAAGGGCGCTTTGGCCGCCAGATAGGTCAACCCCGCCGTCACCCACTCCAGCACCGTCTTGGGTTCGTGCAACTCGCGTACGAGCGCGGCCAGTTCGGGCAGTCGTTCCCGGACATCCTGCGCCCAAAACAGCTCGATCAGCCGAATCACCAGCCGCATCTGCGCCGCACCCACCAGATGCGTCGTATCTTGCTCGTGCAGGTCCCACAGCAAGAAGCGCAACTGCGGCATGTACGCCTTGAACGCCGCCGGCGCCTCGATCAGGTCCGCCAGGTCCGTGGTCACATGCCACGCCCGCTCGCCGTGGTACAACACTACCGGCAGCACCGGCGCCAGGCTCGTCCGCGACGGGTCGGCCCGCTCCTCCTGGGTCCAGATGCGCTCGATGTAGCGCAGCACCTGGCGCACTGTCATCTTGTCGGCGTAGCTCTTGTGCTCCACCAGAATGTAGACCAGGCCCTCGCCCGTCTGCTCACGGAACTGCACCCGGAAGAGCGCGTCCGATTGGTGCTGCTGCAACGACGCGTCAATGAAGCTGCCCTCCACCGGTGTCAACGTATCTACATCGACTGCCTGGCCGATCTCGGCCGGCAGGTAGTGAGTCACAAAATCCTTGACCACCGCCAGGTCGGCGAAGGCAAAGCGAAACAGACGATCGTGGGGGTTGAAAAGTCTTGTTTCCATGGCGGCAGTATAGCACGGATGTTCGCGAGGTTCAACGGCGAAATTAGTCCATCACCCTGTTGACACAGAACACATGTTCTGATATGCTGGAACGACAGAACAAATGTACTATTTTTCACAATATCCCAATTGGGAAACAGCAGGATTATGAGCCGTTTTCCCAAATATCCCAATTGGGATATCTGCGATTTCTCGTTTTTCCGGCAGGTTCACCACCTTTGTGCGATTGTCCGCCGAGCGCGTATGGCTTACCGACGCAGAACTCTGGAAATGCAGGCAAATCAGATCGAGGCCGTGCTGGCCAAGCACAAAGTGAGTTCGCACGTGCGCGGCGGCACCGTTACGCCCCGCTACGTGCGCTTTCACCTGGTGGCTGAGACCGGCACGCGCGTGGCCAAGGTCGCCCAGTTGACCGAAGAAATCGCCATGGCCCTGGGCGAGCGCAATGCGCGCATCTTCCGGCGTGGTGGCGAGATCAACGTGGAGATCCCCAACCACGCGCCGGAACCGGTGCGGCTGCTGCCGCTGTGCGCACGCCTGCGTCGGCTGCCCCCGGTGACGGCGGTGCTGGGGCTGGACGAAAACGGCACGCCGTTGCTGGTCCGTCTCCCCGCGCCGGATGTGACGCATGTGCTGGTGGTAGGCACCACCGGCTCGGGCAAGACCGCGCTCATGCGCACGCTGCTCACATCGCTGGCCATGCACAATCGTCAGGGCGACGTGCAACTGATTCTCATCGACCCCAAGCAGCGCGGGCTGGGGCCGCTGCACCGGCTTCCCCATGTGCTCGGCGCAGTGGACGCAACGCCCGAGGCCGTGGCGGCACGTCTGACGTGGCTGGTGGCGGAAATGGAACGGCGGGACCGGCTGGGACTCGCACGGCCCGCGCTGGTGGTCGCCATCGACGAGCTGGCCGACCTGTAGCAGACCGGTGGCGCACCGGTGGAACAGGCGCTGACCCGGCTCTCCCAACGGGGACGCGAGGCGGGCATCCATCTGGTGGCGTGCACGCAGAAGCCCACCTCCGCCATCATCGGCGGCGCGCTCAAGGCCAACTTCCCCGTGCGGCTGGTGGGCGCGGTGGCGTCCAAGGAGGAAGCCCGGTACGCCACCGGCGTCAGCGACAGCGGCGCCGAGAAGCTCGAAGGCAAGGGTGACTTCCTGCTCGTGGCCAAGGGGGACGTGGTCCGCTTCCAGAGTGCCTGGCTCGGACCGGGAGATTTGGAGCAGATCACCACGCGGCTGGCGACCGGCACGTCCGGCCGGCGCTGGCAGCCGTCCGCGCCTACGTCAACGGCGCGTGCCGGCACGGTCAGCCACGTCCAAGGCCCCAAACCCAACCTGCTCCAACGGCTCCTGGAGTGGAAACAGAAACCGCCCGACAGTTGAGCGCCCGCACAAGTGTGTCTACCGCAACGGCCTACCTTGTCGACACACAGTCACGCTTCACGCATCACGATTCACGCACCCCCGTATCGCGTACAAGGAGAACAGATCCATGAAACGTTTTTTCGCACTTGCAGTCCTGGTTTTCGTCGGAGTTGCCGCCTGGCAGATCGGCAGTAAGCTGAGCGCGGACGCCATCGGCATGGGCGTGGGCGTCCTCTTCGGGGTCATGGCCGGGATCCCAACAGCGCTGCTGCTGCTGGCGTCCAACCGGCGCCGACAGCTGGACGACGATTGGCAGAGCCAAGGCCGGGGCCGGGGCCAGCAGCACGGCATGATGCCCTACGGCCAGTACCCGCAACAGCCGCCGGTCATCGTCCTGGCCGGCGGCATGGCCCAGCCGCAACAGGGCTACGATCCCTACGGCGGTCGCCAGGGCTATGCCCCGGCCCTGCCGGATCACCGGCAGACCGTGGACGCGCGCGAATTTCGCGTCGTCGGTGAAAAGGAGACGGTGATCGAGGAATGGTAGCGGATACGCAGAATCAGAATCCCGTCAGCGCCTGCCCGTCGTCTTCGGGGATCTCCGACGGCTCGGGGGCGACAAACGTGCGGGCGTCGAAGTTGTAGCGCGCCCGGGGCATCAGGCGCTGCGTGGTGGTCACCAGCCCGTCCGGGCCGTCATCCGCGGTGGCGATGTAGACGCCGGCGCGACCAAAGCATTCCAGCGTGGTGTCGGGATAGACGGCCACGCCCGCGCCCCGTTCCAGCCCGACCGCGACCAGAAACGGGTTGCAGGCCACCGCGGCCGTGAGCCGCGCCTCCGGAAGGCCGGGACGGGGCAAGTCGAGGCCGAGACGGTTGACCAGGCCCAGCCCGGGCGCAAAGAAGAGGCCGTCCGGGTCGCCGGTGGGCGGCGGCACAATCATGTGCTGGCAGAGGAGCGTGGCCCCGTCACCGTACGCGCCCACGGCCTTGCCCTGGGCATTGGCCCGCCGCAGCGCTTGGGCCAGTGGGGTGCCGCCGATGCGTGCGATCGCGTCCAGCGGACGCGCGGTGAGCAGGAGCAGGGCCGTCGCACCGTCGATGGCGGCTTGATGGTCCCGGCAGGCGTCGGCGCGGCCGTTGAGCGTCAACACGGAGACAGAATCCGCTTCCCAGTCGCGCAGCCGTTGCTCGACGGCCGCGGTCAGGGCGCGGTCCGTGCCATCCAGTTCAATGAGCAGGATACGCGCGCCATAGGCACCGGCATCGTCCCAGAAATATTGAAGCAGCCGGTCAAGGATATACGCGTCCTCCACCGGACGCATGAAGAGAATGGGCCCTCGAGTGTAGCCCGGTGGGACCAATGACGGCACGCGCTTCGCTCACTTTCCTTTGCGTCGATGATGGAACGTTGGTGCTGACGAATGTTGTTGGCCAAGGCGCGACGACGTCATGGCGCGGCCGGATCGAACTCTGCCAGCCATGCTTCCAGGTTCTGGGTCTGTTGCGCGATGTCAGCAGGGAGCGCAGCCAACGTAATCACCCACAGTTCGTCGGCGGTGGGATGGAGCAGACTCCACTGTACGGCGGCGCCGCTGCCGTCCCCTGTCGCGTACTCGATGCGCCCCACCGGCGCGCCGTCCGTACGCACGTCATAGACGACGCCGGCGCGATTCACGATCAGGTCCTGCTGACTGAGGAGCGTGGCGGTTTCTTCCACGTAGCTCGTCAATGCTAAATCTCGTTGGCGCAACGTCATCACCGTCAACAGCGCGCCGTTGGGGCCTACTGCGACGACGCCGCGTCCGGGCGCGCTTGAGGCGGGTGCGCCCGTCACCTGCCAGTCCTCGGGCAGCGTGATCTCCAGGGGCGGAACGCTATTCTCCTCAGCGGGCGCGGCAGTGGGCACGAGGATGGGCGCGTCCGTCGCGGCCGATGTGGCGACGGGCGTGGACGTGGGCGGCGTCGGCGGCGTGGGTTGGCAGCCGGTGAGCCATAGCACGGCAATGAGCGCCGGCAGCGCGCGCCGGGTGGTCACGGTGATTGATCGCAACGATTGCGTGTTCATACAGAGTCACTCCCGGGGGACGTTTGCTGGTGCATTTACGAGCTAGACGATGTCGGCGGACGGGCAGATATCGCGCAAGGTGCAATGGACACAGTCTGGTTTGCGTGCGGTGCAGACTTGGCGTCCATGGAAGATGAGCAGGTGGGAGACGTCGATCCACTCGTCCTCGGGCACCAGGGCCATGAGATCTTTCTCGATCTTCTGCGGATCGCTCTGGGTGGTCAGTCCCAGCCGGTTGGAGAGACGCTTGACATGGGTGTCGACCACCACACCGTCGGCGATGTGGAACGATGTGCCCAGCACGACATTGGCGGTCTTGCGCGCCACGCCCGGCAGCGTCAGCAGGTCGTCCATGGTCTCCGGCACCTGGCCGCCGTATTCGTGGACGATACGGGCGCTGGCCTCCTGGATGTTCTTGGCCTTGTTGCGGTAGAAGCCGGTGGAGCGGACCATCTCCTCCAGTTCGTCCCGGTCGGCGCCGGCGAAATCGGCCGCGGTGGGATAGCGGGCGAAGAGCGCGGGCGTCACCTTGTTGACTCGCTCGTCGGTGCATTGGGCCGACAAGATTGTCGCCACCAGCAGTTGCAGCGGATTCTCGTGATCGAGCGCGCAGCGGGCGTCAGGATAGGCCGCGTGCAGCCGGCGCAAGATCTCACCAATGCGCGCCGCAGGCGGGGATTCGGGTGTCAGTTCGGGTGTCGACATAAGGGACTCGTTTGGGCTGTGTCCATCAGAGATTGGGAGATTAGAGATTGAGAGATTGATCGCTGTCCGGACAATCTCCTAATCTCTCAGTCTCCCAATCTCCCACATTACGTTTCACGCATCACGAAAGCGGCATCACCGGCGTGGCCGGAATGCGGTAGTCCGAGTCATCGATCCGCTGCCAGGGGTAGTGGATGAAGTCTTCGGTGATCTCGGCGTAGAAGTCCGGCGCCTGGTCCGGGAAGACACTGCTGGTCTTCTTCCAGTGGATCACCGCCAGTTCGGGATAGCCGCCCGCGGTCTCGATGCGCCCCTTGACGGCCATGATGGTGCGGCCGCGGAACCAGAGATTGTCCACCACCAGGATCTTGCGCCCGGTGAGCAGGGGATCGGCCGGGAACTGGAGGAAACGGGGCCAACTGAGCCGGGTTTGGTGGCCGGGATCTTCGGAGAAGAGCACGGCCGCGGTGAGCACCTCGCTCATGCGCAGCGCTTCGGCGATCATGCCGCCGGGAATGATCCCGCCTCGGGTGATCACCAGGATGGCATCGTACGGCGTGTTGAGCTTGAAGATCAGCTTGCTGATCAACTCCTCGGTATCGTGCCAGGACAAGTAGACGTGTTTCATGATCCCCTCAGCTTCAGTTCAAACCAGCGAAATCGCGTCGCGCATGTCGCCCGCTCATTGGGTGCACGCGCCGGTGGCGAGACAAGTCAACGTCTGTACGGCCGCGTCGACCCCGGCGCGTATGGTCGCATGGACAATCTCCTGGGGCGGCAGCACGTTGCGCCCGGCGTCCAACTCAACACGAAGTCATCCGCGGCCAACTCCACTCCGTCGCCCGCCGTAAGTTTGACGCGTACCGGGCCGGGCGTCAAATTCCAGACCCGAAATTCTCCGTTTGCGTCGGTGACCGCCGTGGCCATCAGCGTCGGCGCCGTCCAGCAGCTCGACGCCGATGCCGGGGTAGTGGAGGTCGCCGTCCAGCCACGCCGCGCCGTCCGGGCGGATGCGCACCAACACCAGGTCGTGGTCGCTGGAGTGGTGCACGGTCGGGTTGATGGTCGCGGGATAGGCGAAGTCGGCATTGATGCGCAGGGGCCGCACCTCGGCCAGATGGGACGCGAGCGCCGGCGTCATGAGAATGTGGTCGAGCACCTGGCTGCCGCCGTTGAAAATGTAGGTGTAGCGATTCAGCGTGCGCAGCGCATCGTAGGCGTGGACCAGGGGTGGATTGACGCCGGTGCGCAGCGCATCCACCGGGCCGCTGGCGTAGTAGTCGTTCAGGTCGCCCACGACCACCACGGCCGCGTCGGGGTCGGCGGCCAGCTTCTCCTGTACCAGAGACGCCACGTGCTGGGCCTGGGCCGTGCGCCGCACCACGTTCACGGTCTCGTCACCGCCCTTGCTCTTCCAGTGGTTGTCGATGACGGTCAGCCGCACCGGCGCGCCCCACGCGCCCTGCACCTCCAGGTCCACCACCAGCGGCGGGCGGTTGAAGAGGCCGTAGGTGCCCTGTTCACACGCGCCGGGGATGTAGCGCACGTCGTAGTTGTAGCGCGAGCAGCCCTGGCGGGACTCGGCGGCCAGCACCTGCACCCGATCGGAGCGGGTCAACACGCTGTTGGTGAGCGGGAATTCGAAGCTCTCCGTGCCCGGCCCCGCGATGGACGAGACCGTGTACTCCAGCCCGAATTCGGTGGCCAGCAGATCGGCCAGATTCTGGGCATCCTCAGGGGTGCCCGTCTCCTGCACGCCGATGACGGTGCAGCCGTCGAGCGTCTCGGCGATGGCCCGGGCGCGCTTGTAGAGCTGGCCGGCGTAGTCGTCAGGCTCCGGGTTCTGCGCGGTGCCGCGGCCCATGCCCAACAGATTGAACGTGCACACGGTGAAGTCCGCGGACAGGTCGCCGTCACCCGGGGGCGTGGGCACGGTCGCGTCGTGGACCGGCGCGGGCGCGTCCGCCGCGGCGGGAATGCCCTCGATGCGCGCGCCGGGGAGCGGGATGAGCTGGTACTTGCCGAAGTTATAGTCGAGCACGCCGATCACCGCGTCGTCCGCGCCGGGCGCGGGGCCGAGGGCGATCCGGTCGCCCCAGTTCAGGTCGGGCAGGGTCGCGCCGAAGCCGTTGCTCACGTACATGAGCGCGGGCATGGCGTCGGGCTGCCACTGGAAGACCCGCTCACCGGCCACGTAGGGCGCCCACTGCTCCGGGATGAAGGCGATCTCCATTTCGCCGTTGCTGAAGCGCTTGGTCGGCCCTTGGACCACGCCCACCAGGTCGTCGACGCGCACCAGCATCCCCTCGTATTGCTCGAAGAGATCCACCGGATTTTCGGCGAGGCGGGCGGGCGCGACGTCCACCGGCGTTACCGCGCTGATCGCACAGGCGTCGCTGGGCTCGATGGACTTGGTCCGGGAGAGTTCGGTCTTCTCGTAATATTCGTCCACGAACGCGCCGCGCAGCCGCACACAGTCGCCCGCCTTGACGCGCGGCGCGCGCTGGGTGTAGACGTAGACGCCGTCACTGGTGGCCGGGTCGCCATCGCCCTGCGGGTCTTGGAGATAGAAGCCGTCCGCGTTGACGCCGGTGACGACGCCGACGGTGTCGACCCACTCTTGATAAAGTGGTGACGCCGGTCCGGCGCCCTGAATTTTGGGGATGGGGATGGGCGGGAAGCGCTCGTCTTGGGCCGCGGCCGCGCGGGGCGCCAGCGCCAATGTGACGAGGATCAGGATCATGGCGAGTCGGGGACTGTGGTTCATGGTTGCCTCGGGCAGATGATCGCGGCTGTGGCAGACACAGCGCAAAATGGGCGAATCGCAGAAATTGCTGCTGTGATTGTACAATCGGGATTCGTACGGCCCAAATCGATGTGCGGAGGTCTAGCGCAGATTCGGGGAAGATGCAGTGAGCCGGCCGTTGAGTTCGCACGAGGGCGTGCGAACCGCTGTGCCGGGCGAGATCGTGCCTGCTCGTTCGCACGAGGGCGTGCGAACTCAACAAGTGCCTGCCCAAAGGTGGAATACGGCCGGTGCGCGGCACCGGCTTTCGCGGGGGCTGCGCCTGTGTTGCTGTGACATGAATCGTACCCTGCCGGGCTGCGATTCTGTCCTCACAGGTAAGATCGCCTGTTGGCGCCGGCGCAACCGGCCGGGTCTGTGTAGCGTATCTCACACAGCACACCGATGCGGATGCACCCGCCTGCCGTTGTCCGCCAATTTCTTGAAACCGAGTGTTTGATCCAGCCATGTCGCAAACCCATCACATCTCGCCATTGGTTCATAAGCTCACCGGCGCGCTGCTGATTGCGTGTCTCACGGTGTTGAGCCTGCCGCCCACTGCGCTCCACGCACAGACCACCGGCGCGGCCGGGTCGGCCTATCGCCACGTCATGCTCGAACTGGACGCCGCCGCCGGAACGCAGATCTACGCCGCAGCGCCAGGCAGCCAGCTGCGATCAGGCCGAGGTGGCTGCGGCCACGCGCGCCCAGTTGGCCACCGTAGAGGCGGAGCAACAGCAGGTGCTGGCCGCGCTCAGCGATGTGGGCGCGCAGGTGCTCTACCGGGTCCAGCGCGTACAACGGGGTCGCGCTGCGCGTGGCCGCCGACCGGATCTCGACGCTGGCCGCGCTGCCCCATGTGCGGCCGTCCACGCCATGACGCCCAAAACGCCGAGCAATAGCGTGAGCGTGCCCTTCATCGGCGCGCCCGCGTTGTGGAGCGGACCGGCGGGTCAATCCTACACCGGCGCCGGCCTGACCATTGCCGTCATCGACACGGGCGTGGACTACCTCCACGCCGCGTTCGGCGGCTCCCGGCGCTATGCCGACAACGGCCCGACCGTCATCGGCGATGTGCCGGACTTTCCCGGCCCCAAGGTCATCGCGGGCTACGACTTTGCGGGCGATGCCTACGACGCCGATCCCGACAACAGCACCTACAACCCCATCCCCGCGCCCGACCCGGACCCGACCGACTGCTACGGCCACGGCACCCACGTGGCCGCGACCGCGGCGGGCTTTGGCGTGCTCGACGACGGCAGCGGCGGCTTCGGCGGCACCTTCACCGGGCCCTACGATGCCGGCGTCCGGACCCAATCGTTTCTCATCGGGCCGGGCGTGGCGCCCCAGGCGAGCATCATCGCGCTCAAAATCTTCGGCTGCCACGGGAGCAGCGACCTGACCGAGTTGGCCATCGACTGGGCCGTGGACCCCAACGGCGACGGCGACTTTGCCGACAAGGTGGATGTGATCAACATGTCCATCGGTTCGCCGTACGGGACCACCGACGATCCGTCTGTCGTCGCGAGCGACAACGGCGCTGGCCGGGGTCATCGTGGTGGCGTCCGCGGGCAATAGCGGCAATGTCTACTTCGCCGCGAGTTCGCCCGCCGTGGCCGACCGAGCCGTGAGCGTCGCTGCCATCCGCAACCACCTGAATATGACGGGCGATCCCTGGCCGCGCCGGTGGCCACGACGTCGTTCACCGTGCGCGGGCCGCGTCGCGGGACAGCGCGCTCAAGCCGGACATCGCTGCACCGGGGCAGAGCATCAATTCGGCGGTGATGGAAGCGCCGGGGTGGGACAGCGAGGCCTGGTCGGGCACCTCCATGGCCGCGCCCCACGTGGCCGGCGCGCTTACGCTGCTGCGCCAGCGCTACCCCGCCTGGAGCGTGGAAGAACTCAAGGCACTGGTGATGAACACGGCCGCCTTCGCCCTGGACGACGGCGTCATTCTGCCCAGTCCGCCGGGTGAGCGGGCATCATCGACCTGACCCGCGCGCTGGACGCGCCGCTGGTGGCCATGGACGCGCGCGGCAATGGACGCGTCAGCCTCTCCTTCGCGCCGGCGGACGTGCTCGACGTCTACACCGACACGCTGGAGCTGCGTCTGGTCAACAAGCAGGCCATCACACTGACCTATGCGCCGCTCTATGCGCCCGTGGTGGATCTGCCCGGCGTGGACATTCGCCCGGGAGCGCCCACGGTCACAATCCGGCCCAATGTAGCGCGTTGCTGCCGGTGCAGATGACGGCGCGGCCGACGCCATGGGCCATCCGCGGCCGGCCGACGTCGACGACCTGCCGGCTATCCGCGCCACTGGCTGGACGAAGAGGCCGGGCGGCTGGAACTGTGGCCGACGGGGCCGGTCTACCACGCGGTGCTGCACGCGACCATGGCCGGCTCCGCACCGACGGACGACCCGCACGGCACGGCCGACTTTGCCTACGACCCGGGCTCCGCAACGGTCACCTACACAATGACCGTGATGGGTGCCGATCCGACCGCCTTCAGCCAACTGGAACTGCGCGCCGTCACGACGACGGGTGAACCGGAAACGCGGTGGTGGCAACGCTGCCCCGCCCACCATCGTCAGCAACACGGTCACCACCGACACCAGCACGGCGTCCGGGGTGACGACGCTGGCGCCGGACGTGGCGCGCGCCATGGCCAACGGCAGGCTGATGCTGCGCGCAGTCAAGCCGGGCACCCAGCCGCTGGAATTGACCGGCCCGATCACGGCGGACGCGCTGGTGCTGCAGACGCCGGTCTTTGCCACCGCCCGACGCGTGGCGGACCTGCACAGCACGGCCCCGGCGCTGACGCTGGACCCCGTCCCCGGCATCATCACGGCCACGTTGACGTTGACGGGCATCGGGCGCGCTGCCACCACCCAGGCCGACGGCGGCCCCGCGCTGATGACCATTCTGGCGCGCCAGTTCACCAGCCCGGCGCAGGCCGAGGGCGATGCCCGCGCCGATCTGCAGTACATCGGCCTCAGCAGCGACCTGTACCAGGACGTGAACGGCCCCATCGCCACCGCCGGCTCTACTTCGGGCTGACGACGTACGGCGCGTGGTCGTCGCCCAACGAGGTGACGCTGGACATCTACATCGACACCGACGAGGACGGCGTGGACGACTACCGGCTTTCAACGCGGACGCGCTGGGCTACGCGTCGGATGACGCGACCAGCGACGCTCTGGTGGCGGTGGTGGAGAATCTGGCGAACGGGACGTTTTCGGCCTTCGAGCCGCTCAACGGGCAGACCGCGCTGGACGCGGAGACCGCGCCCTTCCGCACCAACGTGATGGTGCTGCCGGTGCGGGCCGTGGACATCGGCCTGAGCGACGCGGACACGGGCTTCGACTACCGGGTGGAGACGTGGGCCGGTGAGCGACTGGAGCCGGTGGAAGTGACGCCGGTGCTGCACTACGACGTGCGCACCGCAGGCCTCGATCTGGTGGGGCGAGGAGGGACAGGGGCCGTCCTTTGTGGCCGTGCCCGGCGCCCGTGACCCTGCGTGTGGACATGGCGGTCTTTCCGGCCGGGCCGCACACGGATCTGCTCATCATCCACCACCACAACGTCGCGGCCCACCGGGTGGAGCTCGTGCCCGTGGAAGTCAATGGGCCACGTCGCTCTATTTTCCGTTCATCCCCGGCGCGCGCTGATGAGCGACCTTGCTACAGTTTCACCAATCTACAATTCCACCACGTCGTTGAGCAGCGGCAGCGTGGGCGACAGCCCGTAGCGGCGGCGGATCTCCCGGGCCAGGGCGTTGCGGCCGCGGTCTTCGCCGTGGGTGAGAACGACGCGCGGCCCGGTGGCGGCCAGCGGCTCCAGCCAGTTGAGGAGTTCGCGCCGGCCCGCGTGCGCGCTGAACCCGCCCAGGGTGTGAATCGTGGCGTTGACGTCGATGTCATGCCCGTGGATGCGGACGTGGTCGGCGCCGTCCACCAGTTGGCGGCCCAAAGTGCCCGCGGCCTGGTAGCCGACGATGAGCACGGCAGTGTCGGGCCGGTCCAGGTTGTGGCGCAGGTGGTGGAGGATGCGGCCGCCGGTGCACATGCCCGAGGAGGCGACCACCATACACGGCCCGTCGGCTTCGTTGATGAGCTTGGACTGCTCCACGCTTTTGGCCACGCGCACCGTCTCCAGGTCCTGTTGCAGCCGGCCGTTGCGCAACAACGCGGTCGCCTCTTGGTCGAACAGCTCGGGATGCTGGGCGTAGATACGCGTGGCACGGATGGCCATGGGGCTGTCCAGGTAGACCGGAAACGGGTCCACCAGCCCCTGGCGGAAGAGGCCGGCCATGTGGTAGAGAATCTGCTGCGAGCGGCCGATGGTAAAGGCAGGGACGAGGATCTTGCTGCGGCGCGCCGCGGCCTCACGGACGATGGCCTCGCCCTCGTCCAGCGTGGCGCTGAGCGAGCGGTGGTCGCGGTCACCGTAGGTCGATTCCAGGAAGATGAGGTCGGCGAAGGGTGCGGTCTCGGCGTCGCGCAGCCAGGGCATGCCCGCGGGGCCGATGTCGCCGGAGAAGAGCACCGTCTTGCGCGCGCCCGCGTCCTCCACTTCCAGTTGCATGCTCACCGAGCCGAGCATGTGGCCCGAGTCGAAGATGCGCGCGGTGATGCCCGGGGCCACGACGTTGGGCGCGGCGTAGTCCAGCGGCTGCATGAGCACGAGAATGTCGTCCACGTCGATCTGGTCGTAGAGCGGGGCGAGGGGTTCCTTGCCCGCCTCGGCGCGGCGACGGTTGGCGCGCTCCGTGTCCGTCACCTGGATATTGGCGGCGTCGTTGAGGATGAGCGTGGTCATCTCGACGGTGGCCGGCGTGGCGAAGATGGGTCCGGCGTACCCGGCCTTGGCCAGCAGCGGCAGCCGGCCCGTGTGATCCAGGTGGCCGTGGGTGACGAGCACCGCGTCCAGCGTATACGCGTCGATCTGGGGCGGCAGGACGTTCATGGCGTCCAGGTCGGCGCTGCCCTGAAACAGGCCGAAGTCGACGAGCACGCGTGCCCGGTCGGTGGTCACAAGATAGGCGGAGCCGGTCACATCGCCGGCCGCGCCGAGCAGGGTGATCTTCATGCAGATGGTCCTCTGTCCGGGGTGGAAGGTTGATCGGCGGGGGGTGAATCCAGGTCGAAGCCGGTGGGCGGCATGCCCATGAGCACGGCCAGCCAGCGCGTGCTGTCGAACGCGCCCAGCACCATCATGACGACGATGATCAGCGGCATGGCCAGCACGGTGCCCGGCGCGCCCAGAATCCACGCCCAGAAGAGGAAGCCGACAAAGACGACCACCGGCGACACGCTGAGACCGCGTCCCAGCATGGTGGGCGCGAGGATGTTTTCGGCGCTGAGGTTGATGACCGCCACGCCGAGGATGACCAGGCCCGCCTTGAGCAGACCGCCCTGCGCAAAGGCGATGGCGACGCTGGGCGCCGTGGCCAGCACCAGCCCGACATAGGGGATGTAGCTCAAGAAGAAGGTAAGGATGCCCCACAGCGCGGCGAAGTCGACCCCCAGGAGAAACAGCATGAGCATGACCGCGGTGCCCGTGAACAGGTTGATACGCGTGCGGATGGCGAAGTAGCGCACGAGGGCATGGGCAAAGCCGGTCGCCTGGCGCAGCAGCGTGCTGTCGTCGCCCAGCACCGCGGCCAAGCGTGCCCGCATCTGGCCCGCTTCCAGCACGGTGAAGATGACGACCACGAGAATCACAATGGACGTGGAGAGCAGGTTCACGATGCCAATCAACATGATGCGGATGAGGTGCGACGAGCCCCCGGCCACGCTAGATGCTGTGTCCGACGACTGACCCATTGCGGCGAAGAGACCGTCGAACTGGTGCAGATTGGCCGCGATCTGCTCTTGATACGTCGCCAGCGTGCCCAGCAGTTGGCCGGCGGCAGCCGAAAAGAAGAGATAGAGCGCAACGCCCAACACGAGGACGCCCGCCACGATGGCGAGCATGGCCAACGCAGCCGGCGCACCCCGTCGCCGCAGCCACGCGTAGATCGGCACGATCAAGATGGCGAAGAAGACGCCCACGAGAATCGGTGCGATGAAGCTTGCTGCGATTTTCATGCCGGCCAGAATGATGACGACTGCGGCCGTCCCCGTGAAAAGCCGAAACGGGCTGGTTTGCTGCGTGACGTTGGGCATGCGCTTTCCTCGTTGGGTGGTCAAAGCACGGGTGATGCGAGCCGATAGACGGAATCACGCAGGCGTGAGGGCAGCCCGCGCTGTTTGTATTCATCGTACGTGAATTCTACGCAATTCGCCATATCGCGCGTAAAGTCGTCGGCCAATTGCTGGGCCAGCGCTTTGTCGTAGAGCACGGCGTTGATTTCGTAGTTGATGTTGAAGCTGCGAATGTCCATGTTGGCCGTACCCACCGAGCAGATCTTGGAGTCGATGTTGATGGTCTTGGGGTGAAAGTAGGTGTCGTTTTCGTAGAGATAGATCTTGGCGCCGGCCCGGGCCATCTCAGCGTAGTAGGTGTTGGCGGCGCGATAGGGAATCTGGAAGGTACCGCCGCGCGGCTGGCACATGATGCGCACGTCGACGCCGGCCAGGGCCGCCGCCTTGAGCGCCTCGCTGACCGACGGGTCGGGGATGAAGAAGGGCGACTGGATGTAGACGTGGCTGGCGGCCGACATGATCATGGAAAAATAGAGTTGCTGGATGGCGGCCCATTGGGAGTCGGGACCGGACTGCACGATCTGCACCGGGCAGAAGACGTCCACGTCGAACAGGATGCGGCGGCGCGGGAAGTAGTCGAGGTCGGAGATGGGCGTCTGCGTGGTGTTGTACCAACTGACGGCGAAGCTGCTCTGTAGCGCCAGCGCGGCCTCGCCGTGGATGCGCAGATGGGTGTCGCGCCAGCCGTCGAAGCCCTTGGGGCCCTCCAACTGTTCCCGGTCCAAATTCATGCCGCCCACATAGCCGGTCATGCCGTCGATGACGGCGATCTTGCGGTGGCTGCGGTATTGGATGTTGTGCAGCGTGCGCAGAGTGCTGTCCAGGTACGGGTAGATCTCCACGCCGGCGGCGCGCAGGTCGGCCCGGTATTGCTTGCCCATGACCTTGCCCGAGGTGGCGTCGTAGAGACAGCGCACGGCCACCCCCGCCTGCGCCCGCTCGATGAGGGCGTCCTTTAAGGCCTGGGTGAAGGCGTCATTGGTCCAGATGTAGTACTCGAGATGGATGGAGTGCCGGGCCGCGCGGATGTCCGCCAGCAGCCGCGGGTACTTCTCCGATGCGTCCTGCAAGATTTCGACGTAATTGTATTCGGTGATGAGCGAGCCGCGATTGGCCACCACGAGATGGGCCAGCTTGCGGTTGAAGCTTTCCGGCCGCTCCCGGGCAATGCGGTTGACCAGGTCATCCTGGTTGGTGAAGATCTGGCGCAGCATCTGGTTGGCGTCCCCGGCGACGGCCTGCGACGCCAGCGAGCCTGAGCGGGCAAAGGCACGCCAACTGCGGCCGAAGAAGAGATAGATGACCGGGCCGAGGATGGGCAGCAGGACGAACGTGAGGATCCAGGCAAAGGTGGACTGGGGCGTCCGGTTGTCCAGAATGATAAAGATCGCGGACCCCACGACATAGAGAACCACGGCGACGGTGAGGAGCACGCCCATGCTCGGTGACAACTCAGTTAAGATCGGCGTGAGGACCACGTCTGGACTCTACCATGTTTCGCTCTGGGCTCGTTGTGCAGGCGCGTCCGGCAGGATTCACGCAGCGTTGACGGTGCAAGGTCAGGGCGACGGGCCGACCGTCAACCGGCGTGGAGGATGCGGCCGCAACTGGTGCAGTAGACCAGGCCGTCCCCGGTGCGCGCGGCGCTAATGACGCCCGTGGGGAGTTGCACGTGACAGGCGCCGCACTCGCCGTTTTCAATGGCAGCCACGGCCACGCCGGCCTTGCGCTTGCGCATCCGCTCGTACTCGGCCAGGCGGTCCTTGTCCACGGCGGCCACCGCGTTCTCCCGTTGCTTGCGCAGAATGAGGAAGTTCCGCTTCATCTTGGTTTCCTCTTCGCCCAGTTCACCCTGGCCGGCGCGCCAATCGGCTTCCAGCGCCGCCAACGTCGCCCGTTCTTCCTGGAGCCGCGCGCTGGTCTCCTCGCTTTGCAGCAGCGCCTCCATGGCCTTGTCCTCCACCGCGGCGCGATGGCGGCGCAGGGAGTCGAGACTCTGCTGCAAGTTTTCCAGCTCCTTGGGATTGGTGACGGCGCCGCTCATCAAGGTTTTCTCGGTCTCGGCGATGCGCTTCTTCAGGGTCTGGGACTCGAGTTCGGCGTCCCGCTGGCTGCCGTGCAAATCGTGCAGCGCTTGCTCGCGCCGCGTAACGGCCGCGCGCGCCGCCTTCACGTCGTCATTCTCGCCCAGTTGCGCCTGGATTTGGGCCAGACGCCGGCGCACCTTGGCGGACATAATGTCGATCTTCTGAAGCGTGTAGAGATCATCAGACGCAGCCACCGCAGCACCTCCGCATGGGCCTGATACGATTGGGCGTGAATCCGGCGACAAGCCCGGGAATTCAATTGCGGGCGGCACCAGCGAGACAGTCACCGACGGAATTCACGGTTGGGGCCGAGACGGTGTGGCACCTCTCGAGCCGCGTATGGGTTGGGGGTTGACGCCGCACATGGGCATTATAGCATCTCGCCAACGATCACCCAACGTGCACGAGGACGGGGGCATGACAGTTTTGGGGCAGACGTCCGTCCCGTGCGCACGCGCGGAACCTTTGCCGGAGCGCCGCCCGGTGCTATACTGACGCCGCTCGAACCTATCACGCCAAGCTGTGCGTGCAATGAGGGACCATTGACCATGTCGCGTTTGCCGTCAAATCGAACCAGCCAGAGCTTCGTCGAGTACGCGTTGATCATCATCTTGCTGGCCATCGTGCTGCTCTCCATCCTGCTCATCTTGGGCGACGATCTGCGCACGTTCATCAATGACCTGTTGCAGACCTGGTTCCCGAGCCAGCCCGGGCTGGTGGTGGGATGGTGGCTGTAGCCCACGTCGTGACGTCTCGTTTGGGAGTTCCCCATGTTTGCAACAAGGCAGCCCCCGGGCCTTGGGCAGTGGCAACGCTTCGCCGCCCAACTCCATGATCTGATCTTTCCACCGCGCTGTGTGGCCTGTGACCGCATGGACGGCCTGCTGTGTGATGCCTGCGCGCAGGCGGTTGTGCCGGCGCGTGGGCCGCTTTGTGCTCGCTGCGGCCGGCTCTATGCCGTTGCCTGCGCCACATGCGCCCTCTGCGACCACGCCGATCACGTGTTGGCACGAGTGCGCGCGGCGGCGTTGCACACCGGCGTCATGCGCGATGCGATCCACCACCTCAAATATGCGGACGGGCGTGGGTTGGCCGTGCCGCTGGCCCGTTATCTAGCCGCGGCGTGGGCCGAGCCTGACTGGGACGACGTGCGCGGCAGGGTCGATCTGGTGGCGCCGGTGCCGCTGCACGACTCCCGCCTCCAGGAGCGCGGCTACAACCAATCCGCGCTGCTGGCCAAAGGCTTCTGCGACCGCACCGGCCTCACCTGCATGCCGGATGCGCTGGCACGCGTGCGCGCGACCCAGAGCCAGGTCGGGCTGGACGCGTCGGCGCGCGCGGTGAATGTGGCCGATGCCTTTGCGGCCCGCCTGCGTCTGGACGGCGTCACCGTGCTGCTGATCGACGATGTCTACACGACGGGCGCAACACTGAATGCCTGTGCCCGCGCGGCGTTGGCGGCCGGTGCACTGCAGGTGGTCGCGCTCACGCTGGCGTTGCCGGCGTCGCGTGGACAAGAGAGGAGGAATGTCCCGCAACTTGGGTGACAAAAGTTGGTTGACATTCGCTGCACAACCGTCTATGATTGGTCCATGAAGGCACAGAATGGTCGACACGCTTCCGACACCATCAATTCCTGTGGCTGCATGACTGCAACCAAACTCCCTGTCACAGTGCGCAACCATACCGAGCGCAACTATACCGAATGCGGCGCTCGCCGTGAGGACGACTTCCTGGTCGTCGATGCGGCCGCTCTCGCCGGTGTGACGCGTGCCCGGACCGACGCAACCCATCCCATCATCTGCTATACCTGCGTGCCCGCCACCCTGCTCTAAGCGCGGGCATTTCCCATTTGACGGCCCGTCCAGTGCCGCAGTTTTGGCATTGGCGGACCATCGGTTCTATGCACCAGAAAGGAGCCAGACCATGGATCTCATCGTTCATGGCCGCAACGTCGAAGTCACAGACTGGATTCAGGAGTATGTGGAGAAGAAGGTCGTCAAGCTGGAGCGCTATCTGCCCCAGATCGACGACGCTCGCGCCGAGCTGACCCACAGTCCGACACGCTCCGCCAACGACCGCTACACGGCTCAGATCACGATTTGGACCGGGGGACACAACGGCCAGATCCTGCGTGCCGAGGAATCCACCAGTGACATCTTCGCCTCCATCGACACGGCCGTCGACAAGATCTACGGGCAGATTCGCCGCTACAAGGGCCGGCGCTTCAAGGCAAAGCGGCGTGCGTCCGCAGCCATCAGCGCCGAAGCGGAACTGGCCGCCCTCACCGTACCGCCCGACCTCAGCGAAGAAGAGGAGGAAGAGGCCGGCGGCAGCCTGATCCGGCGCAAGCAGTTTGTGCTCCAGCCCATGGACGAAGAAGAGGCCATCGAGCAAATGGAGCTCCTGGGACACGATTTCTTCGTCTATCTGAACCCCGACAGCGGCACGGCCAACGTGGTGTACAAGCGGCGCGACGGCAACTACGGGCTGCTGGAGCCGCAGGTTGTGTAGATTGCGTCACGTGTGAGGACACGGATGTGTGAATGGAAAGGCCCGCCGGGATGGCGGGCCTTTTTGGTGGGGGAGGGGAGGCCGGGCGGTTGGTTGTGGAAATTGGACCATGCGTGCGAATCGACGAGATCTGTCGGATGAATCCGACAGCTACGTTGCGAAACATGTTGAAACATGTTGGGGGCCGTCCCTGTGCTACAATGGGCACGCGAAAACGGTCTGCAACCTTGCGTCCGTTGCTGCGTATGACAATGTGAAGCCGCACCGGAATTGACGTCATACAGACAGGATTGGGACTTTGCAACGACTGCTGACGCAAGAAACCGACGAACTTCTGCGCCGTGAACGTGCGCTGCTGGAAGGGCTGCGCGTCCACGTTGCGCGCCTGGACGCACGCGAGGAAGATCTGGCGTTGCTCAAGCGCAGCCTGGCGCAGTTGGACGAACTCTTCCTCCTGGTGGTGGTGGGCGAATTCAACGCGGGCACGACCGCGTTCATCAATGCGCTGTTGGGCGAACGCCTGCTCAAGGAAGGCGTCACGCCGACGACCAGCAACATCAACGTGATTCGCTACGGCGACACCCTGCACCAGGAGCAGCGCGAAAACGACTACCTGGTGGTCTATGCGCCGGTGGACTGGCTGCGGGAGTTCAGTTTGGTGGACACGCCCGGCACCAACGCGGTCATCCAGCGGCACCAGGAGATCACCGAGCAGTTTGTGCCGCGCAGCGACCTGATCCTCTTCGTCACCAGCGCCGATCGCCCCTTCAGCGAGAGCGAGCGGACCTTCTTGACGCGCGTGCGCGAGTGGGGCAAGAAGATCGTCATCGTGGTCAACAAGATCGACCTCATCGAAGACGACGCGGATCGTGTCCAGATTCTCGACTTCGTGCGCGACAACGCGCGGCAGTTGTTGGGCATGGAGCCGCAGATCTTCCCGGTGAGCGCGCGGCTGGCGCTGCAGGCCAAGAGCGTGAATGCCAACGGGCATCCGGACGCAGACCGGTGGCAGGCGAGCAACTTCGCGGCGCTGGAAGACTATGTGCTGGAGACGCTGGACGCGCGGGCGCGGCTGCTGCTCAAGTTGCAGAACCCGTTGGGCGTGGCCGACCGGTTGATCGCCGGCTACGAACAGGTCATTCGCAATCGCCAGGACGTGTTGCAGGGCGACTTCCGCACGCTGGACACCATCGACGAAAATCTGCAGGCGTATCAGGATGACATGCGCCGGGATTTCGCCTATCACCGCAACAGCGTGGACAACGTGCTCTATGCCATGGCCGAGCGCGGCGACAAGTTTTTTGACGACACGCTGCGCATCACTCGGGTGTTCGATTTGATGAACAGCAGCAAGATCCAGGCCGCGTTCGACCGCGAGGTGATCGCCGACACCTCGCGCGAAATCGAACGGGAGGTGAGCAGCCTCATCGACTGGCTGGTCGACAAGGACTATCGCCAGTGGCGCGCCATCATGGATTACCTGAACCAGCGCGCGGCCGAGCACGCCGACCAGATCGTGGGTCAGGTGGGCAGCGAATTCGAGTTCAACCGGCAGAATCTGCTGGCCAGTGTGGGGCGCGAGGCGCACAAGATCGTCAACACCTACGACCGGGACGCGGAGTCGCGCAAGTTGGGCCAGCAAGTGCAGCGCGCCATCATCCAGACGGCTGCGTTGGAAGCAGGCGCGCTGGGCTTGGGCGCGATCTTGGTTGCCGTGCTCCAGACTACCATGCTGGACGTCACCGGCATCATCGGTGCGAGCGCGGTGGCGGCCATGGGTCTCTATGTGCTGCCCTATCGCCGCGGCAAGGTCAAGGCGGAGTTGCGGGGCAAGATCAACGCACTGCGCGACCAGCTCAACAGCGTGCTCAACACCCAGTTCGAGAGCGAGTTGAGCGACAGCGTCCAGCGCATCCGCGAGGCCATCGCGCCGTACACGCGCTTTGTGCGCGTCGAGCGCGAGAAGCTGGAGAAGCTGGCCGCCACCCTGGAGGCCGACCGCGCCGAACTGGACGCGCTGCGCCACGCGGTCGACCGGATTGCAGACGCGCAATAACAAATAAGAAATTACCGATACGCAATGAGAAATTTGATCGGTTATTGCTTATCGGTAATTTTTCAATTTCTATTCGGATGCAGGCGTGAGCTTTACGATTTCGCTAATTCCGCTGGAGGCGGAGCACCATGCGGCGGCGTTGCAAGAAGTGTATCGCAACGTGCCGGCGTACTGGGAGATGTACAACTTGATCGCACCGCCCGCGGATCAGGCGGTGCGGGATATGGCCGCGGCCGCAGAGACGCCCGGCCGCGTGATGATGGGCATCGTCAAGCCGGTGGAACGGGGGACGGCCGCGGCGGGCGCGGAGATGATCGGCCTGGTGGATTTTCGACTGGGCTGGCCCGGCGAGAACACAGCGTACATCGGCATGATCATGGTGGCGGAGCCGTTGCAGCGCCAAGGCATCGGCACCAAAGCGTGGCTGACACTGCGTCCATGGTTGGCCGCGCAACCGGGCATCACCACGGCGCGCCTGGGCGTGGAACAGTTCAACCACACCGCGCTCCAATTTTTCACACATTTGGGCTTCCAACTCACCGGCGAGTCCAACCGCCTGCGGGTGGGGGATAAATTGGTGCGGTTGTTGTATATGGAAACAGAGATTGGGAGATTGAGAGACTGAGAGATTGGGTAGCGGGAAACGGTGAATCTCCCAATCTCCAATCTCCCAATCTCCAATCCCTAATTCACCGGCACCAG
>JAWKOK010000035.1:0-50532 GCA_041391205.1 Caldilineaceae bacterium
GCGCAGGGAGAGCTCGATCCAGAACTCGTTCTCTTCCCACACTTCCCCCGGGTTGGCCTCGTAGGTGAAGCGCACGGGCATGCCCAGCTTCTCCATGGCGACGCGGCGCACCGGCTGGCGGAAGGCAATCCACTGGCCGGCGTGGGTCTCCTGGCTCATGAGATCGTGACGCTCGTTGGCGTGGCCCATGGGCAGCACGTAGTCGGCAAACCAGGCCGACTCGTTCCACGTGGGCGTGAGCGCGACATGACACTTGATCTTCTCCTCGTCGCGCAGCGCCTTCAGCCACATGAAGCCGTCAGGATTGATCCACATGGGGTTGTAGACCCGGGTGAAGTAGACATCGATCTCGCCCCGCCCTTCCTCCAGGAAATGGGGCAGCAGGAAACTCATCTCGTAGTGGGCGAAGGCGCTCCACTCGTGGGGCAGATGCAGCTCGTTCCAGACGGTGGGCGCGGGCGGCGTGGCAAAGGGCTTGGGCACGAACTTGTTCCAACTGTTGGCCGAGGTGCCGCCGGGCGTGCCCACGCTGCCGGTGAGCACGTTGAGGAAGAAGAGGCAGCGGGCCACCTGCCAGCCGCCCAGGTTGCCGATGCTGGCGCTGCGCCAGGTGTGGGTGGCCAGCTTGCCTTCACAATTGGCCACCAGCCGCGCCGTCTCGCGGATGCGATCCACCGGCACTTGCGATTCCTCCGCCGCACGCTCAAAGGTGAATTCGGCGTAGAGGGCCTTGAGGGCGCGGTCGAAGAGATCGAAAGTGAGATTGGGCGATTGGGCGATTTGAGATTGGAGGTCGGCATCCCCAATCTTTAATCTTGAATCCTGAATCGCGGCCAACGTCTCTTCCCAATTGACCCAGCGCCGGACGTATTCTTTGTCGTAGAGATCGTTCTGAATCAGATGGTTGGCGATGGCCAGAAGGACGGTGGACTCGCTGCCGGGCCAGGTGGGCAGCCAGACGTCGCTCAGGCTGGCGGTGTTGCTCAGCCGCGGGTCGAAGGTGATGAGCTTGGCGCCGTCCATCTTGCCTTCGATGATGCGCTGGGCGTGGGGGTTGAAGTAGTGGCCCGTCTCCAGGTGACTGGAGATGAGCAGAATCACCCGCGCATTGGCGTGGTCCGGGCTGGGCCGGTCGAAGCCGCCCCAGAGCGAATAGCCGGCCCGCGCGCCGGCGGAGCAGATGTTGGTGTGGCTGTTGTGGCCGTCCACGCCCCACGCCTCGATGACGCGGTTGGTGTAGCCGTCCTCGCCCGGACGGCCCACGTGGTACATGATGCCGTCTCGGCGTTGGCGGCGGCTGGCGGCCATCTTGGCGCCGATTTCGCTGAGCGCCTCCTCCCAGGTGATGCGCTTCCACTTGCCCTCACCGCGCGCACCCACCCGCTTGAGCGGATAGAGGATGCGCTCGGGATCGTAGACCTGGTTGATGGTGGCCGGGCCCTTGGCGCAGTTGCGGCCGCGGCTGCCGGGGTGCGCCGGGTTGCCCTCGAACTTCTTGATCTCCAGCGTGGTGCGATCCACGTAGGCGAGCAGGCCGCACGCGCTCTCGCAGTTGAAGCAGACGGTGGGCACCAGCATATAGCGCCGGGCCACCTTCTGCGGCCACTGTTTGCCGTCCCACTCCACCCAGTCGTCCCAGCGGTCCACCGGCGGATACTGGCTCATGCGGCCGTCGGGATGGACCACCGTCGTCAAGTCGACCGGCGTGGGCTCCACATCCACTGCGCCGAAGGCGGGCATGGCCGTCCCACCGACGTTGGTCACACCGGCGGGCGCGGCTTGCGGCTGGGGCAGTTCCGGTTTCCCCAACAACGTGCGCAGGAAGTGGCTGAGAGAAGAAGTTGAATCAGACATGGTGTGCTTTCTGATTGATGTGAAACGTGAAACGTGAAACGTGAAGACGTGAAACGTGAAGACGTGAAACGTGATGCGTGATTGGGAGACTGAGAGATTGGGAGGTTAGGAACGTGCAGCATGTGCCGCGCCCGTAATCTCGCAGTCTCCACAAATCTCTGAATCCCACATTTCACGCATCACGTCTTCACGTTTCACGTTTCATGAAATTCAGAATCTCCTGCGGCGCCAAGACAAAAGGCGTATTCAAACAGGTAGAGGCCGGCGATGGCGAGCAGACCGCCCAGGGCGACGGCGGGCGTCCAGCCGGTGAGCAGCAGCGCAAAGGCGACCACATGGCCGACGAGAATGCTGCCGATCCAGAAGTGGGTGCGGTAGGCGCCGTGGCTGATGGCGTGGGCGGCCTTGGCAGCGGTGTCGCTGGCGTGGGGCATGCCGAATTCGCCCAGCAGCGTGACGAAAAGGTCGACGGCCAGGGCAATGCCGAAGGTGAGGCGCGCCAGGCCGACCGGTTCCGGGCTGAAGGCAGCACCATGTCGACCAGCAGGATCATGGCGCTGCCGGCCATGAGACTGCACCACCAGGTGGAAGGGCAGCAAGGTGCTCTGCCACAGGTCGCGCCCCTCGGCTTGACCGAAGAGGAACGCGGTGTAGATCGCCACGCCCACGGCCAGCGGCAGCCCCGTCCAGAGCAGGAGACCGCGCAGCTCAGTCCGTTGTCCGCCCTCACCCAGCCCATGCTTGCGCCGGCCTCGATGAGCCACCACAGCCCGGCCACCAACGTGAAGCCGACCAGCAGGAGCACGCCCCAGTAGGCCAACTCTTCCACTGGGGACAGGTCAAGATGTAGAGGAACCGCTCGGGGCGCTCCAGATCATAGACCAGCAACGGTGGTGACGCCGATGAAGAGAAGAGAGACAGGAAGCCAAGCTGCACGGCGGTGTTGGCGGCGAGGAAAGAGGCCGAAGCCCAGGCCGAGACTCAACAGCATGAAGATGCCCACGCCGATGCCTTTGGTGACCAGGTAGAGTGGGCACGGGCCAATGCCACGGCCAAGTGTTGCGCGTTGTAGGCTACCTGCACCATCTGCTCGGCCATACGTCCCTCGCCGATCCGGATAGGGCCGCCGGCCGCATGTCCCTGGGATTGGGGGCGCGGATGGTTGCGCCTGATAGCGCACGTTTCGTGGCGACGGCTGCCGGCGTCGGCAGCTGCACGCACGGGAATGCCCAGCGTCTCCAGCGGGATGTGCCCGTTGCCGTTGGACGGCGCCAGATGCAGCGGAATCACATCGGCCCAAAGGAACGTTTCCGGCGTACGTGCCGTGGCGGTGGGATGGAGTGCCACGTCATTACCGTTGATGTAGAAAGAGCTTGGGCGCAGTGCCTTGCTCCGGCTTGCGCACGGTGACTTTCTGCGTCGCCAGCAGGTTGCCTTATCTCCGACGTGGGATCGTCCATGTCGCCCGCGATGATGGCGTGCTCCGGGGCAGACGACCACGCAGGCCGGTTCCAGCCCCAGATCGGTGCGATGGGCGCAAAAGTGACATTTGGCTGCGGTGTGGGAACCGGGATCGATGTAAATGGCGTCATAGGGGCAGGCCTGCATGCACGCCTTGCAGCCGATGCAACTGGACGCATCAAATTCGACGATACCGTCAGCTGGTACATCGCCGTCACCGGACAGATGCGCACGCAAGGCGGGTTGGCGCAGTGGTTGCAGCGGGTCACCTGGAAGTGGCGGGTGACATCGGGATAGGCGCCGGTCTCCACGTACTTGACCCACGTGCGATTGACGCCCAGTGGCACCTCGTTCTCCGACTTGCAGGCGGTGGAGCAGGCGTGACAGCCAATGCACTTGCGGTTGTCGATGACAAAACCGTAGTTCATGAGCCTCTCTTCACTTGGCTGGTTGGGACCAAAGGCGCCGCGCAGCGAATGGACGCGGCGGCAAGGACAATGGGTGGAGTATAACAAACAGAATTGGAGGCGTCATCACCCGAATGGGTGAAAATGAGGACGTTAGTTGTGGAGTTGGATGGTCGAGCCGCAGCGCATCGACCACGGCCTAGTACGGCTGTGCGCGCCCAGTTTGCGCAGGATGCTCTTGACGTGGGAGCGGACGGTCTCTTCCCCTACGCCAGCGTGAGTTGCTCGGCGATCTCGCGGTTGCTCGTGGCGGTGGCCATCAAAGCCAACACTTCCAGTTAAGGGGCGATGGAGTCGAGCAAGCACCGGCGTAGACTGGCGGACGTGGCGGTGACGCACCATGTCGGCAATGGCCGGATGCAAATGCGCGTCGCCGGTAGCGACCTGACGAATGGCAGCAGCAAGTTCTTGAGGCGCCACCTCTTTCAAGATATAGCCGTGCACGCCGCGTCCAGCGCGCGGAAGACGGTGGGCCGTGCGTAGGTCTCGGAGAGTGGCAGGATCTTGGCCCGCGGCGGTGCGGAACGACGTGCGCTCAGGTCGACGCCGTCCCCGTCGGGCAGCGCCGGATCCATGAGCATCACGTCCGGGAGCAGTTCATCCAGACGCCGGCGCGCCTCGGCAACCGTGCCGGCCTCGCCGACGACTTGAATGTCCGGCTGCATGTCCAGCAGCATCCGCAAGCCCCGGCGGACCACGGTGTGGGCGTCGACGATGAGGCGCGGTACCGGTTGTAAAATTCGCACATAATTCAAACATTGATTGCACGCCTCTCGGCGTGCCGTGGGTTCAGTAAGCGGTCAGATCTATCCAGAGTATATCACGTTCCCTGGCGGGATGACACGCACGGAACAGACGTGGAACTTTTTCGCTGCATTGTGCTAAACTATAGACGATTCCAAACAACCCAAGAATCGCGACAGCGCATGTGCTAATGCTGCCTCCGCTAGCCTTGACGACATCATCAGGCTCTGTTGCTTCGTACTGTACAGGCGTGGGCCGCGCAAACCGAGTAGAGTTCCATCAATCAGTTTCATCGGAGTGTTCACCCAAAGGAAGGTCCACAGTGCCGGCACAGAACCACCATTCCGACGTACGCAACCAACGGCACGGCAATCGACGGCGGCGGCTTGTCGCCTTGATGACCGTGTGGTTCGTCGTGCTCCTTGTCATGCCCATACCGAGCCTTGCCGCGCCCGCAGCGGGAAGGTGCGGAAGAGGGCGCGCTAACTCCATGCGCATTCAACCCCGGGGTGGAGGATGTCGACCAGGGTGCGCAGGGCAACGACAACGACCAGCCGAGCGGCATGGCCCCACGGCGGCTCATCATCGACACCGATCCGGGTGTGGACGATGCTGTGGCGATCGTGGCGCTGCTCAACCAGCGACGTTACCAGGTGGAGGTGCTGGGGATTGCCACTGTGGCCGGCAATGCGGACGCACTGTCAGGTGCAAACAATGCGCTGAACATCCTCAAAAGTTTGGGACGGACGGACATCCTGTGGCCATCGGTTCCCATGCGCCTATGGTCCGTGCCCCGAGCAGCACCGGCAAATTGCTCCGGTCTGACCAGCTCTGGTAACCTGCAGAAACCCCAACGACCTGAGCGGGTTGGTGCAGGATGCTGTGGGCAGCTTCTACTGCGCGCGTCCCTCCTGGGAAGGCGCGACGTTGATCGCACTGGGACCGCTCGCAATGTTGCTGCGTGCCGTGGCGCAATGTCCGGAAAAAATGCGCACCCTCGGCGGAATCGTCTTCTTGGGCGGGGCAAGTTCGGCGGCAACATTACGCCGGCGGCTGAGTACAACGTGTGGCAGGATCCGGAGGCGTTTGCGGCTGTGCTGGATTTCGTCAAGCCGACGCAATTCAGGGCGCCGCCTCAACCTGCGCTAACGGTTGTCCCGGTTGACGCATTCAGCCAACTGACGATTACGTCCAAAGATGTGGAAGCTCGCGGAAGGCAAACCCCGCAATGGCCTTTGTGGTGCCGGCGCTCCAACAGTATGTCTTCGTTCAAAGAACAAACGGCGGCACCGCCGGCATTCCCGATGCCGTGGCCGTGGCCATGGCCCTCGATCCAGCGCGCTACGGACAGTCCCAAACGGCATTGATTCGGTCATGCTGCCCGATCAAATCGTTTGACCAACAGCCGGGCGGGTTGAGCCTGGCGCGTGGAATAACAGTCGTCGGCCTGACCTTCGCCGAGCGCATTCCCATGTTGGCCACCGATACTGAATTGAGCTATATCGCAAACCAGGTCTTCATGGACCCCAACTTTGATCTCCAGGCAACGCTCTTCGGCATCCTCGTGCGTGGTCCGGACAACGCCCAGTTTGTAGCCGACATCAACGAGAGCCGTCTCGCCAGGACTTGTTCAAGGCATTGACGAAATGATGTATTGACGTAGTTTGACCATATGCACCCGGAGTCGGCCATAGAAGACTTGTGGCCGACACCGGGTGCTACCTTTATTTCTCATCGTCGTCACGTCTGTACCCTGAGCGGCCATCAATGTGGCCCGGCATAGCAACATCGGCGCCACCA
Organism: Caldilineaceae bacterium; assembly: GCA_041391205.1. Classification (GTDB taxonomy): domain Bacteria; phylum Chloroflexota; class Anaerolineae; order Caldilineales; family Caldilineaceae; genus JAWKOK01. The sequence continues at coordinate 6,327 of JAWKOK010000035.1, forward strand.
TCCGTAATGTGAAACGTAACTCGTAGCAGTCAACATGGAAGCCAGGAAGACTCAACGTCACAACAGCGAAAAAGATGATGTATGGCAACGGCGAATATGCGACTGCATAGCCGCGCTGACCAGTTGATCAGCACGCTCGGCCACGACGGCGGCCTGATCAGCCCGTCAGTGTATGACACAGCCCAGTTGCTCCACTTTCAGCCGCCACAAGAGGGTGTCACTCCAGCAATCACGTGGCTCAAAGCACAGCAGCACGCCGACGGCGGGTGGGGTGACCCGGCCATTGCCGCCGGCGCTTTGACATTCCGACATTGGCCGCGCGATCCTGGCGCTGCAGCAGTACGAAGCGGATCATGATGTCCGCCCACAGATTGCACACGGGCTGGCATTCTCCGGGACAATTCGGAACAGTGGTCGCGCGCCCACATCGATCTGCTCCCGATCGCCGCGGAGATGATCCTGCCGCGCCTGCTGGCCGGCGCGGCAGAGGCCGGAATCGTCGTTGACCCCGCGCCATGCGCGACCTTGTACGATCTGGCGGCGAAAAAACGTGATGCGCTTGCATGCGTCCATATCACGGCCGGGTCGGCGCCGACTTACTCGTGGGAGGCGCTCGACCATCCCTTCGACCCGGACTTACTTGACTGCCAAGGCAGCATCGGACACAGCCCGGCGGCGACCGCGTACTAGCTTCAGAAAGCCGCGTCGACAGGGGCGTCTGTCGCGCCTGCGGCCCTGGCGACGGCCCGACGGTATCGATCAGGCCGCAGCAGCCACGCGAACCGGTATCCCCGGCGTGGTGCCCACGGTGTGGCCACTTCCCGTCTTCGAGTACACGTACGCATTGATGGCCTTTGTGCAAAACGGATTGCATGTGGAGAAGGTATACAGCTTGCGCCACCATAAGCGTTGGTCAAATCGCTGCTTGAGCGCAACAATGGATTGAGCTTCAACGACATCTTTGTTGCCGACGTAGATGCTACCAGCGTAGGTGCGTGTGCAATCGCAGCATGCGGCTTTCCATATGATCCAGCCATAATTGAGCAATTCCGATACGGTGACCACTATTTGACCTTTCTGGTGAACTCAACTCGTCCACGTTTTCCAACGCGCATGCTTTGACCGCATTGGCATACGCCGACATTCGCCATCAGGTGACCGAACAATTCCTGATCGACCGCGAGCTCAGCTGCGGCGGATGGCGCGCGGACAAATGGCATAGTTCCTGGATCTACACATCGCTGGAAGTTGCTATTGCACTGAAGCACACCCAGCACACCGATCGCCTACGCCGGGTGGTCAGGAGACTCATTCGTGAGCAAAGCCATGACGGCGCGTGGAGCCGAGACGGCAAGATCAGTGAATTGGAGACGACCTATGCGGTGATGTTACTTCGCCTGGCGCGCACAGCAGGTCAGTTGCAGGCAAGCGAGCTATGTGCGTTGGACCGAGCAAGCTCATGGTTGATGCATCACGCCGATACCATTGTCAGCGCCGGCGAGCAGCACTGGATGGGCAAAGAATTGTACGCTCCGGTCCGGGTGGATCTTGCTTATCAACTGAGTACGCTCTGGGCGCTGCACAAGGAACAGGAACTTGTCGACCAATACGCATAGACCGACTCTGGATGAATTCCTTGTGGCGCCATTGGCGACAGTGCGGGAGGTGGCTCCGGCCACTGTCATTGTGGCCACGGGCGGAACGCGTCGACGTGCCATGCTCGATGGAATCGACATACGCTCCGAGGCATATCCGCAGCAGACACGCATCCACATGATCGACGCGATTGAACTGCTCCTGGCCTATGGCGCACAGCATGTATTCGTCCCGATTTTGGTGGATGGAAACTTCAATGAGGAGACGCCCGACTACCGCGACCATCTGTTCCGCTGGATCGCCGACGGAATTGCCGGTCCGACGGCAATAGACGACTACGCGCAGCGCGACTGGCAGGTTCGCCTGGTAGGCGCGGAAGAAGATTCGCCGTTGTGGGCAACCGCCACGAAGCTGATTGCAGCAACAGTCTCGTCAACGGCGCGGTGTGTTTGGTTCACAGTCGCTCCATCATCGACACATGCGTGGGAGTTCGCGCTGCGGAAGATCGTGGCCGCGCAGGCCACAACGCATGCGGCAGCAGTCAAGGCGGTCTACGGCCAGGAGATACCGGTTGATGGTGCGCTGCTATTGAGTTTCGGGAAGCCGCAGATATTCACCAGCGGTTCCGCCGCTGCTCGTCTACAAGCTTCACTGTTACTGGCGGCAATCCTTGGGATATCAGATTACCGAAGAGCTCCTCCGGCGTCATTTACGACTATGCATACAATCGCCCCACGCAGCAGCGGATCGACAAATCGGCACGCACGGATGCCATATTTGAGTATGCAGATTGGTATGCTCGACCGCCGATTCTTGGTGAAGGTGAGCGGCTTGGTCCGTTCTGGTTCCCCAAGCCGTGGTCAGGACCGGGAGACGAGACATACATGAAAGCCGCCATCTTCGACCGCGACGGGGGTGCTGACCTCGTTTGATCCGACTTCCGCCGCTGGACTACATCAACCAAGTTCTGCCCATCTCGCTGGACGAGTTGTTGGCGGCGTATTGGCAGGCATGGGGCAAAGTGCACGGCTTTCCATCGTCGGAGGAAGAAGAGAAGACCTTCTTCGATGGCATGTGGTCGGAATTGGCCTTGAAATTTGGCCTTGGCGACGCTGAGGCCGTATGGCTGCGCGCATTTGATTACGCGACATATGATCGTCTATCCCGATGCAGTGCCGACGCTGCGCGCTACGCGGCGGGGTTCAAGATCGGCGTGCTCTCCAACTTTCGCTGGCGACGCTGGATCGCTCATTGACCGCCTTGGGGCTGGACGGTTTGGTGGATGTCGCCTGTGCGGCAACCGTGATCGGCGTGTCCAAACCGGATGCGCGTGCCTACCTGACGATCTGTACCATGTTGGATGTTGCCCCCGCCGACCAGTCTATTCTTCGACGACGAGCCGGATTGTGTGAAGGGGCAACATTGGGAATGCAGAGCTTTCTAGTGGATCGCCGCAAAACGGCGATTTTGACGGCCTGCATCACCAGTCTCAGCGAGATCATCACACTTCTTGCTAGGTTCTGTTGACATTTGCCGAATTCCACGGTTGGAAACCGTGCTGACAGCGAAAAATTGCCTCAGCGACTACAGCACCAGTGCCTGAGGGCACTTCTCGCTCTCAGCGCCGGGTTTCCAACCCGTGCAGCACGAAAATGTCAACAGAACCTAGCGAGTAGCCCGTCCCTGCGCTGATCGTCTCTCGTCCATTGGCCACGGATTCTCGGGCCACGGATGGAGGAAGATGCACCCGGCAGAATAACCTACTTCAATGCGGGGAAAATACCACGGCGAGAATTCGGCACCTGTGCCTTTGGTCGAAACCGCGGGTCCATTGCCGCCGGGATTTACTACATTTCCACGGTCGAACGGACCAACGCAACCGCAATGCTTTCTACTGGAGCCGGTTTGGCCAGAAAGTCATCCATCCCCGCGTCGATGCAGTGTTCACGATCCAGCTCAGTCGCGCCGGCAGTCATGGCGATGATGTAGGGTTTGCTTCTGTCATCCGCAGCGCGAATCCGCCGCGTTTGCCTCAACCCGTCCAGCACCGGCATCTGAACATCCATCAAAATGACATCGTAGTCGACCTTGGCCACGGCCTGCATCACCTCTTCGCCGTTTGCGACCACATCAGCGCGATAGCCCAGACACGCCAAAATGCGCAGTGTCACCTTTTGATTGACCAGGTTGTCTTCAGCCAACAAAATTCGCAACGGCATGCGTCGCGCCATGTCGTGGTCAAATGCTGAGCGCTCCTGGATCAGCGCGGCATTCCGCTCTACACGACCGAACACTTGTAGCAGATGATGCCGCAGATCATCGGGCTTGATCGGTTTGGTCAACGTCTGGTGAACACCGGAACGCTCATATTCTTTGCGCCGAACGACACCTGACGCCGACGTGAGCAAAATAATCGGTTCAGTCATGCCCAACGCCCGCAACTTCGTCGCCAACGCCAGCCCATCCATGCCCGGCATGTGTTGGTCAAGCAAAACGGCATCCGGACTGAGGCCGCCGCTCACAAGCTCAAGGGCATCCTGAGCCGAAGCGGCCGCAGTTGTGCGCATTTGCCAACGATTGGCGTAATGTTCCAATATGCGACGATTGGTTGCGTTGTCGTCGACGATAAGCAGGTTCTTGCCGACCAAGACGGACACATCTGTCTCTGCGACGCTAACCGACTCCGCCTCACCAAGCCGAGCATCAATCTCGAACGAGAATGTCGATCCCTCCCCGGGCGTGCTTTCGACGGTGATGTGGCCACCGAGGAGTTTGCACAGACTCTCGCTGATCGCCAGTCCAAGGCCCGTGCCTTGAAAACGGCGGGTGAGTGAGGCATCAACCTGCGAAAACTGCTGAAAGAGAAGGGGAATTTGCTCCTGGGCAATGCCGATACCGGTATCACTCACGGCAAACGCGATGCGGTGCAAACCATCGCTCACGCCGACAGATGTCACAGCGAGATGGACCTCGCCCTCATCCGTGAACTTCACGGCGTTTGCCAGAAGGTTGACCAGGACTTGGCGCAGGCGCAGGCGATCGCTAACGACAAAGCGAGGAACCAACTCCTCGATGAAATAGGAAATTTCAATGCCTTTGGCGGCCGCTTGTGCTGACAGCAGATCGACTGCATTTTCGACGCTCTTGTACAAATCAAATGATGACAGGTCCAGTTCGAGAGTGCCGGACTCGATTTTGGACAGGTCGAGAATGTCAGTGATGATGCTCAGCAACGATTCACTGCTGCTGCGGATGGTTGCGACAAAATCCAGTTGCTCGGTTGAGAGCGAGGTATCCAGCAACAAACTCGTCATGCCGATGACGCCATTTAGCGGAGTGCGAATCTCGTGGCTCATATTGGCGAGAAATTCACTCTTGGCCTTGGTGGCGGCTTCCGCTTCTTCCTTGGCCAAACGCAACACTTCTTCCGTGCGCCGGCGCTCTATGACCTCGTTCTGAAGTCGTTCGTTGGTATCTTGCAGTTCATGAGTGCGTTCCTGCACACGCATTTCTAGCTCAGCCTGGGATCGTTGCAACAGTGCCTGGCTGTGTACAAGCTCCTCATTCGCAACTGCCAATTCTGCCGCGCCCTGACGTGCTGCCTTGGCGCTCTTTTCACGTTCCTCGATCGCATAACTCTGCAAGATGGTATTCAGCGCAATTCCTGCGACGACAACTGCCACATCATTCGGCGTAGCCACGGGATAGGTTGTTGCATTGAGAATGTGAAGCGACTCAAGCAGATAAATTGTCATCACCGAGCTCACAGCGCGGCGCTGATCGTGACAGCTCGCTTACCGAGTAGAAGTCCGGACAGAGGAATCAGCACAAAGTAAGCCATAACCGCCGAACTGATAATGGTCTGATAGACAAAGATTGCGACGCCTGCCGTCACGGAGAACAGAGCCACCAAAAACCACGATCGAGGTCTGCCGCGCATAGCCATGACGCAATGTCACGTGACCGATAGTGCCTAGAAGAATTACGCTTATGTTAACAAGGAGTAGCCGGCGCGTGAAAAAGCCACCGAACCCGGCGGGTTGACGAGCAGCAACAGCGTTAAAAGCGATCTCAATGAGGATCAGCGCCCAAAGAAAAAATTCAGCCACTTTGCTGTCTGTGCTTCCGCTTCATCGGCGTAGCGTGGGGGCCAAATCAGCTTTTTGGCGATCATCGCAGCCCAACTCATTTCGCATGTGTAGACTTAGGTCAGCCGCATGGACGACGAATTACGTCTGCACCGAGGCGCCGTCTTGACGTGCCCCATCATGCCCGTTTCTCCAAAGCAATCTCATCCAGATATTTGGGGAACGGTGGATAGTTGAATCTAAAGTCTTGATATGACCCTGTCAAACAGAATGGCGAACCAATATGGCGTAGAGGGGCTGGAGACCTTCCCAACGAAAGCGTGTTCCGTTTCCAATCTCGTGGAAAGCATCTCTTCTGATTGATCAGCGGGCGGGCTGACGCAACTCCATCGTCCAGATCACACACAAGACAGCCCAAAGAAAAAAGGGAGACACAAGCCCCTCTGCCAGCTGTGTCCCCTCTGATTTCGCCCTCCGAACCGTACGAACTCATGTCAATTATCAGTGAGACATGCGTTGTTTGTGCATCTGATGTCAAGCTTTCGCGCAGTTGCTGCGACTTCGCCGCAGCCGGGCTCACGTAGGCATCCGGATGCTCCTCACGCGCGACGTAGCCCAGCGCCAACGTGGCGTCATGCATGGTGAAGTGGAAATGATCCGCGCCGATGTGCTCCACAAAGCCGATGGCGCGCAGCCGATCGAGCACCGGCCCCTTGATCTCGGCAAAGTGCAGGCCGACGCCGGCGGCAGCCAGTTCTGCATGCAGCGACTCCAGCGTCTCCAACGCGCTGGCGTCGATGAAATTGACGGCGCTGCCGATCAAGACCACGTGTTTGACGGCGGGATGGTCGGCGACCATGCCGAGGATCGTGTCTTCCAGAAACTTGGTATTGGCAAAGTAGAGGCTCTCGTCCACACGCATGGCGATGAGTTCGGGCCAGGTCTTGACGTTGTAGCGCAACTCGTTGCGGTAGACTTCGCTGTCGCCGATGCGACCCACCACGGCCACGTGGGGCTTGCTCGTGCGCCAAATGTAGATCATCAACGCGACGGCTGCACCGACCAAGATGCCGGTCTCGATGCCCAGCGCCAACACAGCCACGAACGTCACCCCCAACGCCAAGGCGTCGCCCCGATTGTAGGCCCAGATGTGACGCATGGCCTTCAGGTCGAAGAGATTGCCCACCGCCACCAGAATGATGGCAGCCAGGACGGCATTGGGCAGGTAGTAGAAAAGCGGTGTGAGGAAGAGCACCGTCACGGCAATCAACCCCGCGGTGATCATGGACGCCAGCCCGGTGTTGGCGCCCGCGCTAAAGTTGACCACCGAGCGGCTGAACCCACCCGTGACCGGGTAGCCTCCGGTGAAGCCCGCCCCCAAGTTGGCTGCCCCCAGCGCGATCAGTTCCTGGTCGGGATCGATCTTTTGGCGCCGCTTGCCGGCCAGCGACTTGGCCACGGACACACTTTCCATGTAGCCCACAAAGCTGATGGTCAGCGCCGCGGGCAGGAGCAGAGTCCACAGTTCCAGGTCCAGCGTCGGGCGCGTCAGCGGCGGCAGCCCGGCCGGGACCGCGCCGACGATCTTCACGCCCGCGGTCGCATCCAGGTTGAACAGACGCACCAGCAATGTCCCCAGCACCACGATGACCAGCGGCGCGCTCTTGGCAATGGGCAACGCCCACGCCGGCGACATGCCCATGCCCAACAGCACCCGCGTCATGCGATGCTTGAAGAAGAGCAGAATCGCAATGCTGCCCAGACCAATCGCCAGGGTGACCAGATTGGTGCCGCCCAGATTTTGCGCCGTGTAGAGCACCTGCTCATAGAAGCGTTCGGTGCGCGGCAGGCTGATGCCGAGCAGGTGCTTCACCTGGCTGAAGCCGATGACGATGGCCGCCGCCGCCGTGAAACCGACCAAGACCGGATGGCTGAGGAAGTTGACCAGGAAGCCGATGCGCATCAACCCCATGGCCACCTGGATGATGCCGACCAGAAAGGCGAGGGTGAGCGCCAATTTCACGTAGACTGTGACGTCGCCATTGGCCAGCGGCGCGATGGCCGTGGCCACCAACAGGGACACGATGGCCACCGGTCCCACGGCGAGGGTGCGGCTGCTGCCCAGCAGACCGTAGATGAGCAGCGGCACGATACTGGCATAGAGGCCCACTTCCGGCGGCAGACCGGCCAACATGGCGTAGGCCATCCCCTGGGGCACCAGCATGATGGCGACGATCAACCCGGCCATCAGGTCGCCGGGCAGGTCGCTGCGCCGATAGTGGACGAGCCAGTCGAGAAAGGGCAAGTAACGCTGCAATGCCTGATTACCGGCGGCCGATCTCAACTGTCGCCCCGATTCGCCTACAACTGCCATGGTTGACTCTCCTGGTTCAGGCGGAATTCACGAAGGTGGGCCGGTCGCCCGGATGGGTGACTTGGCTGTGCGTCGCAAGATGCCGCCACAAAAACGGGGCGAGGAGTCTCACGCTCCACGCCCCGTGTGTTGTCCGTCACAGACCGAATGGTCGGGCGGAATCGCTCAGTGCTGCACCGGCAGCCCGGCATTTTTCCAGGCGATGATGCCGCCCACCATGTTGACGACCGTCTTGGCGCCTTGAGCCTTGAGCAAGCTGGCGCCGATGGCCGCGCGGGCGCTGGACTGGCACTGCACTACAATGGGCTTGCCGTTGATGATCTGGGACGCTGTGTTGGGCAGGTAGCCGAGCATGTAGTGCTTGGCCCCGGCGATGTGCTCCTCTTCCCACTCGGACTTGCCGCGCACGTCGATCAACTCTACGCTGCCGTCGGCGATCTTGGAGGCCAGATCGACCGGGTGCGCCATCTCGTAGCAGTCCAGCTCCACGCCCTGTTCCTCCAGCATGGCGATCACCGAGGTCTCGAAGTAGCCCGCAATGGTGTCGAGACCGATGTAGACCAGCGAGTGCACGACGTCCTGAAGTTCGTCGGGATCGACGATCAGGTAAAACGGCTTGTCATAGTCGAGCAACCAGCCGGCCCAGCCCGCCAACATGGACTGGGGAATGTTCAGAGCGCCGCGAATGTGACCGGCCGCGTACTGCTCGGCTGTGCGCGTGTCGACCACCGTGGCGCCGTCCGCCAACAGGTCCGGGAGGCGATAGGCCGGCAACATCTCCGGCCGCGGCATGCCGTGCAAGACACGCGGCCCCACCTTGTTGACCTTCTTCATCTCGGCGAAATACTTGGGCGCTTCCGGCTGTCCGGCAAGCAGTTCACGCACGAAGGTCTCTTCGTCGTCGATCTGGAAGGCCCAGCTAAACAGCTTCTCGTAGCCCACGGTCGTCGACGGGACCGCGCCCAGCGCCTTGCCGCAGGCGCTGCCCGCGCCGTGTGCCGGCCACACTTGCAGGTAGTCGGGCAACTCGGCGAAGCGTTTGATGGAGCGGAACATCTGCCGCGCCCCGGAATCGGCGGTGCCGACCATGCCGGCGGCCTCTTCCAACAGGTCAGGGCGGCCGATGTCGCCCACGAAGACGAAATCGCCGGTGAAGATGCCGATGGGGCTCTCGGTCTTGGCCGTGTCGGTCAACAGGAACGAGATGTGCTCGGGCGTGTGGCCCGGCGTGTGCATGACCGTCAGCTTGACCTTGCCGACCTTGAACTCGTCGCCGTCCTTGACCAGACGGTGCTTGTAGCCGTCCAGGAACTGATACTTCCAATTCTCATCGCCCTCGTCGGACAGGTAGAGCACCGCGCCGGTACGTTCGGCCAGTTCACGCGAGCCGGAGACAAAATCAGCGTGAATGTGGGTTTCCGTGGCGCCCACGATGCGCATGCTGTTGGCTTCGGCGGCGCGCAGATACATGTCCACGTCACGATTGGCGTCAATCACGATGGCTTCGCCGGTGGCCTGGCAGCCGACCATGTACGAAGCGTGGGCCAACTTTTCGTCGTAAAAATAGCGCAGTAGCATAGGACCTCCTGATCGTTTGACAGCGTTCCCACAACGAGCAACGCCTGTGGGCTGAAGTGCGTATTTCTGAGGCCATTGTACACCCGCTTTGTAAGTTCTATTTGTGGCGAGTATGAGAGTTCTGTAAATCTGCCTACTAGCCAAATGTCCAGGTCCGCAACCCGTCTACCGACCAGTTATTTTCGTTTCATATTTTCGTTACACTTGAGATAGGTGCTTGGTCGTCCCATACCGTTGGACGGAGCCATGTAGCGCGCCTGGCAGTCATACTTCCATGGCTTGGCGAGTGCCGACCTCGATCTATTGGGTGACTGCGTCTGTCTTCTCGCTCACAGCGGTACCGTCCCTATTACAAGGTGGAGTAGCTACCACGGCGTGCAGCCGACTGCATGCGTCTCGTTGGACGCGTTAGGTCGTCCTCGCCGGCAGCTTCCGCCAGAGTCAAAGGGGGATTCCGTGCCGAAACTTGAGCTTTACCTTATGGGACCGCCGTATGTGCTATGGGACGGTGAGCCGGTCACCATCCTGCGTCGACAGACGCGCGCGCTACTCTTCCGCTTGGGCACCCATCTCTTGCCCATCGCGCGCGACCGTCTGGCCTACCAGTTTTGGGCTGATCGACCGCAGAACGTCGCGCGGCGCAACTTGACGCACCTGTTGACACACTTGCGCGAGGCGCTGCCCAACGACGAAGTGATCACGGCCGACACGGATCAGATCAGCCTCGATCCGGATCTGGCGTGGAGTGACACGGCGGAGTTCGAGCAGCGTGCGGCCGTGCACGGCAGTTGCAACATCGAAGAACTCGAAACGACGCTGCGTCTCTACCGGCGCCCGTTCATCAGTGGCTTCACCCTGGGGCACAGCACCGAGTACGATGAATGGGCAGGGCAGGAACGGTGCAATTGGGAACGTCTGCACCAAGACCTGCTCAAGGAGTTGCTGGAGGCGTACTACGACCAGGGCCGCTATGCGGAGGCGATCAAGGTTGCCCACGAGTATCTACGCACCAATGTCCTGGACGAAGAGATCCATCAGCGGCTCATCGAACTGTATGCGCTGACCGGGGACCGGGCGGCCGCCGCCAACCAGTATCAGACGTGCGCCGGCGCGCTGCGCGAGGAACTGGGCATCACGCCGCTGCGGCGCACCAAGTATCTCTACTGGGCGGCTTTGGAGGGCAAGCTGTCACCGTGAAGGGTCGCGAGTGCGCGTTGCAAGGCGGCAACCAATACGTCAATGCGCACGGGCTTGGTGACAAAGTCATTCATGCCGGCAGCGAGGCAGCGGGTGCGGTAATCGTCAACCGCGTCGGCCGTCATGGCGATGATATACGGCTGCCGGGCCGGAGGTAGACCGGCCCGAATTTGACGTGTTGCCTCCAGACCGTCCATCTCGGGCATGTGGGCATCCATCAACACGATGGGGTAGTCACGGGCGTGCAAGGCCTCCACGGCCTCACGCCCGTTGCCCACCGCGTCCACGTCAAGCCCCAGCCGCCCCAACATCTGCAGGGCGACCTTCTGATTGACCAGGTTGTCTTCCACAAGCAGGATCTTGCGCGTCCCCACGTCGATGGACGGGAAGGAGCGTTTATTCGCCGCGGGCGCCGGCAGACTCGGGGCGACCTGGGCAGCCAACACATTGGCAACCACATTCAGCAGCACCGACTGTTTGTATGGTTTGTGCAGCACCGCCGCTACGCCATCATCCCCGTTACGTCGTTCGAGCGCAGGCGCGCCCAAGTTGCTGAGCAGCACAAGCGGCGTCGGTTGTGCGCCTGTCGCCGTCGCCTGGTGCAGCAAGGCCTGCACGGCGTCGGCAAAGGGCGCACTCACGAAGACAATGTCGCAGCCGGCCAGTGCCGCCCGCTCGTCCTGCGCAGCCGTGCTGTCATCGTAGACGCGCACCGCCATCCCCAGTTGCTCAGATTGTCCACCAACATGCGCCGGCTGGCACTCGGCGCTTCGATCACCAGCGCGCCGGCCGACCAGCACATCCGGCGGCGGCGCCTCTGTGTGCGGGGGCGGCATGCCCGTCCGTACCGGCCGGCGTTGACGGCTGCGCGGGGATGGCGGACGCCGCCGTGATGCGCCGCAATGTCAGCGTGAACCAGAATGTCGACCCGCGCATGGGTTCGCTCTCGACCCACATCCGTCCGCCCATGCTCTCGGTCAAGCGCCGGCTGATCGCCAGTCCCAAACCGGTGCCGCCGAAGCGCCGGGTCGTGGTGGCGTCCACCTGGGAGAAGGAGTCGAAAATGTGGTCGAGCCGGTCGACCGGAATGCCGATGCCGGTGTCGCGCACGCTGAAGCGCAGCACCACCGCGTCGTCATCCGCCGGCGCCGCGGATTCGTCGACGGCCACGTGCAGCACGATCTCGCCGTTCTCGGTGAACTTGACTGCGTTGGCCGTCAGGTTGACCAGGATCTGGCGCAGCCGCATGGAGTCACCCACCACCTGGGTGGGCACGTCCTCGTCGAGGAAATAGGCGAGGTCGGTGGCGCGTTCGGCCGCGGTTTTGCCAAAGAGCCACATGGCGCCTTCAATGCACTGAATCAGGTCGAAGGGATGTTCGTCCAGGATCAACATGCCCGCTTCGATCTTGGAAAAGTCCAAAATGTCGTTGATGACCGCGAGCAAGGTCTCACCGCTGAGGCGAATGGTGTCGACAAAATCGTACTGTTCCTCGTTCAGCTCGGTGTCCAGCAACAGGGACGTCATCCCGATCAGCGCGTTGAGCGGCGTGCGAATTTCATGGCTCATGTTGGCCAGGAACTCGGACTTGACGCGTGGCGGTTTCGGCCGCATCCTTGGCCCGGGTCAACTCCTGTTCCGTCTGCTTCAACTCGGTGATGTCGCTGCTGATGCCGACCAGCCCTTTGACGTTCCCGTCTGCATCGTAGAGCGGCAGCTTGCTCTCCAGCAGCCAGAGCGACCGCTGCTCGCCGTTGTGGTAGCCGGAGACGGCGCGGCCGATGATCGGCGTCTCGGTGCGCATGATCTCCTGTTCTGCAGCGTAGAACGGCGCGGTCGTGGCGTCTGGATAGAAGTCAAAGTCGGTCTTCCCGACGATGTCATCCAGCGACTCGGCGCCTAGCAGGTGGACGTGAGCCGCGTTGGCGGTGACGATGCGGCTCTCCCGGTCTTTGATGTAGACGTAGCCGGGAATGTGATCCATGATCGTGCGCAACAGTCCATGTTCCTCGGCCAGCGCGGCCTCGGCTGCCAACCGGTCCGACACATCAAGTGCGGCGCCGATGAGATAGCGCTCAACGCCCTGCTCGCCTTCGATGGTGATGGCCCGCCGTACGATATGGAACCAATGTACATGATTGTCTTTGTCCGTCAGCGGCATCCCCAGCAAGGATGCGCGTTCCTCTCCGGCGAAGATGGCCTGATCCTGCGCCTCCGCCTGGGCAGCCGCAGCCGTGTCCCGCGTGATTTCGTCGAAGCGTTTGCCGATCATCTCGTCCTTGGTCACACCGTAGAAGTCAGCCAATGGTTGGTTGACCATCACGTAACGATGGCGGAAATCCTTGACGAAGATGAAGTTGGGGTTGGCGTCGAGCACGCTGCGGAGAAAATCCTGGTTTGTGCGCGCCGTCTGTTCTGCCTGGCGACGCTCGGTCTCATCAAAGACGTACACATTGACACGCGGCCTACCCTTGTCCCCAGGCGCCTGCACCGGGACAAAGAGCGCGGAAAATGTCTGCCCGGTGACCGGCACATCGTAGACATGCCGGACCACCTGCTGCATGGCAGCCGCACGCTGCAACGGTTTGATCCAGAACGTGGGGGCGACCCCGGCGTCGGTACTGCCCAAGTCCGTCAGGTGCCGCTGGCCGGCGCGGTTGACATATTCAATGCGATTGTCGGTATCAAAGCGAAAGAGTGGCGTCGGGCTTTGGGCCGGCAGCAGCGAGGCCAAGGCCAACTGCTCCTGAACCACACGATTGCGGGTAGCCGTGCGGCTAAACACCTCGAAGACAGCGATGACGACGATTGTGACCAGCGGGGCGGTCCAACGAAAATAGGTGATGTTCCAATAGCGATAGCTGAGCAGTGCCATCGCCACGGCAAACACACCGAAGACAACCCGGTTGGTGCCACCGCTCAGATAGAGTGAACTGAAGACAAGAGGAATAATGAAGATCAGAATGGATACCGTCGGGGAAGTTGTCGGGAACATCACGACGATGACCAAGCTGAGGAGACAATAGAGGGCGACGGCCACTATCGCTTGGAGACGAGAGTTCATAAGCAGGTAGATGCCTGTGATCGGGAGATGATCATGTCGTCAATCCGGACGCTGCATGAAAGCCGTTACCGTCATTGTTGCCATGAGGCTATCCAACACGTTATTTGATTATACGCAAAAAGGGTCATCGAGAGAAATCGTTTCCCGATTTCATCCCAATGACCATGGTTTTGTCCGTATGCTCATAGAGTCGCGACAGGACGCAGCGCTGTGCCGTCACGTGTGCCGCACGTGAGCTACCTTCGCGCCCCGTGCGCACCGACACACAGGAGCTTCCCGCCACGGGCACCGTATCAATGGACTGCCAGGGCCGACGCGTTGGCCACTTCGTCGATCTCGTCCCGGTCGCGGATGATGCGGCTCACCTGGCCGTCGATCATCTGCACGATCTTGTCCACGTACCGACACATGCGCAGATCGTGGGTCACCATGATGCCCGCCCGATTTTGCTCGTGGATCAGGTGGGCGAAGGTATCCACGACCTGATACGCGCGCTCCGTGTCCAGGCTGGCGGTCGGCTCATCCGCCAGGACCACAATGGGCTCGTGGATGAGCGCGCGTGCGATGGCGACGCGCTGCTGCTGACCGCCGGAGAGCTGCCCCGGGTAGTTGCGCATCCGCTCGCCCAGCCCCAGCCGCGTCAGGAGATCCACGGTTCGCTGCCGGTTCTGGCGCGTGTTCATGTGATTGAGCCGCAACATGAGATTCACGTTGTCGCGCGCGTTGAGGTACGGCACCAGGTTGTTGGACTGGAAGGCGAAACCGATGGCGCGCCCACGGAAGCGGGTACGGCGCGCATCGCGCATGTCGGTGAGGTCTTCACCGTCGATATAGACGGTGCCCTCGGTGGGTTGGAGCAGCCCGGCCAAGATGGCCAACATGGTCGTCTTCCCCGAGCCGGACGGCCCCACCAACGCCACGAATTCACCTTTGTGCACATCGAACGAGACGTCATCCACAGCGCGGATGGCGCTCTGTCCCTCACCATAAATCTTAACGATATTTCGTGCGCTGAGCGCAACTTCTCCATCCACAGTCAACGTCTCCACTTCTTGCCGCGGCCGCGCCTACTGCGCCAGCCCCAACGCGGTTAGGGGTTCAATTTTCAGCAACGCAAAGACCGACACCAGCCCGCCCAACGGTCCGATCAACATCAGCGACGTGACCGCCGTGACCACGGAGCGCCCGGTCAAGATGATGGGCACCTCGCTGGGAAAGGTCAATGTCAGCAAGACTGTGCCCACCGTGCCGATGAGCACCCCCAGCGCGTTGATCGTCACAATCTGCACGATGGACGACCAGGCGATGGTCCAGTTGGACGCGCCGATGGCTTTGAGCATGCCGATCTGCGCCACCTTCTGCAGCGTCTGGATCTGGAAGAAGCCGCCGATCACGAGCACGCCGATGAAGAGCGTGAAGAAACGCTGCGTGTCCAGAGTGCTCTGCTGGGCGGTGTAACCCGGCGTGGCTTCGTAGGCGGTTTTGCGATCCACCGCTTGCACGTTGCTCACTTCGGCTTCGATCTTCTTGGCCATGGCTTGCCAGTCAGCCGGGTTTTGCAGCTTCACGGCGACGATGTTGGAGACCAGTTCACCATTTCCCGACGGCGCGCCGCTGCCCGGTCGCACTTTCTCAAAGGTGAGATAGGGCAGAAAGACCGACGGTTGCAGGAAGAACTGACGTCCATCGGTCACCCCCACAATGGTCAAGTCGTACAGTTCCTCTTTCGTCCCCTGAATCGACTTGATCGTCAGCGTATCGCCCGCGCCCAGACCCGTACGTTCGGCCAGACTGCGGTCGATGAGCGCTTCGTTGCTGCGGCTCCGTTCAAGCCCGCGTCCGGTCACCACCTCCGGCTCGCCCGGTTTGCCGGGTTCAACGCCGAGCAGCGACACATCGACGGTCGTGTTGTCGGGCAAGACCACGGTCGCCGACGATGTGCCGATCTGGCCCACGTCCGCCACGCCTTCCACACGCCGGATCTCGGCCAAACGTGAGCGACCGATCCGGCTGGCAGCGATGGACAGGTCCACATTGGCCTGGTAGACCACCAGTTCCCCGTTGAGTTTCTCGATGTACTCCCGATTGCCCGCGCCCAGCCCTTCCGCCAACGCGGCGATGAAGAGCACAAGCGTGGTAATCAAGGCAACGATGAGCGCAATCAGCAAAAAACGCCAGCGATTGTGCAAAACTTCCTTAAGCGCCAAATAGAAAGACACGGTCGCTTACCTCGCGTCAAAAGTGGTCACGGCGGTCATGTTCCAGCGGATGCGGTCATCGGTGCTCAGGGGCTTGACCACGACCGTGTACACGATGTCCCCGCGCAGGTCTGCGCCGATGGGGCGAATCCGCTCGATGACGCCGGTGATGTTCAGATCGGGAATGGCGTCGAAGGTCAGCCCGACCTCCATGCCCGGCTCCAGCCCCACCACCTGAAACTCGGTGAGGTCTTCGGTGCGAATCTCCCAGTCGCCCAGGCCTGCCAGGCGCACGGCCGTTTCCCCGGCGGTGAGTTGCTCACCCACCTCCAGGTTCAGGGCGGCCACCACACCGTCAAACGGGGCGTGGAGTTCGGTCTTGGCCAGCGCGACCAACGCCTCTTGCAGCGCGGCCGTGGCCGCGGCCACATCAGCCTCCGCGCTGGCGATCTCCTCCGGCCGGGTGCCGGCCAGCAGCAGGTCCAACTGGGCCTGCGCGCGCTTGACCTCGGCCTGGGCCGCGGCGATGTCCGTGGGCAGGGTGTTGCTCACCGTGTCCAGTTGGGCCTGGGCCCGCCGCACGTCGGCCGAAGCGGCGGCCACATCGGCCTGGCTCGGCCCGGCCAACAGGTCATTGTAGCGTGCCTGCGCCGCTTCAAAATTGTTGGTGGCGGTCTGCAAGGCGGCCGACTCGGGCAGTGCGCCCACATCGCTGCGCCACTTCACCTCGTTGTAGGCACGTTGGGCACGCTGCAATTCCGCTTCGGCGTTGGCCGCCTGGGCCTTGGCGTTGATCAGTTCCTGGTCGCTGGCGCCTTCGTAGAGCTTGGAGAGGCGCGCCTGGGCCGCGGCCAGCGCGGCTTCATTCTCGGCCACATTGCCCGGCAACAGCCCCTGTTGAATTTTGGCCAGGGCGGCCTGGGCTTGTTCGACGGTCGCCTCCGCGGCCGCCACTTCCTCGGCGCGCGCACCGGCGCGTACTTCGGCCAAACGGGCTTGGGCGCGCTGTAATTCCGCCTCAGCCCGGCTCACGGCCGTGCGTTGTGTGGCAGAGTCCAGGCGCAGGAGCAGTTGCCCCGCGGCGACGGTGTCGCCTTCCTGCACCGGCTGCTCACTGAGAATCCCGGTCACAGACAGGCCGAGGTCAGCCGCCTGGGCCGGCACCACCCGTGCATCGGCCACGACCAGGTTGTCCATGAGCGCGGTGGCGTCGCCCACGTCGGTGCTCTGCGCCACGGTTGTGGTCTGCGCATCAGGCGCCTGCACGGGTGCGGCCGTCACACCGCGCTCGCCCAGCAGCGGATCCAGGTAGCCGCCGGCGTAGGCAACGCCCGCCCCCACCAAAAGGGCGACAATCAATAGTGTTGTCCACAGAATCGACTTCATCTCTTTCAACTCCTTGTCAGGGTATGTTCGGTCAAAGCGCCTGCAGCGACGGTTGCGGTCATCGCGAACGGCCTACGACGTCCAATCGACTATTCACACCGACGCTCATCCGGCCGAGCCGCTGATCATCTCTCCGCCTTGACTGCCGGCAGCCGGCGGCATGGCGTCCGTCCCGTGCACCAGATGGCGCCAGACGAACGAGACCACCCAGAACATGACCAGCGCCGTAAACAGACCGGGGCCGACCGCGCCGAATTGGGCCAACAGAAAGCCGCCCACCGCGGGCGCGATCACACGCGTCAAACTCTCCAGCGACGCCGAGATCCCCAGCGTGCCGCCCACGTCCTGCGGCTCAACCGCCTTGGTCAGGGCGCTGTTGATCACCGTGTTGAGCACGCCGCCGGCAAAGGCCAACGGGGCCAGGACGATCAGCAGGACGATGAGATTGGGCGTGAAGGCCCAAGCCAACAAGGAGAGTCCCATCACGATGGACATGGTGAAGATCAGTTGGATGTCACTGTAGCGTTCGGCCAGACGCCCCACGAGCAAGCCCTGGACGATGGCCGCCAAGACGCCCACGTAAGTCAGCACAAAGCCGGTCGACTGTGGCGTCAAGCCCAGCGGCGCGCCCGCGGCGTAGAGCGTGAAAATGGTCTGGAACATGGCGAAGGCCAGGCCAAAGAAGAAGCGCGTGTGAAAGAGCGGCCCCACATCCGGCAGGCGGAAGGCCGTGACCAACGATTTGAAGTTGAAGGTCGGCCGGTCGGAGCGCGCCAGTTCTTGTCGGCGCTCTTCGGAGAGGGACTCGGACAGGAAGAAAAAGACGGCGGTGAGGTTGAGCGTGGCCAGCGCCGCCGCCGCGTAGGCGGGCACGGCGAAGCCGAAGTTGCTGAGCAAGCCGCCCGCGGCCGGGCCGATGATGAAGCCCAGCCCAAAGGCCGCGCCGATCAAACCGAGGCCCTTGGCGCGCGTCTCCCGAGTCGTGATGTCGGTGATGTAGGCTTGGGCCACGGAGATGTTGCCACCCGTCAACCCGTCCAAGATGCGGCTGAAGAAGAGAATGCCGACGACCAGCGCATTGGTCATGGCCGTCTGCAAGCCAAAGACGCCTTCGATCCAATGGGCCAATGGCACAGCGGCGCCCAAGAGCACGAAACCCGCGGCCGTCCCCGCGATGCTCAGCAGCAGGATCGGGCGTCGCCCGTGAATGTCGGAGAGCCGGCCCAAGACGGGCGCACCCAAAAACTGGGCCGCCGCATACGATGCCACCAACAGCCCGATGAGAATCTTGCCGGCGCCGTACTGTTCGGCATAGAACGGCAGCAGTGGCAGGATCAAGCCAAATCCCAACAGATCCACAAACACGATCAGGAAAATTGTGCCCAGCTTGTTGCGACTCAGTTTGTTTCCACTCATGATACGATCCTATTTCGTCGTTGCGTCCAGAGCCGCGCCGCTTGAGGCATGCGCGGAGTCTGCTTCGGTAGAACACCGTTCGGCGGCCGCCGGATGGATGCGCAGGCCGTCGAGTAGAACGGAGATCACATCCGCGATCATTTCCTCACGGCTGGGGCGATCCATGGAACGAGTGCTGTATGACATGCCGTCGAGAATCGCCAGGAACGACCCGGTCAACACATTCGGGTTGATGTAGCGGATTTCGCCCCGCTCGTGCGCGGCGATGAAGGCGTTGTGCAGCGGCTCGAACAGGCAGTCATACGCGACTTGACCCAGGTAACGCGCCTGTTCTTCACTCAGGGCCGGCATGTCGGAATGCATCATGCTGCCCAGATTCATCTCCGGCTGCGAGCCGAACCAGTCGGCCACCGCCTGCAATTGGCGCGCAAAATCCGGTCCCGCCTCGGCCAACGCATGCACCATGCCCTGGCGATGGCGTTCAAACGCCCGCTGCGCCACCTCCACGTAGAGTTGCTCCTTGCCGCGCGGGAAATGGTAGTAGAGCGAAGCCTGGCGTATGCCCAGCTCCGCGGCGATGTCCCGAAGCGTGATGGCGTTGTAGCCGCGCTGCATGAAGAGCATCTCAGCCGTGTCCAACACACGTTGCTTCGCGTCGCTTACGTCGGTTTCCTGCATAAGTCCACCCAATTTCTCCCCCATTGACCTCGAATCTTCTCTACCTAACGTTCGGTAGGTCAACACGGGAGCCATCCTAGCACCAACCTACCAATGATTAGGTAGGTTTGATTCCTGTTGCCCAAATGCTGCTTGCGCGGCGCCGGACGCGCCGCCGGCCACATCGCCACCCGGCGCCAACGGACACGGACGAAATCAAGCGAAATCAGCCGGTCTGCGGTTTGACGGCACGCGCCCCAACCGGCTATAATTCCCGTTTGTGGGCTATCCGGTCCACAGATGCTTGACCACGACGATCTTATGTTCAGCGCCTGTGTTTCCACCCTTTGGCGCACAGGGCCGCTCATCAAAGTTTTGGGGATTCCCAAACGCGGCAGAGAAAGGGAGTTGCGATGTATGCAGTAGTCAGAACCGGCGGCAAGCAGTACCGTGTGGCCGCAGGTGACACCGTTGAAGTAGAGAAGTTGGACGGCGCAGTCGGCGACGTCATCACGTTGGACGACGTGCTGTTGGTCGCCAACGGTGACAGTGTGACCGTCGGCCAGCCCACGGTGAGCGGCGCGGCCGTCACGGCCAAGATCACCGGACAGTATCGGGGCAACAAGATTCGCGTTTTCCGCTACCGCCCCAAGAAGCGCATTCGCGTGCGCCGGGGCCATCGTCAGTATTTGACTCGTCTGCAGATCGAGTCGATCCAAGGCGCGTAAGTCGCGGCGGGGCGGAACATTCGTCCGGCAGACAGCGTCCCACGGTAATCAAGACTGGGTCTCAGTCAGGTCGAGAGCAAAGGAGTAAACAGAAATGGCTCACAAAAAAGGTGGCGGTTCCAGCCGCAACAATCGCGATTCCAACGGCCAGCGGCTCGGCGTGAAGCGCTATGCCGGCCAGTTTGTGACGGCGGGCAACATTTTGGTGCGCCAGCGCGGCACCCGCATCTATCCCGGCGTCAATGTCGGGCGCGGCAAGGATGACACCTTGTTCGCCATGGCCGACGGCTACGTAACGTTTGAATGGGCGCGCAAGGGCCGCAAGCAGGTCAGCGTCCATCCTGAGAAAGTGACAGTGGACGCATGAAACCCGATATCCATCCCACCTACTACCCGAATGCCCGGGTGATCTGCTCCTGTGGCGCCACCTGGCTCACCGGCAGCACGGTGGAAGAGATTCGCACCGACGTGTGCAGCACGTGCCATCCGTTCTACACGGGTGAGCAGCGCATCGTCGATACGGCCGGTCAGGTCGAGCGCTTCATGAAGCGGCTCGAGCGGCGCCAGAGCGAAACCGCCAAGCGCGAGATCGAAAACAAGGCCCGCGCAGAAGCCGAGGAAGCCGCCCGCAAGGCCCGTGCCCGTGGCGATGACCCGGACGCTGCCGCGGCTGAGGTCATGAGCAAGTACGGTCTCTAGTTCAGTGCGGCGCACGACAGAATTGTGTGGCGCTCCATCAGCCACACGTCATTCTGTGGTCGGACGCTTACGGGGTAGAGGCAATTGCCTCTACCCCGTTTTTGTTTGTCAGCCGTCAGCGCCGTGGATTACGGCTTTTCTCGACCTGGACGGCCTGCCCATCTGCGTAATCTCCTGGACAGACAGACGAAAGCGAGAAGACGAACCATGCACCACCAGCCATCCGGAGGCGTACTCGAACTGATCTGCGGCTCCATGTTCAGCGGCAAGACAGAGGAACTGCTCCGCCGTGTCCGGCGCGCCGAGATCGCCCGCAAACGGGTGCAACTGTTCAAGCCGCGCATCGACAACCGCTATGGCATCAGCCGCGTCGTCTCCCACAACGGCGTGGCCCGGGAAGATGTGATCGTGGTGGAGCGCGCCACCGACATCCTCTCCCGGTTGAACCGCGACACCGAAGTGGTGGCCGTGGACGAAGTCCAGTTCTTCGACTGGAAGATTGCCGATATCTGCGATGACCTGGCGGACCGGGGTCTGCGCGTCATCGCAGCCGGGCTGGACCAGGACTTCCGGGGCGAACCGTTCGGCCCCATGCCGCTGATGCTGGCCATTGCCGAACGGGTGGACAAGCTGTGGGCCATCTGCGTGGCCTGTGGCGCGCCCGCGTCGCGCACCCAGCGCCTCATCGACGGGCGGCCGGCGCGCTACGACGATCCGGTGATCATGGTCGGCGGCAGCGAGAGCTACGAAGCGCGCTGCCGCGACTGTCACGCCGTGCCGGGCAAGCCGGCCTCCCGCGTGGCTGACGCCCCCAACGCCGTCGCCTCGTGACCGAATGCTCGACGCGCTCCCGTTCATCTACCACCCGGACTACGTCACCCCGCTGCCGCCGGACCATCGCTTTCCCATGCCCAAATTCGGGGCCATCTACACCACGCTGCGGCGCGAAGGACTGGCCGGGCCCGACCAGTTTCACCTGCCGGAGATCGCCACTCGCGCACAGCTTGAGCTTGTCCATGCGCCGGATTACGTGGAGAGCTACCTCACCGGCAGCATCGACCCGCGCATGATGCGGCGGATTGGCTTTCCGTGGAGTCCGGGGCTCGTGCAGCGGACGTGCACCGCGGTGGGCGGCACCATTCGCACAGTGGCCCTGGCATTGGAACACGGCATCGCCTGCAACACCGCCGGGGGGACGCACCATGCCCACCGCGACTTCGGCAGCGGCTTTTGCATCTTCAACGACATCGCCGTGGCCGCGCGCGTGGCCCAGCAACAGCCCGGCGTGGACCGTGTGCTCATTGTCGATCTGGATGTGCATCAAGGTGACGGCACCGCCGCCATCTTTGCCGGAGACGATAGTGTCTTCACGTTCTCGGTGCATTGCGACAAAAACTTCCCGTTTCGCAAGCAGCAGAGCGATCTGGACGTGGCGCTGCCGGTGGGGACGGGCGACGACGAGTACCTCCACAGACTGCAACACAGCTTGCCGGACGTCATCGCCGCCACGCGGCCGGATCTGGTCATCTACGACGCCGGTGTAGACCCGCACGTCGCCGATCGTCTGGGCAAACTCAGCCTCACGGACGCGGGCATCTACGCCCGTGATCACTTTGTGTTGGCAACGTGTCGGCCGCAGCGGTGCCCGTGGCCTGTGTGGTGGGCGGCGGCTATGACAAGGACGTGGGCAAGCTGGCGCTGCGCCATTGCCTGGTCTACCGTGCGGCCGCCGGCGTTTGGGGACACGCATAGTTCATTGTGGCGTAAGTACCACGGCGGAAATTCGGCACTTGTACCACTGATAGTAACCGTGGCCCATTTCCGCCGGGATTTACTACGCACAGTTCGCTTCAACGAAGCGTCGCCCAAACATAATGAACGCCCGAGCTACGCTTGGATCCTCGGGGGAGAGGTCCCAAGTCTCACCGTCTCGGGCGTTCATCGTTTGCACCCGGCACCGAGTCGCCTCGGAGTCTCGCGGGAAAGACCCGAGGCTGTTCCGGCAACCGGAAAAGCAACAGATCTGTGCATGTTGGCCGACGTTGCTTGGCACAACATTGCCAACACTGGCATAATGCAATTGGTCAACTGTGGAACTGCGCTGTCCCGTTCAATTATTTGGCGGGGGATTCACACGCTGTCAGTTCGCGCAACGCCATTCGCTGGCCGCTATGACGATTGCTCAACATCATTGTACACATCGATCGTTCAGAAAACGTTCAAAACATGCCTTCTGTCCCCACAAATCTGGACCAATTTTTGCGGATTTCGCTTTTTGGCGGGATCAAGATCGAGCGTCAGGGTGAGGAAGTCACTGAATTCGCCTCGCGCAAGGTCGATGCATTGGTGGCGTATCTGGCACGCAACCCGGGCACGCACCAACGTGAACGGGTCGCCACCATGCTCTGGGACGATCGGCCCCAGGATCGGGCATTGGGTAACCTGCGTGTCGTTCTAGCCAGTCTGCGCAAGTACCTGGATCCGTTTATCACCATCACGCGCCAGACCGTCGGTCTCAACCCGCACGCCAATATCTGGGTCGACGTCACGGTTTTTGAGGGGCTGATCGACGACGTTCTGGCCCACGATCAGGCGCCGGCAACGCTCGCCCCCGACGATCTGGATCGTTTGGAACAGGCGCTGGCCATGGCGCAGGACGAATTTCTGGCCGGCTTCAGCATCCGTGAAGCGAGCGACTTTGACGAATGGGTCATCTACGAGCGCGAACGCATTCAGCATCATCTGTTGCGTGCGCTGACCTTGATCACCGAGCACTTCGCCCAAACGCAGCAGCCGCAGAAGGGTCTGCCCTGGGCCCAGCGCATGGTGCAGATTGAGCCGCTGCACGAACGCGGGCACCAGTTGTTGATGGCGCTCTATCACGCCGACGGCCAACGCAATGCCGCCCTCAGCCATTACGAAACGCTGGTGGGGATGCTCAGAGAAGAACTGGGCTTGACCCCCTCCAGCGAAACCCAACGGCTGCTTGAGCGCATCGTGCAGGGGGAGCTGGAACCGACACCCGCCAACCTGACGGCGCAGTCGGTGGTGACCACCATGGCGCGTGGTCAACCGCCATCGCTGCCCGTGCAACTGACCGCGTTCCTCGGCCGCGAGGAAGAACGCCAGGAAATCCTGGAGCGGCTGCGGCTGCCCGGCTGCCGGCTCTTGACCGTGGTGGGGCCGGGCGGCATCGGCAAGACGCGCCTGGCCCTGGCCGTGGCCCAAGAACTCCAGGACGAGCATCCTGACGCGTTCCCCAACGGCATCTTCTTTGTGCCCCTGGACAGCGTGAGCCAGCCCGCCTACATCCCCTCGGCTATTGCGGAAGCCTTGGGCATCGCGCTCACCGAGGCGGCGCGCACCGACTTGCAGATCATCAACTATTTGCGCCACAAACGAACACTGCTCATCACCGACAACTTCGAGCACCTGCTGGACGGAGCCGACCTGATCCTGTCGCTTCTCCACGCCGCGCCCGGCGTCAAGGTGATGGTGACGTCGCGCGAACGGCTCAACTACCACGGGGAGTGGCTGATCGAGTTGCAGGGGCTGCCCTGCCCCAGCCAGACGGATGGTCCCCTCACCCCGGATGACGCCCTCCGCTTCCCCGCGCTGCAGCTCTTCGCCCAAGACGCGGGGGCGGTGCAACCGGCCTTTCGCCTGCGCGACGAGTTGGACGAAGCCATCGGCATCTGCCATTGGCTGGAGGGCATGCCCCTGGGGATCCAGTTGGCCGCGGCCTCGGCCCGCGCCTTCTCCTGCGCCGAAATTCTGACGAGCATCCGCGAAAACCTGGACTTCCTGCGCACCGACATGCGCAACATTCCCGGCCGCCATCGCAGCCTGCGGGCCGTCTTCGAACACTCGTGGTCGCTCTTGGACGAGGCCGAGCAGCGGGCGCTGCGCCAACTGTCGGTCTTTGTGGGCTCGTTCTCGGCCGAAGCCGCGGACTATGTGGCCGGCGTGACACCCACGGTGCTCCAGTCGCTGGTCAACCGCTCGTTGATCGAAACCGTCGGCGCGCCCGCGAGCGACGAGCTTCAGTACAAAATCCACGCCGTGCTGCGCCAGTACGCGCTCTCCAAGCTGACGGACGTCGTCAGCGAAGAAAAGGCCACGCGTGATCGCCACGCCGTCTTCTACGTGGAGATGCTCAACGAGTTGGAGGAAACGCTCCTGAGCAACAGTGCGACGACCGGATTGGTGGCCATCGCTCGGGACCTGGAAAACATCCGCGAGGCCTGGAGTTGGAGCGTCGAAACCCTCAAGATCGACCAGCTTGCGCGCGCCCTCCACAGCTTCGCCCACTATTATTTGTTGCGCGGCCCCTTCCAGGAAGGACGGGATGCCCTTGCCACGGCGGAACGCGAGTTGCGCCTGGCGCTGGCGCGGCAAGTCGCACCACAACAACGCTTCGAGATTCTGCTCAGCCGCATCCTGGCCGCCGAAGCCAAGCTCTGCAACCGCATGGCCTTGTATCCGGAAGCGTTGGCCGTGGCCCGCGAAGCGATCCTGCTTGCCGCCGCGTCCGCAGAAGCCGGCGCCGAGGCGGAAGGGTACTTGCAGGCTGCCCTGGCGCTGCGCTATCAGGGCGACTTCACCACGGCGTTGGACAGTGCCGAACAGGCGCTGATGCTGGCGCGGCGGCATGAGATGCGCGCCGTGGAAGGCGAAAGTCTGGTGACCCTGGGGACGGTATCGCTGTATCAGGGTGACTACGAGGAAGCCCGCTCCCACTTGGACGGCGCGTTGACGGTCTACCGGGCCACGCGCCAGCGGCGGGAAGAGGCACGCGCCCTGAACGGGCTGGGCGTGCTGCGCCTGTACCAGGGGCAGTACAGCGAAGCCCGCGTCCATTACGAACATTCGCTGGAGGCGTATCGCGAGATCGGCGACCGTCACGGCGAAGGGCAGGAACTGAACAACTTGGGCGCGGTGGCCCATCACCTGGGCGAGTTTGAAGAAGCCCGGCGCTACTACGAACAGGCGCTGCTGGTGCGCGAGCAGCTTGCCGAGTACCAAGGCGTGGGCCTGACCTCGGGCAATCTGGGGCTGTTGGCGCATCACATGGGCGACAACGGCGCGGCCATGACGTACTGCCGTGCCGCGCTACGCATTGCCCAGGAGCGGGGCGACAAGGACTCGGAGGCGTTTGCGCTGCTGGGGATGGCCCAGGCGCAACTGGGCCGGGGTGACATCGAGGACGCGATTCGCAGCGCCAGCCAGGCACTGGATCTGCGCGAGAGCTTGGAACAGACGAATCAGGCGCTGGAAGCGCGCGCGTGGCTCATTCGCGCCGAGTTGTTCAGCCCCACCGACCGGCCCGACGTCGGCAACGTGCTCGACATCCTCGACGCGCTGCACGACAACAACCTGGTCGGCATCGTCGATCCGTTTTCCGTCTACTGGACCTGCTACCAGGCGCTCATGGCCGCGGACCACGAGCGGGCTCACGAAGCGCTGAACGAAGGCTACGCCCTCTTGCGGGCGCGCGCCGACCGGATTCGCGGCAGCGCCATGCGCCACATCTACTTCCACTCCTGGCCGGCCCGGCGCCAGATCACCGAAGCGTACATGGGCGCGGGCAGCGAATAGACGTTAGCGCCGCACGCCCCCCCGCAGATCGCTGTCGCTTTCCACCAGCGCCAACACTTCCTCACGCGTGAAGACCGGGATGTCGCCGGGAATGGTGAATTTGACCGCGGCCGCGGCCGCGCCCCAACGCAGCCCGGTGGCCAGGCGCATCGCCGCGTCCTCGCGATAGCCGGCGAAGAAGCCCGCGGCAAACGCGTCCCCGCCGCCGATGCGGCCCGGGCCGGCCGCGGGCAACGCCGGCTGAAAGATCGGCGTCTCCACGTCGCGCGCCAGT
Source organism: Caldilineaceae bacterium (assembly GCA_041391205.1). GTDB lineage: Bacteria > Chloroflexota > Anaerolineae > Caldilineales > Caldilineaceae > JAWKOK01. The sequence goes on from JAWKOK010000035.1 coordinate 33,180, forward strand.
CCGATGACACCCGTGCTGCCCAGCGTCATCACGATGTCGGCCTGGGGCGCAATGGCGCGCATGAACCGGACCGCGTCCTCGGCCGGGAGTTCCTCCGGCAGATCGTAGATCAACTCCGCGTCACGCCGGGGCAGCAGCAAAATGTCGGCGGCCGCCACAAAGGGCGCACACCCGGCGCGGGCCGCCTGGGGTGACCAGAGCTTGGCCCGGTAGTTGACGTCAAAGCTGACGCGCCACCCGGCGTCCTTGGCCCGGGTCAAGGCGGTGTGCGCGGTGGCGGCAGCGCCGGCACTGAGCGCCAGGGTGATGCCGGAGAGGTGCAACTGGTCCGCGTGCCCGGGCGCGAAGAGCGTCGCCGGCAGGTCGGCGGGCGTCATGCGGCTCATGGCCGAATCGCGCCGGTCATAGATGACGCTGGTGCCCCGCGGCGCTTCGCCTTCCTCCAGAAAATAGAGGCCCAGCCGGTCCTCGTCGCTCCAGGCCACATGCTGCGTGTCCACGCCGTAGCCGCGCAGGGTGTTGGCGATCAGCCGGCCCAGGGGCGACGCCGGCAGGCGCGACAGCCACGCCACCCGCAGCCCCAACCGCACCAAGCCCACGGACAGATTCGACTCGCTGCCGCCGACCTCCAGGTCGAAGGATGCGGCCTGCTCAATGCGCCGCTGGCCGGGCGGCGTCATGCGCAACATGGTTTCACCGAGCGTGACAATGTCGTAGGTCATGGCGTGGTCCTCACGGTGTGGAATACTGCCGGATGGCATGAAATGCGTGGCCCAAACTCAGCGGATCTGGAAAAAGATGAAGCCGAAGATGATCAGCCCGGCCACAGCCGCCACCCAGAAGAGCGGCTTGCGAATTTTGTGGCGGAAGACGGCCATGCCCAACGCGCTGCCCGCAAACCCGCCGATGAGCGACAGGGTGAGCAGGACCACTTCAGGCACGCGCCAGGCGCCCCGTTTGGCCTGCATCTTGTCATAGCCGTAGAATACAAACGACACGACGCTCCAGGCTACGGTCCAGACCCAGAACCAGTTGGAGAGGCCGAACACAAAGAGCAGGATGACAATGATGACGGCCGCGCCGCCGAAGGCAACGATGGCGTGGTTTTGCTGGGTCGAACGGTGCTTGCCGGACCGGCTCATGTTGCGCCTCGATCTGTGATGGGCTTGGTGGTTGATCAAACTGGAGAGTCGCCTGGATTATACCGATCCGGTGGCAATCGTGCCACATTGAGCCGCGCCGGTTGTGCGACCGGACGGTCTAAAACGCAGGAGATCGACGTTGGATTGGCAGACACGCTATTTGGCTGAGTTGGAGGCGCGGCTGGCGCCCTTGCGGGCGCTCCCGGAAGGCACGCTCTTCTTCGAGCAGTCCGGGCCGCAATACGTGACGGTGACCAAGGAGGACGACAACGTGCTCCTGTGGCTGCTGGATCGCTATGCCGACGGCTCGGGCGTGGTCCAGTCCGAGCTGAACCTCGCCGATCCGCTCGATCTCGTCGACCCGTACACCCAGGCCGCGCTGCTCGGCCTGCTCTGGTCGCCCCAGCCGCGGCGCATCTACACCACCGGCCTGGGCGGCGGCTGCCTGGCCACTGCGCTCCATTACCACCTGCCCGCGACGCAGATCGACTGCATCGAGATCGATCCCGTGGTGGTCAGCGCCGCAGCCCAATGTTTCGGCTTCCGCACCGATGACCAGTTGCGTCTGGGGCTGGCGGACGGGCGCCTGGCTGGCCCAGACCGCCGACGATCCACCCTACGACCTGCTGATTTTCGACGCGTTTCTGGACAACGGCTACGCCCCTACGCGATGGCGACGCGGGAGTTCGCCGAACTCTGCGCACAGCGGCTGGCCCCGGACGGCGTGATGGTGGTCAATTTGCTCTACCTGGGGAATTTCTACCTGGAGCGGATTCGTTCGCTGGCCGCCGTCTTCGAGCACGTCTACCTGTTGCGCATGGGCGAGGACAACGATCTGGTCTTTGCCTCCCACGCGCCGCTCATGGAGGAACCGGCGCGCCATGCCGCGGCCGAGGCGCTGGCCGCGCGCCTGGACGTCCGCTTTCCGCTGGTCACACGGGCCGCCCTGTTGACGCCCTTGGACGCAGCGCAACTGCCCGGTCTGGACGCGGCTGCGGAGTTGACGGACAGCGCGCCGCCGCCCGCCTATTTCGACGTCATGCCGCGCCTGGACGGCGATGATGTCCACTGGCCCGCCGACCATCCGTGCCTGTGCGGCTCCGGGCGGCCGTATGCGCTATGTCACGGGCAACCGGCCGCCACGCCGTAAAGCCCAGGTGACGCGCCGCTCAGTCGGCGGCTTCGTGCCGGGCGGCACGCGCCTTGGCCTTCGCCTGCAACTGCTCGGTGTGGTGCATCTCCTCCTCGCGGATGTCGGCCATCATCTCGTCCAGTCGTTCGTTTTCACCCAACACGATCAACAGATCGCCCCGGCGCAAGCCCATGCTGATGGGCACCTGCGGGCGGATGCGCTCGCCCATCTCCTTCTTGTCGCTGTCCGTGCGGTCGATCATGCCGATGACGTTGATGTCATAGCGATTGCGCAGCCCCAGCGTGCTCAGCGAATGGCCGGCCCAGACATGGGGCACGTTGATGCGGCGCACGCTGTAGCCGGGGACGATCTCACGCTTGTCCTCGTATTCGCGCTGGGAACGGTAGACGCTGTTGCCGTGGGCGAAAATGAGCGTGATGATCAACGTCACCAACCCCGGCAGCAGGTACGCCGCGCCGAAGGATTCCACGGTGAAGAGCATGGCCGTCAGCGGCACGTTGACGATGCCCACCAGGCCCGCGGACATGGCCGGCACGACGATGACCGCCGCGGGCAGGCCGAACCACCGCGCCACGATGACGCCGACCATGGCGCCCAGGTAGACGGCGGGCACGAGCAGCCCGGCCGAGCCGCCCGAGCCGATGGTGAAGAGTGTGGCAAAGAGTTTGGCAATCAGCGCGATGAAGGCAATGCGCACGGTGTAATCGTCGGACAGCGCACGCAGGATGGCGCCCGTGCCCGGACCCAGCACGAGGTCCAGTTGCTGCCCTGAGAGGCCGGACGCCAGGATGGCGATGCCGCCCGTGGCGACTGCGCCCAACGCAAAGCGCAGCCACAGGTTGTCGATGGTGTGCTGCAAGCCGTCGCCCAGGCTGTAGCGCATGCGCGTGAAGTAGAGGCTGACGAACGCGACCAGCAGCGCCATGACGGCGATGGCCAGATAGTAGCGCAAGGCGAAGGTGGGCTGGGGCAGGACGCCGGGATGGAAGAGAACTTCGTGGCCGCCGGAGACGATGTGGCCCATGAAGAAGGCGGAAAGCGACGCCACCAGCGCAAAGACCAGTTTCTCGATGACCGGGCGCCGGCGATACATGACCTCGGTGGCGAAGAATGCGCCGGCCAGCGGCGTCCCCAGCAGCGTGGTGATGGCGGCGGCCACCCCGGCGAGCTGGGCCGTCTGCAAGGAATCGGTGGTGGTGGAGCGCCACCAGCGCCACCAGCGCGTCCAGAACGAACGCCACAGGTGGTTGTGAAAGCGCAGCGTCACCCGGCCGTAGCGTTGGCGCGGCTTGAACATGCCCGCGGCCAGGCTCTCGCCGATGAGGGCCACGCTGGCCTCCAGACCGCCGCTGCCGCCGAAGCCCAGCGTAATCAACGTGGCCAGCCACTTGCGGCCGGCCAGCGAAAAGGTGGGCAACTGCCAACGTGCTTCCACACCTTCGCGCCCCAACAATGCCTGCTCCAACTGCGGCTCCGACGTGTAGTAGAGCGCGATGGTACGCTCCAGGCCGTCGCCTTCCACGTCGTTCAACTCGTGGACATGACCCTCATTGTCACGATAGTCGATCTTGGTGGAGCGGCGGCGTGACAACCAGGCCACCGCCATGGCGCCCAGCAGGAGCGGCACAAAGACGAAGACTTCCGCCCCGGCCACCTCCACCCACTGCATGGTCATCTCGAACAGGAAGTGGACGCCGAGTTCCAGCGAATAGACCACGCCCCAGACCACCAGGCCGATGGCCAGCGACGTGAGCAGCAGGCGGCGTTCTTCATGGTCAAAGAAACTGGGAAACTGGCCGGCGGCCTCGAGGAGATAGCTGAAGGGAGAGACAATGATATCACGATACAGATGCGACGTTGACCCTGTGTCGTGGAGATCTTCGCGGTTCATGCTGACGTTGCAGTCTTACGTTCCGGAGTGAGGGGCGCGGCTTCTTCCACGAACCCGTAGGCGTGGGCGACGATGTAGAGCGGTCGGCCCTTCACTTCGTCGTAGATGCGTCCCAAGTACTCGCCGATGATGCCCAGAAAAATGAGCTGCACCCCGCCCAAAAAGAGCACGCTGACCAACGTGGTCGCCTGCCCCAGAAACCAGAGGTTGCCCGACAGGCGCAGAATGACGGTCAAGACGATGCCGATGAGACTGAGTGCAGCAAAGATGAAACCGAAATAGGTGGCCAGTTGTAGCGGCAGATAGCTGAAACTGGTGATGGCGACCAGAGCCAGGTTGAGCATTTTGCGGAACGGGTACTTGGTTTCGCCCGCAAAGCGCTCGGCCCGTGCGTACTCCACGCCGATCTGCTTGAAGCCGATCCAACTGGACAGGCCGCGCATGAAGCGATGCTTCTCACGCAGGCGGCGCATGGCCAGCACTGCGCGCCGGTCCATGAGCCGGAAATCGCCCGTGTCCAGCGGAATGTCGATGTTGGCGATGCCCTGGATCAGCCGGTAGAACAGCTTGGCCGTCCACAGCTTGAACCACGTTTCGCCCTCGCGCTTGGTGCGCACGGCGTAGACGACTTCGTAGCCCTCGCGCCAGTGCGCCACCATCTCCAGAATGACTTCCGGCGGGTCCTGCAAGTCCGCATCCATGACGATGACGGCGTCGCCGTCGGCGAAGTCCAGCCCGGCGGTGATGGCGATCTGGTGGCCGAAGTTGCGGCTGAAGTCCAGCACCTTGACCCGCGCATCACGTTCTTGCAGCCCAGCAACATGGCCAACGAGCGATCCGTGCTGCCGTCGTTGACGGTGATGAGCTCCCACGGCGCGCCCGTCTGGTCCATCACGTTGCAGACGCGACGATACAGTTCGGGAATGACCCCTTCTTCGTTCCAGATTGGAATCACCAACGATAACGTCGGACGCGGCCCTGCTGCATGCACAGACATGGCCGTAATCGTATATTAATTCCCCGGTGCGGGTCAATTTCCGACGGGATAAACAGCCCATCTCCGATTTGGGGCAGACTCCGTCCAGTTCGCACGCCCTCGTGCGAACGGTGGCATCGACCCGGCTTTGGCACAGCCGTTCGCACGCCCTCGTGCGAACGAAACAGGCAGCGCGCGTCGTTGCCCCCAAATTGAGATGCACCCCGGGATAAACAGCCCATCTCCGAATCGCGCGGGACGCGACCTTCGCGCCGGACTCACGTATCAATGACTGACGCGCACGATTCTTTTGACGCCCGCGGTGGCCTTTGCTAGACTGCCCGGAAGGAAACCTGTGACATGAGAGTCGTCCGTCACATCGGCCAGACGAATCGGACGCGGCCGCGCCCGATTCGTCCACTCTGTGGACTAAGCTGTGAACGCACGCGAACCAGAGCAACCCATCGACCGTCCGACGCCGCCGGGACGGGAACTGAGCGGCAGCCGGCCCTTCTTTCCCGCCCGCGCAGGCCGAGAGTTGGCCACCAGCCAGCATCTGCCCGACTTCAGCCAGCGACGCGCCATTCTTGACCGGCTGACCCAGCCGGGAGACGTGCGCGTCTACAGCACCGAATGCCGAGCGGGCGAGCGCCTGCGTGTGCAGATGTGCGTGCCCGTGCTGCCCCTGGGCGGCGCGGCCGTGCCCGCGTTCGCGGTGATCGCCCAGAGCCTGCCCTATAGCGCCGACGTGCACAAGTTGCCCGTGAAGTTGCCGGCCGGCTACAGCGCGGTGGTGGCGCCCCCACCCAGCGAACTGGTCATGCCGGCGCGCGATCCGTTGACCCGGGTGCGCTACTACGCCGGGCCGACCATCGACACGCGCACGCTGGTGAGCGGCCGCTGCTACATCGTCGTCTGGAGCCCCGGCAATCAGATGGGCAAGTACGTGCTCCAGGTGGGCCATCGGTGGCCGTGGCGCTGGGCCTATTGGCTCGATCTGCCGCGCACGTGGTGGCAATTCCGCGGCTGGTTCGGCCTCAGCCGGACGGCGGCGTATGTCGCGGGCGCGCTGGTGGCGCTGCTCGCGCTGCTGTCCGTGCGGCGTCTCCGTCGCGGGCGCACCGCCTGACGGGGCCGCCGCAATCGTCATGTCACGCGATGCCCGCATGGGCAGCGCCGTTCCTGGAGATCAACACACCCGAATATGCGTATCGTACTGTACTTAGGCAAAGGCGGCGTGGGCAAGACCACCGTCGCCGCCGCGTCTGCCATCCGCAGCGCCGAACTTGGTCACCGCACGCTGGTCGTCAGCACCGACATCGCCCATAGCCTGGCCGACAGCCTGGACGTTCCCCTGCGCAGCGAACCGCGGGAAGTCGCCCCCAATCTCTTCGCCCAGGAGATCAACGTGCTCGACGAAATCCGTGAGCACTGGGGCCAGATGCAGAGCTATGTGGGCAGCGCGCTCAAGCGCCAAGGCATGAGCAAAGCCATCGCCGAAGAAATGGCCGTCATCCCCGGCATGGAAGAAGTCGTGAGCCTGTTGCACATCAACCGGCAGGCGCAGGAGGGCAACTTCGACCGCGTCATTGTGGACGCCGCGCCCACAGGCGAGACCATCCGCCTGCTGACCGTGCCCGAGAGTTTCCAGTGGTACATGGCCCGGATCAGCGGCTGGGGCGACACGACCGTGCGCGTGGCGAGCACGTTGCTCCGCCGGGTCATGCCCGACAAGGATCCGTTTGTGGGGCTGGACAACCTGGTGGCCGGCGTCAAAGAGCTGCACAAGGTGCTGCTCAACCCGGAGATCACCAGCTACCGCGTGGTGCTCAATCCCGAGAAGATGGTCATGAAAGAGGGCGCGCGCGCCGTCACCTATCTCTCCCTCTTCAACTACCCGGTGGATGCGGCTGTGGTCAACCGCATCCTGCCCGGCATCGAGAGCGACGGGCGCGGGCACGCCGTGGTGGTCCAGCCCAGCCACGACCCGTACCTCCGCCACTTGCAGGAGATTCAGGCGCGCTACTTGGGCGACATTGAACGTGATTTCTATCCGCTTCCCATCCTGCGCTCCGGCTGGTACGATCAGGAAATGGTGGGCATCGACCGGCTGCACCAGTTGGCGTCCGACCTCTTTGCCGAGCGCGATCCCGGCGAGGTCTTCTATGTAGGCCAGGCCCAGGAGATTGTGGAAGACGGCGAGGACTTCATTTTGACGCTGCCCCTTCCCAACGTAGAATTGGACAAGGTCAAGCTGACCAAGCGGGGCGACGAACTCTTTGTGAGCATCGGCAATTTCAAACGTGAATTGCTGCTGCCCAGCGTCTTGGCCCACCGGCCGGCCGGCGGCGCGGTCTTCAGCGACGGTGTGCTGCGGGTGCGCTTTCCAGCCCCGGCCGAAACCGCGCTATAGAAAATCGGTGCAGGCAACAAACCAGGTTTCTGCGAGAAACCTGGTTTGTGAGGCGGTAATCCGTCTCACAACGGGATTCCCAATCCAGGGAGGCGAACGATTGTGAAGTTTCTGGTCAATTCACCGCCGCGGGCGCAGGCTCTGTCATCGGCACGCAGGTCAGCCTGCGCGTCGGGCAGCAGCGTGCGCCCCATCCCATGCCGCACCAATTTGCCCCGCTGCTGGACCACGGGCTGCGCCTGCGCTATCGCGACCCGCTGGAGACGCTCGGCCTCTTCGGCATTGCGCCCGGCATGACGGTGCTCGACCTGGGCTGCGGCACCGGTCTTTTCACGGCGGCCATGGCGCGCATGGTCGGCCCCACCGGCACGGTCCACGCTGTCGACGTGCAGCAGCCCATGCTCGATGCGACCGCGACGCGTCTCGCCGCCGCGAACCTGGCGCAGAACGTGCACCTTCACCACGCGGGCGCCTATGACCTGCCCCTGCCCGACGCCTCGTGCGACCTTGCCGTCGTCATCGCCACCCTGGGCGAGATTCCCGACCGCTACGCCGCCATGTTGGAGTTGCGCCGGGTGCTCAAACCGGGCGCGCGCCTGGCCGTGAGCGAAGAGTTGCCCGATCCCGGCTATCTGCCCGGCCGCGCCGTGCGCACCGCCGCCGAGGAAGCAGGCTTCCGCATGAAGGGCAAAACGGGCAGTTTCTTCTGCTACCACATGGTGTTTGTCAACAGCTACGCGACGGACGACGTCGTCACCGGCACAGTCGGCTCATAGCCGCATGTTCCCTCTTTGTTTTGCGCCCCTCAGCCAGACTGACACACCCAACTTTTTTGGAACCCATCTTCCTTCGTCAAGAAGCCGTCGATGGTAAGCTTACAGCAGAATTTCGGAAACGTTCGGCAGGTCGTGTCGAAGTATCGAGTATGCTGTTGCACAGAATCCAACCATCAAGCTTCTATCCCGCCTATGTGCGAAAGATAACCTGTTGATGTTGCCGTACGTAACCAGCTCCCTACCGGGCATCGGTGGATGTCTGCGCGCCACACCCGACGATTTCGTGGTCGAAGAGATCGCGCTCTATCCGCCGTCGGGCCACGGGCAGCATCTGTACGTGAACATCACCAAGGTGGGGTTGACGACCAAAGACGTGCAACAGACGCTGGCCACGGCATTTGGCGTTCAGGCACGCGACGTCGGCTTTGCGGGCATGAAGGACAAGTTCGCGCGCACCACGCAGACGTTCAGCGTACCCGTGCAGCATGCGGACGATGCCGACTTTGCGGCGCGGCTGGATGCACTGGCGGCAAAGGCGTCGGTCTCAGTCAATTGGACGCAGCGCCATGAGAACAAGTTGCGCGCCGGCCATCTGCTGGGCAATCGCTTCACGATTCGGGTGACCGATCTGCCCCTGCCCGCGGACGAGGCGATGACGCGCGCGACGTCCATTGCGACGGCGTTGCAGCACACCGGGCTGCCCAATTACTTTGGGCCGCAGCGGTTCGGCCATGACGGCGCCAACGTGGCCCGGGGGTTGGCCGTGCTGCAACGGCGCCAATACGTGAAGGATCGCTGGCTGCGCCGCTTTCTCATTTCGGCCTACCAGAGCCATCTCTGCAACGACTATCTGGCGCGGCGGCTGGATGACGGGCACTTCGAGCATCTGCTCACCGGCGACGTGGCCAAGAAGTACGCCACCGGCGGCATCTTCGACGTGGAAGACGCCGCGGTCGAGCAGCCACGCTATGCCGCGCGAGAGATCAGCTTCACGGCGCCGATCTTCGGGGCCAAGATGCGCCCCGCCCATGCCGCAGCCGGCGCGCTGGAAGCCGCCGTGTTGGACGCGGCTGCGGTCGACGTGGACCTGTTTGCCCGGGCCAAGATCGACGGCACCCGGCGCATGGGTCGCATCCTGGTGGACGATTTGGCCATTGATGAGGCCGGCACGGTGGATGCGCCGGCGCTGGACGTGCGTTTTTCGTTGCCCAAGGGCGCGTTTGCCACGACCATCATGCGCGAGTTAATGAAGGTCGACCTGGCCGACATTCCCGAAGAGGACGAGTAAAATTCGTAGATTGTAGATTGAGGTATTGACAAACGTGACGAACCACAGAGGCTACGGTCGGAACACAGTCGGGAACAGCGCCGACTCCGATCACGAACTAGAGCAAGGGTCGGACGAGACCATGGAGATGCCGCTTTTCCCGCTCAATGTTGTCCTGTTTCCGGGCATGTTCCTGCCGCTGCATATTTTTGAGCCGCGCTACCGCGAGATGGTAGAACATTGTGTGGAGACCAAGAGTCCGTTCGGCGTCGCCCTGATTCGCGATGGACAGGAAGTCGGCGATGCCGCCACGCCGTGCGACATCGGCACCGCGGCGCGCATCGCCAAGGTGCAGCGCATGCCCGACGGCCGCATGAACATCAGCACGGTGGGCACCCAGCGCTTTCGCATCGAGTCGGTCGACTACAGCCGCTCGTATGCCGTGGCGCAAGTGCGGCACTATCCCATCGTCAACGCGGCCACCCGGTCAGCGGGCGAACTCATGCAACGCGTGCGGCCCAAGGTCTATGCGTACATGGAGATGTTGGAGAAGGCCACGCAGCAGAAGCTGAACCTGAATCGACAGCTTCCGCAAGACCCCAAGATGCTGGCCTTCATGGTCGCCATTGCGCTGCAGGTGAACAATGAAGACAAGCAGGCGCTGCTGGAGTTGCCGGGCATTCCCGATATGCTGGCCCGGGAACAGCGTCTACTCGCCCGCGAGATCATGTTCATCCAGCACATGCTCGACACCCACTCTGAGATTCAGACCATGAACATGGGGCCGACCGGCTACATTTTCCCCAACTGAGTCCACTTAACCGAACTCAACGAGGCGGACGCCGGTGCACGGCGTGATACTGTGCACCGGCGTCCGCTTCGTCGTCAACAAGATGCCTGCGATTCACCCGGAAATTTGCCCGGCACCCACGGGTATGCTACACTTTGGCACAGTTCGGGCGATTAGCTCAGTTGGCTAGAGCGCTACGTTGACATCGTAGAGGTCACTGGTTCAAGTCCAGTATCGCCCACACGACAAGATAATTTGCCCGACGCCACATGGTTGACAAGCGCACACTGCTCCGGTAGTGTGCCTCTTTTTCTCACTTGTCCGCTGTGGCGTCGGCCAACAAACGCGATGACCAGGACGCGCCGGCGATACCGGGACTTCCAGAGAGCGAGGGCCAGCGGCTGCAAGCCCCCGCAAGGACCGCACCGGCAACCACCTGTGAGCGGACTTTTGAACACAAGGGGCACATCCTCTTGTCACTAGACAGTCACGGGTCGCTCCGTTACCGGCGCCACAAGTGGATCGGCCTTGACAGCGGCCGGTCAACATGGGTGGAACCGCGGGTCCATGCCTCGTCCCATGCCGGACGGGGCATTTTTGTATTTCAGGTCCAAACTCACACGAGACACCACGGCGACGACCGGGTGCCAAGCCGAGAGCATCGGGTGATCCATGCTGCCGAATGACTACGCCGACGTGGCTGCCGCCGCAGCCGCCCTCAGCCAAGAACGTGATCGTGTGGCCGCAATCTGCGTGGCCGTCCAGCAGATCGCCGCGCCCACGGACCACGAAGAAGAGCGCGCCGCCTGGGTGCGCGCCCGCTTGGATGCGCTGGGTCTGAGCGACGTGCATGTGGACGCACACCGCAACGTGCATGCGCGCGTGCCCGGCCGCGACGCCACGGCGCCGGCCCTGCTGGTGAGCGCGCACACGGACACCGTCTTCCCGGCCCACACCGATCTCAGCGTGCGCCACGACGCCGCCGAGGAGCACATCTACGGCCCGGGCATCAGCGACAACTCGACCGGCGTGGCCGCGCTGCTGGTGCTGGCCGAGACGCTGGCGACGCTCCAGCCGCCGCCGGTGGACATCTGGCTGGTGGCCAACAGCGGCGAAGAGGGGCTGGCGACCTGCGCGGCATGCGCGCTGCGGTCCAGACGCTGCGCGACCGCATCAGCGCCGCCATCGTGCTGGAAGGGATGGGCCTGGGCCGCATCGTCCACCGCGCGCTGGGATCACGCCGCTACCGTATCAGCGTCAACGCACCGGGCGGCCGCAGTTGGGCGACCGGCACGGCCAACGGTGCACGTGCTGTCGCTGATCGCGGCCGACATCGTGCGCATCAAGGTGCCCACCGCCTGCGCACCACGTTCAACATCGGGCGCATGGACGGCGGCACCTCCATCAACACCATCGCCCAGCCGCGACGCTGGGGCTGGACATGCGCAACGAGATCCACGGCGCTGGAATACCTGGTGGCCAACGTGAACCAACTGGTCGAACGGTACCAGACGGCACGCTGGAAGAAGTGGGGCGTACACGTCACAGTGGAGACCATCGGCGATCGACCCGCCGGCGAGATCGCGCCTGACCATCCCCTGGTCAAGGCGGCGTCAAGCGACGCCGGCTTGACTACGCCGCCGGACCTGCGCATCAGCAGCACCGACGCCAACATCCCGCTGAGCCGGCATTCCGGCCGTCTGCGTGGGCATCGCCGAAGGCGGCAACGCGCACCGGCTGGAGGGAATGGATGAGCCCGGTGCGGCTCGGCCAGGGCATGCGGCATTTGCTCTTGCTGACCTGGTGGGCCGCCGCGTGGCTGGCGGGCGGTGAGTTATAAGCAGGTTGTCCATGCCTTCTACCAGTCGATCGATGAAGCTACTTGGCTTGACGCCTTCGTCGGTCCAAGGAATAGGCATGCCGTCCCGACGTGGTTGACTGCATACTGTGCATTGCGCGGGTCGAGCAACGGTGACGTCAAGGGTACGCCGGCGGCACATCACATATTCGGCCCAGACCGCTTGGCCGCGTTTGACGAGAAACGCACGTTGAGCACCCGGCCCGGCCTCACGGCCCCAAATGTGAATACCGTACCGACGCAGCATGATTTCGACGTCGCGACCGGAGAACTGGCATTGTGCATCAAACGTGAAACGATGCATGCTTCCGTGCAGAACGGCCGATCAGTCCGTCGAGTGGATTGATCCAGTCCAAGAATGAAAGGTCCATGGTAGGTGTTCCAGTAGAGTCGAGATACAGAACGCATGTTCTACTATCTTAGCAGAGATTGTCCGCACGTTCAAGAGCGAATCGTGGTATATCTGTTTTGTAATGCGTTCCTCACATACGCCGAAACAAACAACGTAGACCAAGGGAGTACGCACTGTGGACAGTCTCCCGGTTGATGTTTATGTTCAAGCGATTGCTGTCCTAGTTCTTGTTGTCACGCTCGTCATATTTTGGAATAACCTGAAGAAGTGGTCGAAATCGGAGGGCGCGATGAACTCTCCGTTGTCGATCACCTTCAAGACTGATAAGACCCCGGCGGAGATTGCGTACGCCGCGCGACATTGCGTTTCGAGCGTCGCGTCTACATTGCGCTTGTGTTGATTGTGGGCTGGTTTGTGCTGTACCTGTTCGATGCCGAGACAGCGATGAACCTAGTTCAGGCCCTGGTCGCATTTGCTGTCGAAGTACCGGCGCGCTGTTTGATTTGCTGATGTGGATCTTTGTGTGAATTGAGCAGTGGTGCGGTTACTCAATGAGGGAAGCATTATGGCGAACTACAACCAAGTAGAAATTGACGATCTCTACAAGATCCGGCACGAACGGCCCATGTGATGGCCCAGAAGCTGTGCTTGAACTCTGCTCCCGAGGCCAAAGATTGCCATCGGGCCGCCCATCGACACGGGCTTCTATTACGACTTCGATCTCGGCGCGGGCGAGGACGGCAAGCAACGCACCTTTTCGCCGGAGGATCTGGAGGCCATCGAAAAACGCATGCGCCAGATCATCGGCGGCAAGTTCCCGTTCGACTACCGCGAGGTGAGCGCAGACGAGGGGCGCGCCATCTTGCCGGACCAGCCCTACAAGCTGGACCTGATCGCGGGGCTGGAAAAAGGCGGGGGTCGACGAGTACGGCAACGAAATTGCCGAGAAGCCGGTCATCAGCACGTACACGCAGGACACGTTCGAGGACCTCTGCCGCGGCCCCCGTGGAGCACACGGGCCAGATTCCGCCGGATGCGTTCAAGCTCATGTCCGTGGCCGGCGCCTGCGCAGCGGCGATGAGCAACCCTGCTCCAGCGCATCTACGGCACGGCGTGGCGCAACAGAAAAAACTCAAGGCCCACCTGGAGATGTTGGAAGAGGCCAAGAAGCGCGACCACCGCAAAGCCGAGCGAGCTGGAAATCTTCATCTTCGACGAGGAGGTCGGCCCTGGCGGGCCTGCCGCTCTGGCTGCCCAACGGCACGGTATTGATCATCGAAGAGTTGGAGCGTCTGGCCCATGAGATGGAGACGGCCGCCGGCTATGAGCACGTGCGCACGCCCATTTGACCAAGAAGGATCTCTTCCTGCGCAGCGGCCATCTGCCCTACTACGCGGAGAGCATGTATCCGCCCATGGAGCTGGAAGGCGTGCGGTATTATGTCAAGCCGATGAACTGTCCGCTGCATCACAAGATCTACGCGGCCAAGCTGCGCAGCTATCGTGACCTGCCGGTGCGGCTGGCCGAATACGGCACCTGCTACCGCTACGAAAAGAGCGGCGAGCTGTTCCGGCCTCATGCGTGTGCGCTCCATGCAGATGAACGACGCCCACATCTACTGTGCGGAAGAGCAGTTCGAGGCCGAGTTCATGGGCGTGATCGACCTGTATCGGAAGTACTTCGAGCTCTTCCAGGTCGACCGCTACGTCATGCGCCTGAGCACGCACCATCCCAAGGGGCTGGGCAAGAAGTACGTGGACAACGAACGCCTGTGGCTTTCAAGACGGAAGAGATGGTGCGCCGGGCCATGGTCAACGGCAGCGTGCCCTTTGTCGAGGTGCCGGATGAGGTACGCGTTCTACGGCCCCAAGATCGACGTGCAGATCTGGAGCGCCATCGGCCGCGAGTTCACGTTGGCCACCAACCAGGTGGACTTTGCGGTGCCGCCGCGCTTCGACCTGACGTTCATCAGCCGTGAAGGCGCGGAAGAGACGCCGCTCTGCATCCACCGTGCGCCGTTGAGCACCCACGAACGCGATCGGCTTCCTGATCGAGAGCATTACGCCGGCGTTCCGGTCTGGCTGGCGCCTGAGCAGGCTTCCGGGTCATCCCCATCACGGATGCCCACAACGAGTATGCGCTGCGCCTGGCCGCGCAGTTGCAGGACGCCGGCGTGCGCGCCGCCGCCGACCTGGGGGCAGACCGGATGAATGCCAAGATTCGGGCGGCGCAGATGATGAAGGTGCCGTACATGCTGGTCGTGGGCGACCGGGAAGTGGAAGAGGAGACGGTTGCGCTGCGCAAACGGGACGGCTCGCGCCAAAACGGAATGCCGTTCGGCGAGTTTCAGGCGTTGGTGCAGGAGCGCATCGACCGGTCGCCGGGTGTAGCATGGCGGCCTGAGGGCAACTCAAAGGTAAGGACAGGACAGCGTCGTGTTGCGCCGTGTCCCGTCCTCGTTTCACCGCAGGAGTGGACTTCCCGGAAGACCTCCGGTGCTTCTTGCCCACGGGAGATCCTTGAGGTCTTCCGGGAAGTCCACCCCAAAAATGTGATACACTTAGTTCAGGACTCCAACTTGACTCGCCTCTCTGGGAATGCTATACTACGCACGTCAATTTGGACATCATACGCACTGGTGTGATTCAGGCAGTTTCATGCCGCACTATCTGTGTTTGTGCGTATGATCAGGGGTTCAATATTACGGATTCAATTTAGCAACCAAAGGAGTAGAGCTATCGCTCGAAGAGCACCTGCCAGGCCGCCAATGCGCACCAGCGACGGAACACGCGTCAACGATCAGATTCGGGCGCGCGAAATTCGTGTGATCAGCGCAACGGGTGAGCAGCTTGGCATCATGCCGGTGGCCCAGGCATTGCAGCTGGCCGAAGAACAAGATCTCGACTTGGTTGAGGTTGCCCCCAACGCCACTCCTCCGGTCTGCCGGATGATGGACTACGGGAAGTACCTCTACGAGAAGCAGAAGCGCGAGCGGGAATCGCGCAAAGCGCAGAAGCAGATTGAGATCAAGGAAGTGCGTCTGCGCCCAAAGACGGACGAACACGATATTCAGGTGGTGCTGACCAAGATTCGCAAGTTTGCCAAGGAAGGCGCCAAGATCCGTGTCCGTATCCGCTTCCGTGGCCGTGAGATCGCCCATCCCGAAGTCGCACGTGACTTGATGAAGCGTGTGGCGGAAGAAGTTGCCGACGTCGTCGCCGTTGAGGCGTTCCCGTCGCTGGATGGTCGGAGCATGATCATGGTCCTTGCGCCGTCCCATGCCGAGGCCAAATCGTAACGCTAAATTGAAGTCCGAACCGAATTGTTACATAAAACGGGCGGTCGCCCGTTTTTGTATGTCTGCCGCTTTGATTGAGTTTGAGAGATGGAGGCCATCATGCCGAAGATGAAGACACACAAAGGCACGGCCAAGCGCTTTCGCATTACCAAGAACGGTAAGCTGATGCGCATGAAGGCCGGCCGCACCCACTTGCGCCGCAACAAGCGCAAGGCCACCAACCGCCAGTTCCGTCGCACCGTGCCCAGCACCGTCAAGGCGAACATCAAGCAGGTGGCAAAGACCGGCGGCGACGCCGTCAAGGACTAACGATTCCCGCTGCTTCACACGCGGACCCAGTCCGGCTGTGAAGATACCCAAACGTGATCGGCCCGTAAGAGAGCCTCATGACCTGAGGCTCCGCCATCACGGAAGGAGAAACCAATGCCTCGTTCACGACCAAAGGTGTACGCCCACCAGCGACACAAGAAGGTTCTGAAATTCACCAAGGGACAGTTCGGCACACGCCACCGGCTCTATCGCCGGGCGAATGAGGCCATGATGAAGTCCCTGTTTTACGCCTACCGCGACCGCCGAAACCGCAAGCGCGATTTTCGCCGCCTGTGGATTACGCGCATCAATGCCGCGGCGCGCATGAATGGCCTGAGCTACAGCCGCTTCGTTCACGGTCTGAAATTGGCCGACGTACAGGTCGACCGCAAAGTATTGGCAGACATCGCCGTCCATGATCCGGCGGCCTTTGCCAAGCTGGCCGACTTGTCCAAGTCGAAGCTGGAGTAGACAGTTCGGCGTGAAGACGACGCCGAGGGTCCGCCGTGGCTTCCTGCGGGAGCAACTCGGACCGGGCTTTTCGGCGGCATTCACGACCCGGCACAACACCAATTCGTATTACGCATCAAAGCGGCAGACACAGACGGCAGGCGGCATCCACCACCTGTCGTCTGTTTTTTGTTGACAGACTTGTTGTCGACGCCCGCCCGCGCAAGCCACAACCCGCTGCAGAACGCAGTGACACAGACGCTCATGCACATCACCAGCACCGCCAACCCGCGCATCAAAGAGCTGCGCAAGTTGTCCAAACGCAAGACCCGGCACGCGCGCGGGCAGCTCTTGCTTGAAGGGCTGCGTCTGGTGCGCGATGCCCTGGACTCCGGCGTGACGCCCGCGCTGCTGCTCTACGTGCCGGACTCGCTGTCTGCTGACGAGCTCCAGCCGCTGCTCGCCACGGCCCGCGCCCGCGGCAGCGACGTCTGGACCTGTACGGCCGCGGTCTTCGCCGGCATCGCCGAGACCGTCACGCCCCAGGGGATCGCCGCGGTCGTGCCGCTGCCCGATCTGCCCATGCCCGCGGCGGCGGACTTTGTGCTGCTGCTGGACGGCGTGCGCGATCCCGGCAACGCCGGCACGCTGCTGCGTACTGCCGAGGCCGCCGGCGTG